>NZ_JBIAUQ010000012.1:0-27663 GCF_042893155.1 Streptomyces sp. NPDC001668
GGGGGGGGGGCCGCCCCCCGGCGGCCCCCCCCCCCGCCCCCCCCCCCCCCCCCCCCCCCCCCCCCCCCCCCCCCCCCCCCCCCCCCCCCCCCCCCCCGCCCCCGACCCACCCACCGGACAGAACGCGCTACACCCGCCCCCACCGGAGCCGAACCGGCCGCCGCAGGCATTCAGGGGCGCGGGGAACTGCGCAAAAACGCCCGCCCCCACCGAACCCGCACCCGAACCCGCTCAACCGCCGGAGGCCCCCGCTCCCAACGCCCCCCGCTCCGGCCGAATCCCCCCCGGCACCGCACGCGCCCGCGCCGGCGTCCCCGTCCAGCACGTCCCCCGCCGGGCCAGCAGCCGCCCCAGCCACAGCTCCAGCGAGACCAGGTCCGCCAACCCGTCCAGCGGCAGGGGCTCGCCCTCCGCCGCCGCCCGGAGTGCCTTGCGGACCACGCGGGCCTCCACCAGACCCGCCTGCGCCAGCAGCGGCGTCCCGAACAGGGACATCAGGGAGTCCGCCGCCACCCGCAGCCCCGTCCGGGTCGCCGCGGCCGAGGAGGCGTGGGACGGGGCGCCCCAGCCCGGTGGGAGTTCGGAGACGCCGGCGCCCTCCAGCACCGTACGGAGGATGTCCGCCCGGGCCCCCGGCCGGACCCGGAGCGCCTCGGGGAGGGCACGACAGGCCCGCACCACCTGGTTGTCCAGGAACGGCATGTGCAGCCGCTGGGAGCGGATCTCCACGGCCTGCTCCAGGACGCGCAGGTCCGACGCGTGGCGGGCGAGTGCCGCACGTGCGCGGAAGTCGCCGGGGTGCTGCCCGGGGCCGATCCCGGAGCGGTGCGTGGCGCCCTGCAGGCGAACCGATACTTCAGCGAGCGCCTCACCCGTCAGCCAGCGCGCCGCGGGCCCGGGTCTGGCCCAGGTGAGCGCGGCGAGAGACGCCCCCACCGCACCCCCGGGCTCGTCGAACCGCTGGTGCATGAGCCGGTCGGCCAGCATCTCCAGGCCGGCCCGGTAGGGCGTACGGGCCAGCTTCCGCGCGGCGCCGTACACGCGCGCGGGGACGAACACGGAGCCGTCCGCCTTGGCCAGGGCGGCGACGGGCCGGACCAGATGCCGTCGCTTGCGGTCCATCAGCAGGTCTGCGAGGCGCGCCGGGTGCGCGTCGAGCACCTGCCGGGCGCCGTACCCGGTGAAGTGGTCGGCGCTGCCGGCGGCCAGCCGCGCCCGATGCCGTGCCGCCGTCACCAGACACGGCCCGGGTTCGTCGGTCAGGGGGCCGTCGAGCTCGGCGTAGGGAAGCGTCTCCTCGCCGCCGGTCACCACCACGTGGTGCAGCCGGGGATTGGCCGCGAGGGCCCCCGCCCGCTCCACCTCGGCCTCCCGCCCGCGCACGGCGAGGTCGTTGAAGGTGACCGCGAGCAGCCGCTCGCCGGCCCCGGTGCCGTGCCCGAGGACGGTCCCCGGCATTCCCGGCAGCCCGGCGGCCAGCAGGGCGAGCGTCCCCGACGCGGGCCCCCCGGACAGGTCGGCCCCGATCCCGGGCACCGGCATCCCGCGCGCGGCACGCCGTTCGGCGGGCCCCATGCCGGGCACGGGACCGGGATCGATGTCGGGCACATGGCGCGGCGCGGACAGACGCGCGCGTACCGCCTCGACCAGCGCGTCGCGCACCCCGTCGACCGCGCTGTCCGCGTCGGCGGTGGGTGCGGCGACCGCGAGGGAGGCGACGGGGTCGTAGCCGGCGATCTCGCGCGCGCCGTTGCGCAGGATCAGCGCGTGCCCCGGCGGAATGCGCCGTACGCCCTCGTAGGGCGTGGAGTCGTGGAGCGCGGCCGGTACGTCGGGGGCGGCGAGCAGCGCGGCGAGGTGCCCGAAGTCGAGGTTGGCCTCGATGAGGTCGGCGAGGGGCAGGGCCGCGGTCGCGTAGGCGGTACCGCCGGCCCAGGGTGTGTAGAAGACGGGCCGCGCGCCCGCCAGATCGCCGCCCACGGTGATCCGGCGGCCCACCTGGACCACCGCCGTGTACGCCCCCGACCAGGCCGTCAGATGCCGAAGTGCCCCTCCGCGCGCGGCGAGCAGTCCGACCCGCAGCTGTTCGTCGGAGGCCCCGCAGGTGCCGAGGACCGCGATCCGGGTCTGCGGGTCGACGGTGACCACTCGCACCTCGTCGGGGCGCCAGTCGCCGACCGCCCAGAGCGGATCCGGGTCACCCCACAGGAGGTGCGAACCCACCGGGTGCACGGTCTCGCCGTCGCTTCCGGTCGCCCCGGCCGTCCCGATCCCGGAGACACCCGCGGCGGTGCTGCTCCATCCCACCAACCACCGCATCGACGCCTCCACAGGCTGTGGACAACCAGTGCACCGTTCGAACCGGTCACCATGCTGCCATGAAGGAAGCCCGCCGGAGGGCCGGTGGAGTCGCTCGAGATGCGGGGAACGCGCCCCCGGGAACACCCGCGTACGCCTGCGAACACCCGTACGGGGCACGGGGCGTGCGACGCGAATGCGCCCCCGATACGCTCCCCAAAGACACCTAACGCGCCCTCAACTGCCGTGGTAGGAGGGCAGATCACCCGCGAGAACCTGGGTCGATTTTCAGCCAAATCGGCGGCATCGAGGCAGGCTCGCGCACGCTCCGTACACAGTCCGCGCGCCGCACGACAGGCGCGCAGCCCGGGAGACGCCACTTCGCCCCCCGGGCCGTTCCGCCGCCCGCGGGGATGTAGGCGGCGGTGTCCCCCAGCCCACTGGATCCAGTACAGCGGGCCGACCCACGCAGCATCCATGGAAGCGCTCCCCCGCTGGCCGGAGAAGAGCGCACGGGCGGGCGCACGGCCACACAGCCGGAGCACGACACAACTGCGCGTATCGGACCCGCACTTCAGTACGGACCACAATCCCGCCATCCGGAACAATGCCCCTTAACGCTTGGGATGCGGCGAACTACGCTGGGTTTACGAATGCCGCGTGGTTATGCCAGCGCGGCAGCCGTCTGTGTCGAGGGGTGGCGCATGTCCAGGGAGCAACGCGGGCCGAACGAAAAACTCGGCGCCGTTCTCGCCCTCGCGGGAATCAGCAACGCAGGACTCGCGCGTCGCGTCAACGATCTTGGCGCTCAACGCGGGTTGACTCTTCGCTACGACAAGACGTCGGTGGCGCGCTGGGTGTCGAAGGGAATGGTGCCGCAGGGTGCGGCGCCGCACCTCATCGCCGCCGCCATCGGCCAGAAGCTCGGCCGCCCGGTGCCGCTCCACGAGATCGGCCTGGCGGACGCGGATCCCGCGCCGGAGGTGGGCCTCGCCTTCCCCAGGGACGTCGGACAGGCCGTCAGATCGGCCACCGAGCTCTACCGCCTGGACCTCGCCGGCCGCCGGGCCGGCACCGGCGGCATCTGGCAGTCCCTCGCCGGATCGTTCGCAGTGAGCGCATACGCAACGCCTGCCTCACGGTGGCTGATAACCCCGGCCGACAGCTCGGTCGCGCGCGAGGTGAACCACTCCGAGGGCTCCGGCGCACCGCTCAAAGTCGGCCACAGCGATGTGCAGAAGCTGCGGGAGGCCGCCGAGGACGCCAGGCGCTGGGACTCCAAGTACGGAGGCGGCGACTGGCGTTCGTCGATGGTGCCGGAGTGCCTGCGGGTGGAGGCGGCCCCGCTGCTGCTGGGTGCGTACTCCGACGAGGTGGGCCGGGCCCTGTTCGGCGCCTCCGCCGAACTCACCCGGCTCGCGGGCTGGATGGCCTTCGACACCGGCCAGCAGGAGGCCGCGCAGCGGTACTACATCCAGGCGCTGCGACTGGCCCGCGCGGCGGCCGACGTCCCCCTCGGGGGGTATGTGCTGGCGTCGATGTCGTTGCAGGCGACCTACCGGGGCTTCGGCGACGAGGGCGTCGATCTCGCGCAGGCCGCGCTGGAGCGCAACCGGGGTCTTGCGACCGCCCGCACCATGAGTTTCTTCCGGCTCGTCGAGGCGCGGGCACACGCGCGTGCGGGTGACGCCGCCGCGGCCGGGGCGGCGCTCAAGGCGGCCGAGGGGTGGCTGGAGCGGTCCCGGGACGGGGACAACGACCCCTCCTGGCTCGGCTTCTACTCCTACGACCGCTTCGCCGCCGACGCCGCCGAGTGCTACCGCGACCTGAAGGCCCCGCGCCAGGTCCGCCGCTTCACGGAGCAGGCGCTGTCGAAGCCGACGGAGGAGTTCGTACGCTCGCACGGGCTGCGGCTCGTGGTCTCGGCGGTCGCCGAGCTCGAGTCGGGCAATCTCGACGCGGCGTGCGAGCAGGGCGTGCGGGCGGTGGAGGTCGCGGGGCGCATCTCCTCGGCCCGCACCACCGAGTACGTGAAGGACCTTCTGCACCGGCTGGAGCCGTACGGGGACGAGCCGCAGGTGGTGGAGCTCCGGGAGCGGGCCCGGCCGCTGCTGATGGCTCCGGCTTGAGTCCCGGACAGCGGCACCGCCCCCCGCGTTTGAAGTGACTGTCAGTGGTGCAGTGCACTATCGGGGGTGGGAGGTGGTGCAGGTGCTGTCCGGGATCGCTTACGACTGTGACGTGCTCGTGATCGGTGGGGGCATCGTCGGGTTGTCCACGGCGTACGCGATCACGCGCGGCGCGCCGGGGACCCGGGTCGTCGTGCTGGAGAAGGAGGCCGGACCCGCCCGGCATCAGACCGGGCGCAACAGCGGGGTGATCCACAGCGGGATCTACTACAAGCCGGGATCGCTCAAGGCGCGGTACGCGGTGCGGGGCGCCGCCGAGATGGTCAAGTTCTGCGCGGAGTACGGCATCGCCCACGCCGTCACCGGCAAGCTGATCGTCGCGACCGAGCGCGACGAGCTGCCCCGGCTGCACGGACTGGTCCAGCGCGGCCGGGAGAACGGCATTCCGGTGCGCGAGCTGGGAGCCGCCCAGATCGCGGAGTACGAGCCCGAGGTGGAGGGGCTCGCCGCCATACACGTCGGGACGACCGGGGTGTGCGACTTCGTCGGGGTCGCACGGCAGCTGGCCGAGGCCTCGGGTGCGGAGATCCGGTACGGCGCCGAGGTGCGCCGGATCGACCGGCGCCCGGAGCTCGGGGTCGCCGTGCAGACCGGCGCCGGGGATGTCGTACGGGCGAGGGTGCTGGTGAACTGCGCCGGGCTGCACTGCGACGAGGTGGCGCGGCTGACCGGCGACGAGCCCGGGATGCGGATCGTGCCGTTCCGCGGGGAGTACTACTCGCTGGCGCGGCCCGAGCTGGTGCGGGGGCTGGTGTACCCGGTACCGGACCCGGCGTTCCCGTTCCTCGGGGTGCATCTCACGCGTGGCATCGACGGAGGGGTGCACATCGGACCCAACGCGGTGCCGGCGCTGGCCCGGGAGGGGTACGACTGGGGGACCGTACGGCCCCGGGAGCTGGGCGCGACGCTGGCCTGGCCGGGGTCCTGGCAGATAGCGCGACGGCACTGGCGGTACGGCACGGGAGAGCTGCGGCGGTCGGTGTCGCGGCGGGCGTTCACCACGGCGGTACGCAGGCTGCTGCCGGCCGTGACGCCGGACGACCTGGTGCCTTCCCCCGCGGGGGTACGGGCGCAGGCGGTCCTGCGGGACGGCACGCTGGTGGACGACTTCCTGATCCGCGAGGGGGCGCGGGCGGTGCACGTACTGAACGCGCCGTCGCCGGCGGCGACGGCGTCCCTGCCGATCGGGCGCGAGGTGGCCCGCCGCGCACTGGAGACACTGCGCACGGCGTGACCGGCGCGGGCGCCGCCCGGACGGGAAGTGGCGGCCCGGCGCGCCCGCCGGCCACCTTGCGTATGGTGCGACACGCGAAGGGGCCGTCGCCCAGCCGGGGACGGCCCGGACGCGGTCGGCTGCTCGGACCGGACGGCGCCCCGGACGTGACCGTCGGCACAGCCCGGCGGGGCCTGCGCCCCCGAGGTCACCGTAAAATCGACCCCACTGTGTCTGACTCCCTCAACGCCTCCGAAGCCCCCCGCTCCCGGCCCGCCGCCCCCGGCGAGTCCGCTGCGCACGCCCCCGGTGTCTCCGTCCGGCGCACCCGGGCCAAGGGCGAGCCGCGGTTTCCCGACGGGCCCAGTGCCGATCCCGCGGGGTCGCACTTCGAGCGGCGGATCCGGAGTTTCCAGCCCCGGCGGAGCCGGGTGACGGCGGGGCAGGCGGACGCGTTGCAGCGGCTGTGGCCCGCCTGGGGGCTCGACATCGACGGGCAGCGCGTGATCGATCTCGGCGAGATGTTCGGAAACGACCACCCCGTCGTGCTGGAGATCGGCTTCGGGATGGGTGAGGCCACCGCGCAGATGGCCGCGGCCGAGCCGGGGACCAACATCCTCGCCGTCGACGTGCACACCCCGGGGCAGGGCAATCTGCTCAACCTCGCCGAGCAGCGGAAGCTGTCCAACGTCCGGGTCGGCAACGGCGACGCGATCATCCTGCTGCGCGAGATGCTCACCGAGGACTCGCTCGACGGCCTGCGCGTCTACTTCCCGGACCCCTGGCCCAAGAAGCGGCACCACAAGCGGCGGCTGATCCAGCCCGAGTTCCTGGACCTGGCCGCGACCCGCCTCAGGCCCGGCGCCCTGGTGCACTGCGCGACCGACTGGGAACCGTACGCCGAACAGATGCTCGAGGTGCTGACCGCGCACCCGGACTTCGAGAACACCCAGGCGGGCGGCGGTTTCGCGGCGCGTCCCGACTTCCGGCCGCTGACCCGTTTCGAGGGGCAGGGACTGGAGAAGGGACATGTCGTGAACGACCTGCTGTTCCGCCGCGTACAGCACGGCGACCGAACCGACCGATCCGCACCACCCCCCACCGGCGCCTGAGCGTCCCGCCCGGCTGCGGGCGGCGCCTCCGTCTCGTTAAGGTCAATGCTGTGGCCACCTTTCCCCCGTATCCGACGCACCACCCCGGTGACCCCACCGGTGGTACCACGCTGCGGCATGCGCACTGGTGGCAGCGGAAGTGGGTGCGCTACGGCGCGCTGATCACGCTTCTCACCCTGTCCGGGCTCGTCATCCTCGCCCTGGTCCGGCAGCAGACCGGCACGCAGGGGTTCCTGGTCGGCCTTGGCCTCGCCGTCCTGCCCGTCCCGCTGCTCATAGCCGCGTTCCGCTGGCTCGACCGGGTGGAGCCGGGGCCCTGGCGCAATCTGCTGTTCGCCTTCGCCTGGGGCGCCTGCGCGGCCGCGCTGATAGCGATCATCGCCAACAGCTTCGCGACGAAATGGATAGCGACGGCGACCGCCGACCCGTCCGGCGCGGACACCCTCGGCGCGACGGTGATAGCGCCGATCGTCGAGGAGTCGGCCAAGGCCGCCGCCGTTCTGCTGGTCTTCCTGTTCCGCAGACGGGACTTCACCGGGATCGTCGACGGCGTGGTGATAGCGGGGGTCACCGCGACCGGGTTCGCGTTCACCGAGAACATCCTCTACCTCGGCACCGCCTTCGGCACCGACCAGCTCACCGGCGACAGCGGCATCGCCTCCGTCACCGCCGCGACCTTCTTCGTGCGCGTGGTGATGTCACCGTTCGCGCACCCCCTGTTCACCGTCCTCACCGGCATCGGCTTCGGCATCTCCGCGCTGTCGGCGGAACGCCAGCGCGTCCGGCGGATCCTCGTCCCGCTGTCCGGGCTGCTGCTCGCGATGGGCATGCACGCCACCTGGAACGGCTCCTCGACGTTCGGGCAGTTCGGGTTCTTCGCGGTGTACGCGATGTTCATGCTCCCGGCGTTCGCCCTGCTGACCTGGCTGGTCATCTGGACGCGGCAACGGGAGCTGAGGACCGTGCGCGAGGAACTGCCCGCGTACGCCGTCGCCGGCTGGCTGACGCCGACCGAGCCCTATGTGCTGGGCTCGATGCGGGCGCGGCGGGTGGCCCGGGAGTACGCGCGACGGCACCTCGGCGGGCGGCCCGCGGGGCGGGCGGTCTCGCAGTACGAGGCGTACGCGACCTCGCTGGCGTTCCTGCGGCGCCGGGGGCGGCTCGGGCGGGCGAACGCCGACTTCGTCGTACGGGAGCGGGAGTTGCTGCACGAGCTGTGGCGGCGCCGGGAGGTGGCCCGGCCGGCACTGGACCACGCGGCACGGGCGACGGCACCGCCGGTACCCGTGACCGCGCCGCCGTGGCCGGTGTACGGGGTGTACGGCTACCCGGCCCAACCGGTGCACCCGGCCCAGCAGGGACACCCGACCCACCACCCGATCCAGCCTGCCCACCCCGTCCAGGCCGCCCATCCGACGGTGCCGTACCCCGCCTACAACCCGTACCGGACGTAGCGTAGGTCGGGAGGGGACGGCCCCGCCGGTCACCACCAGGGTCAGGCCGACACCTCCGTCAGGCGCCCCAGCTCCTCCTCCGTCAGCGTCAGCTCCCCCACCCCCAGCAGCGCCGGCAGCTGTTCCACCGTGCGGGCGGAGGCGATCGGGGCGGCGACCGTCGGCTGGGCGGCGAGCCAGGCGAGGGCGACCGTGGCGACCGGGACGGTGTGCGACTCGGCGATGTCGTCGAGGGCGGCGAGGACCTTGCGGCCACGCTCGCTCTCCAGGTGCTTGCCGGCACCCGTGGCCCGCGGGCTGTCGACACTCGCGCCGGGGCGGTACTTGCCGGTGAGGAACCCGGAGGCGAGGGCGAAGTACGGCACCGCGGCCAGGCCCCCACGCGCGGCCACCGCCTGGAGCTCGCCCTCGTAGGTGTCGCGCGAGACCAGGTTGTAGTGGGGCTGGAGGGCGACGTAGCGCGCCAGGCCCTCGCGGTCGGAGAAGGCGAGGGACTCGGTCAGCCGCGCGGCGGAGATGTTGGAGGCGCCGATCGCCCGCACCTTGCCCGCCTTCACCAGCTCGTCCAGCGCCCCGATGATCTCCTCGACGGGGATCTCCGGCTTGTCGAAGTGGGTGTAGTAGAGATCGATGTGGTCGGTGCCCAGGCGCCGCAGCGAAGCCTCCGCCGCCGCCTTGATGTTGGCGGCGGACAGGCCCTGGAAGTCGGGGTGCTGGCTGACCTTCGTGGCGATGACGACGTCGTCGCGGTTGCCGCGGGCCGCCAGCCACTTGCCGATGATGGTCTCGGACTCGCCGCCGGAGTTCCCGTCGACCCACGCCGAGTACGAGTCGGCCGTGTCGACGAAGTTGCCGCCGGCCGCGGTGTACGCGTCGAGGACGGCGAAGGACGCGGCCTCGTCGGCGGTCCAGCCGAAGACGTTGCCGCCGAGGGAGAGCGGGAAGACCTCGAGGTCGGAGGAGCCGAGCTTGCGAAGAGAAGTCATGCCATACGTCAACGCCCGCGCCGGAGATCCCTCTTCCGGCGTGGCCGCAAAGTCCTCGTAAACAAGCGGAATCACCCGCTCCGACGCACCGGCAGCCCTGACGTCGGGGGGACGTCGTCAGGGCTGCCGGAGTTCACGTCGTGGGGGAACCTCAGGGGTTGAGACCCTTGCCGCGCAGCCACGCCATCGGGTCGATCCCGTCGGCCGAGCCGTTCGGGTGGACTTCCAGGTGCAGGTGGGCGCCGGTCACGTTGCCCGTGGCGCCCACGCGGCCGATGACGTCACCGGTGCCGACCTTCTGGCCGACGCTGACGCTGATCGAGGACTGGTGGCAGAACCACAGCTCGGTGCCGTCGTCGAGGGTGAGGATCGTGCGGTAGCCGTAGGAACCGGCCCAGCCGGCCTCGGTGATGGTGCCGCTGTGGATCGCCTTGATGAGCGTGCCCGTGGGGGCGGCGAAGTCGAGGCCCGTGTGGTAGCCGGAGGACCACAGCGAACCGGCCTGACCGAAGGTCGAGGTGATGGTGTACGACGAGGTCGGCAGCGTGTACTGCTTGGCGAGCTCGGCCAGGCGCGCGGCCTCGGCCTTCTTCGCGGCCTCCTCCTCCGCCTTCTTCTTCGCGGCGGCGGCCTTCTCCAGAGCGTCCTTCTCCGCCTTGGCGGCGGCCGCGTCGGCCTCCTTCTGGGCGGCGTCCGCGACGGCCTGGGCGGCCTTGGTGTCGATCTGGTCCTGCTGCTGCTCGGCCTGGGCCAGGATGCGCGAGCGCAGTGCCTCACCGGCGTCCGAGGCGCCCTGGGCGGTGTCGACGGTGGTGGTGCCGACGCTGCTGAAGGCGCTCGTGTCGTCCGCGGCGGAGTCGGAGTCGTTCGAGATGAGCGAGCTCACGGAGCCCAGGTCGGGCATGGAGAGGGAGACCGGCGGCTTGCCGGTGTTGGCGCTGGCCATCCCGCCCGCGCTGACGGCGGCTATGACACCGACGCCCAGAACGGTGGAGCTGCGGGCGAATCCCCCGCCACGCTGCTTGGCGACGCGGTGCCGGCCTCGTACGGGGGCCAGGGTCTCCGCGGTCGGGTTCCACTCGCCGAGCGGGGCCTCGTCGTCAGCGTGGTAGCCGCCGTACACGAGAGTGCTGCGTGGTACGGGCGGGGCCTCGGGGGCAGGCGGGTTGGACGCCACGTGGGCGCGCTCCTTTCCTTCCTTCTCGCCTACCGGGTTAGCTGACGGGTTCGGAGCAGGAAGGTCTCCTACGCGCGTATACCCGCCGTGCTGACACGGCGGACTACGAGCGATTCACCCCAAGTGGTGGTTCCCCGGTTCCCTTGCGGAATTCGGCGCGTGAGCACGGAGCCGTCTCTTGTGACGGCTGGGACGACCGCGCTGCGTTATCGAACGTTAATAGACCCGGGGGCCCGATTCCAAGCCGTTCCGCTTGATCGTTAACGAAATCCCGCAGGACTTACGACCCATGAACGGCTAAAAACGGGCGAGTTGACCTTGCCTCAGGCGGCACACCGGCATTGACGGTGCGTCAGTTGTTATGCGGAGGGCGGTCGCCCGATCACCCCACGTCACGACGGGCGCCGTACGGCCGCCGTACCGCGAGCAGCGCCATGTCGTCGGTGAGGAAGCCACCGGAATGCCGGCGCACCTCGCCCGCGAGGGCGGCGAGCAGGGCGCCCGGTTCACCGGGGGCACGGCCGCACAGCCGCGCCTCGGGATCGTAGAACCGCCCCTGCCCGTCCCGGGCCTCGGACAGTCCGTCGGTGTACAGCAGCAGCGTGGCCCCGCCCCGGAAGCGGTGCTCCTCGGCCCGGTCGGGCCAGGTGCCGAGGTCGCCCAGGCCGAGCGGCAGCGCGGGGCTGCGGGCGGGCAGCGCGCGCACCGTGCCGTCGCCGTGCAGCAGCAGGGGCGGCGGGTGGCCGCGGTTGACGATCCGTACGACCCCGTCGTCGTGCGGGAGTTCGGCGAGGACGGCCGTGGTGAACCCCTCGAAGGCCTCGACGCCGTCCCGCCGTGTGACCTCCCGGGCCAGCGCCCGCTCGAGCCGCTGGGCGACGGCCTCCAGGGTGGCCTCCTGTTCGGCGGCCTCCCGGAACGCCCCGATGACGATCACGACGGCCGCCACCGCTCCCATCCCCTTGCCGCGTACGTCCCCGACGATCAGCCGTACCCCGTGCGGACTGTCCTGCACCGCGTACAGGTCGCCGCCGATGAGCGCGTCCGCCTGGGCCGCCTCGTAGCGCACGGCGATGTCGAACCCGCCGATCCGCCCGGCGGGCCCGGGCAGCACCGCCCGCTGGGCGGCCTCGGCGATCTCGCGCTGGGAGGCGAGCCGTTCGCTGCTGCGGCGGACGAGGACGTTGATGAGGACCGCGAGGACGGCGACCGTGACCACGGTGACCAGTTCGGTGACGGCGTCGGTCTCCAGGAGGATCCCGAGGCGCAGATGGACCGCGAGGACGACGAGGACGGAGGCGGCGCCGGTCAGGACGGTGCCGCGCCGCGAGTAGAGCGGGGCGGCGACCAGGGGGGCGGCGGTGAACAGGGGCGCGGCGGAGAACTGCGCCGGAGTGAGGTAGTCGTAGAACGCCCCGGCGACGAGCAGCAGCGCCGGGAGCACGCGGACGAAGGTGCGCGCCCGCGAGATCGGCCCCTCCTGCTCCACCTCCCCAGGTTTGCCCGGGTGCCGTGGGCGGGCGAGCCGGGTGACCCGGCCGGGGGAAACACTCAGGGCCGGAGTCCAGTGACTGGACTCCGGCCCTGAGCCTTGAGTAGCGGGGACAGGATTTGAACCTGCGACCTCTGGGTTATGAGCCCAGCGAGCTACCGAGCTGCTCCACCCCGCGTCGGTGTGTTCACTACTGTACGCCATCCGCGGGGTGGCTCGCGCCAGGCGGGGTCGCCCGGGCGACGAACAGGTTCTCGATGCCGGCCCGCGGGAGCGGACTCGCCGGACCGGCAGCGGGCGTGCGTCGTCCTCCGGCTGAGCCCGCCCGCCGGGCGACAGCGGTCACCGGCAGGTGCTCACCGTCCTGGCCCGTCCGACGCACCCGCCCGGGTGACGGGCGCTCAGCCGACGCCGAGCTCCGTCAGCTCCGTCAGCTCCGCGAGCGGCAGCGTGTGCTGGGTCTGCAGGACCTTCGCGCGCAGGTAGCGGACGTTGTGGGCGGTGGTGAAGACGCCGGTGGGGACGCGGTCGCGGACGTCGATGCCGAGGTCGCGCAACTGGCCCGCCTTGTCGGGGTTGTTGGAGAGCAGGTCGAGCTCGCCGATCCCCAGCGCGGTCAGCATCTGTGCGGCCGCGGTGTAGTCGCGGGCGTCCTCGGGCAGGCCGAGGGCGGTGTTCGCGGCGTAGGTGTCGAGACCCTGGTCCTGGAGGGCGTACGCGTCGAGCTTGTTGTAGAGGCCGATGCCGCGGCCCTCCTGGCGCAGGTACAGCAGGACCCCGCCGCGCTCGGCTATGCGCTCGACGGCCTCGCGCAGCTGCGGACCGCAGTCGCAGCGGGCGGAGCCGAAGACGTCGCCGGTGAGGCACTCGGAGTGCAGGCGCACCAGCGGGACGGGTCCCGGGTCGCCGAGGACGACGGCGAGGTGCTCCTGCCCGTCGGCCAGGCCATGAAAGGTGACGAGCTCGGCGTCTACGCGGTAACCGTCCCCGAAGCGCAGCGGGACGCGGACGCGGGAGCGCTGGGTGGCGGCGGGCAGGTCGGTCATGCGGGTACTCCGGTCCGTAGGCATACCTGCTTCAGATTTGAAGCAGTTCTACTGATCGAGACCCTACCTCATGCTTGAAATTTGAAGCAACGGTTTTATGGCCCTCGTCACTCGGGACTTCTCACGAACACGACGGGGAGGACCGCCGGCGCCACGGGACCTCCCCGGAGGCGCCCTCATCCCCTTGGAGCCCCTCGATGACGCTGGTGAAGATCTCCTCCAGCTGGCCCACCTGCTCCGGCGTGAGCCGGTCGAGGAGCGCGGTACGCACCGTCTCCACGTGCCCCGGCGCCACCCGCTCCAGCACCGCCATACCCTCGTCCGTGAGCACCGCGACGCTGCCGCGCTTGTCCCACTGGCAGCTCTCGCGCCGTACCAGCCCGTCCTTCTCCAGCCGGGCGACGGCGTACGTCAGCCGCGGGCGGGTGATCTTCAGCCCCTCGGCGAGTTCGGTCATCCGCAGCCGCCGCTGCGGGGTCTCGGAGAGGTTGGCGAGGATGGAGTAGTACAGGTGGGGCATGCCGGCCTCCTGCTGGAGCTGCCGGTCGATGGTGTCCTCCAGGAGGAGCGAGGCGGCGAGGTAGGCACGCCAGGCTCGCTGCTCGTCGGGGCTGAGCCAGCGGGTCGTCATACCCCCAGTGTAGGTTTGCTTCAAACTTGAACCAAGCCCCGCCTTCCGTTTCCGAGAGGGACCGCCCCGATGCCCCACCCCTACGTCCTCCTCTCCGCCGCGGTCTCCCTCGACGGCTACCTCGACGACACCGGCCCCGACCGCCTCCTCCTGTCCAGCCCGGCCGACTTCGACCGGGTCGACGAGGTCCGCGCCTCCGTGGACGCGATCCTCGTCGGCGCGGGCACGATCCGCGCCGACAACCCCCGCCTGCTGGTGAACTCCGAGGCGCGCCGCGCGGCCCGCACCGCCGCCGGGAAGCCGCCGTACCCCCTGAAGGTCACGGTCAGCGGCTCGGGCGAGCTGGACCCGGCCGCGAACTTCTGGCACACGGGCGGCGAGAAGCTCGTCTGTACGACGGACAAGGGCGCGGAGCGGGCCAGGGCGCTGGGGATCGCCGCCGACATCGTTCCGCTCGGCCCCGAGCTGGACTGGCGCCGCCTGCTGGAGCACCTGCACGCGGAGCGCGGAGTGGAGCGGCTGATGGTGGAGGGCGGCGGCCGGATCCACACCCAGCTCCTCCAGCAGGGCCTGGCGGACGAGGTGCAGCTGGTGCTGGCCCCGCTGTTCGTCGGCGCTCCGGACGCCCCCCGCCTCTTCGGCCCGGGCGCCTACCAGGCGGGCCGCCTGCGCCTCGTGGAGACCCGCCGTATCGAGGACGTGGTCCTGATGCGCTACGAGCCCACGGCCCCCGGCACCGGCCTGGTACCCGCCGCCGCCGACCACCGGTGGCTCGCGCTGGCCTGCGAGCTGGCGGACCGGTGCCCGCCCTCGCGGACGGCGTTCAGCGTGGGCGCGGTCGTGGTGGCCGCCGACGGCACGGAGCTGGCGCGCGGGCACTCCAGGGAGGGCGGCGACCCGGTCGTGCACGCGGAGGAGGCGGCCCTGGCGAAGATCGCCGCGGACGACCCCCGCCTGGCCACGGCCACCGTCTACACCAGCCTGGAACCCTGCACCCACCGGGCCTCCCGCCCCGCCCCCTGCGCCCGGCTGATCCTGGACGCGGGGGTACGCCGGGTGGTGACGGCGTGGCGGGAGCCGGACACGTTCGTGGCGGGGGCGGACGGAACGGGACTGCTCACCGCGCGGGGCGTGGACGTGGTGGTGCTGGACGGGTACGAGGACCGCGCGAAGGCCCCGAACCGCCACCTGTTCTGACCCGGGGGCTCGGGCCTCGGGCCTCCGGCCTCGGGCCCCAGGCCGCGGGCCCCAGGCCGCGGGCCCCAGGCCGCGGGCCCCAGGCCGCGGGCCTCGGGCCTCGGGCCTCGGGCCTCAGCCGAGGGCGTACGCCCGGTAGACCGTCTCCACCGAGCGGTCCCCGGCCGCGTCGGTCACCTCGGAGCGCAGGGCGACCGCGCCGGAGGCCGGGTTGTGGACGGACGCCTGCCAGGTCGAGCCGGAGTGCCTGACCGTCGCCGCCTTCCACGTCCTGCCGCCGTCGGCGGACGACCAGACCCGCACGGACTTGGCGGTCACCTGGGTGAACCGCAGATCCGGGCCCTGGGAACCGCGACCGGCGCTCACATCGACCGTCGTGGTGCTGCTCGGCGCGGCCTGGTTGCGGCTGTTGAGGCCGGTGGGCAGGAAGCGGGTCATGAAGACGGGCGCGACCATCGACTTGGCCGGGTCGGCCTTGAAGTGCCAGTCGAGGGTGACGCGCGAGGACAGCATGCCGGCGGGGAAGGTGATGCCGGGACGGTAGCGATGGGCGTCGACGCTCAGGTCGTACCAGGCGGCCGAGCGGATACCCGCCGAGAACTCGGCGTCGCCGGTACCCCAGTTGGTCAGGGTCTGCTTCTTGACGGTGGTGCCGCCCTTCTTGAGGACCACCGTCTCCTTCGTCGGGTCGGCCCCGTTGACCCCGACGTCGGGGTCGCCGATCAGGGCGTCCGGGATGAAGGTGACGGACCTCCCCCCGATCATCGGCAGGTAGTGCATCGGGCTCCACGCGGCCCGACCGAAGGACTGGGTGAAGCTCTGGCCCGCCCTGAGCGTCCTGACCTTCGGGAAACCGCCGCCGACGTCGTCGCCGTTGCTCGCGATGATGTCGTCCCGGGGCTGCCAGGTCCCCGGCGTCACATGGACGGTGGCGCTGTACGGGGCCCTGTCGTCGCGGACCTCGGTCATCAGGTCGGTCGTGCAGTCGTCGGTCTTCGGTGTCGCCTGGAGCGCGGTGTCGTGCTGCTGGGCCATCTGCGTGCCACTGCGCACCGAGAAGCGCATCGTGGCCAGGCTCGCCCGCTTGTACGACCCGCCGGGCGCGGCCGGGATCCCGGTGGTGTTCTTCACGGCGACGTAGCTGTCGTGGCCCGTCCACCGCGCCATGTACCCGAACTGCAGCAGCCGGGAGGAGTTCGGGATGGCGTACAGCGACCCCTGGTAGTTCCAGCCGCCGGTGCTGAAGGCGGACGGCATGTTGCTGACCGTGCCGGCGCACACCTGCGCGCTGATCCGCGGCGCCTCGGTCACGTCGGCGGGTGTGTCGAGGGAGACCTTGACGGCCTTGCCCTTGCGCGCGTCCAGCGTGACCGAGGTGCTGCCGGACACCTGGACGACCTGGGCGCCGATGGTGTCCGTGCCCAGACCCTCCGTGCCGTGCTCCCAGATGTCGGTCATCGCGAGGTAGCGCCCCGAGGGCAGGCTGATCCGCTTGCCCGACGCCACGCTGTACGTCTGCCCGGACGGCACCGCGACCACGGTGACCGTCGTCGCGACCTTGGCGCCGTGCCGCCCCAGCGTGGTGACGGCCAGCGAGCCCGAGGCCGCCTGCGCGGAAACGGCCGAGGCGACCAGCGGCACCAGCGCGGCGATCCCGGCGAAAGCGATCGATCTTCGTCGCACCATTTTCAACTCCCCCTCGAAATCCACAAGACGGCCAAGCCTAGGCAGGGCGCGGAGTGGGCGGATCAAAGGGCGGAGCTACGTCTGATCAAGGTGTGACAAAGAAGCGGGGTCCGGTGCGACCACGAAGTACGGATCAGGCGTTGGCCGAAACCTCAACTCATCGCACCTGAAACACAGTTGTCGCTCATCCCGCTGGTTGGCAGACTCACCTCGCCGACGGAAACATGCGCACACGTGTGCGAACACACCAGGGGGAACATCCATGCAACTCACGCTGCCCAGACGCGTCCTGACGCGGGCCACCGCCACCCTCGCACTGGCACTGGCCATGGCCACCGGCACCACCGGCCTGCTCGCCGGCGCCGAGGCGCACGCCCTGCCGGTCACCGAGGGCTCCTTCAGCTTCAGCGGCGACGAGGGCGACTACATCAGCGGCGGTCAGTCCTACGCCTACGCCACCTCGTCCCAGGACCACCTGAACGTCTCCGGGGACACCGGCAACGGGGTGGTCACCCTCTCCGTCGACGGAGCGAACGGCGACTGGTGGACCCTGAACCTCGCGGCGCCGTCCGGCAGGACGCTGACGCCCGGGACCTACACCGGAGCCACCCGCTACCCGTTCAACGAGGGGACCGAGCCGGGCCTGTCGCTCAGCGGCAACGGCCGCGGCTGCAACCAGCTCACCGGCACCTTCACCGTCTCCGCGGTCGAGTTCGGCCCCCAGGGCTATGTGAAGAAGCTCGACGCCACCTTCGAGCAGCACTGCGAGGGAGGCACCTCGGCCGCCCGCGGCGAGGTCCACGTCGACAACCCGGCCCCGCCGGCCGAACTCGGCCTCGGTCTCGACATCGCCCTGGCCGGCACCGCGAGTTCCCTCAACGGCAAGGCCACCTTCCACGGCACGGTCAGCTGCGACAAGCCGGTGCAGGTGACCGTGGCGGGCAACGTCACGCAGGTGAAGAAGCGGGACCTCATCCGCGGTTCCTTCTCCACGTCGGTGTCCTGCACCCCGGGCGCCCCGGTCGCCTGGACCGGTACGGCCGTACCGACCGGCTCGGTCCCCTTCCAGAAGGGGGACGTCGAGGTCGAGGGCCACGCCACGGCGACGGACCCGGACTACGGCCGGGCGGTGACGGTCGCCGAGACGGTGGCGGTCCGCCTCACCCGGGTCTGACCCGCACCACCACCCCTCACACATGACACACAGCGCCCGACCCGGACGAACCCGGGTCGGGCGCTGTGCGACAGGCCGGAGGACATGTCCCCTGCCCACCACCCGTAGGCCCTGGGGGACTCGAACCCACAACCAGCTGACTTGGCGTCCAGAACCACCAGGTCAGGACAGGTTCGCTAGAGGACGCGGTCCACGTCAGGACGCTCCTGCCACACTGTCCGCTCACGCATCGCTCACGCACGAAGCTTCGCGGGAACGGCGTGCATGTCTCCTTGGGAATCCGTCAGGTATAGCCAGTCGTTGGTGCAGGCCGGGGCCCCTTGGCGGTCAGGGCTCAGAAGCACGTCGTAAGAGCGGAGCCTTCGGCCGACCGGGAGTTTCCAAGCTGTCAACATTGCCGCACGATCAGCAGTGAAGAGTGTGTCGCCTACCGCAAACGGGCGGGTGAGAACACGCCCCTTGGTCTTCCGTTCCCATAGCTGGGCTCCACTCTTTGCATCGAGGGCGACAAGCCGGTTGTCCACGTCCCCGAACACCACCAATCCGCTCACCGCAGCCGGGGCGATAGCGAGGTTGGTTGCTGCCTCGAACCGCCACAGTGTTTCACCGCTGGCCGGGTCGACGGCCACGATCCATTGGTGAGAGAGATCGACCTGCTGGACCAGGTAGATACCGGAGTCAGTGACAGCCCATTCTCCGGTAAGCGGCTTTTCGGGCTGGTAAGACCAGCTTGGTTGACCTGTGACTTCCAGGACTGCCAGGACGCTCTTCCCGGATGAGTCCGTAGTGTGGCCCGGCGACTCGGGATCCTCTGTCATGACAATCACATTGCCTGCGGCCGCTTCGGGAGAACAGCCGACGGCGAGTTGCCCCAGGCGTTGTGACCAGCGAATGCCATCGGACCTGACATCGATCGAGTGAAGGCATCCGTCCGGGCTCGGTGCGTACAGAGTGTCTGAGGAGACACTCAGAAGGCCGTCACAGACTTGCAGCCGGGCAGACCGACGAGGTTTCCCCGTTCGCAGATCGACGGCCCGCAGCCAGCTGCCCGGGCCTGGGAAGTAGGCAGTGCCACTGTGGAAGACGGCAGTGCCGGGGTAGTTCGTCTGAATCAGCGGGTATCGGCGGCGGGACTCCGCGTCGAACACGTGCAGGCTGTACTTATCGTGTACTACCAAGATGCCGTCGGAAAGGACAGGCTGACGAGCGGAGCCGGAAGCAGCCGAGACCCGCCAGGGCACTTCAACTCGACGGGTCGGGGACGGGCTGGCAGTCCGGCGGCTCTGTGACTTCCTGGTGGCGGTACGCGAAGACCGCTGCCGGCGCTTCTTCTTCACCCTGGCCAGCACTATGTCGTACTGCATCTCGCCGCCCATCCGCGGCGTCTGTTCGACCCCCTCCAGGTGGAGCCGCTCAGAGGTGTACTTGAACAACTCCTGAAGAGTGACGAGACCGTCGCCATTGAGATCGGCGTCACCAGTGCGCAAGCCTTCGACGATCGCTGCGGTGAAGCGCGAGAGTGCAGGCGTCTCCGCGTTCGAGTGATCCCCTTCCCAGGCGCGCTGCATCCGGGTGCCGGCAGTGACGATGACACGGCCGTGGCCGGCCAGTACCTCCTCGAATCCTGCCGATTCACTCCCCTTGGCGCCAGGAATGAACAATCCGCTGTAGCAGCAGTCCACCACCACAACAACGCTGCGGGCACGGCACTCGTCCATCATGTCGTGGACGAAACTCGCGGAGATTGCCGAGTGTGCGGGGCGCTCCGGATCGGTGTTCCGAACGGCGAAATAGAGCTTGTCGCTGCGGTTTCTTACCCCGTGACACGAGAAGTACAGCAGACAGACGTCATCCCGTCGCGCGGTGAGGAAGAACTCCTCGATCGCTCGCTCCAGCATGGGCCGGTCGGCGTCGACCAGTTGTTGGACCTCGAACTGGCCGATCTCTGGATCGCGTAGCACCTCGGTCAAACCAGCGCAGTCCGCCTCCGGGGACAGCAGCTTGGAGAGTTCCGGGTTGTCGTATGTTCCCGTGCCGATGAGCAGGGCCCTGCGCTGGCCTTCGCCCAATGCCTGGACAGTCACGAGGTCGAAGACTGCGGTTGCACAGTGCCCGTCTCATCTTCGTCAGGCGCCCCGCCATGTGCCAGAAAGGCGTCGATCAGCCGTTCCCGCTCAACCTCCGATGCGTCACTCAACTCCATCGTGCGGCCGCCCAGTTCAACCTTGATGCCGCGAACTGGACGGTTCTGCAGCCAAATCTCAGCAAGCTTGAGTACTTGACGCAGGACGAACGGGGAGGCGGTGACAGCAACCGCTCCGGCAGCGATCAGTTCACCACTCTTCGCTCCTGGCGGGACATCACTGGTGGAACGCGCCAACTGCACGTCTGCCACATCCAGTTCGAGGAGACAGCGACGCAGTTGACTGCCCAAGCTGAGGAGTTCGTCGTCATCGGTGTCTGAAAGCCCGATCAACTCCAGCCGTACGGTCTTACTCATTCCCCACGCCCCGCGATCTCTGCTTTGTGTCCAGAGCACCTTACTGGCAGTGACCGCGCAGCGGTGGAGTTCCCAGCGAATCACACCTGTGCACATGGCTTCGCTCTGGCGGCCAAGCCTCTCGGCCGTTGACCAGTTGGGGACGTCGACTCGGCCCGAGCACGGGCATCACCGGCACCAGCATGTGCACCTTGCCATCCGGATGTGCCCGGCCGGAGGTCATCAAGACCGCACGGGAAGCGAACATGCAGTCGAGTGCACCATAGGCACGGCCGCCGCCCTCACGTACCGCACCAACGGGATCCCCATCCGCGCCCACGCTGGGTCAGCGAGAACGGACAGGAGCATCAGGATGCTCTCTCAGCTCTGTTCATCGTGTAATCGGTGACCGCGCCATGGCTGACGGAGCGCACCTTTGAGCGCGGACGCAACGCCACCAACCTGCAGTCGCTGCTTCGGGCTCGGCTACGAGGGCGACCTCGCTCATCGATCGCAAGTAGAGAAGAATACGAGTATCTTTTGGTACCCGAGGAGGATGTGAGCATGGGAATCACAGAGGAAGCGCGGAGCAGGACAACCCGGACAACGGCACCGTTGAAGGTCGATGCGGCCATAGACGAGCTGATCGCGGACGGCGCCCACTTTCTGGGAATGACGAAGAAGGACCTGGTCGCGGAGGCCGTCCGAACCTACTTGGAGATCCGCCGTGAGGAGGTTCGGGCCAGCATGCTGGAGAAGATGCGCAAGCTTGACGGATCCGTCGAGTCGAGCGTCTCGCTGCTCACCGGACTGTCGCCGGAGCGGATCAAGGAACTCGGCGGAGTAGGTAAGGACGACTGATCGGTGCAGCCCGCTCGCCCCACCCTCCGCGCGCTCCGCGAGGACCTGAAACTCCCGCTCCCGTCAGCCCGGGAGCCGCTCGATGAACTGGATCATCCGATCTTGGCCAAGGCCCGGGAACGCTTCGCAGAAAGCGAGTCGGGGCAGGAGCGGATCCGCTCGATCGATGATGAGGTGCTCTTCAAAGTCAAGGTCCAGCGCTGGCGCGGAGCGGTCTGGACGGACGAGGACCTACCCTGGCTCATCGCCGCCGGGCAACGCGAGGACGGGTCGCCAGACGACTTCTACTCAGCCCTGGAGACGTCCGCGATGGCGGCACGAGCCCGCTACAACGCCGACAAACGTCAGCCCCTGAGCACCAAAGCGTACGTGGGGCATCTCCTCCCTGACCAAAATGACCGTGACCGCTACCAACTCGAAGCCGGCACGCGGCTTGTCCGCCATCTCGCTGCGGCTGTCCGGGAGCTGGCTCGTGGATCACTGCACGACGGGCATGAGCACGCCGCCGACTTTCCCACCTTCCGCCTCGGCATCCTCGTACGCGCCGACGACGGCCATGAGACCTATGTCGCCGTGCGCATCACCGGCTCTATCCCGGAAGATCTCATCGCGGTCATCCTGCGCCATGTCCCCGGCTGCGATCCCACCGACTGGTATCCCGAGTACGCCCTCCCCAGCCGCCCCCTTCTTCCCGCCGAGCAAGCCTGGTCGACCCTCATGGATCCGAAGGCCGCGTCTGAGCTCCTGAACGAGGAATGAGCTGGGATCCGCACCCCTCTCCGCCTCAGGGCCAACGGCTATCGGACCAAGGAACCCGCTCATGCTGGATCACGAAGAGCATCAGCCCGGCGGCTACCGCGTCGACATCACTCACGCGAGCCCTGACTACGAATTCACGACCTCAACGAGCCGTGGCACAGCGGTGATCCTGCGTGCGTGCTTCGAACAACGCCCTTTCACCGAGCTCCCACCCGGTCACGTCCCCTTCGTGAACGTCGAAATGGATGGCGACTGGCATCCGCATGGTTCCGACGACTTGCGCCACCTCTCGGACACTCTCGCGGCACATGCGGATCGGCTTCGAGAACTCGCCGACCGCCTCGACGGTCTCACCAATGCCTTCGATGCCACACAGGGGAGCACCTACGGCAGCGAACCCTGAAGAAGGAGGCGGTGAATGAACAAGCCACGCTGTCTGTCGCACACCCGCTCACGCAGACGTCCTCCTCACATGGCACGACCCCGACCGGAAGAACCGGTCGGGGCCACAAAACCGCTGGTCAGGGCCACAAAGTGGCCTCGCCCCCGGTAGGCCCTGTGGGACTCGAACCCACAACCAATGGATTAAAAGTCCACTGCTCTGCCAATTGAGCTAAGGGCCCAGGCGATGTTGCCTCCCCGAGCATAGCCGGACGTGGCCGTGTCTCCGATCGGGTATCCGGGACACGGCCGCGTCGGGAGGACGGAACGGGGCGGAAGGTCAGGGATCGACCGGTTCTGGCGCGTTCACGCGGGCCGCCTCGCGGGCCTTGGTGCGCTCGTGCTCGGGGTTCAGGAACCAGTGCCGGGCCGAGACCGCCCACCAGGTCCAGGCGAAGCCGAGGACGACGAGGACGGCGATCGGGGCGTAGTTGAAGGTCTCCCAGGTGACCGGCGAGACCTGCGGGAGCATGAACAGGACCGTGATGACGGCGACCCACACCACCGAGACCACGCCGATCACGCGGGACCAGCGGCCGAGGTGCCACGGCCCCCGGTCGAAGGAGTCGCCCTTGCGCAGCCGGAGCAGGGTCGGGATGACGTAGGCGATGTACAGCCCGATCACCGCGACGGACGTCACCGCCGCGTAGGCCGCGTAGTTGATCAGGTACGGCAGCCCCAGCAGCAGTGCCCCCGCCGCCGCCAGCCACACCGCCGCCACCGGGGTCCGGGTGCGCGGGCTCACCGTGTGCCACACGTGCGAGAACGGCAGCGCGCCGTCGCGTGAGAAGGCGTAGATCATGCGGCTGTTGGCGGTCACCGAGGCCATCCCGCAGAACAGCTGGGCGCCGATCACGACCAGCAGGAGCAGCTTGCCGGCCGTCGCGCCGAGGGCGTCCAGGAGGATCTGGGCCGGCGGCGCGCCCGTCGGGGACGTGCGGGCTCCGTCGTAGGACTGGATCGCGAAGGTGAAGCCCAGGAGCAGCACGAAGCCCGCTATCCACGAGGTCCAGATCGACTGGACGATGCCCTTCGGCCCCGCCGTGGACGCGTCGTGGGTCTCCTCGGTCATATGGGCCGACGCGTCGTAGCCGGTGAAGGTGTACTGGGCCATCAGGAGCCCGATGAGGACGACGTACACCCCGCTCCCCCAGCCCGTGTGGTTCACGAACTCGCCGAAGACGAAGGACGCCGACTGGTGGTGATCCGGAGCGAAGGTGAGCGCGCCGACGATCACCGCCACGCCCACCACGTGCCACCACACGCTCACGCTGTTCAGCAGCGCGACGATCCGCACGCCGAAGGTGTTGAGCAGGCCGTGCAGGATCAAGATCGCGGCGAAGAGGAGAATCGTGCGGCCCGGGGTCACCTTGAAGTCGAACTGGAGGTTCAGGTAGGCGCCGAGGAAGGACGCGGCCCCGAAGTCGATGCCCGCCGTCACCGCCACCTGGCCGAGCACGTTGAACCAGCCCGTGAACCACGCCCACGCCGCCGCGGTTCTGGGCGGGGCCAGGCGGTGGGCCCAGAAGTACAGGCCCGCCGAGGTCGGGTACGCCGAACAGATCTCGGCCATCGACAGGCCGACGAACAGTGTCATCAGGCCTACGGCGACCCAGCCCCAGGTGATCACGGCCGGGCCGCCCGTGTTCATGCCGAACAGGTACAGCGTCAGACAGCCCGACAGGACCGAGATGATCGTGAAGGAGACCGCGTAGTTGGAGAACGCCGACATGCGGCGGGCGAGGACCTGCGTGTAGCCGAGCTGGGCAAGCCGTTCTTCGTCGGAGAGGCCCGAGTCGGAAGGGCCCTTCTGCCCGCTCGCTATGGCGTCATCTGTCATGCCCCCAGCGATTCCCACACCGGGGGCGTGACACACGTCACAACTTGGCCGAGAAGTGCCCCTCTAGAAAAGGCCCTTGTAGCCCTGCCAGCCGCCGGCGATCTTCACCCGCGCCCCGAACGACCCCTTGCCGTCCCCGCTGTTGCGCCAGACGTTCCCGCCGGTGTCCCGGGAGACCAGGTCGGCCCTGCCGTCCCCGGTGATGTCCCCGGCACCCACGACCACGTTGTACGAACCGCCCCACGCCGTGAACAGCTTCGTGCGAGCCGAGAACGTCCCGTCGCCCTTGCCGTAGTACCGGTAGAGGTTGTTGGACTTGTCCTGCGCGAGCAGATCCCCGATCCCGTCACCGTTGAGGTCCCCGGTGCCGACGACCTTCTTGTAGGTCTTCCAGTTGTCGTAGAGCTTCACGCGGGCGGAGAGCTTGCCGGCGCTGGTGCCCTTGTAGAGGTAGACCGTGCCGGTCGAGGCACCCCGCGCGATCAGGTCGGGACGGCCGTCCCCTGTCACGTCACCGGGGTAGGTCAGCACGTCGTACTGGTTCCAGCCCGAACTGCCGAGCGTCGTGTACGGCGTGGACGTCTTGAACTCGGCGCTGCAACCCGGCTTGTACAGGCGCAGGGCACCACTGGCCAAGCGCATCAGGATGTCGTTGCAGCGGTCGCCGCTCAGGTCGCCGAAGGGCAGCGGCTTCACCGTGGCCGCCCAGCCCCTGCTGGGAATGTCCCCGGTGAACGTGCCCTTGCCCGTGCCCTGGTGGAAGGAGAGCGTGCCCGAGGAGCTCTGGGTGAGCAGGTCGCCGATGGCGTCGCTGCCGCCGACGTGGTGGTGGCGGGCCGGGAGGCCGTCGAGCAGCCCGACCGAGCCGGTCCACGACGGCGCGGCCCCGACGCCGTCCGCCGGGGTGACCGACAGCGTCCAGTCGTAGGGGCCGTCGGTCAGGACCTTCCCGTTGGAGTCGGTCCCGGGCCAGCCGACGTTCAGGCTGCCGCGCGCGGCGCCGCCGTCCCGCGTGTACACGACCTTGCCGGTCGCCTTGGAACGCACGGTCAGCCGCGAACTCGCCGTCGGCTTCGACAGCAGCAGGGAGACCAGGGTGTCCGGCGTCGCGTCGATCTCGTGCGCCGTGACGAGCGCCGCCTTCGTGACCGGTGCCAGCAGGCTCAGCGGCTGCTGCGCCACCCCCGACGGCACGAGGTGGACCTGCTCCCGCGCGTCCACGTAGGCCGCGTTCGAGCCCGCCTTGTCGACGGTCCAGCGCACGTTCCGCTGCGAGTCGCCGGTGTCGGGCAGGTCACCGATCACCCGGCTCGCGGGCGTGCCGTCCGCGACCGTCGTCAGCGTCAGCTTCCCGGCCTGCTTGTCGTGCGTGACGACGAACCCGTCGCCGAGCGCGGCCTCGCCCGTCGGCACCGGTACCGACGTGTGCGCCGTACGGTCGTAGACACCGGCCTTGCCGTCACAGGTCCAGTACAGGTAGCGGCCGAGCGCCTGGAGGCCGGCCGGGGAGCAGCCGGCGTCCGTGGTGAGGGTCTCGGTGGTCCTCTTCGCGGTCAGGCTGTACGCGGTGACGGTGCCGGGGGCCGTGCCCGGGGTCCACAGGGTGTCGCCGTCGAGCGCGGCGGCGCCAGGGGTGCGGGTGACGACCGGGGTGGCGTCGTTGCCGATCAGATAGACGTACTGCTTGTCGGCGGCCGTGTAGAGGACATAGCGGCCCGAGACATCGGTGATGCGTCCGCCCTTCGGCACGGCCTTGCCCCAATAACCCGTTGGGGTCGGCCCGTTGACCCGGAGCAGGTCCTCCGTCCCGGAGGTGGTGTGCTCCAGCCAGGCGATCCGCCCGTCGGCCGTGCCGTAGACCTGCGAGCAGGCCACGTCGGTCGCCGCGCAGGCGCCGATCACCACGTCCGAGGTGATCCGGGGGGTGAACTCGGAGCGCTCGCCGAAGGTGGGTGTCCCGGTGACGGCGACGGTCCGCACATAGTCGTCGCGCCGGGAGCTGCCGCCGGTGTCGGTGACGACCAGCCGGCCCTGCTGGAGGGAGAGGCCCTGGACCGGGGCCGGCGGCTTGGGGAGCGGCTTGACCAGCGTGACGGCCGGCTTGCCGTCCGCGCCGGGGTGCAGGCGCTGGATCCCCCAGTCGTCGGCGCCGGTGCGGCCGATGAAGACGTCGGTGCCGTCCGGGCCGGTCGAGATGCCGGGGCTCGATGTGGCGAGCTGCACCGACGGGCCGCCGGTGATCGGCTTGGCCAGGACGGCCGTGGAGGCGGAGGGCCGGTGGACCAGCCAGTCGCCGACGATGGTCAGGTCCTCGGCCGGGTTCACGCCGCTGCCGGAGAGCGTGAGTTCGGCGGGCGTGCCCGACAGGTCGTCGCGCGGCAGCACCAGCACGGTGGCGTCATTGGGGTTGAAGAGGACCACATGGCGGCCGGAGACCTGCGCCTGGCTGTAGATGTGGGAGAGCGGCTGCGACCAGCTCCGGGCCTGTCCCGTCGCTCGGTCGACCATCACCCAGACGTACTGCCGGCCCTGGACCGCCCGGAAGAGCAGATCGCTGTCGTCCCCGCCCACCGGTCCGAGCAGCCTCACCCCGTCCGGCAGTCCGCCGACCGGCACGTCGCGGGTGGTGCCGTCGGACTGCGGAAGGAGCAGATGCATCTCCCTGCTGGTCGTCCCGTCCTCCGCGGTGACGGTGCGGTAGCCGACGGCCAGGTCCTCGTAGGCCGTGTACAGAGTCGTCCCCGAAGGCAGCTGAACGGTTCGGGTGGTCCCGTCGGCGGCGTTCCACAGGTCCACGCGGCCGTCGCCGTACCGGTACGCGAGGACGTCACTGCCCGTCCCCCAGGTACCGAGGACTCCCTGCGGGGTGGTCACCCGCACCGACTTGCCGTCCGAGTACCGCGTCCAGACCAGCCCGGTGTTGCCCTCCAGCGAGTGGAACACGCCCTGCGCGCCGGCGCCGTCGTGGCCTCCACCGGTCGAGGGGTTGAAGAGCGAGGCCGCCGTGTACGTGCTGCGCAACGACGCCGGCACCACGGTCTCCTGCGGCTCCTCGGCCGCCGAGGCCGACGGCAGCAGCGGGCTCAGCCCGGCCGCGAGAGCCGCGGAGGCGGCCACCGCGAGGGCCGCGCGTCTCGCGCGCGTGAGACGTACGAAGGCATGACGAGCCAAAACGATCCTCCCCGTGAACAGAGAGGGTGCCGGCTCCTCAGTGCCCCCTGGCCCCAGCCGTCGCTTCCCCCTCAGAAGACGGCTGATCCTACAGCCCTCTCACAGCTTGAGGGAGTCCGGGGAGAGCGGTTTCCCCCGGTATGGCAAAGGGCCCGCACGACCGAAGTCGTACGGGCCCTCGCTCAGTTCACACTGTGTCAGCCGTTCACACTGTGTCAGCCGTTGCGCTTCCAGCGCGGCTTGTCATCGCGGCGGCCGAAGGAGCCGGTGCCGGTGCCGGTGCCGGTGGTGCGGTGGTCGTCACGACGGCCGGTGGGGCGGTCGTGGCCGCCGGAGCGGAAGCCACCGGTGGGGCGGTCGCCCTGACGGTCGCGGTTGAAGGGACGGTCGCTGCCCCGGTGGGTGGACGGACGCTCGTCACGGCGGTCGCGGTTGAAGCCGCCGGTGGGGCGGTCCG
>NZ_JBIAUQ010000012.1:27757-90902 GCF_042893155.1 Streptomyces sp. NPDC001668
GGTCGTCGCGGCGGAAGCCGCCCGAGGGACGCTCGTCACGACGGTCACGGTTGAAACCGCCCGAGGGACGGTCGTCACGGCGCTCGAAGGAACGGCCGCCACGGTCGTCACGGCGGTCGCGGTTGAAGCCACCGGTGGGGCGGTCGTCGCGGCGGAAGCCGCCCGAGGGACGCTCGTCACGACGGTCACGGTTGAAACCGCCCGAGGGACGGTCGTCACGGCGCTCGAAGGAACGGCCACCACGGTCGTCACGGCGGTCGTTGTCCCGACGGAAGCCACCACGGTCGTTGTCACGACGCTCGAAGGAACGGCCACCACGGTCGTCCCGACGGTCGTTGTCCCGACGGAAGCCACCACGGTCGTTGTCACGACGCTCGTACGAACGACCGCCACGGTCGTCCCGACGCTCGTCCTGCGCGACCGGCTGCTCGGGCACGGACAGGGCCTCGGCCGCCTCCGCCACCACGGCCTGCGCCTCGGCGACCGCGGCCTCCGGGTCCTCACCGCGCTCGCGGGCGGCACGGGCGACCAGGCGGTCGGCCTCCTCGCGCAGCTCGGTCGCGCGGCGCTGCGCCCGCTCCAGCTCCTTGGTGAGCTGGGCGACCTCGCGCTCGGCCTGCTGAGCCGCGTTGGCCGCGGACTCGGACTGGACCTCGGTCATCGAACGGGCGCCGGTGATCTCGGCGACCTCGGGCTCGAAGGCCGTACCGGAGTTGATGATGTGACGCCCGGCGTCGACGCCCGCGTCCTCCATCAGCCGGAAGATCTGGCGGCGCTGGTGCGGCAGCGACAGGGACACGACCGTGCCGGTGCGGCCGGCGCGAGCGGTACGGCCCGCGCGGTGCAGGTAGTCCTTGTGGTCACCGGCCGGGTCCACGTTCAGGACGAGGTCGATGCCGTCGACGTGGATGCCGCGGGCGGCGACGTCGGTCGCGACGAGCGCGTTGACGTAACCGTCCTTGAAGTCGGCCAGCGTGCGGGTCCGCGCGCCCTGGGTCATACCGCCGTGCAGCGCGTCGGCCTTCACACCGGCCTCGCGCAGCTGCTCGGCGATGCGGTCGGCGCCCAGCTGGGTGCGGACGAAGATGATGGTGCGGCCCTTGCGGGAGGCGATGGCCGCGGTGACCGGCGCCTTGTCCTTGGGCTTCACGATCAGGATGTGGTGCGACATGGTCGTCACGTTGCCCTGGGCGCTGTCGACCTCGTGCGTCACGGGGTTGCTCAGGTAGCGCTTGACCAGCGTGGAGATCTCGTTCTCCATGGTGGCCGAGAACAGCATCCGCTGGCCGCCGGCCGGGACCTGGTCGAGCAGCTCGGTGACCTCGGGCAGGAAGCCCAGGTCGGACATCTGGTCGGCCTCGTCGATGACGGCGACCTCGATGTCCTGGAGGGAGCAGGCGCCGCGGTTGATGAGGTCGCGCAGCCGTCCCGGGGTGGCGACGAGGATGTCGACGCCGCGCTCCAGGGCGTAGATCTGGTTGCTCATGGACGTACCGCCGCAGACGACCTTCATCTTCAGGCCGAGCTGGTCGCCGTAGGGCTGCAGCGCGTCCGCGACCTGCATCGCGAGCTCACGGGTCGGGGTGAGGATGACGGCGCGCGGCCGGTGCTTCTCGGTGCGGCCGCCGGACAGGCGGGCCATGGTCGGCAGACCGAAGGAGAGGGTCTTGCCGGAGCCGGTGCGGCCACGGCCGAGGATGTCCTTGCCGGCCAGGGCGTCCGGGATGGTCGCGGCCTGGATCGGGAAGGGGGTGGTCACGCCGTTCTGCGCGAGCTTGCGCACGACGGCCTCGGGGAGACCGAGGTCCGCGAAGGTGACCTCGGGAGCTTCCACGACGTTTTCGGTGCCCTCGTTCTCGGGCACGACGACGTGATCAGTACTGGAAATGGACATGCGTATGCGAAACCTTCCGGAGTCTCGTCGGCACGCGCCCGTCAACTCCGTGATTCGCAATACGACCGCCTCTATGCGGTCAGCCACGGCAAGGGAGAGAACGCGCCACACGGCGCTCTTCTGTCTTGGCGCCGGGCAAATGATCAAACGATCTATAACCATACGCACCCGTCACCCCCGAAGGCAAACCGATGCCCGCGTATGTATCGGAGGTCACTCCGGGCCTTTCGCCGTCTCCGGGCCTTTCGCTGTCACACCGGCGAACCGGCCGTGGGTGCGGGTTCGCGCTGGCTGAGCTGCGTCCCGGTCTCCGGCTGCGCCGACGAGGAGGGCTCGGCGGGCGGCGGCGAGGGCGTGGGCGACGCGGGCGGCTCACTGGGCAGCGGCGGCTCGGGATCGGGCGAACGCGTGGGCGCCGGGTCGGTCCTCGTCGGCGAGGGCACCGGTTTCACCGAGTGCCCCGGCTTCGCGCCCGCCGAGGCCGACGCGGCGGCTCCCGCCGAGGCGGACGCGGACGGGGAGGCGGACTCCTCCCCGGGCTTCCCCTTGCCGTGCTTGCCGTGTTTGCCGTCCGAGCCCGTCCCGCCGAGCCCCACGGAACCACCCGAGCCCGCCGGTCCCCCGTCCGGCGCCTTTCCGCCCCGCTCTCCGGCGGAGTGCGACGGCTTCGCGCCGCCGCCTCCGTCGTCCCCGCCCACGCTCATGCAGCCCGCTGCGGCGGCGACGGCCATGACCGTGGCGGCCAGACGGACGGGTACGTACAAGGGGCGCACGAGCAGCCACCTCCGAGGGCGGTCGTCAAAGAGTCAACCTGCCCAACTCCCGCCGCCCACAAGAGGACACGCGCCCCGTTCGAAACCCACTCACCCGTACCCGAGCGCGTGCAGCCGGGCGTCGTCGATCCCGAAGTGATGGGCGATCTCGTGCACCACCGTGACCTCGGTCTCCGCGACGACGTCCTCGCGCGACTCGCACATCCTGAGCGTCGGTCCCCGGTAGATCGTGATGCGGTCCGGCAGCACCCCGGCGTACCACTCGCCCCGGTCGGTCAGCGGGGTGCCCTCGTACAGCCCGAGCAACTCGGGATCGTCCGCCGGTGGTTCGTCCTCGACGAACACCGCGACGTTGTCCATCAGCCGCGTCAACTCCGGCGGAATCCGGTCCAGCGCCTCGGCGACCAGTTCCTCGAACTCCTCGCGCGTCATCTCCAGCACACGCCCATTCTCCGGTACGACACCGTCGTACGAGAGTCATGAGCACGCCCGCATATCCACGAGCGGACTTGGGCATACGGGACCAATGGCCCGCGTCCCCGCCGCAGTCCTGAACGTCCGGAGCATCCTGAACACGCTACGAAGGCCCCCGCGAGCCCTCGCCCGCCACTACGGCAGGCGCCGCTCCCACCCGTCCGTCGAGCTCGTCCACCAGCCGCACCCCTGGGCCCGCGCCCTCGGTCTCGTCGCCGTCGTCCTGATGGGCACCTGGCTCGGACTGCTGATCGTCGGCAACGTCCGGGTCCCGGTCGGCCCCATGAACACGACGATGACCCTGCGCCCGTCCCTGACCGGCGGCACGAAGATCAACATCTCCCCGCTCGGCGCGCTCCAGCTCGACAGCCACCAGGCCCCGGTCCGCCTCGACGTCAACGTCGACCAGCTCGACCCGGAACGCTCCCAGGCCCTCGTCGACCACCCCGAGCGGCTCTCCGGCCTCCAGGACGAGGTCGCCAAGGACGTCGAGCACGGCACCCTCGACCTCGCCCTGCGCTCCTGCGTCGCCGTGGTGGCGGGCGCCACCGCACTCGGCCTCGCGGTCTACCGCCGCCCCCGCCGCGCCCTCGCGGCCGGCGGCCTCGCCCTCACGCTCCTGGCGGCCTCCGGCGGCACGGCGTACGCCACCTGGAACCCGGAATCCGTCCTGGAGCCGAAGTTCTCGGGGCTGCTCTCCTCCGCGCCCTCCCTGGTCGGCAACGCGCGCAGCATCGTCACCGAGTTCGACGTCTACCAGAAGGAGCTGGCCCGCCTGGTGACGAACGTGACGAAGCTCTACGACGTCACGTCCACGCTCCCCGCCTACCAGCCGGACCCCACCACGATCCGGGTCCTGCACGTCTCCGACATCCATCTCAACCCGGCGAGCTGGAAGATCATCGCCTCGCTGGTGGAGCAGTACAAGGTCGATGTGATCGTCGACTCCGGCGACACCATGGACCACGGCACGGCGGCGGAGAACGGCTTCCTCGACCCGATCCCGGACCTCGGGGCGCCGTACGTCTGGGTCCGCGGCAACCACGACTCGCTGACCACCCAGCGCTACATGGAGGGGCTGAAGGGCGTCCACGTCCTCGACAACGGCCGGGCGCAGACGATCGCCGGACTGCGGTTCGCCGGCATGGGCGACCCCCAGTTCACCCCCGACCGCTCCACGAACCCGGGCGCCGACGAGTCCCAGGAGGCGGCGGGCGACCGCCTTGCCGCGGCCCTGCGCGCACAGCGGGCCGCGGGCACGCCGGTCGACCTCGCGATCGCCCACGAACCCTCGGCGGCCCGCCGGGTCGACGGCGAGGTCCCGATGATCCTGTCCGGGCACCTCCACCACCAGGAGATGGAGGTCATGGACAAGGGCACCCGGCTGCGCGTCGAGGGCTCCACGGGCGGCAGCGGACTGCGGGCCGTGGAGGGCAAGTACCCCGACCCCATCGAGGCCTCGATCCTCTACCTGGACCGCGACACCCGCCGTCTCCAGGCCTGGGACGAGATCAAGCTCGGCGGCCTCGGCCTCACGACGGCGGAGGTCAGCCGCCACCTCCCGGAGGACAACCAGCCAGGAGCGACACCGTCCCCGACCGGCTCCCCCACGCCCTCGCCGTCCGGCTCCTCCTCGGGCAGCCCTTAAACCGTTTTGGCGATACCTCCCGGCATCCCATATGCTTCTCACGTCCCCGACGCGCTGAGAAGCGCCCAGGCGGGCCGATAGCCCTCATCGTCTAGCGGCCTAGGACGCCGCCCTTTCAAGGCGGTAGCACGGGTTCGAATCCCGTTGGGGGCACGCAACACCGTGTGCGACACTGTTCGTGCACAACGCTTGGTCCTGTGGAGCAGTTTGGAGTGCTCGCCACCCTGTCAAGGTGGAGGCCGCGGGTTCAAATCCCGTCAGGACCGCTGAGGTTTCCCCGGAAGCCTCGCGGCTGGGTAGCTCAGTTGGTACGAGCGACCGCCTGAAAAGCGGTAGGTCGCCGGTTCGACCCCGGCCCCAGCCACAGCACAGACCCCGATCTCCGGATCGGGGTCTTGTTGTATGTGCCGCGCGACGCCGGACAAAACCGTTCGCCAGTAATTTCCCGGGGATGAGATCCTGGATCGCGTATGTCTACGCACCCTGCCCCCGCCCCCGGCTCTCCCTCCTTCGGGGACCTCGCCGCCCGCCTGACCGAGCTGTCCCTGCGTGACGCGCACCGGCTCGGGCGCAGGCTCGAAGGCGCGCGCAAGATCCGCAAACCGGAGGCGCGGGCCGCCGTGCTGGCCGAGATCGAGGCGGAGGTCGGCAAGGGCGAGGAGCGCGTGGGCGCCCGGCGCGCGCGGGTGCCCGCCGTGTCGTATCCCGAGCAGCTGCCGGTCAGCCAGAAGAAGGGCGACATCGCGGCCGCCATCCGCGACCACCAGGTCGTGATCGTGGCCGGCGAGACCGGCTCCGGCAAGACCACCCAGATCCCCAAGATCTGCCTGGAGCTCGGCCGGGGTGTCAAGGGCATGATCGGGCACACCCAGCCCCGCCGGATCGCCGCCCGCACGGTCGCCGAGCGGGTCGCCGAGGAGCTGGACACCCCGCTGGGCGAGGCCGTCGGCTGGAAGGTGCGCTTCACCGACCAGGTGAACCCGGAGGCCACCTTCGTCAAGCTGATGACGGACGGCATCCTGCTCGCCGAGATCCAGACCGACCGCGAGCTGCGCGCCTACGACACGATCATCATCGACGAGGCCCACGAGCGGTCCCTCAACATCGACTTCCTGCTCGGGTACCTGGCCCAGCTGCTGCCGAAGCGCCCCGACCTCAAGGTCGTCATCACCTCGGCGACCATCGACCCCGAGCGGTTCTCCCGGCACTTCGGAGACGCCCCGATCGTCGAGGTCAGCGGCCGTACGTATCCCGTGGAGGTCCGCTACCGGCCGCTCCTGGAAGAGGACTCGGACGACTCCGACCGCGACCAGATCACCGCGATCTGCGACGCGGTCGAGGAGCTCCAGGGCGAGGGCAAGGGCGACATCCTCGTCTTCCTCTCCGGCGAGCGGGAGATCCGCGACACCGCCGACGCCCTGGTGAAGAAGAACTACCGCTTCACCGAGGTCCTCCCCCTCTACGCCCGGCTCTCGCACGCCGAGCAGCACCGCGTGTTCCAGCCGCACACCGGGCGCAGGATCGTTCTGGCGACCAACGTCGCCGAGACCTCCCTCACCGTCCCGGGCATCAAGTACGTCATCGACCCCGGCTTCGCCCGCATCTCCCGCTACAGCCACCGCACCAAGGTGCAGCGGCTGCCCATCGAGCCGGTCTCGCAGGCCAGCGCCAACCAGCGCAAGGGCCGCTGCGGCCGTACCTCGGACGGCATCTGCATCCGCCTGTACAGCGAAGAGGACTTCAACGCCCGCCCGGAGTTCACGGACGCCGAGATCCTGCGGACGAACCTCGCCTCCGTCATCCTCCAGATGACCGCGGCCGGCCTCGGCGACATCGAGAAGTTCCCCTTCATCGACCCGCCGGACCACCGCAACATCCGCGACGGCGTCCAACTCCTCCAGGAACTGGGCGCATTGGACCCGGCGCAGAAGGACGTACGCAAGCGGCTGACCGACACCGGCCGCAAGCTCGCCCAGCTGCCCGTCGACCCGCGCCTCGCGCGCATGGTCCTGGAGGCCGACAAGAACGGCTGTGTCCGCGAGGTCATGGTCATAGCCGCCGCGCTGTCCATCCAGGACCCCCGCGAGCGCCCGGCCGACAAGCAGACCCAGGCCGACCAGCAGCACGCCCGCTTCAAGGACGAGACCAGCGACTTCCTCGCGTACCTGAACCTGTGGCGGTACGTCCGCGAGCAGCAGAAGGAGCGTGGCTCGTCGTCCTTCCGCCGGATGTGCAAGCAGGAGTACCTGAACTTCCTGCGCATCCGCGAATGGCAGGACATCTACACCCAGCTGCGCACGGTCGCCAAGCAGATGGGCATCCACCTCAACGAGGAGGACGCCGCCGACCAGTCCGTCCACGTCTCCCTCCTCGCCGGCCTCCTCTCCCACATCGGGATGAAGGACGTGAAGGACGGCAACAAGAACGAGTACCTGGGCGCCCGCGGCGCCAAGTTCGCGATCTTCCCTGGCTCCGCGCTCTTCAAGAAGCAGCCGCGGTTCGTGATGTCGGCGGAGCTGGTGGAGACCTCGCGCCTCTGGGCCCGGGTCAACGCCAAGATCGAGCCCGAGTGGGTCGAACCCCTCGCGGAACACCTGCTGAAGCGGACGTACTCCGAACCGCACTGGGAGAAGGACCAGGCCGCGGTGATGGCGTACGAGAAGGTCACGCTGTACGGCGTGCCGATCGTCGCCCAGCGGAAGGTGAACTACGGCCGTATCGACCCGGAGTCGAGCCGCGAGCTCTTCATCCGCAACGCCCTGGTCGAGGGCGACTGGCGCACCCACCACAAGTTCTTCGCCGACAACCGCAAGCTGTTGAGCGAGGTCGAGGAGCTCGAACACCGCGCCCGGCGGCGGGACATCGTGGTCGACGACGACACCCTCTTCGACTTCTACGACCAGCGAGTGCCCGAACACGTCGTCTCCGGCGCCCACTTCGACTCCTGGTGGAAGCGGAAGCGGCACGAGGAGCCCGAATTCCTGGACTTCGAGCGGGAGATGCTCATCCGGGAGTCGGCGGAGGCGGTCACCAAGGACGACTATCCGGACTCGTGGCGGCAGGGGCCGCTGAAGTTCCGGGTGACGTACCAGTTCGAGCCGGGCGCGGACGCGGACGGTGTGACGGTCCACATCCCGCTCCAGGTCCTGAACCAGGTGAAGGACGAGGGCTTCGACTGGCAGATCCCGGGTCTGAGGGAGGAGTTGGTGACGGAGCTGATCCGTTCCCTCCCCAAGCCGATCCGCCGCAACTACGTCCCGGCACCGAACTTCGCGAGACGCTTCCTGGACACGGCGGTACCTCTCCAGGAACCGTTGACGGTCACGATGGCCCGCGAGCTGAAACGCATGGTCGGAGTTCCCTTCGAGGCCGACGACTTCGACCAGTCGCGGATCCCGGACCACCTGCGGATCACCTTCCGGATCGTCGACGAACGGCGCCGCAAACTGGCCGAGGACAAGGACCTGGAGTCCCTGCGCCTGAAGCTGAGGCCGAAGGCACGCCAGGCCCTCTCACAGGCCGCTGCGGCGACGGCGGAGCGTCAGGGCGGCGAATCCCTGGAGCGCAAGGGCCTGACCGACTGGACGATCGGCACGCTCACGCGCGTCTTCGAGACCCGTCGGGCCGGTCAGCCGGTGAAGGCCTACCCGGCCCTGGTCGACGACGGCGACACGGTCTCCGTCCGCCTCTTCGACACGGAGGCCGAGCAGGCCGAGGCGATGTGGAAGGGCACCCGGCGGCTGATCGTGCGCAACATCCCGGTGAGCCCGGCGAAGTTCGCGTCCGAGAAGCTGACCAACCCCCAGAAGCTGGCCCTGTCGGCGAACCCGCACGGCTCGATCCAGGCCCTGTTCGAGGACTGCGCGACGGCGGCCGCGGACAAGCTGATCGGGGACTTCGGGGGGCCGGCGTGGGACGACGAGTCGTATCGCAAGCTGTACGACAAGGTGCGCGCGGAGATCGTCGACACGACGGTCCGTACGGTCGGACAGGTGCAGCAGGTGCTCGCCGCCTGGCAGGCCTGTGAGCGGCGCCTGAAGGCCGTACGGAGCCCGGCGCTGCTGGCGAACCTGGCGGACGTGCGCAAGCAGTTGGACGGGCTCGTGAAGCCGGGCTTCGTGACGGAGACGGGCCTGCGCCGGCTGCCCGACCTGATGCGCTACCTGGTCGCCGCCGACCGCCGGCTCCAACAGATGGCGACGAACGTCCAGCGGGACACGACCCGCATGGAGAAGGTCCACGAGATGCAGGACGAGTACGCCTGGCTCCTGGAACAGCTCCCCCAGGGCCGGCCCGTGCCCCAGCAGGTCCTGGACGTCCGCTGGATGATCGAGGAGCTGCGGGTCAGCTATTTCGCCCACGCGCTCGGCACCGCGTACCCGATCTCCGACAAGCGGATCGTGAAGGCGATCGACACGCTGGCTCCGTGACGACGCCCACACGGAGGGTGAGTTCGACCAGGACCTCCCTGCTCCTGTACAGTCCTTCTCGCAGCGCAACGCAGCAGTAAGCGCCGCGAAACCTGGTCCTGTGGAGCAGTTTGGAGTGCTCGCCACCCTGTCAAGGTGGAGGCCGCGGGTTCAAATCCCGTCAGGACCGCAGTAGAAGCGAGGCCCGCATCCCGGCAACGGGGCGCGGGCCTTCTTCGTCCCCACAGGCCGCGCCCGCGGCGGAGCCGCAATCAGACACAGCAAATCCCGTCAGGACCGCAGCAGAAGCGAGGCCCGCAACCCGGCAACGGGACGCGGGCCTTCTTCGTCCCCAGAAGCCGCGCCCGCGGCGGAGCCGCAACCAGACACAGCAAAACCCGTCAGGCCCGCAACAGAAAGCCAGGCCCGCAACCCGGCAACGAGGCGCGGGCCTCCTTCGCGTGTGGACGCCGGTCCAGGCATTCCAGCCCGTCCGGCGTTTGAGGACGAGGCCCCTTCAGGGCCGAAGCGGGGGGCTGGGGGCGGCAGCCCCCAGGACGACCACTGGAGCGCCGAACAAGGGCTCGACAGCGGCCACGCCATCTTGACGGCGCCCCCAGACCCCGGTACCCAGAAACCAGGCCCCCGTTCCCAGCGGAGCCCGGAGGTGGCGTATGGCGGCAACGGTCAGGCACGAGACGCGGGCGCTGCTCCGCGCGCACCTGTCGGCCGCGTCGTCGTATCGGCATCTGACCCGCCACTGCCCGATCTGCCACCGCCTGTTGCGGCTGGCGATGGACTCCGCACCGGCAATCCCCGTCACGGCCCCGGAGGAGGCCGTCGAGGACGAGAGCCCCTCCCCGGCGTAACGCCCTTTAGCGCACCGGGCTCGACGGCAACAAGGACTCTGGCATGTGACGGGAGTCACCGCATGAGTTTTTGAAACCGTGGAACTTACCCCTCCCCTACAATAGGTCAATTTAATATGTGCAATTGCACTCCTGCCCGCACTGCCGACCGCGCTCCCGCTCGCACGTGCCCCAGGGCCGCCCCACAGGAGATCCGACACCCCTCCCCAGACTCCGACAAGGCCGCTCACAGAGCCGCCCGCCACCCACAGTCCGCGCACAAAAAAGATCGCGCTGGACTCGGCGGAGTCCAGCGCGATCGACGACGAGGTTGAGAATGGGCCCTGTTGGGGCAGGACCCGCGTCGCTTGGAGCTAGTGTTCGGACGCCGCGGCCAGCTGGGGGGCAGGCCGGTTTGTCCGGTTATTCAGTTGTTCAGGCCTCGCTGCGCTGCTGCGGGATGCCCGCGAGCAGAGCGCGGACCTCAGCCTCGCGGTAACGGCGGTGCCCGCCGAGCGTACGGATGGACGTGAGCTTGCCGGCCTTCGCCCACCGCGTGACCGTCTTCGGGTCCACGCGGAACATCGTGGCGACCTCAGCCGGGGTCAGCAGCGGCTCGGCATCAGGGGTGCGAGCGGTCATGAGCGGCCTCCTCGGGAGAACCGAACCTTCTCGGTTCTTTCCTCTAAATTCTGCACCTTGACCCGCGTTGCCCGAAATGGCGGATGCGGGTCGAGTCGGTTATAGGACGAACGGCTTGTCCTCGGCACTACAACTACACCATCTGTCCAGCCGCGTCGGCCAAACCGATGGAATTGCCCCCCAGGTGTTCATCGGCGACGGAAGCCGATGGACCATGCCATAGCGGACAGTCACGCCACTGTGACGATCAGTCACGCCAGCGATCAGGAGTCACCAGACCCCCCAAAGCGGAACCTCCCCCGGGCCCCTTGTCCTATTTTGGCATGAGGAGGGGCAAGAGATGCAAGAGCCGGGTACGTGCGGTCCGTCACGCTTGACACTCCGTGAGGTGTACGCCCGGATCGGGACCTACGTCCCTTGTCGGTGAGACTTCAGGGGAAGTTGAACACCTTGAGCGAGGACGAAACCCCAAAACGGGCGTCAGGTCAAACGCCTGTTCGTGACATGGGGCACATTCAGTTCGCCGAACGACGGTCCCTGACGGTCCGCCAGCGCTCCACGAGCCGCCCGTAGGCCTCGCCGGCCGCGGCCCCGTCACCGTGCCTGAGCGCCTCGATGCCCTCGGCCACATCCGCCGCCGAGTGGTCGTCCTCCAGCTCGCCCGGCGGCAGCACATGCACCAGACCGCCGTAGTCCAGCTCGACCAGCGAGCGCGGGTGGAACTCCTCCAGCCAGCGCCCCACATCGATCAGGCCGTCGATGAGCGGCCCTTCGTCGACGGCGTCCTTCAGGGCCCGCAGAGCCCGCGCCACGCGCCGCCGGGCCTGCACCATGGGCGTGCGGTAGCGCAGCATCGGCGGGATCTCGCCGGAGCCCTTGTCGAAGCGCCGCTCCTCGTCGGAGACGAGCACGAACCAGTTCAGCGGCACCTGCCAGGTCGCGGTGCGGATCCAGGGCCGGGCGTCCGGGTTGCGGGCGAGCCAGCGCTCGTAGTCCTGCGCGGTCTGGCGCCGTACGACCTCCGGCAGCACCGCGTCCAGCACCGGGCCCGGCAGCTCCTCGCCGAGCTCCTCCAGGGCCAGCCAGCCGCGCAGCCGGGTGCGCCACGGGCACACGCACACCACGCCGTCCACGTCGAGCACGAACGCGTCGCTGCTCTCGTGCACCGGCACCGGGACGGGCGGGGTGGGCAGCAGATCGGCCAGGGAGCGGCGCAGCTCGTCCTGGTACGAGGGACGGTCCGGGCGGCGGGCGTAGCGCGCCCAGTGGCTGCGCTCGGGCTCGGGGAAGGCGGCCAGCGGTTCGTACACGCGCAGATAGGTCGCGTACGGGACGATCACCGAGGACACCTTGGGCACGCCTGCTCTCTCCCCCGCCGCCTGCCGGGAAAACCTGCGAAACCCGCACACAAACGTGCGGGAAAACTATGCAAATCGTCGCACGTCCGTACGCCGGGAGAAGGTGATCCTGAGCACTGCACGGTCCAGGGCCCCGACAGGCCCTAATCTCGTGCTCACAGGCCCCGCCACCCTTACGGGCGCCTGTGTCCCATCGCCGCAATGGACCCAGGAGTCACCACAGTGACCGACGTAACCGGCGCCGCCGCCGACGTGCTGCACACCCTGTTCCACTCGGACCAGGGCGGTCATGAGCAGGTCGTGCTCTGCCAGGACCGCAAGAGCGGCCTCAAGGCCGTCATCGCCCTCCACTCCACCGCGCTCGGCCCCGCCCTCGGCGGGACCCGCTTCTACCCGTACGCGAGCGAGCAGGAGGCCGTCGCCGACGCGCTGAACCTCGCGCGCGGGATGTCGTACAAGAACGCCATGGCCGGGCTCGACCACGGCGGCGGCAAGGCCGTGATCATCGGCGACCCGGAGCGCGACAAGAGCGAGGAACTGCTCCTCGCGTACGGCCGTTTCGTGGCCTCACTCGGCGGGCGCTACGTCACCGCCTGCGACGTCGGCACCTACGTCGCCGACATGGACGTCGTCGCACGTGAGTGCCGCTGGACGACCGGCCGCTCCCCCGAGAACGGCGGCGCAGGCGACTCCTCCGTCCTCACCGCCTTCGGCGTCTACCAGGGCATGCGGGCCAGCGCCGCGCACCTGTGGGGCGACCCGTCGCTGCGTGACCGTACGGTCGGCGTCGCCGGTGTCGGCAAGGTCGGGCACCACCTGGTCGAACACCTCCTGGAGGAGGGCGCCCAGGTCGTGATCACGGACGTACGGCAGGAAGCCGTGCGGCGGATCGCCGACAAGCACCCCTCCGTCGGCGTGGTGGCCGACACCGAGGCGCTGATCCGGGTCGAGGGCCTGGACATCTACGCCCCCTGCGCGCTCGGCGGGGCGCTCAACGACGGCTCCGTGCCCGTACTGACCGCGCGGATCGTCTGCGGCGCCGCCAACAACCAGCTCGCGCACCCCGGCGTCGAGAAGGACCTCGCCGACCGCGGGATCCTCTACGCGCCGGACTACGTGGTGAACGCCGGCGGGGTCATCCAGGTCGCCGACGAACTGCACGGATTCGACTTCGAGCGGTGCAAGGCGAAGGCGGCGAAGATCTACGACACCACGCTCGCCATATTCGCACGTGCGAAGGACGACGGGATTCCGCCGGCCGCGGCGGCCGACCGGATCGCCGAGCAGCGGATGCACGAGGCGGCCGGGAAACGGGCGTACTGACGTGTGAGCGGTACCCGTCGGCGCACTCTTGGAGAGAACTCTCACGTTCGTCGGCGGGTCGGCCGCTCAGAAGTGGTTAAAATCGCGGTTGACCAGCGGGGACGGGGCTCCCCGAGGGTCCTGTGGCCGGGCCCGTGGTGCGGGCGACGTACCGTATGGGCGTGGGCTCAGGTACCGTGGAAGCCCTACGGACCGGTCTCTCCGCGGAGAGCCCGTTCCAGATCATGAACGCGTGTCAAGACTCTGGGGCCACCGAGCCCCGTATCCGAGGGGGTCGAGCCATGGGGCGCGGCCGGGCAAAGGCCAAGCAGACGAAGGTCGCCCGCCAGCTGAAGTACAGCAGCGGCGGGACTGATCTGTCGCGTCTGGCCAATGAGCTGGGCGCTTCGACTTCGAGCCAGCCGCCGAATGGCGAGCCGTTCGAGGACGACGACGAGGAAGACGACCCGTACGCCCAGTACGCGGATCTCTACAACGACGACGAGGACGAGGACGAAGAGTCCGGCCCGTCGTCCCAACACCGCCGCGGCGCTTGACGCTCCAGCTGTGCTCAACCCGGTCCGGTAGTGGTCCACACCACCGGACCGGGTTTTGCGCTGCCTGTCAGGCGCTGTAGTCGCCCACCAGCTCGGCGCCGGTCTCCTTGTCGCCGCGGTCGGTGATCTCGCCCGCGACCCAGGACTCGACCCCGCGGTCGGCCAGGGTGGCCAGGGCGACGTCCACCGACTCCCCGGGGACGATCGCGATCATGCCGACGCCCATGTTCAGCGTCTTCTCCAGCTCCAGGCGCTCGACCTGACCGGTCCTGCCGACGAGGTCGAAGATCGGGTCCGGGGTCCAGGTGGTGCGGTCGACGATCGCGTGCAGGCCGTCGGGGATGACCCGGGCCAGGTTGGCCGCCAGGCCGCCGCCGGTGACATGCGAGAAGGCGTGCACCTCGGTGGTGTTGATCAGGGCCAGGCAGTCCAGCGAGTAGATCTTGGTGGGCTCCAGGAGCTCCTCGCCGAGAGTGCGGCCGAGCTCGTCGATCCGGGCGTCCAGGGCGAGGCCCGCCTCGTTCAGGAGCACATGCCGCACCAGCGAGTACCCGTTCGAGTGAAGACCCGAGGCCGCCATGGCGATGACGGCGTCACCCTTGCGGATGCGGTCCGCGCCGAGCAGCCGGTCGGCCTCCACGACGCCCGTACCGGCGCCGGCGACGTCGAAGTCGTCCGGGCCGAGCAGACCGGGGTGCTCGGCCGTCTCGCCGCCCACCAGGGCGCAGCCGGCGAGCACACAGCCCTCGGCGATGCCCTTGACGATCGCGGCGACGCGCTCGGGGTGGACCTTGCCGACGCAGATGTAGTCGGTCATGAACAGCGGCTCGGCACCGCACACCACGATGTCGTCCATGACCATCGCGACCAGGTCGTGGCCGATGGTGTCGTAGACGCCCAGCTGGCGTGCGATGTCGACCTTGGTGCCGACGCCGTCGGTGGCGGAGGCCAGCAGGGGACGCTCGTAGCGCTTGAGGGCGGAGGCGTCGAAGAGGCCGGCGAAACCGCCGAGGCCGCCGAGGACCTCGGGGCGCTGCGTCTTCTTCACCCACTCCTTCATCAGCTCTACGGCGCGGTCGCCCGCCTCGATGTCGACGCCCGCGGCTGCGTAGCTGGCACCAGTTGTCTCAGACATGGCTAGTGAGAACCTTCGTGTCGTACTGCAGGTGGGACGGGCTGCCTACGGGCGACGGATCGCGTCGGCGGCGGCCGTGGCGGCGGGCCCCGCGGCCAGCTCGGTCTCCAGGAGCTGCTTGCCGAGCAGCTCGGGGTCCGGGAGCTCCATCGGGTACTCGCCGTCGAAGCAGGCGCGGCAGAGGTTCGGCTTGGCGATGGTGGTCGCCTCGATCATGCCGTCGATGGAGATGTAGGCGAGGGAGTCCGCGCCCAGGCTGGTGCCGATCTCGTCGATCGTCATGCCGTTGGCGATGAGCTCGGCGCGGGTGGCGAAGTCGATGCCGAAGAAGCAGGGCCACTTGACCGGCGGCGAGGAGATCCGGATGTGGACCTCGGCGGCGCCCGCCTCGCGGAGCATGCGGACCAGGGCGCGCTGGGTGTTGCCGCGCACGATCGAGTCGTCGACGACGACCAGGCGCTTGCCCTTGATGACTTCCTTGAGCGGGTTCAGCTTCAGGCGGATGCCGAGCTGGCGAATGGTCTGCGAGGGCTGGATGAACGTACGGCCTACGTAGGCGTTCTTCACCAGACCGGCACCGAAGGGGATGCCGGACGCCTCGGCGTAGCCGATGGCCGCCGGGGTGCCGGACTCCGGGGTCGCTATGACCAGGTCCGCCTCGACGGGGGCTTCCTTCGCGAGCTTGCGGCCCATCTCCACGCGGGAGAGGTAGACGTTCCGGCCGGCGATGTCGGTGTCGGGGCGCGCCAGATAGACGTACTCGAAGACACAGCCCTTGGGCTTCGCTTCCGCGAATCGGGAGGTGCGCAGGCCGTTCTCGTCGATGGCGACGAACTCGCCCGGCTCGATCTCGCGGACGTAGCTGGCGCCGCAGATGTCGAGGGCGGCGGACTCGGAGGCGACGACCCAGCCGCGCTCCAGACGCCCGAGGACCAGCGGGCGGATGCCCTGCGGGTCGCGGGCGGCGAAGAGGGTGTGCTCGTTCATGAAGACCAGCGAGAAGGCGCCCTGGACCTGGGGGAGGACCACGGGAGCGGCCTCCTCTATGGTCAGCGGCTTGCCGTCCTCGTCGACCTGGGCCGCGAGGAGCGCGGTGAGCAGGTCGGTGTCGTTGGTCGCGGCCACCCGGGGGCTGCGGCCCTCCTGCTTGGGCAGGTCGGCGACCATCTCGGCGAGCTGCGCCGTGTTGACCAGGTTGCCGTTGTGGCCGAGCGCGATGGAACCGTGCGCGGTGGCACGGAACGTCGGCTGGGCGTTCTCCCAGACGGAGGCGCCGGTGGTCGAGTAGCGGGCGTGACCGACCGCGATGTGACCCTGGAGCGAACCGAGAGAGGTCTCGTCGAAGACCTGGGACACGAGGCCCATGTCCTTGAAGACGAGGATCTGGGAGCCGTTGCTGACCGCGATACCCGCGGATTCCTGGCCCCGATGCTGGAGGGCGTAGAGCCCGAAGTAGGAGAGCTTGGCGACCTCTTCGCCCGGAGCCCAGACACCGAAGACGCCACAAGCGTCCTGGGGGCCCTTCTCACCGGGGAGCAGGTCGTGGTTGAGTCGTCCGTCACCACGTGGCACGGTTCCGAGTGTAGGCGAGATCGACCACCGGTCCGAATTCGCGGAGAGTGGGCTTTCTTACTCCGCTCGGGCCGTAACGCTCCTCCCGGGAGCCTTGGTGATCTTCAGGGAATCGTGTTCCTGCTGGTAGGAGACCTTGCCGGTGAGGATTCCGGCGAGCTCGCGCTCGGTCTTCATCACCGGTCCCGAACACATCATGCGTGTGGTCGCGAGGCGCCCGAACTCGATGGTGCCGTCCTTCACCGTCGCCTTGCCGTGGAAGGTGTTGCAGCCGAGGCTGCCGGTGATGGTGTTGTTCTTGGTGAGGGTGAGGTAGGCGTTCTCGCCGAGGTGCCAGCGGGTGCCCTTCAGGGCGGGCGGCTTCTCCTCGCGCAGGGTGATGGTGTCGCGCCGCGGGCTGGTCAGGGTGAGGGTCCTGGCACCCGCGGGCCCGTCGAGCCCGGCCTTCAGGTCGTTGTCGAAGACGTCGACGAACTTCTCCTCGAACTCCCCTACGGCCCCTGGGCAGCCCATCAGTGTCCTGACGAGGTCGGTGACCTTCACGGTGTCGCCCCGGATGGCCACGTCGGCTCCGATGCTGTTGCACCCCACGGAGCCACCGGAGTCCCCGCCGTCCATCTCGGGTTCGGCGGCACCGGGATGGAAGTCGATGTGGGCCCTCTTGAGGGCGCCCTTCGTGGGCAGGGTGTAGTCCTTGCCGTCGACGGTGACCTTCCGCGGCACCCAGGAGGTGTCGGCGATGGTCGAGACGTCCTCGGCGGGGCTGCCCACCGACTCGGTGCCGCAGGCGGTCAGGACGGTGGTCCCGGCCAGGGCCGCGGCCGCGTACTTGGCGTATGTCGTCCGCTTCATGGCTCTTTGACGCATGAGGCGGGAGAAGGGTTCAGCCCGTCATGAGCCGATCAGCTCATCAGCTCATCAGCGGAAGCAGCCCGCCCAGGTCCGCCCGCTCCCCGCTCGCGCTGACCTTGGCCGCGTCGAGCGCGTCCTTCCAGGTCAGCCGGCCGGTGGCGAGGCGGATCCAGGTCAGCGGGTCGGTCTCGACGACGTTCGGCGGGGTGCCGCGGGTGTGCTTCGGCCCCTCGACGCACTGCACCACGGCGTACGGCGGGATCCGCACCTCGGTCGAACCGCCGGGTGCCTTGGCGGCGAGGGCGTCGGCGAGGAGACGGGTGCAGGCGGCGAGGGCCTGGCGGTCGTAGGGGATGTCCAGGCCGGGCACGGCGGCGCTCAGGTCGTCGGTGTGGACGACGAGTTCGACGGTCCGGGTGACCAGGTAGTCGGACAGGGTCATGGCACCGGTGCGGGCGGCGAGGACGCGGGAGTCGGGGGCGGTCAGCGCTTCGAGGAACCGCTCCTCGGTCCGGGCGTACAAGGCGTCGAGGTCCGGGTGGGCGGTGGCCAGCTCCCGGGTGCCGTCGGCGATGTCACCGGCCCGGGCGGCGGTGGCGAAGGGCCAGTCGAGGAGGGAGAGCCGCGGCGCGGGCGGCTCGTCCCGGGCGAGGTTCCGGCTGACCGTCTCGACGGCCATGGTGAGGTGTGCGGCGAGGTCCCGCACGGTCCACTCCCCCAGCCGCGTGGGGAGCTCCAACTGCTCGGGAGACAGTGTGCGTACGGCCTCTCGTACGTGTCCGAACTGGGCCTGCACGGCCTTGCGGATCTTGACGGAGTCGTAGGTGCGGGTGCGCTTCCTGGCCGGGGGCATGGCGGTGAGCCTAGTCCGGTCACCCCACGGCGAAGGCCCCGTCCGTCACGACGACGGGCGGGGCCTTCGGAGTCGTACGGCCGCCGGCTACTTGAGCAGGGCCGGGATCGTCTCCTCGTGCGCCGTGCGCAGCTCCTCCAGGGAGAGTTCGAACTCGCCCTGGAGCTCGATCGTGTCGCCGTCGACGACGCCGATGCGGGTGACGGGCAGGCCCCGTGCGCCGCACATGTCGTTGAAGCGGACCTCCTCGGAGCGGGGGACGGCCACGACCGCGCGGCCGGCCGACTCCGAGAACAGCAGCGTGAAGGCGTCCAGACCGTCCGGGACGATCAGACGGGCGCCCTTGCCCCCGAGCAGCGCCGACTCCACGACTGCCTGGATCAGGCCGCCGTCGGAGAGGTCGTGCGCGGAGTCGATCATGCCGTCGCGGCTGGCGGAGATCAGGATCTCGGCGAGCAGGCGCTCACGCTCCAGGTCGACCTTGGGCGGCAGACCGCCGAGGTGGTCGTGGATCACCTGGGACCAGGCCGAGCCGCCGAACTCCTCGCGGGTGTCGCCGAGGAGGTAGAGCAGCTGGCCCTCCTCCTGGAAGGCGACCGGGGTGCGGCGGGCGACGTCGTCGATGACGCCCAGGACCGCGACGACGGGGGTCGGGTGGATGGCCACCTCGCCCGTCTGGTTGTAGAGGGAGACGTTGCCGCCGGTGACCGGGGTGCCCAACTGCTGGCAGGCGTCGGCCAGTCCGCGGATGGCCTCGGCGAACTGCCACATGACGGCCGGGTCCTCGGGCGAGCCGAAGTTCAGGCAGTCGGAGACGGCGAGCGGCTTGGCACCGGTCGTCGCCACGTTCCGGTAGGCCTCCGAGAGCGCCAACTGCGCGCCCGCATAGGGGTCCAGCTTCGCGTAACGGCCGTTGCCGTCGGTCGCGATGGCGACACCGAGGCCGGTCTCCTCGTCGATGCGGATCATGCCGGAGTCCTCCGGCTGGGCCAGCACCGTGTTGCCCTGCACGAAGTGGTCGTACTGCGAGGTGATCCACTTCTTCGAGGCCTGGTTGGGAGAGGACACCAGCTTCAGGACCTGGTCCTTCAGCTCCTCGCTCGACGAAGGCCGCGGCAGCTTGTTCGCGTCGTCCGCCTGGAGCTCGTCCTGCCAGGACGGGCGGGCGTACGGGCGCTCGTAGACCGGGCCGTCGTGGGCGACCGTGCGCGGGTCGACGTCGACGATCTTGCCGCCGTGCCAGTAGATCTCCAGGCGGTCGCCGTCGGTGACCTCACCGATGACGGTGGCGATGACGTCCCACTTGTCGCAGATCTCCAGGAACCGGTCGACCTTCTCCGGCTCCACGACCGCGCACATGCGTTCCTGCGACTCGCTCATGAGGATTTCCTCGGGCGAGAGCGTCGAGTCGCGCAGCGGTACGTCGTCCAGGGTGACGCGCATGCCGCCGGAGCCGTTGGAGGCGAGCTCGGAGGTGGCACAGGACAGACCGGCCGCGCCGAGATCCTGGATGCCGACGACCAGCTTCTCCTTGAAGGCCTCCAGGGTGCACTCGATGAGGAGCTTCTCCTGGAAGGGGTCACCGACCTGGACGGCCGGACGCTTCGACGGCTTGGCGTCGTCGAAGGTCTCGCTCGCCAGGATCGACGCGCCGCCGATGCCGTCGCCGCCCGTGCGGGCCCCGTACAGGATGACCTTGTTGCCCGCGCCGGACGCCTTCGCAAGGTGGATGTCCTCGTGCCGCATCACACCGATGGCACCGGCGTTGACCAGCGGGTTGCCCTGGTAGCAGGCGTCGAAGACGACCTCGCCGCCGATGTTGGGGAGCCCGAGGCAGTTGCCGTAGCCGCCGATGCCGGCGACGACACCGGGGAGCACCCGCTTGGTGTCGGGGTGGTCGGCCGCGCCGAAGCGCAGCGGGTCGACCACGGCGACCGGGCGCGCGCCCATCGCGATGATGTCGCGCACGATGCCGCCGACCCCGGTGGCCGCGCCCTGGTAGGGCTCGACGTACGAGGGGTGGTTGTGCGACTCGACCTTGAAGGTCACGGCGTAACCCTGGCCGACGTCCACCACACCCGCGTTCTCGCCGATGCCGACGAGAAGGGCATCGCTCTGCGGGGCCTTCTCGCCGAACTGGCGCAGGTGCACCTTCGACGACTTGTACGAGCAGTGCTCGGACCACATGACCGAGTACATGGCGAGCTCGGCACCGGTGGGCCGGCGCCCGAGGATCTCGACGACCCTCTCGTACTCGTCCTTCTTCAGGCCCAGCTCGGCCCAGGGCAGCTCGACGTCGGGGGTCGCGGCCGCGTGCTCGACCGTGTCCAGAGGCGTCCGGCTCATGCGTTGACCAGCTTCTTGAGGATCGACGTGAAGAACGGCAGCCCGTCGGTACGGCCCGTACCGATCAGCGGCTCGGTGGCGTGCTCCGGGTGCGGCATGAGGCCCACGACGTTCCCGGCCTCGTTGGTGATGCCGGCGATGTCACGGAGGGAGCCGTTGGGGTTGAAGTCGAGGTAGCGGAAGACGACCCGCCCCTCGGCCTCCAGCTTGTCGAGGGTGTACTCGTCGGCGACGTACCGGCCGTCCATGTTCTTCAGCGGGATGTGGATCTCCTGGCCGGACGTGTAGTCGACGGTCCAGGCGGTGTCCGCGTTCTCCACCCGCAGCTTCTGGTCGCGGCAGATGAAGTGGAGGTGGTCGTTGCCGAGCATCCCGCCCGGGAGCAGGTGGGCCTCGGTGAGGATCTGGAAGCCGTTGCAGATCCCGAGGACCGGGAGTCCCGCCCTGGCCTGCTCGATGACCGTCTCCATCACCGGCGAGAAGCGGGAGATGGCGCCGGCCCGCAGATAGTCGCCGTAGGAGAACCCACCGGGGAGGACGACCGCGTCGACCTGGTGGAGGTCCTTGTCCTTGTGCCAGAGGGCGACCGGTTCGGCACCCGCGAGACGGATCGCACGCTGGGTGTCCCGGTCGTCGAGGCTGCCGGGGAAAGTGACGACGCCAATACGAGCGGTCACTTCGCGGCCTCCGCGACTTCCTCCACCTTGACGGTGAAGTCCTCGATCACGGTGTTGGCGAGGAAGGATTCCGCAAGATCGTGGATGCGGGCGAGCGCGGCCTCGTCGACCGGTCCGTCAACTTCCAGTTCGAATCGCTTTCCCTGACGTACGTCGGAGATGCTGTCGAAACCCAGTCGCGGCAGTGCGCGCTGGACCGCCTGGCCCTGGGGGTCGAGGATCTCCGGCTTGAGCATGACGTCGACTACGACGCGTGCCACTGGCACTCCCGGTGGTGTGGTGCTGAGCAGGTTCCTTCAGACTACCCGCACAAAATTTCTACGCGCGTTGAGTTGTAGGAATCTACGTGACGGCCATCACGGAGCATCGCCGACGTGGCCGGTCGCGAAAATTTCCGGGAAAGATCTCAGATCGACACCCGATACCTATTGCGCTCGGACACGCGGAAGGATTTAGTCGAGCTTCACAATGCATTGTCGGGCACTGTACAAATGAATTGGCAACGTGCCGTACGAAGGGACCGATATTCGTGGCGCAGAAGGTCGTGGTCACTCTCTTTGACGACATCGACGGCTCGGAAGCGGCGGAAACGATCGCCTTCGGACTCGACGGCAAGTCGTACGAGATCGACCTGAATCAAGCCAATGCCGAGAAACTGCGTAAGGCGCTCGAGCCCTACGTGGAGGCCGGCCGCAAGCGGTCCAGGTCGGGCAAGGCGTACCGGCAGACCGAGGTCGCTCCCGACCCGGCGGCGGTCCGGGCCTGGGCCCAGGCCAACAAGATGGACGTCCCCGCCCGCGGACGGATCCCGAAGAAGGTCTACGAGGCGTTCACCGAGGCGCAGTAGACCCCTGTCGATGCCGGGTCACCCGCCCCTCGGAGCAACCGACTTGCGTTGCACCCCACCTGGTCAGCTAGAGTCTGGAGCACGCCGAGGGGCGAGGCCGAAAGGCCCAGCTCACGGAGTCACGCGGGTGTAGTTCAGTAGTAGAACATCCCCCTTCCAGGGGGAAGGCGCAGTGTGCAATTCCTGTCACCCGCTCTGCACCACCGATCCGATCCGGTCCTGTGGATCAGGTAGGATGGTGCCCGCGCCGATCGGTGAGAGCCGGTCGGATGCAATGCGGACGTAGCTCAGTTGGTAGAGCGCAACCTTGCCAAGGTTGAGGTCGCGAGTTCGAGCCTCGTCGTCCGCTCTGAATCAAGCCCTCCGGTTTCTGCCGGGGGGCTTTTTCATGTCTCGCCGGTGATCGACCGGTCGTCTGACATTTGTCATACGGAGTGGTGACAGCGCGCACTGCTGTCGCAACCGGTCCGCCGGGACGCTGGGTTCATGAACACCGACGAACACGAACACGTGATTGAGGTCACCGACCTGCGGCGTGTGTACGGGGGCGGGTTCGAGGCCGTGCGCGGGATCAGCTTCTCCGTCGACCGCGGAGAGGTCTTCGCGCTGCTCGGCACCAACGGCGCCGGCAAGACGTCCACCGTCGAACTCCTCGAAGGGCTCGCCCGGCCGAGCGACGGCCGGATCCGCGTCCTCGGACACGATCCGTTCACCGAGCGTGCCGCCGTACGGCCGCGGACCGGGGTGATGCTCCAGGAGGGCGGCTTCCCGTCCGAGCTGACCGTCGACGAGACCGCGCGGATGTGGGCCGGCTGCGTCAGCGGGGCCCGGCCGCCGCTGGAGGTACTGGAACTGGTCGGACTCGCCCGGCGTACGGACGTACGCGTCAAGCAGCTGTCCGGCGGTGAACGCCGGCGCCTGGACCTGGCGCTCGCGCTGCTCGGCGACCCCGAGGTGCTGTTCCTCGACGAGCCGACGACCGGGCTGGACGCCGAAGGGCGCCGGGACACCTGGGAGTTGGTGCGGGCACTGCGCGACCGCGGGACGACGGTGCTGCTCACCACCCATTACCTGGAGGAGGCCGAGGATCTCGCCGACCGGCTGGCGATCCTGCACGAGGGGCGGATCGCGGCCACCGGGACACCGGCCGAGGTGACCGCGGCCCAGCCGGCGCGGATCTCGTTCGAGCTGCCGGACGGCTACTTCGTGGGGGACCTGCCGCCGCTCGGGGAGCTCGGGGTGTGCGGACACGAGGTCGACGGGGGCCTCGTACGGCTGCGGACGCGGGAGCTGCAGCGGACGGCCACCGAACTGCTCGTGTGGGCCGAGCGTGCCGGGGTCGAACTGCGGCGGCTCGATGTGCGGTCGGCCTCGCTGGAGGAGGCGTTCCTGGGGATCGCGGCGCGCGAGGAGGTCGCGGCATGAGCACGCTCACCACTCCCGCGGGCAGGCTGGGCGCCCTCGCCCGCGCCGAGTTCACGCTGCTCGGGCGCAGCAAGGCCACGCTCGTCGCGGCCGTACTCGTGCCGCTCGCACTGCCCTTCAGCCTGCGGTCCGTCGTGGACGACATGGACGTCGAGGAAGCCGGGCTGAGCGTCGGCCTGGTGCTGCTGCCGGCCTCGATCGGCTTCGCCCTGCTGTTCGGTGTGTACGGCGCCCTCGCCGCGATCTACACCTCCCGGCGCGAGGAGCTGGTGCTGAAGCGGCTGCGCACCGGGGAGCTGCGGGACGTCGAGATCCTCTGCGGGACCGCCTTGCCGATCGGCGCGACCGGGCTCACCCAGTCCCTGGTGCTGGTGGGCGCGAGCACGGTGCTGCTCGACGTGCCCGCGCCGCGCTCGCCCCAATTCGTCGTTCCGGGGCTGCTGCTGGGCCTGCTGATGTGCGCGGCGCTCGCGGCCGTGACGGCGGCCGTGACCCGGACCGTGGAGAGCGCGCAGGTCACCACGCTGCCGTTCGTGATGATCTCGATGATCCTCTCGGGCGTGGCCGTACCCCTGGAGCTGCTGCCCGACACGTTCGCGTCGGTGTGCGAACTGCTGCCGCTGTCACCCGTGATCATCCTGATCCGCGGCGGGTGGGCGGGAACGCTGTCAGGGTACGAGGCGCTGGGCGCCGTCGCGACCGCGGTGGCCTGGACGGTACTGGCCGTGTTCGCTGTGGGACGGTGGTTCCGGTGGGAGCCGAGGCACTGACGTACGGGGAGAACATGCGGGAGCCGGGGGGCTGTTGGCGGCGGGAGAACTCGCCGGCGCGGGAGCCGGGGGGCTGGTGGCGGCGGAAGAGCACGCCGGCGCGGGAGCCAGGGGGCTGGTGGCGGCGGAAGAGCACGCCGGCGAAGGTGGAGACGTACACGCGGTGGTCGTTCCATTTCTTTGCGGTGATCTACGTCGCCTCGATCGGTCTCCCGGTCCTCGGACAGGTTACGGGGCAGCTCGCGGTCTGGCTGGTGCTGCTGGTGAGCGTGCACGCCGTGATGTGTGCGGTGACCGCGTCGCGGGCGCTCGACTGGACGCGTGGGCGGCGTGAGCAGCCGGTGCGGACGCTGGGGGCGCTCGGGGCGGTCACGCTCGCCATCGGCGTCGCGGTGATCGGCATCGCCGAGCGGGGCCCGCACGACGACGGTCTCGACATGGCGACGGGCTCGGTCTTCGTGGGCGTGCTGACCTTCGGGGCGGGCATCGGCGCGCTCGGTGTCCGCAGGCGCCGACGGGTGCTCGCGCTCGTGGGCGGCTTCGCCGGGGGCGCCGCGCTCGGCGGTTTTCCGCTGGGACACGCCCTCCCGGAGTCCCTGGTCACCGGGGTCGTGGTGCTGACCGCCGCCGGATTCCTCGCCTTCACCTCCGTCTTCTCCGTCTGGCTCCTGAACGCCGTCTACGAACTCGACACGGCCCGCGAGACCCGCGCCCGGCTCGCCGTCGCCGAGGAACGGCTGCGGTTCGGGCGGGACCTGCACGACGTGATGGGCCGGAACCTGGCCGTCATCGCGCTGAAGAGCGAACTGGCCGTGCAACTGGCCCGCCGGGGGCGTGCGGAGGCCGTGGACCAGATGACCGAGGTGCAGCGGATCGCGCACGAGACACAGCGCGAGGTGCGGGACGTCGTACGGGGATACCGGGAGGCCGATCTCGAGGTCGAACTCTCGGGAGCGCGAGGCGTGTTGACCGCCGCCGGTATCGACTGCGAGGTCACCGGGCAGCCGGGCGGACTGCCCGCCGAGGTGCAGTCGGCGCTCGGCTGGGTGGTCCGGGAGGCCACCACGAACGTCCTGCGGCACGGGGACGCCAAACGCTGCGTGGTGGCGCTGCGGAGAGAGGAGGAGCGGGTGGTGCTGACCGTGGAGAACGACGGGGTGTCACGATCGCCTGGCAGCGGCGGGTCCGGGCTCGCCGGGCTGCGGGAGCGGCTCGCGGCCGTGGCCGGGACGCTGGAGGCGGGGCCGGTGCGGGAGGGTGTGTTCCGGCTGGCGGCGCAGGTGCCGCTGGTGGCGACGGAGGGGGTCTCGTGACCGTGGGTGTGCGGGTGCTGCTCGCCGACGACGAGCATCTGATCCGGGGGGCGCTCGCCGCGCTGCTCTCGCTGGAGGACGACCTGGCGATCGTCGCGGAGGCGGCCACCGGACCCGAGGCGCTGGCGATGGCCCTGGCGCACGGGCCCGACGTCGCCGTACTGGATCTCCAGATGCCCGGTGCGGACGGTGTGAAGGTCGCCACATCCCTGCGGTCCGAACTGCCCGGGTGCAAGGTGCTGATCGTCACCAGCCACGGGCGGCCAGGGCACCTCAAGCGGGCCCTGGAAGCGGGCGTGCGCGGGTTCGTCCCGAAGACGGTGAGCGCCCAACGGCTCGCGGAGATCATCCGCACGGTGCATGCCGGAAACCGTTACGTCGACCCGGAATTGGCCGCCGACGCGATCTCCGCCGGGGACTCGCCGCTGACCGCCCGGGAGGCCGAGGTCCTGGAACTCGCCGCCGACGGAGCGCCCGTCGCGGAGATCGCCGAACGGGCCGCGCTGTCCCAGGGGACCGTACGGAACTACCTGTCCTCGGCCGTCTCCAAGCTCGGGGCGGAGAACCGGCACGCGGCCGTGCGGCTCGCACGGGAGCGAGGTTGGGTATAGTGGTTCTCGCGCCACGGCGCATGCGAACGTAGCTCAGTTGGTAGAGCGCAACCTTGCCAAGGTTGAGGTCGCGAGTTCGAACCTCGTCGTTCGCTCCGTTGAGAAGAAGCCCCCCGGTTTTCACCGGGGGGCTTTTCCGTTACGACCAGCTCGTGCCGGTCAGTCGCTCGTACGCCTCGATGTACTTGGCGCGGGTGCGGTCCACGACCTCCTGCGGCAGCGCCGGCGGGGGATGCTCGCTCTTCCGGTCCCAGCCGGACTCCGCCGAGGTCAGCCAGTCGCGCACGAACTGCTTGTCGTACGACGGCTGTGCGTGCCCCGGCTCCCACTGGTCGGCCGGCCAGAAGCGGGAGGAGTCCGGGGTGAGGACCTCGTCCGCGATGACCAGGGTGTCGCCGTCGAAGCCGAACTCGAACTTGGTGTCCGCCAGGATGATCCCGCGGTCCCTGGCGATGTCCCGGCCGCGGCTGTACACGGCGAGGGTCGCCTGGCGCAGCTGGGCGGCGGTGTCGGCGCCGACCTGGCGGGCGACCTCCTCGTAGGAGACGTTCTCGTCGTGCTCGCCGACGGCGGCCTTGGTGGCCGGAGTGAAGATCGGGGCGGGCAGCTCGCTGCCGTCGGTGAGTCCCTCGGGGAGGGCGAGGCCGCAGACCGTGCGGGACTCGTTGTACTCCAGCAGGCCCGAGCCGGTGAGATAGCCGCGGGCGACCGCCTCCACGGGGACCATCTGGAGCGACTTGCAGACCAGGGTGCGGCCGGCCCAGTCGGCGGGGGCGCCTTCCGGCACGTCGGTGCTCAGGACGTGGTTCGGCAGCAGGTCGGCGATCTGGTCGAACCACCACAGCGACAACTGGGTGAGGACGCGGCCCTTGTCGGGGATCTCGGTCGGCAGCACCCAGTCGAAGGCGGAGATACGGTCGCTGGCGACCATCACGAGGTCGCCCGCCTCGTTCTGGTACAGCTCGCGCACCTTGCCGGTGTGCAGGTGCACCAGGCCCGGAACCTGGAGCGGCTCGGGCTTTTCTACGAATCCGGACACGGTTCCTCCCCGTGGTTATTTCCAACGGGTCGATTGTCCCGTATGGGGCGCTGACCTTGGACTTGGGGTGTGCTGAGGGTGTGCTGCGGGTGTGCTGCGCGGGCGGTGCGGGTGGGGTGCGCGGGCGGTGCGGGTGTGGTGCGCGTCTGTTCTGAGCGCGGTGCGGGTGGGGTGTGTGAGCTCAGTCACGCTTGCAGATGTGGTCCAGGAGGTTGGCGGTGGCGCGCTGGACACGGGTGTCGACATGGCCCGGGCGGTCCAGTGCCGGGGACCAGGCGAAGGTGCCGGCGGCGAAGACCAGGGCGCCGGACGGGGCGCGGTAGAGGGAGGTCTCCTGGTGGCGGAGGGTGCCCTCGCTGTCGGCGTAGGGCGAGTGCGCGAGCAGGATGCGGTCGTCGTGCTCGGGGAGCGGGGTGCGCGGGAAGTACCGGTCGGCCTCGCCCGCGACCAGGCCGGCGATCTCGTCGCCCTCGTGCGCGCCGGTCGCGTCCCACAGCCAGTGCTCGGCGTTGCGGACGATCAGGGGGTGCGGCTCGGGCACCCTTCCCGCGTACTGGATGCCGACCAACTGCTGTTCCGGACGGTCGACTTCACGCCAGAGCACCGGCTTTCCCGGCCCCTTGCGCTTTCGGCAGGTGAGCAGCCGGTCGGGGACGCCGGACGGCGAAGGGCCCAACTCGACCTGCCAGTACATGGTGTTGGCGGACAGGAAGACGAGCGAGGTGCCGCCGTCCCGCGCCCGCTCGACCGTGCGGCGCATGGCCGTCGACCAGTACTCGTCGTGGCCGGGGAAGACCAGGCCCCGGTAGCGGGTGGGGTCGAGGTGGCCGGCGTGCAGGTCGCGGGCGTCGGCGTAGGCGAGGTCGTAGCCGTAGCGCTCGGCGAAGCGGATGAAGTCGTAGGCGTGGCCCACATGCATCGGCAGACCCGCGCCCGCGTACGGCCGGTCGAAGGAGACCGTGGTCGCGGCGTCGGCCTCACCGAGGAGCCGGCCCTGTTCGTCCCAGGCGTGGTAGAGGCTGGCGCCGGTGCGGCCGTCCTCCGGGTAGAGGTTGTACGCCTGCCAGGTCACGTCGGGCAGCAGGAGCAGCAGGTCCGCGGGGTGGTTGTCCCGGACCGTGAAGGGGATGTGCGACCGGTAGCCGTCGGCGGTGGTGAGGACGGCGACATACGCCCCGATGCTCCAGTACGACGGGATCTGCAACCGCCAGGACAGCCACCAGTGGTGGCAGGACACCGTGCGGTCCGCGGTCAGCGGCGGAGGCTGGACGATGCCGGAGAGACGGGGGCTGGTGGTGATCTTCGCCGCGCCGTCGCCGCCGTAGTGGCCGATGCGGTAGATGTCGACGCCGAACTCCTGCGGCGGGTCGACGGTGATGTGGAAGTCGACGGCCTCACCGGGGGCGACCGCGCCGGTCGAGGCGAAGCCCTTGATCTGGCGGCGGACGTCGTCGGCGGAGCGGGGGCCGCCGCCGGGGGCGGTGCGGGGGGCTGTGTGAGGGCCTGTGTGAGGGGCTGTGCGGGGGGAGGGGACGCGGGGCGTGTTCGTGTTTGTGTTCGGGGTGTGTGCCGGGTCCGTCTCGACGTACCAGGGGACCACCTGGCCGGTGTCGTCGAAGTACGTCTCACTGCCGCGCAGCCAGGGAACGGGGCCCTGGCCGAAGGGGTCGGTCACGGCGTGCGCGAGTGCTCCCGACTCCCAGCGGCGGATGTGCTCCGGGCCTGGCCCTGGTCCCATGGTCGGTCCCCTCCCTCGTGCCCCCGTTGGTCGTCCTGTGCGGTGCGATGCCGTGCGGCGCTGTGTGGGGCGCTTCGGGCGGTGCTCTCTTGTCCTGTGCGGGATCGGTCCCAGCACATCACATTCCGCACTCAGGCTGTCACTACTCGTGGGGAATCGACCGGAAGTGGAAGCCGGTGTTCCGTCTCTGTCAGACGAGGCGGACGGGCTTCTCGGGGCGTATCCCCGACTTGACCAGCCAGGCACGCAGAGGGGCCGGGTCGCCGTCCTCCACGAGGCTGAGCACGCGGGGGGCGAGGTCCGCGGCGCGCTCGCCGTTGATGAGCAGGGACGGACCGTCGAGCCAGTCCAGGCCCGGGGTGGCGCCGGCGGTGTCGATCGCGGCACAGCAGACCATCGCGGTGACGTGGTCGGTGAGGAGCTCCCGGGCACTGCGGGGCGGCTGGAGCGGGAAGAGGGGGAGGGCGGTCTCGTCCCAGCTGGTGGTGTCGGGGGTGGTGCGGGTGCGGGGAGCGGCGGCTTCCTCACGAGCGAGCTCGGCGGTGAGGGCCGCGGCGAGGGTCTCGGCTTCGAGTGCTGGGGGGCTCTGGGGGGCGGTATCGCCGTCGGCGACCGGGGGAGCGGGGGGTGCGGGTGCGTTGGGGGCGGCGGCGTTGGGTGCGGCGGCTTTGGGTGCGGCGGCGTTGGGTGCGGCGGCTTTGGGCGCGAGTGCGGGTGCCGTGTCCGGCTGGGCGGGTGCGTCGGGCGTGACTTCGGGTGCGACTGGTCGGTTCTCGGCCGGGGGCGATTCGCTCTCTACGGTCGGGCCGTCGCCGGAGGGGTCCGGGCTGTGCTCCGCGGTCGTGTCGCCGCCGGAGGGGACCGGGCTGTGCTCCGCGGTCGTGTCGCCGCCGGAGGGGACCGGGCTGTGCTCCGCGGTCGTGTCGCCGCCGGAGGGGACCGGGTTGTGCTCCGCGGTCGTGTCGTCGTCCCGTGACGCTGGTACGGGGGCCGCGGGGTCCGTGTCCTGCAACGGCGGCGCAGGCTCTGCGGCCGCGGAAACGGGCGTGTGCGGTGAGGTGGGGTCGAGCAGTGCGGCGGCGCGGTCGGCTGCCGTGGTCGGTGCGCGGTCCGTCGCCGTGTCGTCGGTGGGCGGGGTCGGTACGAGGTCTGCGGCGCCGGAGGTCGGCGCGTGCGGGTGGGGGGGCGCCGGGTGACCGGGCATCGGGTGACCGGGCGTCGAGTGACCGGGCTCGTCGGCGGACTCGACCGCTGCCGTGGACTGTGACTCCGGACCGGCAAGCCGATCCCGATCAGTAGGGCTGAACTGTGGCATCGGGTCGGCGGCGGCCCCGTCCACCGCCGTGGACTGTGCCGTGGCGTCCGTCAGCCTGGGTGAGGACAAGTGGGCCAGGACCCGGGAGAGGGTCGGGGCGTCGGATTCCGGCGCGGTGGTGCCGGGGGCTCGGCTGACGCCCTGGGCGTCGAGGACCCGGTGGAGGCGGGCCGCGTCCAGGCGCCACTTTCGGTCCACGACCTCCTCCGGATACTCCTGCCAGTCCACCGGCGACCAGTCCGGGCCGGTCTCCGCCGGGCCGCCGTGGAAGAGGCGGGCGGCGAGCAGGGAGGCGGCCTCGTCGATCGCGCCAGGTTCTTCGAGCAGGTCGCAAGCGGGGCGCTCACCCAGGCGGGAGGCGAACCCTTCTGCCAGGCGGTCGCGCCGCGACAGCTCGGTGAGGGCGGCCACCACTCCCGCGTCCAGACGGGAGGGCCAGCGGCCCATCCGCCAGGCGGGCAGCGCGACCCGGGTCAGCAGCCGGTCCCAGCCCGCGTACGCGAGTCCCACCTGCTCCTGGGCCACGATCCGGAGGCCGTAGTCCACAGCCTGTGCACGCTCGGCGGCCGCGGCGGCGACCCCGCGCTCCATCTGCGTCGCGTGCTCCCGACAGCCGCGCAGGAGGAGACGGGCCACCCAGGCGACCCCCGCGCACACCACACGGGTGAGCGGGCAGCGGCCGGGGACGGACCCGACGGCCACCGCCGCGTCCAGCCCCCGTACGAAACGGCGGGCCGCCGCTATGTCGGGGTGGGCCGAGGGGCCCGTACCCGCGACGACCGGCGCGAGGACCGCGCGCAGTTCACCGACGCGCATCCACCACAGGAACGGCGAGCCGATGACCAGCACCGGTGCGGCCGGCACCCGGCGGTGGGAGCCGCGGACGCCCGCGATCTCGTCGTCCCGGCCCTCCTGCGGGGGCGGGCCGTGGGCAGGGTGGGTGCGGTCCTCCAGCCAGCTGTCGCAGTCCGGGGTGAGCGCTATCGCGGAGGGGGCGGGGACGTCCAGGCGGTCGGCGAGGTCGCGCACCATGCGGTACAGGTCGGGCGCGGACTCCTCGGCGATCGCGACGGTCGGACTGACGGCGGGCCGGGCACGGGCGATGACCAGGGCGACGGCCCCGGCCGCGAGCAGCACCCCGGCCCCGAGAACGCTCATGACCACCCGGGCGCTGTCCCAGAACCCGCCCACGAGATGGCCGGTCGAACCCCCGGCGAGCAGCACCACGGCCACCGCCGCGGGCAGCAGCGCCACGGCCAGCGCGCGGCTGCGGACGCGCAGCACGGCGACGGCCCGGGAGCGCGCGGCCTGCGCGCCCATCTCCACACCGATGCCGGTCATGACCGGACCTCACCCCCTCGCTGCCGTCCTGAATGCCCAGCTGTCCTGGCGTTGCTCACTCCCCCACTGTGGCACCCACCACTGACATCGCAATGCCGGTGGGCCAAGTGCCGGACCGCTTGCGCCGCACCCTAGTTGGGCCCCGGATCCCCGTCAGCCGTATGGAGTCGCGGTCACTCGATGGAATGGCTTTGGGGAAAGGTGGATGACGTACAGCAAAGATCAGGCCCCGAATCCTTAGACGGATCCAGGGCCTGTCGGGTTGTTCGGGGCGGTGGTTTCGCCCCGGTTTTCGGGCTTGCTTCCGGGCTTGATTCGGGCTTGTTTGATTCGGGCTTGTTTGATTCGGGCCTGTCAGGCGCCGGACGCCGCCTTCGCCGCGATGTCCGTCCGGTGCTGGGAGCCGTCGAGCCGGATGCGTCCCACGGCCCGGTACGCGCGCTCGCGGGCCTCGGTGAGGTCCTTGCCGGACGCCGTGACCGACAGGACGCGGCCGCCGGCGCTGACGACGGAGTCACCGTCCCGCCTGGTGCCGGCGTGCAGGACGTACGCGTGCGGGGCGTCCTGCTCGGCCACCTCGTCGAGGCCGGTGATCGGGTCGCCGGTGCGCGGGGTGGCGGGGTAGTTGTGGGAGGCGACGACCACGGTGACCGCGGCGTCCTCGCTCCAGCGCAGCGGCGGCAGGTCCTCGAGGCTGCCGTTCGCGGCGGCGAGCAGGACACCGGCCAGCGGGGTCTTGAGGCGGGCCAGGACGACCTGGGTCTCGGGGTCGCCGAAGCGGGCGTTGAACTCGATGACCCGCACGCCGCGTGACGTGATCGCGAGACCGGCGTACAGCAGACCGGAGAAGGGGGTGCCCCGGCGGCGCATCTCGTCGACCGTCGGCTGCAGAACCGTCTGCAGGACCTCGTCCACCAGCTTCGGGTCGGCCCAGGGCAGCGGGGAGTACGCGCCCATGCCGCCGGTGTTCGGACCCTCGTCGCCGTCGAGGGCGCGCTTGAAGTCCTGGGCGGGCTGGAGCGGCAGCACGGTGTCGCCGTCGGTGATGGCGAAGAGGGAGACCTCGGGGCCGTCGAGGAACTCCTCGATGACGACCCGCTCGCATGCGTTCGCGTGGGCCGTCGCGGCCTCGATGTCGCTGGTCACGACGACGCCCTTGCCCGCGGCCAGACCGTCGTCCTTGACGACGTACGGGGCACCGAAGGCGTCGAGGGCCTCGGCGACCTCCTCGGGGGTCGTACAGACGTACGAGCGGGCGGTCGGCACTCCGGCGGCGGCCATGACGTCCTTGGCGAAGGCCTTTGAGCCCTCGAGCTGCGCGGCCTCCCCGGACGGGCCGAAGACCGGGATGCCCACCTCGCGCACGGCGTCGGCGACCCCCGCGACCAGCGGGGCCTCCGGGCCTACGACGACCAGGTCGGCGCCGAGTCGCTGCGCGAGCGCGGTCACCGCCCCGCCGTCGAGGGCGTCGACCGGGTGCAGCTCGGCGACCTCGGCGATACCGGCGTTGCCGGGTGCGCAGTGCAGTGCGCTGACGTCGGGGTCGAGGGACAGGGAGCGGCACAGGGCGTGTTCGCGGGCGCCGTTACCGATGACGAGGACCTTCACGGGGGTCAGCCTAACGGGGTTTTTGTGGGGGGTTCCTAAGGGGTGGAGGCAGCGGAGCCGTAGGTTCCTCCAAGGTGCTCATCCAAGGTGGTCCTCCAAGGTGTCCTCCAAGACGCCTTCGGGGGAGGCGTCCTGTTCCTTGCCGAGGCGTTGTGTTGCTTGGCGAGGCGCCTTCAGATGAGCCGGCGCTGCTCCCCCGTAGCTGCCTCCCCTACTCGTTGGTGATCTCCTCCACCACGGTCGCCCCGAGCTCCCGCACGATCAGTTCGCGGCCGGAGAGGGCCGACTCGTTGAGGTCCGGGTCGTCGTCCTCGGGGATGTCGTCCTCGATGGAGACGGGCGGGGGTTCCGGCGCGGACCGCCGGGGCGCGGGGGCGGTGGCCGGTGTGGGGGCGGGCGACGGCGTGGGCCGGTCCGCCGGGGCGGGCGTCGGCTGGGGGGAGGCGGGGGTCTGGGGGGCCGGGGCGCCGTAGCCGCCCGAGTTGCCGGTGCCGGTGCCGGTGCCGTAACCGCCTGTGCTGCCGCCTCCGCCGTAGCTACCGCCGCCGTTGTTGAAGCCACCGCTGTTGAAGCCGCCGGGCGCCGGGGGGGCCGCGCCGCCGCCCGACGGGTCGACGACGGCCTCGATCTTCCACTGCACGCTGAACTGCTCGGCGAGCGCCTGCCGCAGCACCTCCTCGCTGCCGCTGCTCGCGAAGTTGTCGCGGGCTCCGGCGTTGACGAAGCCGAGCTGGAGTGTAGTGCCGTCGAAGCCGGCCACCTGGGCGTTCTGGCTGAGCAGGATCCAGGTGAAGCGGCGGCGGTTCTTGACGGCTTCCAGGATGTTGGGCCAGAGCTGGCGGGGGTCGAGACCGCCGGCCGGCGGAGCGTAGGCGGCCGGTCCGGGTGCCGAGGCCGGGGAGGCCGCGGGGGCCGGCTGGGCCGGTGCCGGGGTGGCGGCGGGACGGTGCGCGGTGGGTGCCGCGGGCTGGCCTCCGCCGGCCGGGGTCGCGGTGGGCCAGCCACCGGGTCGTCGACCGCCGCCTGCGGGGGCGGCGGCGGGCCAGGCGCCGGGGGCGGGGGCGGGGGACGAGGAGGCGGAGGCGGGTGCTGATTGCGCGACGGACGGCTGGTGGGGTGTGGGGGGTGCTTGGGGTGCTTGGGGCTGGCTGGGGTGGGGGCCGGCCGGAGAAGCGGGGGCCTGATCTGCGGAAGCGCCCTGCGCCGGCGACCCGGCGGGCGGCGCCAGGTCGGCGGGCGGCGCCGAGTCGGCCGTAGCACCGGGGAATCCGCCCGGGCCGACGGCTCCTCCGGGGATGCCGCCGCCCGGGAGCCCGCCCCCTTGCGCACCAATGCCAGCGCCAGTGCCCATGCCTCCCGTACCGCCGGCCGGGCCCGAGGCTCGTACCGCCGCCCGGGCCGCGGCAGGGCCGCCGCCGGGCGGGACCGGAGCGGACGGCGGGATGGCCGCTGCGACAGGGCCCGAGGCCACTCCCCCGTGGGCCTGCGCCTCCGACCCCGGTCCCGGCCCCGGCACGTACCCCATCGCGGGAGCACCGCCGCCGGCCGAGAAGTTCACGCCTCGCTCGATGCGGTCGAGGCGGGCCATGACGGAGCGCTCGTCCCCGTAGGCCGCGGGGAGCAGCACCCGCGCGCAGATGAGCTCCAGCTGGAGACGGGGCGAGTTCGCGCCGCGCATCTCGGTGAGGCCTTCGTTGACGAGGTCGGCGGCGCGGCTGAGCTCGGCGGCGCCGAAGGTGCCGGCCTGGGCCTGCATGCGCTCGATGACGTCGGCGGGGGCGTCGATGAGCCCCTTCTCGGCGGCGTCGGGAACGGCGGCGAGGATGACCAGGTCCCGCAACCGCTCCAGCAGGTCGGCGACGAAACGGCGCGGGTCGTTGCCCCCCTCGATGACACGGTCGACGACCTCGAAGGCCGCGGCCCCGTCACCGGTGGCGAAGGCCTCGACGACGGAGTCGAGGAGAGAGCCGTCGGTGTAGCCGAGGAGAGAGGTGGCCATGGCATACGTCACACCCTCCTCCCGTGCTCCGGCGAGCAGCTGGTCCATGACGGACATGGAGTCACGAACGGAGCCCTGCCCGGCCCGCACGACGAGCGGAAGCACCCCGTCCTCAACGGGGATGTTCTCCTTGCCGCACACCTCGCCGAGGTATTCCCGCAGGGTGCCGGGCGGTACGAGCCGGAAGGGGTAGTGATGGGTCCGCGACCGGATCGTCCCGATGACCTTCTCGGGCTCGGTGGTGGCGAAGATGAACTTGAGGTGCTCCGGGGGCTCCTCGACGACCTTCAGCAGCGCGTTGAACCCGGCCGACGTGACCATGTGGGCCTCGTCGATGATGTAGATCTTGTAGCGGCTGCTCGCCGGGCCGAAGAAGGCCTTCTCCCGCAGCTCACGGGCGTCGTCCACGCCTCCGTGGGAGGCGGCGTCGATCTCGATGACGTCGATGGAACCCGGCCCGTTGCGCGCGAGGTCCTGGCAGGACTGGCACTCGCCGCAGGGGGTCGGTGTGGGCCCCTGCGCGCAGTTCAGACACCGGGCGAGGATCCGCGCGCTGGTCGTCTTGCCGCACCCGCGCGGACCGCTGAACAGGTACGCGTGATTGACCCGGTTGTTCCGCAGCGCCTGCTGCAGCGGGTCGGTGACATGCTCCTGCCCGATGACCTCGGCGAACGACTCCGGGCGATAGCGGCGGTACAGCGCGAGAGACGACACGCCTACGAGGTTATAGGCGCCCACTGACAACCGGCCCCGGTGAGCCCTCACCCGGGTCCCGGGAACGCGAACGCCCCCCACGCACCCGCCAGAGCCAACCTACCCTTGCTGCCTTCCGGCCCTGGGGGAGTTCAGTCAGATAGCGCCGCGTGAGGGGCTGCCCAAACAGTACCCGATGGCGAGGGGTGGGAACGAGTTCGCGAGCACTCCTCAACGTCTTGTATTGTTTGCGGCGGAGGATTCGCCTAGAGGCCTAGGGCGCACGCTTGGAAAGCGTGTTGGGGGCAACCCCTCACGAGTTCGAATCTCGTATCCTCCGCCAGTGCCTCACCGGGCACGATGTCGAAGGGCCCCGCTGTTCGCAGCGGGGCCCTTCGTCGTTGTCCGTCTCAGTTTCCGTCTCAGTTGGGCTTCAGGTCGTCTTCGGTGGCTCCCAGAGAGCGTCACCGACTTGTTGGGCGACCTTGCGCAGGAGCGTTCCGGTGACGTGCATGTAGCGGGCGCGCATGCGTGCCGCTCCCCCGGGCTCCCAGCCCATGATCGCGTCGACCACGACGTCGGGGACGCCGAGGATCAGGAGGACGGTCGCGGCGGTGTGGCGAGCGTCATGGAGACGGCCGTCTCGTACGCCCGCGTCTCGCAGTAGTCGCTTCCAGATGTGGAAGTCGGTGTTCGGGCTGAGGGGGCCGCCGGTCGGGGAGGCGAAGACGTATCCCTTGTCCTCCCAGTCGGCTCCGGCCTCAATCCGCTCCTTCTCTTGCTGCTCCTGGTGCTGGCGGAGGAGCTTGATCAGCGGGTCGGGGAGGCCGATCGTGCGGCGTCCGGCGCGGGACTTGGTGGACTTGTGCTCGCGGCGGGTCTGCTGCTTCTGGGGGCAGTAGCCAGCTTTACGGCCGCACGGGGTGTCTCCGCAGCAGTGGGCGTACTTGGGGCGGAGACGGTTCTTGCGGATGCGTACGTACCCGGCGTCCAGGTCGACGTCTTCCCAGTGGAGGCCGAGGGATTCTCCTTGGCGGAGGCCGAGCGCCAGGGCGACGACCCACCGTGCGCTGTTGCGGAGCTTGGCGGCTTCGACGAGGAGGCTCTGAACCTCCTCGATCGTGAACGGCTCGATGTCCTCCTCTTCGAGACGCGGAGCCTTGGCGATCTCGGCGACGTTGGTGGCGACGTGTCCACGCCGCTTGGCCTCACCGAGGGCGACCCGGATCGCCCGGTGCGCGTGGTGAGCGGTGCCGGCGGAGCTCCCGGAGTCCTGCATCTTTCCGTAGAAGCGTTCCAGGTGCTCGGGCTCCAGCTTGTCGAGCTTGTGAGCACCCAGGCCGGGGACGAGGTGTACGCGTACGTCGACCTCGTACCCGTCGTACGTGTTCTCTGAGACGTACGGCTTGGCGATGTTCTCGACCCAGTGCTCAAGCCAGGCTTGCAGGGTCCAGCTCTGGCCCGGCTTCCTGAGCTTCTTGTCGTCCCGCGCCCGCTCCATTTCGCGGACGGCCTTGGTCACCTCCGTCTTGGTCTTGCGCTCGATGTGGCGGCGGTCCGCCTCGATGCTCTCGAACGCGCCGCAGTCATCGAGGAGTTCACGCCGCAGCGTCTGATGGAACCGCTCGACCTTGCCCGTCGTGGTCGGCGACGCCGGCTGAGTGAGCCGGTGCGCGATCCCGTTCTCCCGGCAGATCCGGTCGAACAACACCTCACCGCCCTGCCCGAACCGGTCGGTGAACTGCTTGCCGTTGTCCGTCAGCACCTCCTCCGGCACCCCGAACGCCTGCAAGGCCCGGGCGAACGCCGCGCAGACCGCCCGGCCGGTCGCCCGCTCGACCACCGACGCAATCACGCAGTACCGGGAATGGTCATCCACACCGGTCACGACCTTGGCCTCGGTCAACTCGCCCGTCACCGGGTTGACCAGCATCACACCGCCGACGATGTCCATCTGCCACAGCTGCATCGGCCGATCCCGCTGCCAGCGCTTGTAATCCGACCGCTTCCGCCGCCGCACCCCCGGCCCCACCAGCCCATGACGGACCAGGATCCGATACACGGTCATTCGCGACGGCACCGGGCTCACCGCCCCGGACCGCTCCAGCACATGAGCGATCCGCCGCGGACCCCACCGAGGATGCTTGCGCCGCAGCTCACGCACGGCCGCTTCGACCTCAGCAGACGCCTGATGCGGACACGACGCCGGCCTGCGCGAACGGTCCGCCAACCCGGCCAGCCCCGAAGCCTCATACCTCGACTTCCAGCCGCTGACCATCTGCCGGGACACCCCAAGCGACGCGGCGACCTCGGTCACCGTCGCACCCGCCAGCACGGCCAGGACAGCCCGATATCTCTGCTCGACAACCGACAACTCCACCAGCGCCAATCCCGGCCTCCCCACACACGCCGCAACAACGCGCACAGAAAAGCCGATCACGGCCACTGCCAACCATCAGCTGGGACCGAACTGTCAAGCATCTACCGGGATCGGACAAACCCCAGCAGGCCGACTGAGTTACAACTTTCTCTACTGGTTCAAGGCGGCTCGCTCCGCTCCCCGCGCGCGGCCCGGCCCCCGGCCGGGCCTGCGCTCCTGTCTCCGCCCCGCTCCAGCCCGGCCGGCGCCCGTGCCGCGCTCAAAAGCATGCAGCCGCCTGACGCCAGAGAAGGGCTGCGTCGTGGCTGGGGCGGTCGGCTCCACGGCTTTAGGCAGCCACTTTGGGGCGAGCCTCGAAGATCATGGCCCCGACGTCGTGCTTTACCGGGCAGGTCCACAGACTGTCCGACGCGCCGGAAGCTTACGGGGCCATGATCACTCGCGCCAAAGCAGCTCCAGCCCAAAGCCGCTGCGCCGACCCAGGTGCCTACTCCGGGGAGTCGAGCTCTTCCTCTACGAAGGCCCGAGTAAGCCCAGCCACCACCGCTCCGATGATGATCTTGATAAACGGAATGATCTTCTTCATCTTCCCACTCCCTAACCTCTACCAGCGGATCTCCTCGACCCGGTATCACCCTCCCGCTCACCTTCAGGCAGGCGTACGCAACTAGTTTGTTATTGATGAAAGTTGACCCCTGTAGACATGGCAGAGGAGGCGCTTGGTTTGCCATACTTGACCCCGCCAGAAGGGGCAGGCACCTCTTTGTTCAACTCGAAATTTTGACCAAAGATATCCAGACATCTCCATCTAACGCAAAAGCAATCAGCAATTCGGAGATAAAAATGATCCACCTTCCAAGTGAAAAGGATTTACCTCCAGGAGTGCATCGAAATATAGTAATCAAGTTGCATGAACTCTACAGGAGAGCCGGATTCCCCGGTATCAAATCCATCAGCAATGCTTCAATTCATCTTGGCGATAATTGCGACATTATCTCGCACCAAGGGGCTTCAAATATTCTCTCCGGTAAGTCGATCCCGAGATGGAATAAGCTAGAGGCCCTGGTTCTAGTTCTGGCCGGCCTAGACGTAACCAGACCTGAACCTCGAAAAGTTGCTCAAGAATTTCACACTCTCTGGATTCCGCTGGTAGAAGGAACACCGGTCTCGCACCCAGCTCCCAACCACAGCCATAATCTGCCCGCGCGCGAAAAGTCAGAGATTACTTCTCCTGCGCCAGCCTCCTCGGAACCCCCCACCATCTCCACGCCATCGCGAGTTAGACGAACTATCTCGACCAGGCTAAAGAGAGACCTCAGACTTGAGGTTGGCGGGAAGTGTCCCGTCCCTCACTGTCAAAGTACGACTATTGAATTGGCGTACATCACCTCAATAGCGACGGGAGGGAATGACAGCTTTGGGAATCTACTCTTCTTGTGCCCGAACCATCACCGGCAGTACGAAACCGGAGGCTTTTCAGAGCAGGACATACGCCTAATTAAGGCCCGCCTTGCCTGGAGCCTCAACCGTTACACGCACGACGAGCTTATTTGGCTAGGGGTATTTTCCAAGCGTGGAGGAACCCATTTCGTTCACCCTAGAAGGGGTCGCATCTCCTTGCGAACCCTCGAATCCGACGGCTATATTAGATTGGTCGAAGCCGGGCCAGAAGATTCGGAAAGATCAACAGATACTTGGCGCCTAACTGAGATCGGCACTCGCCTGGCAAATGTGTGGACCGATTCCGGCGCACCTGCTATAGACATCGCATAGCGACTTTTGTGAGCACGCCCTATCTGTCGACTCATTCAGGAATCAGGTCAGCGGGGGGCAATGCAGCACATCGGCCCCTGACCATTTGACCTGGTCAGGGGCCGACTGTTTTGAGAATGCTTAGGGTATCGACATATCCATAAGGCTCTGTCGACGCGCGCTTTACGGGAAACGCTTGAACAACCTCCCGACATCACGCGCCGCAACCTCAATTGTGCTGGACCCCTGACGTTCATACCACTTATCGACGTAAGGAACCGGATGCCCAACAGATTTCACGGTAAGCAGCAAAACGGGTTTTCCGTGGTAGTTCGCGGGACGCATGTCACGGAGTACCTGAGACTTAAGGTCAGCCTCCAGGCCGGATGCTCTCACCTTCTCGGTGAAGAAACTCATGTACCCGTCAAGGGAGCCACCGTGTTGCTGGAATTCATGCTCGACTCCAGTAATCCAAAAGTCACCGTCACGAACTGCCGGGGCTCCGTATAGGCTCCGTACCCTGTCCGCATCACTCTTAGTATCGGCGATACCGATCACAACATACCCGACAGTACCGTCGCCATCGTTTGCAATGGCCGATACCGCCTTCAAGATCCGCTCGAAGCCGCGGGAATCGAAATTCCCACTGCCGTCGAGAGAATGCAACCCTTGCTTCAGCTCAAAAAGGCTGTGCTCAGCGAGGGCAGCACGAAGAAGCCGATGAATCCTAGCCTCATTGGCCTCAAACAGGACATCACGCTGACTACTTTCCGGAACCGTAAGATCCCTGAGGACTCCCGCCACAGCAGAAACGTTATCCCGCTTGTTCTCTGCAGACCAGGTGCCCCCGCCAGCGGTGATGTTCAGAACTCGATCACCGATTCCATCGAGGGCTTTGACCATCTTCCCGGAATCCCTAATTGATCGATTCTCGCGAATCAACAAGGTATAGAGGGCCAGGAAAATAGTCGCATAATAACGTGGCACGCGTTGCCGAGGAGCTTTGAATACTAGCTGTGAGAAACTCTTGCCGGACTTCTTGAGGAGATCTTCCAGGACGCTGTGGACGTGCTCAAATCGACCCTTAATCAGGTCTGCGCCCTCTCGTTGCACAGAAGATTCAATGCGATCCCTCCTGCGCTCCTTCGAATCCCCAGGCTTGATCCCATAATACTCGTCAAGCGTTTCGGATGCGTACCTGGGAACGTTATCCAAAATCATAGTTGCAAGCAGGTCAGCGACAATCTCTTCGTCTCGCGACTCTCTAACTTGGTCCTTCTCCAAGATCTTGTGGCGCACCCAGAATACATCTTCAATGAAGACGCCCGGACCATTTCGATCGCTCGAAATACTGATGGCAGGCATACCAGTGAGGGCCACCAGATCCCGAACCGATGTATCGCCCCTTACGAAGGAGGATACTTCGCGGACGAGATCTGCGAAATTTGATACGGCTCCGGCTTGACGAATCTCCTGCCGTGAGAGGTAGCGACCGTTGGAATTAATTCTCCGGAATACCTCTTCCACGATCTCTTCGTCAGGAGCTCGATAGGTCGACATCGGAAGAACGTAATTTGCGATGCTAACACATTCTCGACGGTCTAGCACCGGCAGGCGCTGGTCAAGTTTCCCTTCGTCTCGCCTTAGCTTTGTCTCGGCAAGCGTTTCGAGATCGAAGTAATAGCCATCGAGCGCATACTGGTTCTCAATGAATGAAAAGATAGCATTCAGCCGTTGCAAGCCATCGATGATTTCGAGGGTAGTCTTCCCTCCAATGGTCCGCTCGGCAGTCAAGACAAGCGGAACGGGCAACTGCTTGCGAAGAGAATCGATGAAGGCAGCTTTTTCGCTAATCGCCCAAACAAGCTTTCGTTGGTAACGTCTGTTAACAACGAAAGACTGATTCACATAGCTGTTGTACAGCGTTTGAATGTTCTCGCCTCGGACGATCAGATTACTGCTCAGCTCGGCCATCGATTCTCCGCAAGTTGTACCTCAACGTGATCCTCCGCTGAGCAGATGGCGCGTTCAGGCGAAGAGCAGCCTCCTGACTCTGCTGCAAGGACGCTACCAGTCACGCTCACTGCGAGGATGGGTCATCTATGAATCGGGGGGGGGCGGGCGGTGGATCGGCCGTGCCAGACCCGTGCCAGATGGTGCGGGGAACCACGGGGAACACCGGGGAGCCAGTCGACCGCCTGCCAGGTGCCCACACCGCTCCGCCGCAGCTCAGTCCCGGTGCAGGCTCTAGATGCCCTTAACTTCCCAAGCTGAGATCCCCAGGGCCATCTACCTCGTTCGCGCCGGCCTTGACCTCGTACGATCAGCGTCCATGGCAGAGACAAGCGGAGAACTCGGTTGGCTGGAGCAGTGGTACCGCGCCCAATGTGATGGTGACTGGGAGCACGAGTGGGGCGTTCGGATTGCAACGCTCGACAACCCAGGCTGGACAGTGGAAATCGATCTTGAAGAGACGCCCCTGTCTGGCCGGCCCTACGAGAGGACAGCCAGCCGGCGCAGCGATTCCGACTGGGTGATGGCGACGGTGTCGGACGAGGTCTTCCAGGCGTCCTGCGGTCCGCTCAACCTTGGGGAAGTGCTGCGTTTGTTCCGCGACTGGGCTACCTCGATGAGCGACGAGCGTTAGCCAACGAGGGCTCACGACCGGGTCTGGCCGTCTCAGTTTCCGTCTCATTCACCGTCGTTCACTGCCGTTCAGACCAGACCTAGGGGCGTTGCCACAAAGGTGGCCGGTCACCCACGAACGCTGGTGAACGCCCCTGAACGCCGCCCCGAGAGGCACCCCCACAGTTGGAAAGCATGTTGGGAGCATCCCCTCACAAGTTCGGATCTCGTATCCTCCGCCAGGCAGGCCGGAGGACTGCCTCACCGGCCACGATGTCGAAGGGCCCCACCGTTCGCGGTGGGGCCCTTCGACATCGTTTCTTTCGGGCGACGTCCTTGCCTCAGTCCAGCATGAGCAGTCGCCCGCTCTGGGCACCTCCCCCGCGCTATGGAGAAGCGAGGCGACCCGACCGCCCACGTCGCCGTCCCGATGGATGCCCTGGGCGGGTCAGCCGCCCTCCAGCGGCCGCGGCAGCCTCTCACCCCATCCGGTACCCCCGGATCACCCGGTACTCCACCGCTCCCCCGTCCGCGAACGCGGCGCTCGCCCGGAGCGACACATACCCCCCGGACACGGGCCGTCCAGGCAGCGGTACCGCCCACGCGTCCCGTCCGGTCCTCGCCAGGCGTGTCTTCCGCCAGCTCTTGCCGTCGTCGTACGACACCTCCACCGACACCGACCGCACCGCCGAAGGAGCGGCTCCCGGCTGCCGTAGCAGCCGCATCGGGAGGACCGGCAGGCGGCCCGTGTTGTTCTGGTCGACGACGGGCGCGAAGTCGAAGGCCGAGACGCCGAGCGCCTTCTCTCCGCCGCTGGTCTCGCCCGAGCGGAAGGTCCAGGAGCCGCTGATGCTCGTACCGAGTCCGAAGCCCCCGCCCTTCGCGCTGCGTTCGGCGGAGTACTCCAGGCGGTACGTCGCCTCGGCCGCCGGGACCGTGCCGGAGGCGTCCGTCCACGGGTAGTCCAGCTCCACGAGTTTCTGGTCGCCGTGGTAGAAGGCGACCCTGCTCGTGTCGTACGCCGAATAGCCGGTGTGGCCGGCCTGGTCGCCTGCCATCGGGACGTTGAAGGACAGCCGGTTGCCGTCCCGGGCGACGGTCGTCGTGCGGCTGAAGCGCGGGCCGGGGACCGCCTTCTGCCACTCCGTCGTATAGCGCTTGCCGGGCTTGTAGGTCTCGTAGTCCGTCAGGAACTGGGTCTGGAAGGTGCCGTCGGCCGCGTACTGGTTGTAGCGCGTCTCCCACATCGTGTCGTCGGCCTTGTAGTAGACGGTCCGGGGGCGGCCGGGACTGTCGAACCAGATGGCGCCCGCCGAGAGTGCGCTGCCGCCCTCCGGGGGGAAGCCGAAGGTGTGTGTGAACGCCCTCGACCGGCCTTCCGAGGTCACCGAGTAGTACTGCTGCTTCACCGTCGCCAGTTCGCTCTGCCGCACCACGTGGCTGAAGTTCGTCGGCAGGTGTCCCCGCTCGAACCACACCAGCACGTATTCGTACGGCGAGTCGTCGTACGTGCCGTTCGCGTTCTTCTTCGCCCAGAAGCCGCGTACGTCCGCCACCAGCGTGCCCTCGCCCGGGCCCACGTCGTCACCCAGCGCGGCGGTGAACACCTTGTCGTAGGAGTCGGCGATGGCCCTCATGCCGAAGCCCAGCCCGTTGGTGAGTTCGCGGCGGAAGCCGACCGCCGCCAGGCGCAGACTCGCGCCCTTGCGTGGGAGAGTCGCCGAGACCGGTGTGCCCTTGCGGGCGTCGAGGACGATCTCGGTGTCGCCGGTCACCGTGAGGGTGGGGCGGACCAGCAGGGTCGTGGTGCCGTCCGTCGGTGTGACGACCGACGCGTTCACCGTGTAGCGGCCTGCCGGGAGGGCCACCGTGCCCGAGCCCGACGGGTCGTACACGAAGCGGTAGACCGAGCCGTCCAGGCTGGTGATGTCGGTCCAGTAGTCGGCGGCCGGGTTGCCCGCGCGGTCGATGACCTTGACCGTCAGGTTGTGGGTGGGCGTGGCCTTGGTGATGGTCAGGGGTACGCGGACCGAGGTGTTGGTGGTCGCGTCCGTGCCCACCAGCGCGCCCTGGAACACCCCCGTGCCGCTCTGTACGCGTGTGTCGGCCGTGACCGTCACCTCGACCGATTCGCCCGCCGGTACGGTCGCGTGTTCCGGGCTGACCGTGAACATGCCGGCCGGGGCGGGCGAGTCCCCCGGTCCGGACACCTGCGCCGCCAGGTCCAGGGTCACCGGCTCCTTGCCGTCGTTGCGGTACGTCACCGTCCCGACGACCGGGATGTCGTCGTCCGCCGGGGCGGGCTGCGTGCCCAGGGACAGGGCCGTCGGCGTGGCGAGGACCGACTGGTGGACGGCTCTGGCGACGTCCACCCGGCCCGCGCCCTGCGCGTTGACGTTCGCGCCGCCGGTCGCCGTCGCCGATGCCATCAGGGCCGCCTTCAGCTCGGCCGCCCGCCAGTCCGGGTGCTGTCCGGCGAGCAGGGCCGCCGCTCCGGCCACGTGCGGGGTGGCCATGGAGGTGCCGGAGAGGGAGGTGTATCCGGGCTCGACCTCGATGTACTCGCTGCCCGCGTGCGCGGCACGGGCGGCGACGATGTCCACGCCGGGTGCGGTGATCTCCGGCTTGATCGCGCCGTCCTCGCGCGGGCCCCGGCTGGAGAAGGACGCCATGACGTCCTGCTTGTCGACGGCGCCCACCGAGAGCGCGGCGTCCGCCGTGGAGGGGGAGTCGACCGAGCCGTCCGCGCCGCCGTCGTTGCCCGCGGCCACCACGAAGAGGGCGCCGGTCTTCGCCGTCAGCGTGTTGACGGCCTCCTCCAGCGGGTCCAGGCCCGGGGTGTCGTCACCGGCGAGGCTCATGTTGATCACCCTGGCGCGAGAGGCGGCCCATTCCATCCCGGCCAGGATCGACGACTCCGCGCAGTCGCGGTCGCTGCACACCTTCCCGACGATCAGCGAGGCCCCGGGCGCGACCCCCTTGTACTTCCCGCCGCCGCCCGCCACCGTCGACGCCACGTGCGTGCCGTGACCGACGTTGTCGTCGGTGTCGGGCGCGTCGGTGAAGTTCTCGGCCTCCGCGACCCGTCCGGCCAGGTCGGGGTGGGTAGCGTCGTACCCGGTGTCGAGGACCGCGACGGTCACGCCGTGGCCGTCGTATCCGGCCTGCCAGGCCGCCGGCGCGCCGATCTGCGGCACGCTCCGGTCCAGGGTGACCTGCCGCTTCCCGTCCAGCCAGAGCTTGGCGACTCCGCTCGCGGCGCGCAGTCCGCTCGTACGGCTGCCCGCGGTCACCCCTTCCCAGAAGGCGCCCGCCGTCTTCTTGCCCACGGCCACCGCGGCGCCGTCGACGGCGGGCAGGGCACGGGTCACCCGGGCTCCGTCCGCGGCGCGCGGGCTGCGGCCGCCGAGGGTCGGGTCGGTGTAGGTCACGATGACGGGCAGTTCGGCCGTACGGGCGTCGTCGTACCCGGCGGCGACCAGTCCCGTCACGTCGAACAGCCGCTCGTCCATCTGGCCGCCGGCGACCAGGCGCAGTGCGTCGTTCGGGACGACGTACTGGTGGCCGTTCCGCTCGAACTGCTGGAAGCCCGTCGCCTCGCGGCCCGGTCCGGGCTCGATGGCGACGCCGGTGCCCGACAGGTCCACGCGGTCGCCGGTGACGAGGGTGACGCGATGGGTGGTGGCGTCCTGCGGTCCGGTTCCGCGGGTCCAGGTGGGGACCGTGACGGTGTCCGGCGCGGCGGAGGCGGGCGTGGCGGAGGCCGGCGTGGCCGCCGCAACTCCCTGGATCAGTAAGGCGGTTATCAGTGTGCCGGCCAGTTTTCGAGACATGCGGGACATAGGGCCTCCCCTGTGCCGGTGGTGACTCCGGTTGCGGTCGACTGTCCCCTCGGAGGCGATCTTCCGGATACTCCCAACCGCCCATAACATCGCGCTATGGATCTGGAGGTCCGCCACTTACGCGTCCTGAACGCGATCGCCGAGGCCGGCTCCATCACGCGTGCCGCTGCGGCCCTCGGCTTCACCCAGCCCTCCCTGACCGCCCAACTCCAGCGCATCGAGCGCATGTTGGGCGGTTCGCTGTTCGTGCGGGACGGTGGCGGCTCCCGGCCCACGGCGTTCGGCGCGATGGTGCTGGCGCACGCGCACGGCATCCTCACAGCCCACGAGGACCTCATGCGTGACGTACGGCAGCGGGGGCCCGAGGACTCCGACCTGACCGCCCTGCGGCTCGGCTCGCTCCCGGGCCCCCTCACCGCCTTGCTGGTGACGACCGCGCAGCATCTGCTCCCCCGGGCCGAGATCACCCTGCACACCTGCGACACGGAGGAGGAGCAGCTCGAACTGCTCGCCTCAGGGCGGCTCGACTTCGGCCTGGTAGTGGACTACCCGGAGTACGAGCTGGCGTTGCGCCCCGGGCTCAGCGACGCCGTCCTCGCCGAGGAACCCGTCTTCGTGCTGATCTCCGAACGGCACCCGCTCGCCGCCCGCCCCGACATCCCTCTCTCCGCCCTCTCCGGCGAGGCCTGGCTCGTCGGGGAGAACAAGGACGTACGGATGCGGGCGCAGTTCCGGGCCGCATGCCGACGGGCCGGGTTCGTACCGCGCCGGGTGCAGCGGCTGAGCGCGAGCGTGGTGTTCCCGCTGGTCGGGCGGGGTCACGGGGTCGCTCTCGCGCACCCGCTGGTGACCGAGCGGGAGGGTGTCGTCGCACGGCCGCTGGCCGGGGACCCGATGGGTGTGCGGCAACGGCTGGTGTGGGCGGCCGGCAGTCCCCTCGCCGAGCATGCGCCGGTGCTGCACGACGCGCTCACCAAGGCGTACTGGACGGAGGTGCGGCGGGCGGGGGTGTACCGGGAGTGGCTGGAGGGGAGGGGGCTGCTGCCCCCGCCCCTCTGACCCTGTTCCTCAGCGACCGTTCCTCAGCGACCGTTCCTCAGCGACCGTTCCTCAGCGACCGTTCCTCAGCGACCGCACGGTCGAGAGCCACCTGTCGGCCGTCCACCGCGAGACCGAACTGCCGTCCCGGTCGGCGCCGACGGGCCTCGTGAGGCGGGCCCCCCTCCAAGCAGGAGCCCCCACCCGCAGAGGCCCCACCCGCCGGCCCTCACCTGACCCCACCCTCACGCCCCCAACACCCGAGCCAGCAACATCACCCGATTGTTCGTCGCCGTCTTCGCGAAGATCGACTTGAGGTGGTCCTGGACCGTATGGGTCGAGAGGGACATGTGGTCGGCCACCATGTGGCTGTCGCCGCCGTTCGCCAGGTGGTGCAGTACGTCGGTCTCGCGGGGGCTCAGGGCGAAGGATCTGGCGAAGAGGGCGAGCCGTTCCGCCGGGGAGGTCTCGACGATCGTGACGGCGATGCTGTGGCGGCGTTCCGAGGGCAGCACGCCGCGGATGCGGGCCGCGCTCAGGGTCAGCCACAGGCCGTCCGCGAGGTGGACCCGGGAGCGGGGCGGGTGGGTGTCGACGCCCTCCTCGACGGCCAGCAGCTGGGCGGCGACGTCGTACACGCAGGCGTGCCCCGCGGGCCGGCCGTCCCCGGGCGGCACCAGGCGGCTCAGGCAGGACGAGGTGGCCGGGGTCTGGGCGAGCACCCGCAGGTCGGGGTCGAGCAGCAGGGCCAGCGGGCTCGGCAGCCGCGCGTGGGGTGGCCGTACGACGAAGGTGTCGGCCTGACTGCGGCGCAGCGCCCTGGTCACCGGGGCGGTCAGGCGGGCCAGGCAGGCGGTCTCGGCGGCGCTGAAGGGGCGGCCGTGGCGGTACAGGTCGAGGTGGCCCCAGCAGCCGAAGCGGTCCTTGAAGACCAGCGAGGCGATGTCCCGGACGCCGTGGTCGCGCAGCAGCTCGCGCCACAGGCAGCTGTCGGCGGGGTCGGGGAGTTCGCTCAGCAGGGCCACTCCGTCGAGGGTCGTCCAGCGGTTCGCCCTGGTCAGGTATCCGAGGCGGGTGAGGGCCGGCAGTTCCGCGGGGCAGGGCACGTCGGCGACCGGGGACCAGCCGACCGCGGTCTCGGGGTCGGTGAGGAGGAAGGCGTGGGCGTCGAAGCCGACGGTGGTCCGCAGTGCGCCGAGGAGCCGTTCGCGCAGGGTCCGGGAGTCGCCGCCCGCCTCGCAGATACGGACGATCCGCTCGTGCCACCGCGCGTACGGAACGGCGGGAAGGGCAGGAACGGCCATGATTCGAGCGTACGAGCGTGTCTCGGGATTCCCCACATTTATGGGATGGGCCGGGCTGCGTACCAGGTCAAGCATGGGAGGGGTCAGAAGCGTCGGAAGTCAGCGACCGAGGAGCCACCGATGAGCACGACCTCGAGAATCCCCGTCGTCCTGGCCGCCGCCGCGCTCGCCGCCGCGGCCGGGCTCGCCACCGCCGCACCGGCCGGGGCCCAGGCCCCCACGGTGACCCAGCAGAGCACGGTGTACGCGTGGATCGACGGCTGGGGCGGTGGCACGGTCACCAGCAGACCCGCCGGGATCAGCTGCCACACGACGGCCTGGGACCCCTACAGCGGAGAGGAGCCCCCGGCGGGCTCGACCGGCCCGTGCGAGGCGCGCTTCCCGGTCGGCACCACCGTCACCTTCACCGCCACACCCGACCCGGGCTCCTACACCAACGGCAGCGTCGATCCGGCCTCCCTGACCGTGCGCGCCGGCTACAACGCCGTGTGGGCCATGTTCTGCCCGACGGACGGTCTCTGCTCCGCCGGGTGACCGGACGGCCCGGGGGGCGGAAAAAACGAGGGACGGGGACGGGGACGGGGACGGGGACGGGGACGGCTCAGTGCACCGACAACCCCCCGTCCACGAAGATCGACTGCCCCGTGACATAGGCCGAGGCCCCGCTCGCGAGGAACACCGCCGCGCCCGCGAAGTCCTCCGGGACGCTGTTGCGGCCGGTCATCGTGCGGGCGGCCAGGGACGCGACCTGCTCGGGGTCGTCGGCCAGGCGGGCGTTGAGGGGGGTCAGGACGAAGCCGGGGACGAGGGTGTTGCAGGTGACGCCGTGCGGGGACCAGGCCTCGGCCTGGGAGCGGGCCAGGGACTCCAGGCCGCCCTTGGAGACGCCGTAGGCGCCGCTCTGGACGAAGGCGCGGTGAGCCTGCTGGGACGTGATGTGGATGATCCGGCCGAAGCCGCGCGCGGCCATGCCGGGGCCGAAGCGCTGGCCGAGGAGGTAGGGGGCCTCCAGGTTGACCGCCATGGTGGTGTCCCACACCGCGTCGGTGAGGTCGGTCATCGGTGGACGCAGGTTGATCCCGGCGGAGTTGACCAGGATGTCCGGCTCACCGAACACGGCGGCGGCCGCCTCCGCCGCCGTACGCACCCCGTCTCTCGTGCTCAAGTCGCCGCTCACCCAGCCGACCCGGCAGCCGCCGGACGTCAACTCGTCGGCAGCCGCGGCCAGTTCCGCCGTCCTGCGAGCCACGATCACCACGCTCGCCCCCGCCCGCGCCAACGCCCCCGCGATCGCCCTGCCGATGCCCGAGCTCCCGCCGGTCACCAGTGCCACGCGGCCTTCCAGCGAGAAGAGTTGGGAGAGATACGCCTGGGAAGTCATGGCCGAACCCTAAGGCGGTACCCGGCTCCCCATGACCACCCGCATCCTCGTCGGCACCTGCTCCTGGACCGATCCCGCGCTCGTCCGCAGCGGCTGGTATCCGCCGGGGCGGCGGGACGCCGAGGGGCGGCTGCGGTACTACGCCGAGCGGTTCCCGGTGGTGGAGGTGGACGGCACCTTCTACGCCCTGCCCAGTGAGCGCAACAGCCTTCTGTGGGTGGAGCGTACGCCCGCGGGGTTCGTGTTCGACGTGAAGGCGTACGCCTCGCTCACCGGGCATCCGGTGAAGCAGGCCGCCCTCGCCGACGTGCCCCTGGACGAGGTGTGGGCGCGGTTCGCCGCCGGGATCGGGCCGTTACGTCAGGCCGGGCGGCTCGGCGGGGTGCTGTTCCAGTTCCCGCCGTGGCTGCGGCCGGGCTCGCGGGCGGAGCGGTTCCTGGAGGAGACCGCGCAGCGCACCGAGGGCTGGCCCGTCCATGTGGAGTTCCGGCATCCGTCCTGGTGGGAGGAGGGGCAGGAGGATCTCACCCGCGCACTGCTCGGCAAGTACGGCTTCGCGGCCGTCGGTGTGGACATGGCCCAGCACCTGCCCGCCTCCCTGCCTCCGGTCACCCCCGTCACCGCGCCCCGGCTGTCCGTGGTGCGCTTCCACGGACGCAGCACCTCCTGGGGGCGCGGCAGCAAGGAGGACCGTTTCCGGTACGCCTACTCGCGCGCCGAACTCGCCGAGTGGGTACCGCGGTTGCGCGCTCTGGCCGGGCAGGTCGACGAGCTCCACGTCCTGTTCAACAACTGCTGCGGAGCAGCCGCCGTACACGCCGCCGAGACCATGGCCGACCTGCTCAGCCCACGATCCTGACCGTCCTGGTCACACTGATCTGGTCGACGTCGGAGACCCTGATGGTCGCCTTCATCCGCCAGTCGCCCGGGAGGGGCAGGGTGAGGTCGTTCGTGCCCCAGTAGCCGCCCCTGTTCTTCACATGGGCGTCGATGGGGCCGATCTGCTTCGCCGGGAGGGTGAAGGAGAGCCGGAGTTCGGGGACCGTGGCGAGGCCTCCGTCGGCCGCGTAGACGATGGCCTGGACCGAGTTGTCGCCGGTGCGGCCCGGGTCGAGGGTGACCTGCACCTTGCCGGAGGCACCCCCCACGGCGAAGGGGAGCTCGGTCAGGGACGCGGCGGGCAGTCCGCCCGTGGCCGGTCCCGCCTCGGCCGCCTCGGCCTGCGCCCGGCCGGGCAGCGTGCCGCTCAGCACGGTGCTCAGCACCAGGACCACGACCCCGACGGCCACCTCGGCGAGGACCGAACGGCGCAGACCGTGCCGGTAGGCCGGGGCGGCCGGTTCGGGGGCGGCGGGCGCGGGTTCCGAGGCAGCCGGTGCGGTCGGTTCAGTCGGTTCGGGGGTGGCGGGCGCCGGTTCCGAGGGCGACGACGGGCCGCCCACCCGCTCGGCCACCTTCTCCCGTACGACCGTCTGCGCCCGCACCTCCCCCGCGGCCGTCACCGCCTTCGCATCCGCCCGCGCATCCGCATCCGCCGCCACCGTCACCAGCCGTCCCGTCCACCGCCGCGACAGCCTCGCCGCCGCCAGCAGCAGCGTCACCGCGAGCAGCTTGAGGACGAGCAGGTGGCCGTACGTCGTGCCGGTGACCGCGCCCCAGGAGCCGAGGCCGCGCCAGGACTGGTAGACGCCGGTGGCGACGAGGACGGTCACGGAGGCGAAGGCCAGGCGGGAGAAGCGGGCGACGACGGCGGCCGGGAGCTGCGAGGGGGCCCGGTGCAGAAGGGTGAGCAGGGCCGCGAGGCCGCCCAGCCAGACGGCCATCGCCAGGACGTGCAGCACCGCGGACGTCATCGCCACCGGCACCTGGATCCCGGCGGAGGCGTGCTCGGCGGCGGCCCAGGTCAGCGCGAGACCCACGGCGAGCATCCCGCCCGCCGCCTGCCACGCGCGCGGCAGCCTCGACTCGCCGCCGAGCCGCGGCAGTCGTACGACGAAGAAGTACGCGACCAGCAGCAGCGCCAGGCGGACCAGGAGGGCCTCGCCGGGGCGGGTGGTGAGGGTGCGTTCGAAGGCCTTCAGGGAGAACGCGGCGGCCGGGCCCGCTCCCGACTCGTACGGCGCCCGCAGCACCAGCAGGAACAGCGTCGAGCCGAGCAGGGTGCCCCAGCCCGCCCACAGCAGCGGGCGCAGGCGGGACGGCTCGGGCGGCTGGCAGGCGGTGAGGAAGACGGCGGTGCCGATGAGCAGGGCGACGGCCAGGTAGGCCAGGTAGCGGCCCATGTTGAACAGGCTCTCCGTGGCCGGGTCCTCGGTCGGGCCGGTGTCCGGGACCACGATGGCCGGGGAGGGTTTGCCGACGGAGAAGGTGAAGGCGCCGGAGACCGGGTGGCTGTCGGCCGAGACCACGCGCCAGGCCACCGTGTAGGTGCCCTGGGCGAGCTTGGCCGGCAGGGTGACACGGGCCGTGTCCGAGCCGGACGGCCCGTGTCCGGCCTCGCCGGCCTTCAGGCGCTTGCCGTCGGGTCCGAGCACCCGGAAGGAGTCGTCGAGGAGGCCGACGGACTCGGTGAAGGTCAGGGTGATGTCGCGGGGGGCGGACTTGAGGACGGTCCCGTCCCCGGGGTCGGTGGACCGGAGGGCGGCGTGGGCCGACGCCGCTCCGGCGCCGCCGAAGAGGAGCAGGACCAGCACGCCGCCCAGCAGCACCAGCCCTTGAAGTCCCCGCCTTCGCCGGCCTGCGCTGCTGCCTGCACGCTCACACCTCACGTCACTACTCCGTACCTGGGCTCGCGGTCTTCCCGATAGGTACGGACGCGGACCCCGGAGCGCTCACCAGGTCGGCCGCGCGGACATCCCGCCGTCCACGACCAGGTCCTGCCCTGTGACCCAGGACGCGAGCGGCGAGGCGAGGAACACGCACGCGTCGGCCACGTCCTCGGGCCGCCCGAGCCGCCCCAGCGGCGCCTGCCTCTCCCACCGCTCGACCCCCTCCGGCCAGGCCTCCCCCAGCCCCTCCCGGTCGATCAGCCCGGGCGAGACCGTGTTGACGCGGAGGCCGCGCGGGCCGTACTCCAGGGCCGCCGCCCGCGCGTGCGCCACGATCGCGGCCTTGGCGGCGGAGTAGTGGGCGTGCCCGGGTGCGGGATGCCCCGCCTCGATGGACGCGATGTGGGTCACGGCCCCGCCCGGGCCCATGACCTCGGCCGCCGCCTGCGTGCACGCGAAGACGCTGGTGAGGTTGGTGTCCACGACGGCCCGCCACTCCGCCGCCGTCATCCCGGGCAGCGGTCGGACGGGCTGCACGCCCGCGTTGTTGACCAGCGCGGTCAGCCCACCGCCCCACGCGGCGGCCTCCCGGACCAGCCGCCGGCACGCGTCCTCGTCCCGCAGATCCGCTTCCAGTACGACGGCCCGGGCGCCCGAGTCCTTGATCCGGGACGCCGCTTCACGCGCCGCCGCCACCGCCGTACGGCAGTGGAGCGCGACCGCGGCGCCCTGCTCGGCGAACCGCAGCGCGATCCCCCGCCCGATGCCGCCGCCCGCGCCCGTGACGAGGGCGACCTGCCCTTCCAGGAGTCTCATGGGCGGCACAGTCCCGCGATCCGCGCCGCCTCGGAGGGATAACGCGCCGTCAGCTCGGCGGCGTTCCCGTGCTCGTAGTCCTCGTAGGTGAAGCCGGGTGCCATGGTGCAGCCGAAGAAGGTCCACGCGCCGCGGGTGCGGGCCCCCATCCAGGTGCCCGCGGGCACGGTGAACTGGGGGTGCTGGCCCTCGCGTATGTCCGGGCCCAGGACGGCGGTGGCCGCCGTGCCGTCCGGGGCGAGGAGCAGGAGGTCCAGCGGGTCGCCGAGGTAGTGGTGCCAGATCTCGTCGCTGGGCAGGCGGTGCAGGGCGGAGTAGTCGTCCGCGGTGAGGAGGGCGACGATCGCCGTGCCGTGCGGCCTTCCGTCGGCGCGTTCCGTTCCGGCCCAGGTCTGCCGGAAGAGCCCGCCCTCACGCGGGATGGGTTCCAGGCCGTAGTGGGCGACGAGGTCGTCAGGCGTCACCCGGGAAGGCTACCTCCCTTGTCAGAAAGGCCAGTTGGGCGTGCTTCTCGGGCAGTTGCACGTCGGGGAGGTCGATCTCCGGCAGCACGACCGCGTCCCCGGCCACGAAGCCCTGCTTCAGGAAACGGGCGATGGCCTTCTCGTTGCGCACGTCGGGGTCGACCACGACCCGCTTGTTGTCCAGGCCCAGCAGCACGTAGGAGGCCACGGCGGACAACAGGGCCTTCGACCAGCCGGGACGGCTGCCGTGCGGGCCGGGGGGCCGGAGCAGCAGGTGGATGCCGATGTCACCGGGTTCGACGGGGTAGCACTCGCTGACGCGGTCGGCCTCCGGCTCGTAGGTCTGCAGGAGTCCGGCCGGTTCGCCGTCCTTCTCCAGCAGATAGGCGTGGTGGGTGTCGAGGGTGTCCAAGTGGGCGTAGGTGTCGGCCACTTGCTGCTGGGTGAGGCCGTTCATGCCCCAGAACGCGGCCCGTTCCTCGCGCACCCAGGCGTGCACGGTCGCGGCGTCGGCGTGCGGGTCGAGTCGCAGGACGCGGACGGTGCCGAAGCCGTCCACCTCCTGGGTGTGGACCGCTTCACGGGTGGGGGTGTCGGACATCGGTCTCCTCAGTCTTCCTTCTTCAGCCGCTGCCAGTCGGTTTCGACCGGTACGAGATCTCCCCTGACCCACAGGGGGAGTTGGTCACGGTGGTGGGGTGAGCCGGGCGTGCCGGAGGCGCCCAGCGGAACCACCCAGAGACTGTCCTCGCGGCGGGCCAGGTCCCAGACGTAACGTGCGGCCGGGCCACGCGCGGCGAGGTCGGTGAGCCCGGGCACCGCGGAGGTGCACAGGACGCAGTCGTGGTCTCCGGAGAGGGCGGGGGCGTCCCACGCGCTGTCGGGGAGCGCCTGCCAGGGGGCGAGACGGTGGGTGTCGCCCCAGGTGCCGTGCGGCGGCTCGGCGGCCACCTCCGCCACGGCGGCCCGCACGGTCGCGGCGCGGTCGATGCCGTACAACTCCTCGGCGCGCAGCAGGTGTTCGAGCGCGAAGGCGATGCGGGGGACGAGACCGAGCCAGGGCAGGAGGATGTCGGGGTAGGCGGGCGGGCTGGTCAGGGCCGCGAAGGCGGGGTGCGCGGCGAGCCGTCGTACGACCGCGCCGCGTACGGCGGCGTAGAGGGCGGCCTCCCGGCTGCTCGCGTCCATACGGCGATCCCAGCGCAGGATCGCCTTTCTCACGGACCCGGCCTCGGGGCTCAGGCCCTCCAGGGCCTCGATGTGATCCAGCAGGGGCTGTGCCGAGGCGAGATGGGTGTCCGTGTGGATCGACGGCATGTCGGCGGCCGACCACCGCTCCTTCTCCCGCAGCAGGGCGGTGATGCGGTCCGCCCGGTGCGGCGGGGCGAACTCGACGCCGAGCGGGGTGGCGGGGCCGCGCTGGTTGGCCATCACGGCGATGCCGTCGGTGAGACCGGCGCGGGGGGTGTCGTGCCAGCCCCGCCAGTCGTGCCCGGGCTCCCAGGCGGGGACGGGGCGGAGCCGGTTGGCCTCCGCGCGCACGGGGACCCGGCCGGCGACCCGGTGCAGCAGGCCGCCCTCGGTGTCGGCGGCCTGGACGACGTTCACCGGCTCGGCCCACCGGTCGAACGCCCGGTCCACGTCGGCGGTGCTGCGGGCGCGGAGCAGGGGGAGGAGGGCGCTGAAGCCGAGGTCCTCGGTGACGCGGGGCGGGTAGCGGAGGGCGAGGGCCACGGGCGGGCCCGCGAGGACCTGCCGTTCCGTGTCCGGCACTCCGGTCTCCGAGCCCTCCGGCACTCCCTCGTCGAACTCCTCCGGCACTCCCTCGTCGAACTCCTCCGGCACTCCCTCGTCGAACCCCTCCAGCACTCCCGCCTCCAGCCCCTCCGGGCCGCCCGCGATCACCGGTCCGCGCCCGGTCTCGATCACCTCGATCTCGACCGGGGCCTCCCCCGCCACCTCGACGGTCTCGGTGTGGCGGCCGGCGCGGTGCCAGCGGCCGTCCGGGCCGAGGGCCTCCACACCGGCCCCCGTGCGGCGCAGTCGCTCGCGGTACAGGTCCTGGTAGTCGGCCATGGCGTTGGTGATGGACCAGGCGACGGTGCCGGTGTGCCCGAAGTGGGCGATGCCGGGGACGCCGGGCACGGCGAGGCCGATGACGTCGAACTCGGGGCAGGCCAGATGGATCTGCTGGTAGACGCCGGGGTCCTCGATGTAGCGGTGCGGGTCGCCGGCCAGGACGGCGTGCCCGGTGGTGGTGCGGGCGCCGGCGACCAGCCAGCCGTTGCTGCCGGAGGTGCCCGGGCCGTCGGCGGCGAACAGGCCGACCGCGTCCGGGCCCAGGTGCCGTATCGCCTCGTCCCGCCAGAGCTTGGCCGGGAAGCCGGCGAACAGGATGTGGGTGGCGAGCCAGACGCCGAGCGGCGTCCAGGGCTCCCAGCGCCCGGGGGCGAGGCCGGTGCGGGCGAACTCCGGGGCCGCGGTGCCCGGCAGTTCCTCGTTCACCCCGTCCACGTACGCCCGCACCCACTCGGCCGTCTCCGGGTCCTGTCTCTCCAGCGCGCCGAAGCAGCGTCTCGCCGTGTCCTCCAGACGGGCCCGCCTCGCGAGGATGTCCCAGGACAGGGCCCCGGCGCCGAGGAACGCGGCCGAGGTGCCCTGCGCGCGGTGCCGTTCGACCTCCAGCTGCCAGGCGCGGTCGCGGGCGGTGATCCGGCCCTGGGCGCGGGCGAGTTCGACCGCGCTGCCCGCGCGGAGATGGGGGACCCCCCAGGCGTCGCGGTAGATCTCGATGCTCACCCTCGAACCCGCTTCCCTTTAAGTTAGGCTTACCTAAGTTCTGGTGGGGGAATCGTACGCGAAGGGTGAAACGCCATGGGGCAGGGGCACGGCTGGGAGGGAGCGGTCCTGCGACTGCTGCGGGCGAAGGACTTCGTGTGCACCGTGACCGGCGCCGAGGACGTCACCGACGCCTACCGGCGGGTGTCCCTCACCGACGGCGGGATGCTCGCCGTCACCGGCGTCCACCCGACGATGTGGGTGCGCCTGTGGTTCTCCGCCGCCGGCAAACCGCACCAGCGTGCCTACACCCTGGTCGACCCGGACCCCGAGAAGGGCACGTTCACCCTGGAGTTCGCCCTGCACGACGGCGTCGCCAGCGACTGGGCCCGGACGGCGAAGCCCGGCGACACCATCGAGGCCACCGTCCACGGCACCGGCTTCGACCGCCCCGACCCCGAGCCCACCCATGTCTTCGCCGTCGGCGACCCGGCCTCCCTGCCCGCCCTCAACTCCCTCCTCGGCACCCTGGACTCCTCCCCCGCGACCGTCTGGTTCGAGGGCGGCGACGAGGACCTGCCCTTCCGCACCGACCCGTCCCGCCACGAGGTCCGCCGGGTCCTCCGCCTCGACTCCGGGGCCCACCTGGTCGCCCAGGTGAAGGCGGACCTGCCCGGCCTGATCGAGCGCCACCCGGACGCGTACGTCTGGATCGCCTGCGACACCGCGACCACCAGGACCCTGTCGTCGTACGTCCGCAAGGACCTCGGTGTCCCCAAGGAGCGGGTGAACGCGCTCGGCTACTGGAGGGACCAGCCCGCCGGCTCCCGGTAGAGGCGCGCCGCCGGCGCAGGCATGATCGGGGTCATGGACGTCACCCTGCACCTCGCCCAGGACCCCGAGGCCGACGAACTCCTCGGCCGCTCCCCGCTCGCCGCGCTGGTCGGGATGCTGCTGGACCAGCAGGTCCCGATGGAGTGGGCGTTCAAGGGCCCCCGCACCATCGCGGACCGCCTCGGCGCGAGCGACCTCGACGCGCACGACATCGCCGCGCAGGACCCGGAGGCGTTCGTCGCGCTGCTCTCCGAGAAGCCGGCCGTGCACCGCTACCCCGGTTCGATGGCCAAGCGGATCCAGCAGCTGTGCCAGTACCTCGTCGAGCACTACGACGGCGAGGCCGAGCTGGTCTGGAAGGGCGTGGACGACGGTCGCGAGCTGCTGCGCCGCCTGGAGGAGCTGCCCGGGTTCGGGAAGCAGAAGGCGCAGATCTTCCTGGCGCTGCTGGGCAAGCAGCTCGGCGTGCAGCCGGGGGGCTGGCGGGAGGCCGCGGGCGCCTACGGCGAACCGGAGTCCTTCCGGTCCGTCGCCGACATCACCGGGCCCGAGTCGCTGACCAAGGTCCGCGCCCACAAGCAGGAGATGAAGGCGGCGGCGAAGGCGGCGAGGGCGGCCGGGAAGTCCTAGTCAGCCGGGTGGCCCGCCCCGGTGGCGGCGCGGTCCAGGCCGGTCCCAGCATGGATCATGACCGAGTTCGACGACCGCTTCGAGGACCACCGCTTCCACGACGGTTCCGACGACCGCAAGGTCCACGCGGGCCATCCGCCGGGCACCGCGGCGCACGCGCCCGAACCGCCCCTCGAAGGCCCCCTGCACGCCCTCGCCCAGGCCGCCGTGCAGGTCGTCCTGCTCACCGGGGCCGCCTCCCTGATCCTGGGCGTCCTGGTCCTGATCTGGCCCGGCGCCTCCCTGCTCGCGGCCGGTGTCCTCTTCGGTGTCTACCTCCTGATCAGCGGCGTCTTCCAGCTGATCGCGGCCTTCGGTACGCACAAGACGACCGCCCTGCGCGTCCTGGCCTTCATCAGCGGCACGCTGTCGATCCTGCTGGGCCTGTTCTGTCTGCGCGGCCCCATGCGGTCGATCCTGCTGCTCGCCCTGTGGATCGGGATCGGCTGGCTGATCCGCGGCATCACCCAGACCTTGGCCGCCGCCTCCGACCGCTCGATGCCGGCCCGCGGCTGGCAGATCTTCCTCGGGGCGCTCACCTTCGTCGCCGGGATCGTGCTGATCGACTCCCCCTTCGAGTCGGTCGCCGTCCTCACCCTGGTCGGCGGCGTCTGGCTGGTCGTCGTCGGAGCCGTGGAGATCGTCACCGCGCTCAGCATCCGCACCCGGGCCCGGCAGGTGCCGCGGACGGTGTGAAGGCGTGCCCACGGCGGTCGCCGGCACACCTCGGCACAAGGACTGCTGCGACCGGGTGAATCCCACGGCCGAAGTGATGAAACAGGCGCGTCGGAGGGGGAGACGACCTGCGTGAGCACCGTACGACGCCCCCCGCACCGCCACACCTGGCTGCGCGCGCTCGTGCTGCTCCTGGCCCTGCTGGTCCCGGGCGCCCCCGCCCAGATCCACGCGGCCCACGTCGTGGCCGGTGAGACCGCCGAGCAGGACGTCCTCGACACGGCCCTGCGGCCACCGGCCCGGACCGTCCACCGCGCGACCGTACGGCTGCGTCCCGCTCCCCGACCGGAGCCGGCCCCCGGAGCACCGGCCGACCGCCCCCTCCCGGCGCCGCCGCGGCCGCCGTACGCGCTGCCCGCCCTGCGTTCCGTGGTCCTGCGCTGCTGACGGAGCCCGCTTCCGCCAGGCCCGATCAGCACTCACGCGAGGAACACCGTCATGCCCACCGACCCGTACGCGGTCCTGCGCGCCCTGCTGCGCGCGGAGGCCGCGCGCAGCGCGCCGAAACCGCAGAGCACGAAGAAGAAGCCGCCGGTGAGAGAGGAGAAGCGCGGCTGACCCTCCGGAGGAGGCGGGCCTACCGCCTCCTCCGGGCCGTACCGAAGAGCGAGCGGGTGATCTCCCGCCCGAGCTGTGTGCCCAGCGATCGCGCGAGGGACGTGAACACGCCGCTGCCGACGACCTGCTCGACGACGGAGGGATCCTCCTGACGAGCGGGCGGCTCCGGCCGAGGCCGGGCCTTCATCTCGTCCGGGCCCTTGGCGCCGCGCGAGCCGAGCTTCTCGTAGGCCGACTCCCTGTCCACAGCCTGTGCGTAACGCCCGTGCAGCGGCGAGGCCGCGACCGCCGCGTCCAGGGCACCGGTGTCCACGGGCCCCATGAGGGACTCCGGGGCCCGCAGCCGGGTCGCCGCGACGGGCGTGGGAGCGCCTCTTTCGCTCAGCACCGTGACGACGGCCTCTCCGGTGCCGAGCCCGGTGAGCAGCTCCTCCAGGTCGTACGCGGAGTCGGGGAAGGTCTTCACGGTCGCCTTGAGCGCCTTCTGGTCGTCGGGGGTGAAGGCCCGCAGGGCGTGCTGGACGCGGTTGCCGAGCTGGGCGAGGACGTCGGCGGGTACGTCCTTCGGGGTCTGCGTGACGAAGAAGACGCCGACCCCTTTCGAGCGAATGAGCCGGACGGTCTGGGTCAGGGATTCGAGAAAGGCCTTCGAGGCCCCGTCGAAGAGCAGATGCGCCTCGTCGAAGAAGAAGACGAGCTTCGGCCTGTCCACGTCACCGACCTCGGGCAGCTCGTGGAACAGATCGGCGAGCAGCCACATCAGGAACGTCGAGAAGAGCCGCGGCCGGTCCTGTACGGCGGCCAGCTCCAGGACGGACACCAGCCCGCGCCCGTCGTCGGCCGTCCGCAGCAGTTCGGCGGTGTCGAACTCCGGCTCCCCGAAGAAGTCGGCCATGCCCTGCGCCTCGAAGGCGGTCAGGGACCTGAGGATCACTCCGGCCGTGGCGGTGGACAGCCCGCCGATGTTCTTCAGCTCCGCCTTCCCCTCCTCGGAGGTCAGGAAGGCGACGACGGCCCGCAGGTCCTTCAGGTCGACCAGTTCCAGCCCCTTCTGGTCGGCGTAGTGGAAGATCAGGGCGAGGGACTGCTCCTGCGTCTGGTTGAGCTGGAGCACCTTGGACAGCAGCACCGGCCCGAAGCTGGTGACGGTGGCCCGGACGGGGATGCCGTGCCCGATGCCGCCGAGCGCGTAGAACTCGGCGGGAAACCCGCGAGCGGCCCAGGTCTGGTGCACGTCCGCGGCCCTGGCCTGCACCTTCTCGTTCCGCAGACCCGGCTGGGAGATCCCCGAGACATCGCCCTTGATGTCGGCGAGGAAGACCGGAACCCCCTGCGCCGACAGCTGCTCGGCGATGAGCTGGAGCGTCTTGGTCTTGCCGGTGCCGGTGGCACCCGCGACCAGCCCGTGCCGGTTGAGCATCGGCAGCGGGATCCTGACCTGCGCGTCCGGCAGACAGACGCCGTCCCACAGCAGTGCCCCCAGATCGAGGGCGGGCCCCGCGAAGGCGTAGCCGGAGGCGATCTCCAGGGCCTCCCGGGGCAGCGCGGCAGAGCCGGACTGTGCCTCCGGCATGGACCGGTCGGCAGTTCCCGCGGCGGCCCCCTGGACGCCCTCCGATGGGGTCTTTCGCTCGCTCACACCAAACCCCTGCTCCCACTACGCCCCGTTTCACGCCTTTTTTCCAGCGTCGCACTCGCCCGCCATGGCTGCGCCCGGAAGGTCTTGACCGGTAGGCTTTCCGTGTGATCTTCAAGCGCATCGGAAACGGCCGGCCGTACCCCGACCACGGCCGGGAAAGCACCCGGCAGTGGGCGGACGTCGCACCGCGCCCGGTCCGCCTCGATCAGCTGGTGACGACCAAGGGCCAACTCGACCTCGAAACCCTGCTCGCCGAGGACTCGACGTTCTACGGCGACCTGTTCGCGCACGTCGTGAAGTGGCAGGGCGACCTGTACCTGGAGGACGGCCTCCACCGCGCGGTGCGGGCGGCGCTCCAGCAGCGACAGGTGCTGCACGCGCGCGTGCTCGAGCTGGACTGAGTGACCACGCTGTAAAGGTTTGACCCTTTCGGGTTCTCCTGCGTGGCGGTCAATGATCATCTAGTAGGAATCGCCGCCCGGGCGCACTACGCTGCGCCCATGAGCATGCTGACGCCCCCCGGCATGGGCGGTAAGTACCGGATCACGGGAGACAAGTACCCCCGGATGCGTCGGCCCCGGCGGCGCGGCAGGCTCGTGCTCGGCGTCGTCGCCTCCGTCGCCGCGCTGAGCCTGGTCGGCTGGGGCACGCTCCAGCTCATCGACGTGTTCACGGGCGGCGGGGACGAGGCCTCCGCGGCGGGCGCCAAGTCGGACTGCGTGAAGAAGTCCGGCGCGTCCCCCTCCCCCTCCACGGCCCCGCTCCCCAGGCCGAACCAGATCACCGTCAACGTCCTGAACGCCACGGCGCGCGGCGGGCTCGCCAAGAAGACGGCGGACGAACTGAAGAAGCGGGGCTTCAAGATCGGCGACGTGGGCAACGCGACGGCGACCTACGACAAGAAGGTCAAGGGCACGGGGATACTTCTCGGCCCGTCGTCCGCCCTCAAGACCTCCCTGCCGGTCCTGGCCACGCAGCTCGCCTCCGCGGAGACCCGCACGGACACGCGCAAGGGGGCGGAGGTCGACCTGATCATCGGGGCCGCCTTCAAAACCCTCACACCGAAGTCCTCCGCCGACAAGGCCCTGGCCACGCTGAACTCGCCTGCGCCGACGGGTACGGCGGTCAAGAAGGGTTGCTGAGTTTGCCTTAGGTGGGCTGGGGCGGGGCGCCTAGGGGGGTGCCAGGTGCGGTGGTCGGGCGGGTGCGGGCCGGTGGGGGCTGGTCGCGCAGTTCCCCGCGCCCCTAGGGGATTGCAGTTGGCCTGCGCCGGGACGGACCGTTCTCTCCCCCTGGCGCGCCACCGCGGGCCGTTGGCCGCGTACGGCGGGAAGGGGACGGGGTGGGGGGTGTCCGCCCGCAGCGGCCGGCGTCCGTTACAGGGCACTACTCAAGTGACCGAGCCGCCGGACCGAGGACGGATACCCCCCACCCCCCCCCCCCCCCCCCCCCCCCAAAACAAACCCCAAAACCACCCCCCCCCCCCCCCCCCCCCCCCCCCCCCGGCGATATTGGGGCCGGGG
>NZ_JBIAUQ010000012.1:90912-296348 GCF_042893155.1 Streptomyces sp. NPDC001668
CGGGGGTCTTTTATCATTACCTCCACTGTGCCCCGCGCCGCGGCCCCGCGCCCGAACCCCCCCCCCCCCGGCCCCGACCCACCCACCGAACAGAACGCGCTACACACGCCCCCACCGAAGCCGAGCCAGGCCGCCGCAGGCATCCAGGGGCGCGGGGAACTGCGCAAAAACGCCCGCCCCCACCGAACCCGCACCCGAACAAGAACCGCCCAACCGCCGGAGGCTAGTGCGCTGCGGACTCCCAATCCGCCCCCACCCCCACCGACACACCCAACGGCACCCGAAGATCCACCGCGTCCGACATCTCCCGTCGGACGATCTCCTCCGCCGCCTCCCGCTCCCCCGGCGCGACCTCCAGCACGATTTCGTCGTGGACCTGGAGCAGCATCCGCGAGGTGAGGCCCGCGTCCCGCAGCGCGCCGTCCACCTTGAGCATCGCGATCTTGACGATGTCCGCCGCCGTGCCCTGGATCGGCGCGTTGAGAGCCATCCGCTCGGCCGCCTCACGCCGCTGACGGTTGTCGCTGTTGAGGTCGGGCAGATAGCGCCGACGCCCGAAGAGCGTCGCCGTGTACCCCGTGGCCCGCGCCTCGTCGACCGCCCGCCGCAGATAGTCCCGCACCCCGCCGAAGCGCTCGAAGTACGCGTCCATCAACGCACGGGCCTCCCCCGCGTCGATGTTCAGCTGCTGCGAGAGCCCGAACGCGGACAACCCGTACGCCAGCCCGTACGACATCGCCTTGATCTTCCGCCGCATCTCCGCGTCGACCGCCCCGGGCTCGACCGCGAACACCTGCGAGGCGGCGGTCGTGTGCAGGTCCTCGCCGGAGGTGAACGCCTCGATGAGCCCCGCGTCCTCGGACAGGTGGGCCATCACCCGCAGCTCGATCTGGCTGTAGTCCGCGGTCATGAGGGACTCGTAGCCCTCCCCCACCACGAAGCCGCGCCGGATCGCCCGCCCCTCGTCCGTGCGGACCGGGATGTTCTGGAGGTTGGGGTCCGTCGACGACAGACGGCCCGTCGCCGCGACCGTCTGGTTGAACGTCGTGTGGATACGCCCGTCCGCGGCGACCGTCTTGATCAGGCCCTCCACGGTCACCCGCAGCTTGGCCTGCTCACGGTGCCGGAGCATGATCACCGGCAGTTCGTTGTCCGTCTGGGTCGCCAGCCACGCGAGGGCGTCGGCGTCCGTCGTATAGCCGGTCTTCGTCTTCTTCGTCTTCGGCAGACCCAGCTCACCGAAGAGGACTTCCTGGAGCTGCTTGGGCGAGCCGAGGTTGAACTCGTGCCCGGCCGCCGCGTGCGCCTCCTTCACGGCCTGCTGGACCGCGCCGGCGAACATCTGCTCCATGGCCTCCAGGTGGGCCCGGTCGGCCGCGATGCCGTGCCGCTCCATGCGGGCCAGCAGGGCGGAGGTGGGCAGCTCCATGTCCCGCAGCAGGTCCGCGGCCCCGACCTCGGCCAGGCGGCCCTCGAAGGCCGAGCCCAGATCCAGCACGGCCCGCGCCTGGATCATCAGCGCCTCGGCCTCGGCGCCGTCGTCCGTGCCGAAGGCGAGCTGCCCGTCGGCCGCGGCGGCGGGCGCCAGCTCCCGGCCCAGGTACTCCAGGGACAGCGCGTCCAGGTCGAAGGACCGGCGCCCCGGCTTGACGAGGTACGCGGCGAGCGCGGTGTCCATGCCGACTCCGGCGACGGACCAGCCGTGCTCGGCGAAGACCCGCATGGCGCCCTTGGCGTTGTGCAGGATCTTGGGCCGGTCGGCGTCGGCGAGCCAGGTGGTCCAGGCCCGCTCGTCGGCCTCGTCCAGCTCGGACGGGTCGAACCAGGCGGCGGCCCCGCCGGGCGCGGCGAGCGCGACCTCGGCGACCGAGCCGGTGCCCAGAGCCCAGGTGTCGACGGTGGCCAGACCGAGGGCCTGCTGCGCGCCGTGCTCGGCGAGCCAGCCGGCCAGCTCGCCGGTGCCGAGCACCGTGCCGTCCACCGCCACGCCGGGCGCGGCGGCCGGGGCGCCCTCGGCCTCCTCCGCGCCCGGGTCGACGGCCAGCAGCCGCTCCCGCAGGGAGGGGTTCCTGATCTCCAGGGTGTCGAGGATCATCGCGAGCGTCTTGCGGTCGTACGGCAGGCGCTCCAGGTCGGTGACCGTCTTCGGCAGCTCCACCGTGCGCACCATCTCGGTGAGGCGGCGGTTGAGCTTGACGGACTCCAGGTGGTCGCGGAGGTTCTGCCCGGCCTTGCCCTTGACCTCCTCGACGCGCTCGACCAGCTCGGCGAACGAACCGAACTGGTTGATCCACTTCGCGGCGGTCTTCTCCCCGACACCGGGGATGCCGGGGAGGTTGTCGGACGGGTCGCCGCGCAGGGCCGCGAAGTCGGGGTACTGGGCGGGCGTCAGGCCGTACTTCTCGAAGACCTTCTCCGGGGTGAACCGGGTCAGCTCCGAGACGCCCTTGGTCGGGTAGAGCACGGTGGTGTGCTCGGAGACCAGCTGGAAGGAGTCGCGGTCACCGGTGACGATCAGCACTTCGAAGCCCTCGGCCTCGGCCTGTGTGGCGAGTGTGGCGATGACGTCGTCGGCCTCGAAGCCGTCCACCGCGAACCGCGAGACGTGCATCGCGTCGAGGAGCTCACCGATCAGCTCGACCTGGCCCTTGAACTCGTCCGGGGTCTTGGAACGGTTGGCCTTGTACTCCGTGAACTCCTCGGAGCGCCAGGTCTTGCGGGACACGTCGAAGGCCACCGCGAAGTGCGTGGGCGCCTCGTCGCGCAGGGTGTTGGCCAGCATCGACGCGAAGCCGTAGATCGCGTTCGTCGGCTGGCCGGTCGCGGTGGTGAAGTTCTCCGCGGGCAGCGCGAAGAACGCGCGATAGGCCAGCGAGTGCCCGTCCATGAGCATCAGGCGCGGGCGGCTGCCGCCGGGGCTGTTGTCGGTCTTCTTCGCTGCTGTCTCTGCCACGCCCCCGATCCTGCCACGCCCCACTGACAGTCAGACCCGCCCGCCACCGACGGCACGGAAGGGGCCGGCTCTGCCGGCGCTCACCGCAGCCCGGCAAACACCGTTGTCAGCGGCGCGTGCGAGGATCGGAGACGTACCTCACATGCGTGTGCGAAGGAGAGAGTCCGATGGCCACGAAGCCGCCCAAGGGTGATCCGGTTCAGGACGCTCCCCAGGTCACCGAGCCGAAGCACGCGGCGGCGGGACTGCCCGCCATCGGGCACACCCTGCGGATCGCGCAGCAGCAGATGGGCGTGAAGCGCACCGCCCTGACCCTGCTGCGCGTCAACCAGAAGGACGGCTTCGACTGCCCGGGCTGCGCCTGGCCGGAGCCCGAGCACCGGCATTCGGCGGAGTTCTGCGAGAACGGCGCGAAGGCGGTCGCCGAGGAAGCCACCCTGCGCCGCATCACGCCCGAGTTCTTCGCCGCGCACCCCGTCGCCGACCTGGCGAACAGAAGCGGCTACTGGCTGGGCCAGCAGGGGCGGCTCACCCACCCCATGTACGTCCCCGAGGGCGGCACCCACTACGAACCGGTGACCTGGGAGCGCGCCTTCGACATCATCGCCGAGGAGATCGCCGCCCTCGGCTCCCCCGACGAGGCCGTCTTCTACACCTCGGGCCGCACCAGCAACGAGGCCGCGTTCCTCTACCAGCTCTTCGCCCGCGAGCTCGGCACGAACAACCTGCCGGACTGCTCCAACATGTGCCACGAGTCGTCCGGTTCGGCGCTCAGCGAGACCATCGGCATCGGCAAGGGCAGCGTCCTGCTCGACGACCTCTACCAGGCCGACCTGATCATCGTCGCCGGCCAGAACCCGGGCACCAACCACCCCCGCATGCTCTCCGCCCTGGAGAAGGCCAAGGCGAACGGCGCGCGGATCATCAGCGTCAATCCGCTGCCCGAGGCCGGCCTGGAACGCTTCAAGAACCCGCAGACCCCCCAGGGCATGCTCAAGGGCGCCGCGCTCACCGACCTGTTCCTGCAGATCCGCATCGGCGGCGACCAGGCGCTCTTCCGCCTCCTCAACAAGCTGATCCTCCAGACCGAGGGCGCCGTCGACGAGGCCTTCGTCGCCGAACACACCCACGGCTACGAGGAGTTCGCCGAAGCCGCCCGCGCCGCCGACTGGGACGAGACGCTCGCCGCGACCGGTCTCACGCGCGCGGAGATCGAGGAAGCCCTCGCCATGGTGCTCGCCTCCGAGCGGACCATCGTCTGCTGGGCCATGGGCCTCACCCAGCACAAGCACTCCGTGCCGACCATCCGCGAGGTCGTCAACTTCCTCCTGCTGCGCGGCAACATCGGCCGCCCCGGCGCCGGCGTCTGCCCGGTCCGCGGCCACTCCAACGTCCAGGGCGACCGCACCATGGGCATCTTCGAGCGCCCCGCGCCCGCCTTCCTGGACGCCCTGGAGAAGGAGTTCGGCTTCGCCCCGCCGCGCGAGCACGGCTTCGACGTCGTACGCGCCATCCGCGCCCTGCGCGACGGCGAGGCCAAGGTCTTCTTCGCCATGGGCGGCAACTTCGTCTCCGCCTCCCCCGACACCGAGGTCACCGAGGCCGCCATGCGCCGGGCCCGGCTGACCGTGCACGTGTCGACCAAGCTCAACCGCTCGCACGCGGTCACGGGCGCGCGTGCCCTGATCCTGCCCACGCTGGGACGCACCGAGCGCGACCTCCAGGGGAGCGGTGAGCAGTTCGTGACCGTCGAGGACTCCATGGGCATGGTGCACGCCTCCCGGGGCCGTCTGGAGCCCGCGAGCGGACAGCTGCTGTCCGAGCCCGCCATCGTGTGCCGGCTGGCCCGCCGCGTCCTGGGCGAGAACAGCCGCACACCCTGGGAGGAGTTCGAGAAGGACTACGCCACCATCCGCGACCGCATCGCCCGCGTGATCCCCGGCTTCGAGGACTTCAACGCGCGCGTGGCGCGGCCCGGCGGCTTCACCCTGCCGCACGCCCCGCGCGACGAGCGGCGCTTCCCCACCGCCACCGGCAAGGCCAACTTCACGGCCGCGCCCGTCGAGTACCCCGAGCTGCCCGAGGGCCGGCTGCTGCTGCAGACGCTGCGCTCGCACGACCAGTACAACACCACGATCTACGGCCTCGACGACCGCTACCGGGGTATCAAGAACGGCCGCCGGGTCGTCCTGGTCAACCCCGAGGACGCCGACCGGCTCGGGCTCGCCGACGGGTCGTACGTCGACCTGGTCAGCGAGTGGAGGGACGGCGTGGAGCGGCGGGCCCCCGGGTTCCGGGTGGTGCACTACCCGACGGCCCGGGGCTGCGCGGCCGCGTACTACCCCGAGACCAACGTCCTGGTCCCGCTGGACTCCACCGCGGACACCAGCAACACCCCGGCCAGCAAGTCCGTCGTCGTACGTCTGGAACAATCGGCAACCGACTGAGCGTTTGCTCAGCACAGGCAGTCGTAGCGACCAGGACGAACGGAGCCCGGCCCCATGGGTGAGCAGCAGCACGTCACGTTCCCGCAGGAGGTCATCGACGAGTACGCGGCGCTCGGCGTCGACCTCGTCGCCATGTTCTCGGCCGGGTACCTGGGCACCCGCATGGGCGTGCAGATCGTCGAGGCCTCGGCGGAGCGCGTCGTCGGCACCATGCCCGTCGAGGGCAACACCCAGCCGTACGGTCTGCTGCACGGAGGCGCCTCGGCCGTACTCGCCGAGACCCTCGGCTCCGTCGGCTCCATGCTGCACGCCGGCAGCTCCAAGATCGCGGTGGGCGTGGACCTGAACTGCACCCACCACCGCGGGGCCCGCTCGGGCCTGGTCACCGGAGTGGCCACGCCGGTCCACCGGGGGCGGTCCACCGCGACGTACGAGATCGTGATCAGCGACGAGGAGGACCGCCGCGTCTGCACCGCCCGCCTGACCTGCCTCCTGCGAGACGCCCCCGTCCGCTAGGGCCTCCGGCGGACCGGGCCGGCATCGCGGGCACCGGTCCCCCACCCGCTGTGCCGCCGCTCGCCGGCCGACTCCCCCACAACGGTCCGGGACGGCGGCGGGATCGGTACGCGCGGGCGGAGGCGAGCGGGTCCAATCCCCCCGCCGATCCGGACCGCCGGACACCCCCGGGACGCCCCCGACTGGGCACGAACCCCCGGACCGCCCTACCGTTCTCCCATGACCGGTATCGGCCCCGTCGAGCCCGTCGACTCGCCGGAATCCGGGGAGAGTTACGACGTGATCGGCGCCGACGGACCCCGGCTGACGGACCGTTGGAGCGCGCGGTGGCGCGGCATGGCACCGCGCGCCCGCAGGGCCACCCAGGCAGCCGTCGCGACCGCCCTGCTCGCGGCCGGGATCCTCGTCCCGCGCACCCTCACCGAGGACCCTCACCCCGCGCCGGAACCGACCCCCGCACCCTGGCCCGCCAACGTCACCGCCTGGCGCTACCTCGGCTCCGCCGACCTCCCCGAGACCCCCGGCACCCACCCCACCACCGGCCGCTTCCGTTTCGCCGTCGACGTCCACAGCGGGCCCCCCGTCACCCTCCGGGTCACCGGCGCCGCCTTCACCGGCCTCACCGCCCACGCCCTCCCCGCCGCTTTTACCGTGCACGCCGGCACGACACGCCGGGTCACCGTGGAGATATCGGTTTCCGACTGTTCGGGTCTCCCCCTGAATGCCGACCTACCCTTTCTCGACGTAACGCTCCGTAACACGCGCGCAATACAGCATCACAGCTTCATCTTCGGCCGGGCGTACTCGAACGACCTTTTCCGGCTCCTTCGGGGCGCCTGCGCACCGACCAGGGCGCCACAGGCCGGACGGCCAACCGGAAGTGCAGGTTCTCAAAATGCGGACCGGGGGGAAATTCCGCCAAACCGGCTGAGAGCCCCCTTCACGGAAGCCTCCCATCCACCACGTCATAACAAGAAAGTCACAAGCCCGCGCACAGCGATGCCCCTGCCCGCAAACCGGGCTTAGAGTCACGGCCAGTCACCGCTCCATCGGGAGTTCGGTAAAGCGCGGGCACCAGCCGCACCCACGAGGGCGCGCGTGCCTGCGGAAAGGACTGATTGTGCGACGTTCCATGGTGATCCTGACCTCCGTCATGGCGGCGGGGGCTCTCACACTCACCGCCTGCGGCTCCCGAGACGACAAGGGCGGCGACAGTGACAGCGGGGGTGGCACCACCCTCACCATCGGCGTGGACGCCCCGCTCTCCGGCGAGAACTCCACCACCGGTCTCGGCATCCAGTACGGCGCCCAGATCGCCGTCGACGACGCCAACAAGGCCAAGCTCGTCCCCGGCGTGACCTTCAAACTGAAGGCCTACGACGACAAGGCGCAGCCGGCCACCGGCCAGTCCAACGCCACCACCATCACCGGCGACAAGACCGCCGTCGGCGCCGTCGGCCCGCTGAACTCCGGCGTCGCCCAGACGATGCAGCAGGTGTTCGCCTCGGCCAACATGGTCCAGATCTCCCCCTCGAACACCAACCCCGAGCTCACCCAGGGCAAGAACTGGCAGACGGACAAGAAGCGTCCCTACAAGACGTACTTCCGCACCGCCACCACCGACGAGCTCCAGGGCAGCTTCGCCGCCGACTACGCGTACAACGGCCTCAAGAAGAAGAAGGTCTTCGTCGTCGACGACAAGCAGACCTACGGCGCCGGCCTCGCGAAGATCTTCACCGAGCAGTTCAAGAAGCTCGGCGGCACCGTCGTCGGCACCGACCACGTCAACACCGGCGACAAGGACTACGGCTCCCTCGTCACCAAGATCAAGAACGCCAAGGCCGACCTGCTCTACTACGGCGGCCAGTACGACGAGTCCTCGCTGATCACCAAGCAGCTCAAGGGCGCCGGCGTCAAGATCCCGCTGTTCGGCGGCGACGGCATGTTCGCCTCCACCTACATCGAGACCGCGGGCGCGGCCTCCGAGGGCGACCTCGCCACGGCCGTCGGTGTCCCCGCCGACACCCTGCCCGCCGCCAAGACGTTCATCGAGACGTACAAGTCCAAGGGCTACAAGGGTGACTACGGCGCCTACGGCGCGTACTCCTACGACGCCACCACCGCCATCATCAAGGCCGTGAAGGCCGCCGTCGACGCCAACGGCGGCAAGGTCCCCAGCGACATCAACGCCCTGCGCTCCTCCGTCGTCGACGGCGTCCAGAAGTCGGACTTCGAAGGCATCTCCGGCAAGGTCGCCTTCGACCAGTACGGCGACACCACCAACAAGCAGCTCACCGTCTACCAGGTCACCAAGGGTGCCTGGAAGGCCGTGAAGACCGGCACCGCCGACCTCGGCTGATCCAGGCCCCGGCAGCACACAGCACCACCACGGGCCGCGCGGGAGGGGACCCCGACCGCGCGGCCCTTGCCACACCCCACCCCAGCACGCGATACGTGCACACGACCACCAGCGACAATGGAGGCCACGCGGTGAACACCCTGCCGCAGCAGCTGGCCAACGGGCTGCTACTAGGCTCGATGTACGGGCTCATCGCCATCGGCTACACGATGGTGTACGGCATCGTCCAGCTCATCAACTTCGCGCACGGCGAGATCTTCATGACCGGCGCCTTCGGCGCCTTCACGGTCTACTTCTACATCCTGCCCGACGGCACCTCGATGGCCCTCGCAGTGCCCCTGATGCTGATCGGCGGCGGCCTCGTCGCCATCCTCATCGCCGTCGGAGCGGAACGGTTCGCCTACCGGCCCCTGCGCGGAGCCCCACGGCTCGCACCGCTCATCACCGCGATCGGTCTCTCCCTGGCCCTCCAGGAAGTCGTCCGCAACTTCTACCCCCACGCCGACCGCGCCGTCGCCTTCCCCGGCCTCGACGCCACCCACGACATCGGGTCCGTCACCATCAAGGACTCCGACATCTTCCTCGTCGTGGCGGCCATCGTCTGCATGTCCGCGCTCGCCTTCTTCGTGCGCAAGTCCCGCACCGGCCGCGCCATGCAGGCCACCGCCCAGGACCCGGACACCGCACAGCTCATGGGCATCGACACCAACCGCATCATCGTGATCGCCTTCGCCATCGGCGGGTTCTTCGCCGCCGTCGCCGCCGTCGCCTACGGCATGAAATACGGCAGCATCGACTACCGCATGGGCTTCCTGATGGGCCTCAAGGCCTTCACCGCCGCCGTCCTCGGCGGCATCGGCAACATCTACGGCGCCATGCTCGGCGGCCTCGTCCTCGGCGTCGCCGAGACCCTCGCCTCCGCCTACATCGACGACATCCCCGGCATGCACCTCTTCGGCGGCGGCTCCTGGAAGGACGTCTGGGCCTTCTGCCTGCTCATCCTCGTCCTCCTCGTCAGACCACAAGGCCTGCTCGGCGAACGCGTAGCGGACAGGGCGTGATCACCATGACCGACACCACCACCCGCCGCCTGATCCCGCTGCCCCTCGCCGCAGCCCGCGCCCTCCTCCTCGCCGGAGGCATCGCCACCGCCGCCTCCGCCTTCCTCGCCTGGACCTGGACCAGCGAGTTCCCCGGCGACCTCACCATCAGCGGCTACCCCGGCGGCCTCCAGTGGCTGACCCTCATCGCCGGCCTCCTCACCACCCTGTTCGCCCTCGCGGCGTACGACATCCGGTTCCTGCGCGGCCTCATCCCCGCCCGCAACAACGCCCCCCTGGTGCTCACCGCCCTCGGCGGCTTCGGCGTCACCTGGTACACGGTCATCTCGATCGCCGCCGAACTCGGCGGACTCGCCAACCTCGAACCGGGCGGCTGGGTCGCGGCCATCGCCTCCCTCCTCCCGGTCATCGGCGCCCTCGCCCTGCCCGAGCGAAACGTCGCCAACACCGACGCGCTCCTCAAGGCGTACCTCGCCAAGCCCGACAACATCCCCGCCCCCGCGCCCATCAGCCCCTGGCTCGAGCGCGCGATCATCACCCTCGTCACCATCGTCGGCCTGGCCGTCTTCACCTACGGCATCGACACCGAGTACGGCGAACTCTTCGTCGGCTACCTCATCGTCGTCGTCTTCGCCGTCTGGGCCCTGCACACCGCCGGCCTCAACGACCGCTTCTCCCGGATCGTCGCCCGCAACCGCAGCTTCACGCTCGCCATGGGCTTCGCCGCCGCGATCGCGTTCCCCTTCACCCAGACCAACGACCACTACGCCAACATCGGCGTCAACATCCTGATCTTCGGGACCGTCGCCCTGGGCCTCAACATCGTCGTCGGCCTCGCGGGCCTCCTCGACCTCGGATACGTCGCCTTCCTCGGCGTCGGCGCCTACACCGCCGCCCTCGTCTCCGGCTCCGAGTTCTCCCGCTTCTCCGGCGTCCACTTCCCCTTCTGGGCCGCCGCCCTCACCGGCGCCGCCGCCTCGCTCGTCTTCGGTGTCCTCATCGGCGCCCCCACCCTGCGACTGCGCGGCGACTACCTCGCCATCGTCACCCTCGGCTTCGGAGAGATCTTCCGCATCGCCGTCAACAACATGGACGGCGACTCCGGCCCCGACCTCACCAACGGCCCCAACGGCATCCCGGCCATCCCCGACCTCAACCTCCTCGGGTTCAACCTCGGCGAAGCCCACGACATCGCCGGCTTCACCCTCGGCCGCTTCGCCAACTACTACCTGCTCATGGTGCTGATCATGGCCCTCGTGGTCCTGGTCTACACCCGCGCCGCCGACTCCCGCATCGGCCGCTCCTGGATCGCCATCCGCGAGGACGAGACCGCCGCCACCGCCATGGGCATCAACGGCTTCCGCGTCAAGCTCATCGCCTTCGCCCTCGGCGCCACCCTCGCCGGCCTCGCCGGCACCGTCAGCGCCCACGTCACCTACAGCGTCGTCCCGACGCCGTACCAGTTCGCGGGCTCCACACCCCCCAACTCGGCCTTCCTCCTGGCCGCGGTCGTCCTCGGCGGCATGGGCACGGTCGCAGGCCCCCTCCTCGGCGCCGCACTCCTCTACCTGCTGCCCGAGAAGCTGGTCTTCCTCCAGGACAAGTCGCTGCTGGCCTTCGGCATCGCCCTCATCCTGCTGATGCGCTTCCGCCCCGAAGGCATCATCGCCAACCGCCGCCGCCAACTCGAATTCCACGAGACCGGCCAACTCGACGTACCAGAGACCACGACGCTGTCCGGCGAACCGGCCGCCGTCACCAAGGCGGGGGCGTGAGCACCATGACGACACCTGTACTCGAAGCCCGCAACGTCACCATGCGCTTCGGCGGCCTCACCGCCGTCCGCTCGGTCGACTTCACCGTCAACGCAGGCGAGATCGTCGGCCTCATCGGCCCCAACGGCGCCGGCAAGACCACCTTCTTCAACTGCCTCACCGGCCTCTACGTCCCCACCGAAGGCACGGTCTCCTACCAGGGCACCGTCCTGCCCCCCAAGCCCCACCTGGTGACCAAGGCCGGCATCGCCCGCACCTTCCAGAACATCCGCCTCTTCGCCAACATGACGGTCCTCGAGAACGTCCTCGTAGGCCGCCACACCCGCACCAAGGAAGGCCTCTGGTCGGCCCTCCTGCGCGGCCCCGGCTTCAAGAAGGCGGAGAAGGCCAGCGAAGAGCGCGCCATGGAACTCCTGGAGTTCATCGGCCTGGAGGGCAAGCGCGACCACCTGGCCCGCAACCTCCCCTACGGCGAACAGCGCAAGCTGGAAATCGCGCGAGCCCTGGCCTCCGAGCCCGGCCTGCTCCTGCTCGACGAGCCCACCGCCGGCATGAACCCCCAGGAGACCCGGGCCACCGAGGAACTCGTCTTCGCCATCCGCGACAAGGGCATCGCCGTCCTCCTCATCGAGCACGACATGCGCTTCGTCTTCAACCTCTCCGACCGCGTCGCCGTCCTCGTCCAGGGCGAAAAACTCGTCGAAGGCACCTCCGACGTCGTCCAGGCCGACGAACGCGTCATCGCCGCCTACCTCGGCGAACCCTTCGAAGGCGACCCCGGCGCGGCCGAAGCGGGCACCACCAGCACCAAGGGAGAAGGCCAGTGACCGCACTCCTCGAAGTCGAGGACCTCCGGGTCTCCTACGGCAAGATCGAAGCCGTCAAAGGCATCTCCTTCAGCGTCGAAGCAGGCCAGGTCGTCACCCTCATCGGCACCAACGGCGCCGGCAAGACGACCACCCTCAGGACCCTCTCCGGTCTCCTGAAGCCCACGTCCGGCAAGATCCTCTTCGACGGGAAGCCCCTCAGCGGCGTACCCGCCCACAAGATCGTCTCCTTCGGGCTCGCCCACTCCCCCGAAGGCCGGCACATCTTCCCCCGCCTGACCATCTTCGAGAACCTCCAGCTCGGAGCGTTCCTGCGGAAGGACAAGGAAGGGATCGAGAAGGACATACAGCGCGCCTACGAGCTCTTCCCGATCCTGGGAGAACGCCGCAACCAGGCGGCGGGCACCCTGTCCGGCGGTGAGCAGCAGATGCTGGCCATGGGCCGCGCGCTCATGTCCCAGCCGAAGCTCCTGATGCTGGACGAGCCCTCCATGGGCCTGTCCCCCATCATGATGCAGAAGATCATGGCGACCATCGTCGAGCTGAAGTCCCAGGGCACGACGATCCTGCTGGTCGAGCAGAACGCCCAGGCGGCGCTCTCCCTCGCCGACCAGGGCCACGTCATGGAGGTCGGCAACATCGTCCTGTCCGGCACCGGCCAGGACCTGCTGCACGACGAGTCCGTCCGCAAGGCGTACCTCGGCGAGGACTGATCTCCAGCGATCTCCGGCTGTACGACGAGGCCCGCGCCCCCTGCTGGGGACGCGGGCCTCGTTTTTGCTGCCGCCAGGCCGGTTCAGCCCTTGTTGGCCTTCTTCTCGTCGGCGTCCTGAATGACCGCCTCAGCAACCTGCTGCATCGACATACGGCGGTCCATCGACGTCTTCTGGATCCACCGGAACGCGGCGGGCTCCGTCAGCCCGTACGACGTCTGCAGGATCGACTTCGCCCGGTCGACGAGCTTGCGCGTCTCCAGCCGCTGGGTGAGATCCGCGACCTCGTTCTCCAGCTCCTTCAGCTCGGTGAACCGGGACACGGCCATCTCGATCGCCGGCACGACATCGCTCTTGCTGAAGGGCTTGACGAGGTACGCCATGGCACCGGCGTCCCTGGCCCGCTCGACGAGGTCGCGCTGCGAGAAGGCGGTGAGCATGAGGACGGGGGCGATGCGCTCCTCGGCGATCTTCTCGGCCGCGGAGATGCCGTCCAGCTTGGGCATCTTCACGTCGAGGATGACGAGGTCGGGCTTGTGCTCACGGGCGAGTTCGACGGCCTGCTCACCGTCACCGGCCTCGCCTACGACGCTGTAGCCCTCTTCCTCCAGCATCTCTTTGAGGTCGAGCCGGATCAGGGCCTCGTCCTCGGCGATGACGACACGGGTCGTCAGCGGAGGCACGTGCGACTTGTCGTCGTCGGGCGCGTCTACGGGCTGGGGCGACTCGGGGGCGGTCACGGGGGCTCCTCGTTCAGGGCAGGGGTACTGCTGACAAGAGCGTACCTAGCTGCGGTAAGGTGGGTGCGCGCAGGGTCACAGGAAACCTTTGATTCAGCGGGCCCCGGTAGCCCAATTGGCAGCAGGCAACGGATTCAAAACCCGTACAGTGTCGGTTCGAGTCCGACCCGGGGCACTTTTCCTTCAATTCGAAGGTCGCCATTTAAAGCGGATGTCCACGTTCTCGTGAACATCCGCTTTTTGCTGCGTGTCTTCGCGATCACTCACACAGAGTGGTCACATGTACGACGTCAGCACACGCAAGCGAGCCCTCGCGCTGGTCGCACAGGGGCGCAGCCTCAACTCGGTCAGTCGGCAAACCGGGATCTCACGAGCCGCGATCCGCTCGTGGCTGCAACGCCTGGAGCCGTTACCGCGCATGACATCCCCCGACCCCGGACCGCCCGCCGACAACCAGGCCTACGCCTACCTCCTGGGCCTCTGCTTGGGCGACGGCTGCATCAGCGCGCACCCGCGTGGCGGCGGCTACTACCTCCGTATCGCGTGCGCCGACGCCTGGCCCGGCCTCATCCAGGAGTGCCGCGAAGCGATCACCAAAGTGCGCCCGGGCGTCGGCGTCCACGCCCTACAAAAAGAGGGCTACAAGATGGTGACCAGCTACTCCCGGCACTGGCCCAGCCTCTTCCCCCAGCACGGCCCCGGCAAGAAGCACGAGCGCACCATCGCCCTGGATCCCTGGCAGCAGGACATCGTCCACGCCCACCCTTGGGAGTTCATCCGGGGCCTCATCCACTCCGACGGTTGCCGCATCACCAACTGGACGACCCGCCTCGTAGCCGGTGAGCGGAAGCGCTACGAATACCCCCGCTACTTTTTCACCAACCTGTCGGGGGACATCATCCGGCTCTTCACGGACACCCTTGACTGCGTCGGCGTCGACTGGAGACAAGCGAACCGCCACAACATCTCGATCGCCCGCAAAGCCTCGGTAGCCCTGATGGACACCCACGTAGGCCCCAAGCACTGACCACCCCTACTTCGGGCTGTCGTCCTCGCCCACGTGATGCACCCGGACCAGGTTCGTCGAGCCGGAGACGCCGGGCGGGGAGCCGGCCGTGATCACGACCACGTCGCCCTTCTCGCAGCGGCCGTACCGCAGCAGCGCCTCGTCCACCTGGTCCACCATCGCGTCCGTGGAGTCGACCTGCGGGCCGAGGAAGGTCTCCACGCCCCAGGTCAGACTGAGCTGGGAGCGAGTCGCCGGTTCCGGGGTGAAGGCGAGCAGCGGGATGGGTGAGCGGTACCGCGACAGCCGGCGAACCGTGTCGCCCGACTGGGTGAAGGCCACCAGGAACTTCGCGCCGAGGAAGTCGCCCATCTCCGCCGCCGCCCGGGCGACCGCCCCTCCCTGGGTGCGCGGTTTGTTCCGTTCCGTCAGCGGGGGCAGCCCCTTCGCCAGGATGTCCTCCTCCGCCGCCTCCACGATCTTCGCCATCGTCCGGACGGTCTCGACGGCGTACTTGCCCACGCTCGTCTCGCCGGACAGCATCACCGCGTCCGTGCCGTCGATGACCGCGTTGGCGACGTCCGAGGCCTCGGCCCTCGTGGGCCGGGAGTTCTCGATCATGGAGTCCAGCATCTGCGTCGCGACGATCACCGGCTTGGCGTTCCGCTTGGCCAGTTTGATGGCGCGCTTCTGGACGATCGGCACCTGTTCGAGGGGCATCTCCACGCCCAGGTCACCGCGCGCGACCATGATCCCGTCGAAGGCGGCCACGATGTCGTCGATCGCGTCGACCGCCTGCGGTTTCTCCACCTTGGCGATGACGGGGAGCCGGCGGCCGGCCGAGTCCATGATCCGGTGGACGTCCTCGATGTCCCGCCCGCTGCGGACGAAGGACAGCGCGATCACGTCGAAGCCCATGCGCAGGGCCCAGCGGAGGTCCTCTTCGTCCTTCTCCGACAGTGCCGGCACCGATACCGCCACGCCCGGCAGGTTCAGTCCCTTGTGGTCCGACACCATGCCGCCTTCGACCACCCTGGTGTGGACGCGGGGGCCGTCGACCGACGTGACTTCGAGACAGACCTTGCCGTCGTCGACGAGGATGCGCTCACCCACGGTGACATCCTCGGCGAGGCCGTCGTACGTCGTCCCGCAGGACCGCTGGTCGCCTTCCGCGCCCTCTTCCACGGTGATCGTGAAGGTGTCGCCGCGTTCAAGGAGTACGGGGCCTTCGGTGAAGTGGCCGAGGCGGATCTTCGGGCCCTGAAGGTCGGCGAGGAGGCCGACGCTGCGGCCGGTCTCGTCGGAGGCCTTGCGGACGTGGTGGTACCGCTCCTCGTGCTCGGCGTAGCTGCCGTGGCTGAGGTTGAAGCGGGCTACGTCCATTCCGGCGTCGACCAGGGCTTTGATCTGGTCGTAGGAGTGGGTGGCGGGGCCCAGGGTGCAGACGATCTTTGCTCGGCGCATGTTTCCGACCCTAGACCTTACCGACGGGTAGGGAATTGGGTGGGCATGACGACTCAACAACCTTTGAGTGAAAGGCTGTTGACAAGGGTTGAAGTGTGCGCCACCCCGCTCCGATGAGCATTTCGGATGCAAATATCAGCGACGGTTCACAGCCTGGGTGGTGCCATCGTGAAGCGTGCGTTGACCTGGGCGTGGACGTGCTGGCGTTGGGGTTCGAGGTCGAGGGGGGCGGTCCCGGTGTCGGCGGCCTGGGCTTCGTAGGCCATGGAGCGGGCGCGGCTGGCCTTGCCGACGAAGCGGGGTTCGGGGTCCTCGGCGCCGATGTCCGCCAGTTCGACCAGAGAGGCGAGCGAGGTGCCCAGGGCCTCCGCGTACTCCTTCGCCCGCTGGACCGCTTCTCGTACGGCCTGCTGACGGGCTTCCCGGTGGGCGGGCGAGTCGCGGCGCAGGGCCCACCACGGTCCGTCGACCGTCGTCAGTTCCTGGTCGGCCAGTCGGGTCGTCAGTTCCCCCAGTGCCCTGAAGTCGGTCAGCTCCGCGGTGATGTGGACGCGGCCGTGGTAGGCGTGGACGCGTTCGCCGCGGCCGTGTTCCTTGAGTTCGGGTGTGACGGAGAAGGAGCCGGTTTCGAGGCGTTCGACGGCGTCTCCGTAGGACTTGAGCAGGTCCAGGACGCTTGTGTTGCGGCGGGTGAGGTCGTCGAGGGCGGTGCGGCGGTCCTTGCCGCGGGCGGCGACGGTGACGCCGATGCGGGCGATCTCGGGGTCGACTTCGAGGTGGGCTTCACCGCGGACGGCGATGCGGGGCGCGTCGGGGGTGCCGTAGGGAACGGAGTCGGTGGCCATAACGCCCCACTGTGTCAGTTTTCACGGGTGGGGTCACCAGATCGAAACCTGTGGGACCTGTTGCCGTTGGGCATGAGCGGGTCAGAATCTACGCGCGTCGTTGACCGTTCCCCGAGGAGATCAAGACATGGCCTTGAACCGCAGAAAGTTCCTGGAGAAGTCCGCCGTGACCGGTGCGGGTGTCGCTCTGGCAGGTGCCGTGGGTGCTCCGGCCGCCCAGGCCGCGGAGGCCGGGAAGGGGCGCGGCAAGCGGTACTCCCTGACGGTGATGGGCACGACCGACCTGCACGGTCATGTCTTCAACTGGGACTACTTCAAGGACGCGGAGTACAAGGACACCGCGGGCAACGCGCAGGGTCTGTCGCGGATCTCGACGCTGGTGAACCAGGTCCGTGCGGAGAAGGGCCGCTGCAACACGCTGCTGCTGGACGCGGGCGACACGATCCAGGGCACGCCGCTGACGTACTACTACGCGAAGGTGGACCCGATCACCGCGAAGGGTGGTCCGGTGCACCCGATGGCGGCGGCGATGAACGCGATCGGGTACGACGCGGTGGCGCTCGGGAACCACGAGTTCAACTACGGCATCGAGACGCTGCGGAAGTTCGAGGAGCAGTGCGACTTCCCGCTCCTCGGCGCGAACGCGCTGGACGCGAAGACGCTGAAGCCCGCCTTCCCGCCGTACTTCATCAAGAAGTTCCATGTGAAGGGCGCGCCCCCGGTGAAGGTGGCGGTGCTGGGTCTGACGAACCCGGGTATCGCGATCTGGGACAAGGCGTATGTGCAGGGCAGGTTGACGTTCCCGGGTCTTGAGGAGCAGGCGGCGAAGTGGGTGCCGAAGCTGCGGTCGATGGGCGCCGACGTGGTGGTCGTGTCGGCGCACTCGGGTTCGTCGGGGACGTCGTCGTACGGTGATCAGCTGCCGTACGTCGAGAACTCGGCGGCGCTGGTGGCGCAGCAGGTGCCGGGGATCGACGCGATCCTGGTCGGGCACGCGCATGTGGAGATTCCGGAGCTGAAGGTCACCAACGCGCAGACCGGGAAGACGGTCGTGCTGTCGGAGCCGTTGGCGTACGCGGAGCGGTTGTCGCTGTTCGACATCGAGCTGGTGCTGGAGAAGGGCCGCTGGTCGGTCGAGTCCGTGTCGTCCAAGGTGCTGAACTCGAATTCGGTCGCGGACGACCCGAAGATCACCAAGCTGCTGAAGGCCGACCATGACGTGGTCGTGAAGTACGTGAACCAGGTGGTCGGTACGGCGACGGAGACGTTGACGACGGTCGAGGCGCGCTACAAGGACGCGCCGATCATCGACCTGATCACGAAGGTCCAGGAGGACGTGGTCCGGGCGGCGCTGGCGTCGACCGAGTACGCCTCGCTGCCCGTCATCGCGCAGGCCTCCCCCTTCTCCCGTACGTCGGAGATCCCGGCGGGCGAGGTGACGATCCGGGATCTGTCGAGTCTGTACGTGTACGACAACACGCTGGTGGCGAAGCTGCTGACGGGTGCGCAGGTCAGGGCGTACCTGGAGTACTCGGCGGAGTACTTCGTGCGGACGGCGGCGGGCGCGGTCGTGGACGTGGAGAAGCTGACGAACGCCAACAACCGGCCGGACTACAACTACGACTACGTGTCGGGGCTGTCGTACGAGATCGACATCGCGCAGGCGGCCGGGTCGCGGATCAAGAACCTTACCTACAACGGTGCCGCGCTGGACGACGCGCAGAAGTTCGTGTTCGCGGTGAACAACTACCGGGCGAACGGCGGCGGTGCGTTCCCGCACGTGGCCTCCGCCACCGAGCTGTGGTCGGAGTCGACGGAGATCCGGACGCGGATCGCGGAGTGGGTGACCGCGAAGGGCGTACTGGACCCGAAGGACTTCGCGTCGGTGGACTGGAAGCTCACGCGCGAGGGAACGCCGGTGTTCTAGCGGTTCTTCAGAGGTCCAAGAGGGTTACGTCCACGGCGTCGGCGATGGCTTTGGCGCCGGCGTCGTTGACGTGGAGGCCGTCGCCGGCGTTGAAGTCGGGGTGGATCCGGTCGGGGTCGGCCGGGTCCGCGACGGCGGCGGCCACGTCCACGATGCCGTCGAAGGGGTGGGCGTCGCCGAGCAGCCAGGCGTTGACCTCCGCGCGCACGGCTTGGCCGCGCTCGGTGTCGTAGCCCTCGTGGACGGTGCCCCTGTAGGGGCCGATGGTGGAGCCGATGACGGTGAGTCCGGCGGCGTGGAGGCGGTCGGCGAGGGTGGTGAGGCCGGCCTTGAACTCGGCTGCGGTGGGGCCCTCGGCGGGTTCCGGGTGGGCGAAGTGGCCGGGCAGGCCGAGGTCGTTGAGCCCGATGTGGATGAGGACGTGGCTGACGCCGGGGACGGCGAGGACGTCGTGGTCGACGCGGGCGAGGAGGTGTTCTCCGATGGCGTCGGTGAGGAGCCGGTTGCCGGAGATGCCCGCGTTGACGATCCAGCCGTGTTCGAGGCGGCGGCTGAGCTGTCCGGGGAAGCTGTTGTCGGTGCCGGGGGTGGTGGCGGCGCCCTCGATCCAGGAGTCTCCGAAGGCGACGGCGACGCGGGTGCCGGCCGGGGCGAGGACGTCGGCGCCGGCGAGGAGGTGGCCGGTGCCGAACTCCTCGGGGTCTTCGAGGAGTTGCGCGGACAGTTGGTTGCCGGGGACGGCGTGTCCGGTGTCGTAGGGGATGACGGTGAAGGTGGTGGGGCCGGTGTCGCCGGGCAGGTAGAGGCTCACCGAGAGCTCTTCGCCCGCGTTCACCGGCAGGTCGACGGGATCGCTGACGGTCTCCTCGCCGGCGGGGATGGTGACGGTGGGGGCGCCGGAGAAGCGGAGTGGGGTGTCGCTGCCCGGGTCGATGCCGCTGCCCTTGGTGCGCAGGGCGAGGTGGGCGCCGCCGATCTCCAGGGGTTCCTGGCCGTAGCGGTTGGTGAGACGGATGCGGACGGCCTCGCCGCCGCCCGCCAGGCGCAGGCTCTGGCGGACGGTCTGGTCGGTGAACCCGCGGGACTCGAAGAGGGCGAGGCTCTCGTGGGGGCTGATGGCGGCGGCGCGGTGGGCGGCGGTCCAGGTGGTGGTCATGTGGGGGCCAACCGGGCCGGTTCCCCGGTTCTTCCGCCGCCGCCGGTTTTTTACCGTCTCTCGGCTGCCGTCCCCGGGTTCACCGTCCCTCGACGAGGGGGGTCAGGACGGGGGCGGTGCGGGCGGGCGGGATCTGTGGGACGCGGTCTTCGAGCCCGAAGGTGGTGAAGGCGGTGCGGGCGGGGAGGGGGTAGGCGTCCTTGCCGGTGAGGGTGTTGAGGATGGTGGCGCTGCGCCAGGCGGCGAGGCCGAGGTCGGGAGCGCCGACGCCGTGGGTGTGCCGTTCGGCGTTCTGGACATAGATGTGGCAGTCGGCGCCGGTGACGGACGGGTCGAGGACGAGGCGGAAGTGTTCGTCGACGCGGGGGCGTTCGCGGCTGTCGCGGCGCAGGTAGGGGTCGAGTCCGGCGAGGATGCGGCCGAGGGGGCGTTCGCGGTGGCCGGTGGCGAGGACGACGGCGTCGGTGGTGAGGCGGGAGCGGGTGCCCTGCTGGACGTGTTCGAGATGGAGTTCGATCTTCGTGGTGGCGATCCTTCCGGCGGTGCGGACGCGGACGCCGGGGGTGAGGACGGCGTCGGGCCAGCCGCCGTGCAGGGTGCGGCGGTAGAGCTCGTCGTGGATGGCGGCGATGGTGTCGGCGTCGATGCCGCGGTGGAGCTGCCACTGGGTGGTGCCGAGGCGGTCGCGGACGCTTTCGGACAGGGCGTGGAAGTAGCGGGTGTAGTCGGGGGTGAAGTGTTCGAGGCCGAGTTTGGAGTACTCCATGGGGGCGAAGGCCTCGGTGCGGCCGAGCCAGTGGAGTTTCTCGCGGCCGGTGGGGCGGTGGCGGAGGAGGTCGAGGAAGACCTCGGCGCCGGACTGCCCTGAGCCGACGACGGTGACGTGGTCGGCGGCGAGGAGGGTGTCGCGGTGGGCGAGGTAGTCGGTGGCGTGGATGACGGGCACGCCGGGGGCCTCGACGAGGGGCTTGAGGGGTTCGGGTACGTACGGTTCGGTGCCGATGCCGAGGACGATGTTCTTGGTGTAGGTGCGGCCCAGGGCTTCGGCTTCGCCGTCGGTGTCGAGCTGGGTGAAGTCGACCTCGAAGACGTCGCGCTCGGGGTTGAAGCGGACGGCGTCGACCTGGTGGCGGAAGTGGAGTCCGGGGAGGTTCTCGGCGACCCAGCGGCAGTAGGCGTCGTATTCGGCGCGCTGGATGTGGAAGCGCTCGGCGAAGTAGAAGGGGAAGAGGCGCTCGCGGGTCTTGAGGTAGTTGAGGAAGGTCCAGTGGCTGGCGGGGTCGGCGAGGGTCACCAGGTCGGCGAGGAACGGGACTTGGATGGTGGCGCCGTCGATGAGCAGGCCGGGGTGCCAGTCGAAGGTGGGGCGTTGTTCGTAGAAGACGGCGTCGAGGGCAGTGAGGGGCTGGGCGAGGGCGGCGAGGGAGAGGTTGAAGGGGCCGATGCCGATGCCGACGAGGTCGCGGGGGGCGTCGGGCTCGTGGTGTGGGGGGTGGGGGTTCATCGGGGGGTGGTTCCTTCCACGAGGTGCAGGAGTCCGGCGAGGTCGGCCGGCCGGGTGGTGGGGTTGAGGAGGGTGGCCTTGAGCCAGAGCCGGTTCGCCGCGCGGGCTCGGCCGAGGACGGCGCGGCCGTCGGTGAGGAGTTTTCGGCGTACGGCGGCTACGGCGTCGTCGGTGGCGCTCGCCGGCCGGAACAGGACCGTGCTGATGGTGGGGGGTTCGTGGAGTTCGAAGCCGGGGTGGTCGTGGACGAGCTGCGCGAACTCCCGTGCCCGGTCGCAGACTTGGTCGACGAGGGTGCCGAGTCCTTGGCGTCCCAGGGTCTTCAGCGTGACGGCGATCTTGAGGACGTCGGGGCGGCGGGTGGTGCGCAGGGAGCGGCCGAGGAGGTCGGGGAGGCCGGCTTCGGTGTCGTCGTCGGCGTTGAGGTAGTCGGCACGGTGGTCGAGGGCGGCGAGGTCGTCTCCGTCGCGGACGGCGAGGAGTCCCGCGGCGACTGGCTGCCAGCCGAGTTTGTGGAGGTCGAGGGTCACGCTGTCGGCGGCGCTCAGGCCGGTGAGCTTGGTTCTGTGCCGTGCGCTGAACAGGAGCCCTCCGCCGTAGGCCGCGTCGATGTGCAGGCGGGCGCCGCGTTGTGCGCACAGGGCAGCGATCTCGGGCAGTGGGTCGATCAGGCCGGCGTCGGTGGTGCCCGCGGTGGCGGCGATGAGCAGCGGACCGTGCGGAATCGTTTCGAGCGCGGCGGGGTCGAGGGTGCCGTGGGGGGTGGGGACGATGAGCGGTACGGGCAGGCCCAGGAGCCAGGCGGACCTGGGGAGGGAGTGATGGGCGTTCTGGCCGCAGACCAGGCGGACGTCCGGGCCCAGTGCCTCTCTGGCCAGGAGGAGGGCGAGTTGGTTTGATTCCGTGCCACCCGTGGTGATCAAAGCGTCGGGCCGGTGGGGGCCGGTCGCGCAGTTCCCCGCGCCCCCAGGTGTCCTGAGGTACACCTCTTCAGCAAGTCGCCGTGTCGCCAGTGACTCCAGCTCCGAGGCCGCCGGGGCCTGGTCCCAGGAGTCGAGGGAGGGATTCAGGACTGAAACGGATAGGTCGGCTGCTGCCGCCACCGCCAGCGGCGGACAGTGGAGGTGGGCCGCGCAGAAGGGGTCCGCCGGGTCCGCCGCGCCTTCCGCCAAGGCACGCACCAGGTGCCGTAGGGCCTCCGGATCGCCCTCCTCGGGGAGTACGTCCCCCACCGCGGCCCGCACCCGCTCCGCCACCTCCGACGGGCCACCGGCCGGAAGTGGCCCGCCCCTCAGGCGGGCCCCCTCCCCCAGTGCGTCGAGGACCGTGTCGAGCAGCGGGCGCAGGGCTTCACGGCCTTCGGGGCCCGAGGCCAGGGGCGGCGTGTTCATCGTCGACCTCCGGGGGCGCTGGTGACTTCCAGCTTGGACGCGGTTGCCTGGGCGCGCCCGGAGAGTTCAACGATTCTGACCCGAAAGGGGGTACTCCCGTACGGGGAAAATCCGCTCTACGGCTGCCTCACCCGCAACGCCCGTCCCAGGTCGTCGAGTTGGTCGATCAGCTTGCGGCGCAGGGCGGGGATGGGGTCGGCGTCGCGCAGGCAGGCCTGGCCGAGGGACTGGTTGTCCTCGTCGATGGCGTGGGCGGGGAACGCCCAGCGGCCGGCGGCGTCGGCGATCGCGGGGCCTCGGCGGGTGGCGAGGGCGACGGCGTCCTCGTAGTAGCGGGGCACGTACTGCCGTACGAGGTCGGTCTGTTCGGGTTGCCAGAAGCCCTGGGCGGTGGCGGTGAACAGGTAGTTGGAGAGGTCGTCGCGGGTGAACATCGCTTCCCAGGCCCGCTCCTTGGCCTCTTCGGTGGGCAGGGCGGCGCGGCAGCGGGCGGCGCCTTCCTGGCCGGTGGCGGAGGGGTCGCGTTCGAGTTCGGCGGCGATGGCGCTCTCGTCGGTGGCGCCGAGGACGGCGAGGCGGGTGAGGACGCGCCAGCGCAGTTCGGGGTCGAGTTCGGGGCCGCCGGGGACGGTGCCGTCGGCGAGCCAGGCGGCGATGGTGTCGGGGTGGGCGGCGGCGTCGATGCAGTGGCGGACGGCGATCAGGCGCAGGCCGGGGTTGTCGCCGTCCTCGGTGCGGCGGATGAGGTCGCGGCAGAGGGAGGCGAGGGTGGTGAGGGCGGCGGGGCGCTGGTCGGGGGTGACGTAGCGGTCGGCGACGTAGGTGGAGGCGAAGGCGAGGACGCCCTGGACGAGGGCGAGGTCGGTCTCGTGCGGGAGGTGGGCGCGGGCCGCGTCCAGGTAGGCGGTGGGGGCGAGTTCGCCGTCGCGCACGGCGTCGCGCAGGGCGTTCCAGACGACGGCGCGGGTCAGGGGCGTGGGCAGGCCGGAGAGGCTCTCGGTGACCGCTTTGAAGGACTCGTTGTCGAAGCGGACCTTGGTGTAGGTGAGGTCGCCGTCGTTGAGGAGCAGCAGGGCCGGACGCTTGCCGATGGGCAGCGGGGTGCTCTGCGGGATGTCGAGGTCGAGGCGGTCGCGCAGGACGAGGTGGCGGCCCTCGTCGGCGACGTCCTGGTCGTAGAGGCCGACGGCGATGCGGTGCGGGCGGCTGCCCTTGTGCTCGACCTGGAGGGTGTACGTGCCTTCGTCGCCGCGGGTGACGACGGGCCGCAGGGTGTCGACGCCGGTGGTGCGCAGCCAGGTGTCGGCCCAGGCGTGGACGTCGCGTTCGGTGGCGGAGGCGAGGGAGTCGATGAAGTCGGCGAGGGTGGCGTTGGCGAACCGGTGGCGGGTGAAGTGGGTGTTGATGCCGGCCAGGAAGTCCTTCTCGCCGAGCCAGTGGACCAGTTGGCGGAGCGCGGAGGCGCCCTTGGCGTAGGAGATGCCGTCGAAGTTGAGGAGGGCGGAGGCGGTGTCCTCGACGGCCTCGGGGGCGACGGGGTGGGTGGAGGGCCGCTGGTCCGCGTCGTAGCCCCAGCCCTTGCGCATGACGCCGAAGTCGACCCAGGTGTCGGTGAAGCGGGTGGCTTCGGTGAGGGTCTGGTAGCCCATGTACTCGGCGAAGGACTCGTTGAGCCAGATGTCGTCCCACCAGCGCAGGGTGACGAGGTCGCCGAACCACATGTGGGCCATCTCGTGGGCGATGACCATGGCGCGGGTCTGGCGTTCGGTGTCGGTGACGGCGGAGCGGTAGACGAAGTCGTCGCGGAAGGTGACGAGTCCGGGGTTCTCCATGGCGCCGGCGTTGAACTCGGGGACGAACGCCTGGTCGTAGGAGTCGAAGGGGTAGGGCTCCTCGAACTTCTCGTGGTAGCGGTCGTAGCACTGCTTGGTGATCTCGAAGATCTCGTCGGCGTCCGGGTCCAGGTAGGGCGCCAGCGAGCGGCGGCAGTGGATGCCGAAGGGCAGGCCGCGGTGTTCGGTGCGCACGGAGTGCCAGGGTCCTGCGGCGACGGCGACGAGGTAGGTGGCGATCAGGGGGGTGGGGGCGGCCTGCCAGGTGCCGTCGCCGAGGTCGGTGGTGATGCCGTTGGCGAGGACGGTCCAGTTCTCGGGGGCCTTGACGGTGAGGTCGAAGACGGCCTTGAGGTCGGGCTGGTCGAAGGCGGCGAAGACGCGCTGGACGTCGTCCATGAACAGCTGGGTGTAGACGTAGGTCTCGCCGTCGGTGGGGTCGGTGAAGCGGTGCATGCCCTCGCCGGTGCGGGAGTACCGCATGACGGCGTCGATGCGCAGTTCGTGCTCGCCGGCGGTCAGGCCCTTGAGGGGCAGCCGGTTGTCCTCGAGGGTCTCCGGGTCGAGGGGGCGGCCGTCGAGGGTGGCCTCCCGCAGTTCGGCCGGCTTGAGCTCGACGAAGGTGTCCGCGTCCGTGCGCGCGGTGAACCGGACGACGGTCCGGGACGCGAAGGTCTCGTCGCCGGTGGTGAGGTCCAGCGCGATGGTGTAGCGGTGGACGTCGAGGAGCTTGGCACGGGTCTGCGCTTCGTCGCGCGTCAGTACGGACATGCAGGACATGCTGCCTGATGGCACCGGCAACTCCCAGAGGCGGATCGGTACACGCCTTATGTCCGGTCCTGTTCGAGCTCCCCGGTGTGCGCCCCTTCGGCACGCTGCAACGGAACGCGGGCGTCCGGGTGGGACAGGGCGCGGCGGGCGGCGGCCTCCGCGTCGTCGCGGCCCTCGTCCTCGATGTGGTCCTTGTCCTCGATGTGCTCTTTGTTCTCGATGTGGCCCTCCTCGATGGGGTCCTTGTCCTTGACGAGGGCCCGCAGCTCCCGCACCTCGTGTGCGAGGGCGAGGTGGCGGCGGTGGGTGTCGTAGAGGTAGCGGACCTTGGTGCGCAGGGCCCAGGGGTCGATGGGTTTCATCACGAGGTCGGCGACGCCGAGGGCGAAGGCGGCGGAGGTCAGTTCGTGGTCCGGGCCGAAGCCGGTGAGCAGGATGACGGGGATGTGCTGGGTCTGCTCCAGGCGCCGCATGTAGCGGACCACGTCGATGCCGCTGACGCCGGGCATCCGTACGTCGAGGAGCAGGAGGCCGACCTGCCCCCGGAGCACCTGCTTGAGCGCCTCGTCACCGCTGGTGGCGCGGCCGAGCCGGTAGCCCAGCGGGGCCAGGGCGCTCTCCAGGGCGTAGAGCGTGTCCTCGTGGTCGTCGACGATGAGGATCTTGGCATCCGAAGGCATGGCCCGACGTCCCTCCCTCGCGGACAGCCAGCCTACGCCCGTGCACTGACACGGTGTGCTCGCGGGCTGACAAGGAGTGCACAGCGCAGCATGCCGGGTGCGGGCGGCCCTGTCACCTGTCCAGGGCGTCGGCCGAGGTCAATCGGCCAGTGGCGGGGCGCCGTTGACCGCGTCCTCGGCGATGCGCTCGTGGTGCCTGATCACCTCGGCGATGATGAAATTCAGGAACTTCTCAGCGAAGGCCGGGTCGAGTTTGGCGTTCTCGGCGAGGGTGCGCAGCCGCTCGATCTGGCGGGCCTCGCGGGCCGGGTCGGCGGGCGGCAGCTGGTGGCGGGCCTTGAGGTGGCCGACCTGCTGGGTGGCCTTGAAGCGCTCGGCGAGCATGTGGACGACGGCCGCGTCGATGTTGTCGATACTGTCCCGCAGCCGGGCGAGCTCTTCGCGGACGGCGGGATCGACGTCACCGGTTCCGGTGTTGCTGGTGGTCATGAGCGACCACCCTACGGGGCGCGGGGTCGGCGGACCGCAGGCGGATCGGCCCGATCGGGGGCACGGGCGATCAGATCCTCGGCGGATCGTCCGGATCGGGAACCTGGTTGCTCCAGCCGCCCGGCACGGTCCGGCTCTCCTGGGCGCGGAAGCGGACGGGGGCCATGCCGACGCGGCGGGTGAAGAGGCGGGAGAAGTAGGCGGGGTCGTCGTAGCCGACGCGGCGGGCGATGGAGGCGACGGGGAGTTCGGTGGCGGCGAGGAGTTCCTTGGCGCGGCCGAGGCGGATGCCGAGGAGGTAGTCCTTGGGGCTGCACCCGGCGCCGCGCCGGACGGCGGTGCGAAGTTCGGCGAGGGTCATGCCGTGCCGGGCGGCGTGGTCGGCGACCGACAGCGGCAGACAGGCGTCGCGGGCGAGCGCCTTGAGGACCACGTCGCCGTCGGGCGCGAGGTCGGCGCGGGCGCGGCGCAGGGCGACCAGCAGTTCGTGGACGGCGGCGCCGGTCTCCACCTCCAGGAGGGGGTTGTCGCGGCGGGCGGCCCGGGCGATGCGGGCGATCACCGCGCGCGGCCCGGTGGCGTCGGACAGGGGCACGACGGGGCGGTCGGGTTCGATGTAGCCGAGTTCGGTGTAGGTGGCGGTCGCGGGTCCGGTGAAGCCGACGAAACCCTCGTCCCAGCCGGTCTCCGGGTCGGGCGCGTAGTGGTGCGGGATGCCGGGGGTGAGCCAGAGCAGCGCGGGCGCGGTGACCGTCGTACGCCGGCCGTCGGGGCCCTCGTACCACCCGGAACCGGTGCTGATGACGACGGCGACGTGGCTGTCGAGGGTGCGGGGACCGACGGTGGGCAGCGGGCCGTACTGGAGTCCGACGCCGAGGCAGACCAGGCCGAGGCGGTGGTGGACGGGGCTGGGCGTGAGGAACCGCATCCAGGTGTGGTACATCGCGCTCCTTGCCTGCGCTTCGGTCCAAGCAGCGCCGATCTTTGTCCATGGACCTGATCGCCGCCAGTGGCGAGGGTGGAGCCTATGAGCGAGTTCACGGTGGGTGAAACCGATTTCCTGCTGGACGGCCGGCCGGTGCGGCTGCTGTCCGGCGCGCTGCACTACTTCCGGGTGCACGAGGCGCAGTGGGGGCACCGGCTGGCGATGCTGCGGGCGATGGGTCTCAACTGCGTGGAGACGTACGTGCCGTGGAACCTCCACGAGCCGCACCCGGGCGGGTTCCGGGACGTGGAGGCGCTGGGCCGGTTCCTGGACGCGGCCCGGGAGGCCGGGTTGTGGGCGGTCGTCCGCCCCGGGCCCTACATCTGCGCGGAGTGGGAGAACGGCGGTCTGCCGCACTGGCTCCCCGGGCATGCGCGCACCAGCGACGAGCGGTATCTGAGCCGGGTCGAGCGCTGGTTCGGGCGGTTGCTGCCGCAGGTCGTGGAGCGGCAGATCGACCGCGGTGGCCCGGTGGTCATGGTGCAGGTGGAGAACGAGTACGGGAGCTACGGTTCGGACGCCGCGTATCTGCTTCGGCTGACCGAGCTGCTGCGCGCGCAGGGCGTCACGGTCCCGCTGTTCACCTCGGACGGCCCCGAGGACCACATGCTCACCGGCGGTTCGGTCCCCGGTGTCCTCGCCACGGTCAACTTCGGCTCCGACGCCCGCACGGCCTTCGGGACGCTGCGCCGGTACCGGCCGGACGGCCCGTTGATGTGCATGGAGTTCTGGTGCGGCTGGTTCGAGCACTGGGGCGGCGAGCCCGTCGTACGGGACGCGCGGGACGCGGCCGCGACCCTGCGGGAGATCCTGGAGTGCGGGGCCTCGGTGAACCTGTACATGGCACACGGAGGCACGAACTTCGCGGGCTGGGCGGGCGCCAACCGGGGCGGGGGCGCGCTGCACGACGGTCCGCTGGAGCCGGACGTGACGTCGTACGACTACGACGCGCCGATCGACGAGTACGGGCGGCCGACGGAGAAGTTCTGGCGCTTCAGGGAGGTGCTGGCTGAGTACGGCCCGGTGGCGGACCTGCCGCCCGCGCCCGGGGTCCTCGCGGCAGGCGGTGACGTGCACCTGCCCGAGTGGGCGGCCCTGTCCGCCGTACTGGAGGAGCGCGGCGGACCGCTCGTCGAGGGGCCCGTCCCGCCGGCGTTCGAGGAGCTGGACGTCGACCGGGGTCTGGTGCGGTACGAGGTGACCGTGCCGGGGCCGCGGCAGCCGTACCCGCTGACCGTGCGGGGCCTGCGGGATCTCGCGGTGGTGTACGTCGACGGGGAGCGGGCCGGGGTGCTCACCGAGGACGACGTGCAGCTCAAGGAGCCGGTCGCCGGGCACGCGCGCGTGGAGCTGTGGGTGGAGTCGCTGGGGCGGGTCAACTACGGGCCCCGCAGCGGGGAGGCCAAGGGGATCACCGGGGGGCTGCTGCACGAGCGGCAGTTCCTGCACGGCGTGCGGGGGCGGGGGCTGCGCCTTGACGCGCTGGACTCGCCGGACGCGGTGGCGGGGATCGGCTTCGGGGCGGCCCCCGGGGACGGCTCGCCGGGGCTGTACCGGGGTGAGGTGAGTGTGCGGGGCGCCGGGGACGCGGTCCTCGAGCTGCCGGGGTGGACGCGGGGGTTCGTGTGGGTCAACGGCTTCAACCTCGGCCGGTACTGGTCGGTGGGCCCGCAGCGGACCCTGTACGTGCCCGGCCCTGTGCTGCGGGAGGGCGGCAACGAGGTGTGGGTGCTGGAGCTGGAGGAGTCACCGGCCCACGCACCCGTGCTCCGGCTCCGCGCCCCGGATCCGGCCCACGAGAATCCGCCCACGACCTCGTAGAGTGGAATCGGGTTCAGGGCGTCTTGGGGGTACGGGCGTGACGAACGACGGACCGGTCCAGCACGGCTACCCGCACCTGGAGACGGTGCGGGCGTCGATCACCGCGCTCTACAGGCGGCTCTCCTACGACACCGTCCAGACGTTCGCGACGAGCCTGGCCCCGGTGGACGTGGCGTTCTGCGACACCGACGACCTCTATCTCGGCGCGCAGCGGGTGGCGCGGGAGCTGGTGCGGCACTACCGGCTGCCGGACGCCCGGTTCGTGGTCTCCTTTCGGGAGATGACCCATGCGGCGAACGTCGAACTCACCGCGGGCCCCGAGTACTTCGTCGAGCTGAACGACCGTTTCCGCACGCACCGGCGGGACATCGGGGCGGCGCTGGCCCACGAGGTCATGCACGTGTACCTGCACCGGCTGGACCTCTCCTTCCCGGGGGTGCGGGAGAACGAGATCCTCACGGACACGGCGACGACGTATCTGGGGGCGGGGTGGCTGCTCCTTGACGCGTACCGGGAGGACGCGGCGTCGTCGCAGAAGCTGGGGTACCTCACGCCGGAGGAGTTCGGGTACGTGCTGGCGAAGCGGTCGCTGGTGTTCGGGGAGGATCCCTCGGTGTGGTTCACCAGCGCGCAGGCGTACACGGCGTACGTGAAGGGGATGGCCAGGGCCCGGGAGGACGAGCAGCAGCCTCCGCTCACCGCTGCCGGGTGGGCGGGGAGGCGCCGGTACGCCCGTGACCGGCGGCACGCGGGTCCGGGGCCGCAGCCCGGGGTGCCCTATGCGTTCACGCCGGACGGGGGCGGGCGGCTGCGGGTGTCGTTCCCCTGTCCTACCTGTCACCAGCGGATCCGGGTGCCGGTGCGGGGGCGGGTGCGGGCGCGGTGTGCGTTGTGCCGGACGGTGCTGGAGTGCGACACGTAGGGCTGTGGTGCCGTTCCCCGGTCACGCCCCGTACACCGGCCGGGGTGCCTCGGCCTCCCCCACCAGCTTCCGTGCCGCCTCCCCTGCCTCCGCCGGGGTCCACCTCGCGGCCCGGTCGGCGGTCGGGCCCTGCCGCCAGCCCTCCATCACCGTGATCCGGCCGCCCTCCGCCTCGAAGACCCTGCCCGTCACTCCCGCGCTCGCCTCCGAGCCCAGCCAGACCACCAGCGGGGACACGTTCTCCGGGGCCATCGCGTCGAAGCCGTCGGGCGGGGCCGCCATCGTGTCGGCGAAGGTGCGTTCCGTCATCCTCGTCCGTGCCGCCGGGGCGATCGCGTTGACCTGGACGCCGTAGCGGGCGAGTTCGGCGGCGGCGACGAGGGTCAGGGCCACGATGCCCGCTTTCGCCGCGCTGTAGTTGCCCTGTCCTACCGAGCCCGACAGACCGGCCCCGCTGGATGTGTTGACGATCCTGGCCACAGGGGTACGTCCCGCCTTCGCCTCCCCCCGCCAGTGCGCCGCCGCGTGCTTCAGCGGCAGGAAGTGGCCCTTCAGATGGACCCGCATCACCGCGTCCCAGTCGTCCTCCTCGAGATTCACCAGCATCCGGTCGCGCAGGAAACCGGCGTTGTTGACGAGGGTGTCGAGGCGGCCGAAGGTATCCAGGGCCGTCCGGACGAGGGAGGCGGCACCGTCGGGTGTCGCGATGTCGCCGCCGTGGGCGACCGCCTCGCCGCCCGCCGCGCGGATCTCCGCGGCGACGAGGGAGGCGGGGCTCTCGGGGCCCGGGGTGCCGTCGAGGCCGACACCGAGGTCGTTGACGACGAGCCGTGCCCCCTCGGCGGCGAAGGCGAGCGCGTGGGCGCGGCCGAGACCGCGGCCCGCGCCGGTGACGGCGACGACCCGGCCGCCGCAGATTCCGGTCGACTCACTTCTCCTTGCCAACTCACTTCTCCTTGCCGACGGTTGCCGCGTTGGAGGCGTCGAGGAAGGCCGGCCGCTCCCCGCCGCCGTGCACCGGCAGCGAGGCCCCACTGATGTACGCGGCGGCGTCGGAGGCGAGGAACACGGCGGCCGCGCCCACGTCCGAGGGCTCGGCCAGGCGGCCGAGCGGGACGGTGCGGGAGACAGCGGCGAGGCCCTCCTCGTCGCCGTAGTGCAGATGCGACCGCTCGGTGCGGACCATGCCGACGACCAGCGTGTTCACGCGGACGTCCGGCGCCCACTCCACGGCCATCGAGCGGGCCAGGTTCTCCAGACCCGCCTTGGCCGCCCCGTACGCGGCCGTGCCGGGTGAGGGCCGGCCGCCGCTGACGCTGCCGATCATGACGATCGATCCCCGGGCCCGCTTCAGGTGCTCGTACGCGGCCAGGGACACCGTCAGCGGGGCGAGCAGGTTCAACTCCAGTACCCGTGCGTGCCGTTCGGGGCTTGCGTCGGCGAGCAGCCGGCAGGGCGCTCCGCCCGCGTTGTTGACCAGCACGTCCAGGCGCGGCAGTCCGGCGAGGAAGTGCCGTACGGCGTCGCCGTCCCGGACATCCAGGGAGGCGAACCGCGTGTCCGGCACCGGGACTTCGGGCGGCCTGCGCGCGCAGACGACGACCTCGGCGCCCGTCTCCGCGAAGGAGCGGGCGATCCCGGCGCCGACTCCCCGCGTCCCGCCGGTGACGACCACGACCCTCCCGCTCGGCTCCATTCACCGCTACCCTTCACCTAACAAACGTTTGGTGGAAAGGTAGCTGATGCGGCCATGGGTGTCTCCACCTCGTCCCCGGAAAAGGGGATCGTCCTGGTCGGGGTCGACTTCCCGCCGGTGAACGCCCTTCCGGTGGACGGCTGGTTCGCCCTGGCCGACGCCGTGCGCGCGGCGGGCCGCGATCCGCAGGTCAGATGTGTGGTCCTGGCGGCCGAGGGGCGCGGCTTCAACGCGGGCGTGGACATCAAGGAGATCCAGAGGCGCGGCCCGGCCGCCCTCGTCGGCGCCAACCGCGGTTGTTTCGAGGCCTTTTCGGCTGTGTACGACTGCGAGGTGCCCGTGGTGGCGGCGGTGCAGGGGTTCTGCCTGGGCGGCGGCGTCGGCCTGGTGGGCAACGCGGACGTGGTCGTGGCGAGCGAGGACGCCACCTTCGGTCTGCCCGAGCTGGACCGCGGGGCCCTCGGCGCGGCCACCCACCTGTCCCGTCTGGTGCCCCAGCACCTCATGCGCGCCCTGTACTTCACCTCCCGCACGGTCACCGCCGCCGAACTGCACCGGCACGGATCGGTGTGGAAGGTCGTCCCGAGGGAGGAACTCGCCGCCGCGGCCCTGGAGTCGGCCCGCGAGATCGCCGCGAAGGACGGTGAGCTGCTGCGCCTCGCCAAGGCCGCCATCAACGGCATCGACCCGGTCGACGTCCGCCGCGGCTACCGCTACGAGCAGGGCTTCACCTACGAGGCGAGCGTCAGCGGGGTCGCCGACCGGGTCCGTGACAGGTTCGGCAGGGAGGCCGAGTGAGCGACAAGACCATGACGGCCGACGAGGTCGTCTCCCGGCTGCGCAGCGGCATGACCCTCGGCATCGGCGGCTGGGGTTCGCGCCGCAAGCCGATGGCACTGGTGCGCGCGCTGCTGCGCTCCGACGTCACCGACCTGACGATCGTCTCGTACGGCGGCCCGGACGTCGGCATGCTCGCCGCCGCCGGACGCATCCGCAAACTGGTCGCCGCCTTCGTCACCCTCGACTCGATCCCCCTGGAACCGCACTACCGGGCGGCCCGCGAGGCCGGTGCCTTCGAACTGATGGAGATCGACGAGGCGATGTTCATGTGGGGCCTGCGCGCGGCCGCGCACCGGCTGCCGTTCCTGCCGGTCCGCGCCGGGCTCGGCTCGGACGTCATGCGGGTCAACCCGGGCCTGCGGGCGGTGACTTCGCCGTACGACGACCAGGAGACGTTCGTGGCGATGCCCGCGCTCACCTTGGATGCCGCCCTCGTGCACCTGAACCGCGCCGACCGGCTCGGCAACGGCCAGTACCTCGGCCCCGACCCGTACTTCGACGACCTGTTCTGCGAGGCGGCCGAAGCCGCTTACGTCTCCTGCGAACGGATCGTGGACACCGCGGAGTTGACCAAGGAGGCGCCACCGCAGTCGCTGCTGGTCAAGCGGCACACGGTGACCGGTGTGGTCGAGGCTCCGGGCGGCGCGCACTTCACCTCCTGCGCCCCCGACTACGGCCGGGACGAGACCGCGCAGCGGGAGTACGCGAGCACGCCCTGGCCGGAGTTCGCCGCACGGTATCTCGGGGGAGGACCTCATGACCGCGACCCGGAGTGAGTACTGCGTGATCGCCTGCGCCGAGGCGTGGCGGGACGCCGGCGAGATCCTGGCGAGCCCGATGGGCCTGATCCCCTCGATCGGGGCCCGGCTCGCCCGTCTCACCTTCTCCCCCGACCTGCTGCTGACCGACGGAGAGGCCCTGCTGGTCCGCCCGGACGGCACGCCCGAGGGCTGGCTGCCCTACCGCCGGCACCTCGACCTCGTCACCAGCGGGCGGCGGCACGTGATGATGGGCGCGAGCCAGATCGACCGCCACGGCAACCAGAACATCTCGTGCATCGGCGACTGGGCGAGGCCGAGACGGCAGCTGCTCGGGGTGCGCGGCGCGCCGGTCAACACCCTGAACAACCCGACCAGTTACTGGGTCCCGAAACACTCCCGCCGGGTCTTCGTCGAGAAGGTCGACATGGTCTGCGGGGTGGGGTACGACCACGCGGACGGCGTGCGGTATCACCGTGTCCCGCGGGTCGTCTCCGACCTGGGCGTCTTCGACTTCGACACCCCGGACCACTCGATGCGGCTGGCCTCGCTGCATCCGGGGGTCACCGTGGAGCAGGTCGAGGAGGCCACCGGCTTCGATCTCGTGGTCCCGGACGAGGTGCCGTACAGCCGCGAACCGACCGCCCACGAACTGGAGTTGATCCGCGAGGTGCTCGACCCGGCCTGCACGCGCGCACGGGAGGTCGGTGCCTGATGGAGACCGCGTTCACCCGGCTGGTCGGGGTCAGGCATCCGATCGTGCAGACCGGGATGGGGTGGGTGGCGGGGCCCCGGCTGGTCTCCGCCACGGCCGACGCGGGCGCGCTCGGCATCCTGGCCTCGGCGACCATGACGATCGACCAGCTCCGGGAGGCCGTACGGGAGGTCAGGTCCCGTACGGCCGCCCCCTTCGGGGTCAATCTCCGGGCCGACGCGGCGGACGCCGGTGACCGGGTGCGCGTGATCATCGACGAGGGTGTGCGGGTGGCGTCCTTCGCCCTCGCGCCCTCCGCCGAGCTGATCGCCGGGCTGAAGGAGGCGGGGGTGGTCGTCGTCCCGTCCGTCGGGGCCCGGCGGCATGCCGAGAAGGTCGCGGCCTGGGGCGCGGACGCGGTGATCGTGCAGGGCGGGGAGGGCGGCGGGCACACCGGGGAGGTGGCGACGACGGTCCTGCTGCCGCAGGTGGTGGACGCGGTGGACATCCCGGTCGTGGCGGCCGGGGGCTTCTTCGACGGGCGGGGTCTGGTCGCGGCGCTGGCGTACGGGGCGGCGGGCGTCGCCATGGGCACCCGCTTCCTGCTGACCTCCGACTCCACGGTGCCGGACGCGGTGAAGGCGCGCTATCTCGCGGCGACGGTCAGGGACGTGACGGTCACCCGGGCGGTGGACGGTCTTCCGCACCGCATGCTCCGCACCGGCCTGGTGGACTCCCTGGAGAGCGCGGGCCGTACGCGCACCCTGCTGCGGGCCGCCCGGCACGCGGCCGGCTTCCGCAGACTGTCAGGCCTGACCTGGCGACGGCTCCTGCGCGACGGCCTCGCCCTGCGCCGCGGCAAGGACCTCACCTGGAGCCAGGTCCTCCTCGCCGCCAACACCCCCATGCTGCTCAAGTCGGCGATGGTGGACGGCCGTACGGACCTCGGGGTCATGGCATCGGGGCAGGTCGCCGGGGTGATCGACGACCTGCCGTCGTGCGCGGAGCTGGTGGAGCGGATCATGAAGGAGGCTGAGGGGGTCCTTCAGGGCCTCAAAGGCGTTCGATGACCGTCACGTTCGCCTGCCCCCCGCCCTCACACATGGTCTGAAGGCCGAACCGGCCGCCCGTGCGCTCCAGTTCGTGCAGCAGGGTCGTCATCAACTTCACGCCCGTCGCACCCAGCGGATGCCCGAGGGCGATCGCGCCGCCGTTGACGTTGACCTTGTCGGGGTCCGCGCCAGTCTCCTTCAGCCAGGCCAGCACGACCGGGGCGAAGGCCTCGTTGATCTCGACGAGGTCGATGTCGTCGATGGTCAGGCCGGTCTTCTTCAGGGCGTGCGCGGTGGCCGGGATGGGGGCGGTGAGCATACGGATGGGGTCCTCGCCGCGGACGGAGAGGTGGTGCACGCGGGCGCGCGGGGTGAGACCGTGTTCGCGCACCGCCCGCTCCGAGGCCAGCAGCATGGCCGCCGCGCCGTCGGAGACCTGCGAGGAGCAGGCGGCGGTGACGGTGCCGCCCTCGATCACCGGCTTCAGGCCGGCCATCTTCTCCAGGGAGGTGTCCCGGCGCGGGCCCTCGTCGACCGAGACCGGGCCGTAGGCCACCGTCTCGCGCTCGAAGCGGCCCTCGTCGATGGCCCGCAGCGCCCGCCGGTGGGACCGGAGTGCGAACTCCTCCTGGTCCTCGCGGCTGATGCCCCACTTCCCGGCGATCATCTCGGCGCCGACGAACTGGTTCACCGCCCGGTCCCCGTACCGCGCCCGCCACCCCTCACTGCCCGCGAACGGCCCCTGGGTCAGCCCGAGCGGCTCGGCGGCCTGCCGGGTCGCGAAGGCGATCGGGATCATCGACATGTTCTGCACCCCGCCGGCGACCACCAGGTCCTGCGTCCCGGACAGCACGCCCTGCGCGGCGAAGTGCACGGCCTGCTGCGAGGACCCGCACTGCCGGTCCACGGTCACCCCGGGCACCTCCTCGGGCAGCCCGGCCGCCAGCCACGCGGTCCGCGCGATGTCCCCGGCCTGCGGCCCGACCGCGTCCAGGCAGCCGAAGACGACATCCTCGACGGCCGCCGGATCGACCCCGGCCCGCTCGACCAGCGCGCGCAGCACATGCGCGCCCAGATCGGCCGGGTGGACCCCGCTCAGTCCTCCCCCGCGCCGCCCGACGGGCGTACGGACCGCTTCGACGATGTAGGCCTCGGCCATGGCAACTCCCTCGCGTAAAAGGGCTATTCGCGTACGGCGATCCCGTCCAGCACCATCGACAGGTACTGCCGGGCGATCTCCTCCGGGCTGTGCTGTCCGCCGGGCCGGTACCAGGACGCGGCGACCCACACGGTGTCGCGCACGAACCGGTAGGTCAGCCGGACGTCGAGGTCGGCCCGGAACACCTCGGCCGCGACCCCGCGCTCCAGCGTGGACAGCCAGGCCTTCTCGAACCTGCGCTGCGACTCGGCGAGGAACGCGAACCGCTCCTGCGCCACCAGCTGCTTGCTCTCCTTCTGGTAGATCGCGACGGCGGCGCGGTGCCGGTCGATCTCCCGGAACGACTCGGTGACCAGGGCCTCCAGCGTCTCGCGCGGGCCGAGCTCGGCGCCCAGGACGGCGTCGTAGCCGTCCCAGAGCTCGTCGAGGAAGGTCCGCAGGATCTCCTCCAGCATCGATTCCTTGGAGTCGAAGTGGTAGTAGAGGCTGCCCGCGAGCATGCCCGCGTGGTCCGCGATCTTGCGTACGGTCGTGGCGTTGTAGCCCTGCTCGGCGAAGACCTCGGCCGCGGTGTCGAGGAGTTCACGGCGGCGCGCGGGCGCGGCGGCGCTCACCTGGGGCTTCTTCTTGGTCGGCACACGGTCATTGTCGTCCTATGCGTGCTGGCTGCTGACGGCGACGACCTCGCCTGTCATGTACGAGGAGTAGCCGGACGCCAGGAACACGATCACGTTGGCCACCTCCCAGGGCTCGGCGTACCGCCCGAAGGCCTCGCGCGCGGTCAGTTCCTCCAGCACCTCGACCGAGGTCACCTTCACCAGGTGCGGGTGCATGGCGAGGCTCGGCGACACGGCGTTGACGCGGACGCCGTACTCGGCCGCCTCCAGGGCCGCGCACCGGGTCAGCGCCATCACACCCGCCTTCGCGGCGGCGTAGTGCGCCTGCCCGGACTGGGCGCGCCAGCCGACGACGGAGGCGTTGTTGACGATGACACCGCCTGTCGCGCGCATACGGCGCAGGGCCGCCCGGGTGCACCGGAACGTGCCGTTCAAGGTGACGTCCAGGACGCGGGTCCACTGCTCGTCGGTCATCTCGACGAGCTCCGAAGTCCCGCCCAGGCCCGCGTTGTTGACGACTATGTCCAGTCGCCCGTGCTCCCGTACGGCCGCGTCGAACAGTGCTCCGACCTGTGCCTCGTCGGTGACGTCGCACGGCACGGACGTCACCGCGCCCCGGAACTCCCGGGCCAGAGCCGTCTCGCACTCCTTCAGCCGCCGTGCGTGCGCGTCGCTGATCAGTACGCGCGCGCCCTCCTCCAGGAAGCGGCGCGCGGTCGCCCCGCCGATGCCCGCGCCGGCCGCGGCGGTGATGACGGCGGTGCGTCCCTTCAGCAGCCCGTGCCCCGGCTCGTACACCGGGCTCTCGACGCCTGTCATGGCGTCACGCTAACCTACCAAACACTTGTTAGGGAAGGACGGGTGTCCATGGATCTGGCGTTCACGCGGGAGGAAGAGGCCTTCCGCGCCGAGGCCCGCGCGTGGCTGCGCGCGCATGTGCCCGCCTCCCCGCTGCCCTCCCTGGAGACCGGGGAGGGCTTCGCGGCCCATCGCGCGTGGGAGGCGGAACTCGCCGCGGACCGCTGGTCGGTGGTCAACTGGCCGTCCGAGTACGGCGGCCGGGACGCGGGGATCGTGAACTGGCTGGTCTTCGAGGAGGAGTACTACGCGGCCGGGGCGCCGGGACGTGTCGGCCAGAACGGCGTCAGCCTCCTCGCCCCGACCCTGTTCGACCACGGCACACCGGCGCAACGCGCGCGCGTGCTGCCGTCGATGGCCACCGGTGAGGTGATCTGGGCACAGGCCTGGTCGGAGCCGGAGGCGGGCTCGGACCTTGCCTCCCTGAGGTCCAAGGGGGTACGCACACAGGGGGGTTGGCTGCTCAGCGGTCAGAAGACCTGGTCCTCCCGGGCCGCCTTCGCGGACCGCGCCTTCGGGCTCTTCCGCACCGACCCGGACACCCCGGGACCCCACCAGGGCCTGACCTACCTGATGTTCGACCTGCGGGCCCCCGGTGTCACCGTCCGCCCGATCCGCCGCCTCGACGGGAAGCCGGCCTTCGCCGAACTGTTCCTGGACGAGGTGTTCGTGCCGGACGAGGACGTCATCGGCGAGCCCGGGCAGGGCTGGCGGATCGCGATGTCGACGGCGGGCAACGAACGGGGCCTGATGCTGCGCTCGCCGGGCCGCTTCCTGGCCGCCGCCGACCGCCTGTACGCCCTCTGGCAGGCCCAGGGCAGTCCCGCGCCCGCCCGCACCCGTGTGGCCGACGCCCTGATCGGCGCCCGCGCGTACCAGCTCTTCACCTTCGCCGCCGCCTCCCGCTTCCTGAGCGGGGAGTCGATCGGCCCGGAGTCCAGCCTCAACAAGGTCTTCTGGTCCGAGTACGACATCGCGCTCACCGAGACGGCCCTGGATCTCCTCGGCGAGGAGGAGGACCCGGACTGGTCCGAGCGCTATGTCTTCGCCCTCGCCGGACCGATCTACGCCGGCACGAACGAGATCCAGCGCGACATCATCGCCGAACGCCTGCTGGGCCTGCCGAAAGGGCGCCGCTGATGCGCTTCCTCCTCGACGCCGGGCAGCGCGACTTCGCCGCCTCCCTGCACGCGATGCTGACGTCCGCGGACACCCCGTCGGCCGTACGGGACTGGAGCCGCGGCGACCACGCCAGGGGCCGCGCGCTGTGGCGCCGTATCGCCGAGGCGGGGGTGTTCGCGCTGGCAGTACCGGAGGCCTACGAGGGCCTGGGCCCACGCCCACTCGAACTCGCGGTGGCCTTCGTGGAGTTGGGACGCCACGCGGTACCGGGGCCCTTGGTGGAGACGGTGACGGCGGCGACACTGCTCGCGTCGCTGGACGACACCGGCCCGGCGAAACGCCTGCTGCCGTCGCTGGCCTCGGGTGAGTCGACGGCGACGCTGTCGATGGGGACGTATGCGCTGGACGCCGACATGGCAGACCTACGGCTGGCATCCCGCCGGGTGCGCACCCGCACCGAGCTCCGCCTCGCACCCCCACCCACCACCGCCCCCCGCCCCTGCCTGGACCCCGCCCGCCGCCTCTTCGAAACCCCCCACGGCGGCGAGCTCCTCGCCACCGACCCACCCCTGGCCCCGGCCCTCCTCATGGCCCGCCTCACCACAGCCGCCCAAGCCCTCGGCACCGGCCTGGCCCTCCTGGACAAGACCGTCTCCTACGTCAAGCAGCGCACCCAGTTCGGCACCCCCATAGGCGCCTTCCAAGCGGTCAAACACCAACTCGCCGACGTGAAGATCGCGCTGGAGTTCGCCCGCCCCCTCCTCCTCGGCGCCGCCCTGACGATGACCGAGGCAGACATCGCCGCCGCCAAGGTCACGGCCTGCGAGGCGGCGTACCGGAGCGCCCGTACCGCGCTCCAGCTGCACGGCGCGATCGGGTACACCGCGGAGTACGACTTGTCCCTGTGGCTCACCAAGGCCCGCGCCCTGCGCACCGCCTGGGGCAGCCCCGACGACTGCCGCGACACCGTCCTCAATGGTGGTGGTCGCCGCTGGTGACCTCCCGGTACTCCTCCACCGTCGGCTTCTCGATCCGCGTCCCGGGCCCGAACATCGCCCGCGCGAGCCCCGCCCGCATCCGCTGAGAGCGCCTGACCGGCCGCCGCACCCCATTGGCGTCGACCAGCGGCCCGATCTCGTACGGCGGATCCTGCTCATGCTGCGTGAGAGCGTGCAGCTGCGCCTGCCCGAGCGGCTCGTGGACCTCGACGAACTCGCCGTGCGCGAGGCGTTTGACGGTGCCGGTCTCCCGGCCGTGCAGCACCTTGTCCCGGTCCCTGCGCTGCAGCCCGAGACAGACCCGCTTGGTCACGACGAAGGCCAGCACCGGCACCACGAACACGGAGACCCGCACGAACCAGGTGATCGCGTTGATCGACAGGTGCAGATGCGTGGCCACGATGTCGTTGCCGCCGCCGATCAGCAGGACCACGTACAGGCTCAGCCAGGCGACGCCGAGACCGGTGCGGACGGGCACGTTGCGCGGCCGGTCCAGGATGTGGTGCTCGCGTTTGTCGCCGGTGATCCACGCCTCGACGAACGGATAGACGCCGAGCGCGAGCAGGATCAGCGGGAACAGCGAGAAGGGGATGAAGACGCCCAGCTGGAGGGTGTGGCCCCAGGCGTTGATCTCCCATCCCGGCATCACCCGGATCAGGCCCTCGGAGAAGCCGAGATACCAGTCGGGCTGGGCGCCGGTGGTCACCAGGTCCGGCCGGTAGGGGCCGAACGCCCACACGGGGTTGATCTGGGCGAGCCCGCCCATGAGCGCCAGCACGCCGAAGGTCAGGAAGAAGAAGCCGCCCGCCTTGGCCATGTAGACCGGCAGGAACGGCATGCCGACCACGGACCTGTTGTCGCGGCCTGCTCCCGGGAACTGGGTGTGCTTGTGGTAGAAGACCAGGATCAGATGGGCGACCACCAGGCCGAGCATGATCCCGGGCAGCAGCAGCACATGGACCGGGAAGAGCCTCGAGATGATGTCGTGGCCCGGGAACTCCCCGCCGAACAGGAAGAACGACAGATACGTCCCGACGATCGGCACGGACAGGATCGCGCCCTGCGCGAAGCGGATGCCGGTGCCGGACAGCAGGTCGTCGGGGAGGGAGTAACCGGTCAGGCCGGTGATGATGCCGAGGAACAACAGGGTCCAGCCGAACACCCAGTTGAGCTCGCGCGGCTTGCGGAAGGCGCCGGTGAAGAACACCCGCATCATGTGCACGAGCATGCCGGTGACGAAGACCAGCGCCGCCCAGTGGTGGATCTGCCGGATCAGCAGCCCGCCGCGCACGTCGAAGCTGATGTCGAGCGTGGACTCGTAGGCCCGGGTCATCACCACGCCGTTGAGGGGCTCGTAGGAGCCGTGGTAGACGACCTCGACCCCGCTGGGCTCGAAGAACAGCGTGAGATAGACGCCCGTGATGATCAGGATGAGGAAGCTGTAGAGACAGACCTCGCCCAGCATGAACGACCAGTGGTCCGGAAAGACCTTGCGCATGTTGGCCTTGGCCAGCGCGTACAGGCCGAGCCGCCCGTCCGCCCAGTCGGCGAGCCGCTCGCCCTTGCCGGCCTCTCCCCGGCCGGCCGTCCGCTTCACCGATCGTGCGCCGTCCATACGTCGTCGCCTCCCCGTCGGATCACTTTCAGGGTGGCACGGCCGTACGGCGAAGCCAACGGGACGGACAGCCGACCCGGCCCTGCGCGCTCTCCCCGCACCTGGGTTCGCTATTTTGTTCGCCGCCGTCCCCACCGGCTCAAGATCAGCCCTGTCACTCCGAGGAGAGCCGGCCGTGGAACCCGAATCCGCCGTCACCACCTGCTACCGCCACCCCAGGGTGGAGTCCCACGTCCGCTGCACCCGCTGCGAGCGGTACATCTGCCCGGACTGCATGCGGGAGGCGGCCGTCGGCCACCAGTGCCCGGAGTGCGTGCGCGAGGGGGCGCGGTCGGTGCGGCAGGCCCGGACCGCCTTCGGCGGGCGGATCACGGCCGTCCCCCTGGTGACGTACGTCCTCATCGGGCTCAATGTGCTCGCCTACCTCGGTGAGCTGGTGCGCCCGGCGATCGTGGACCGCTTCGAGATGCTGGGTCTCGGCCTGGTGGGCCCGGACGGCGGCCACTACGAGTGGCAGGCCCATTACCCCGCCGGCTTCCATGCCGAGGGGGTGGCCGACGGCGAGTGGTACCGCATGCTGACCGGCGCGTTCCTCCATCTGCCGCCCACCGGGGGCACGTTCGGGATCCTGCACATCGTGATGAACATGGTGTCGCTGTGGAACATCGGCCGTGTGGTCGAGACCCAGCTCGGCCGGGTCCGCTACCTCGCCCTGTATCTGCTGTCGGCGTTCGGCGGCTCGGTCCTGGTCCTGCTGATCGCGCCCACCACACCCACCCTCGGCGCGTCCGGCGCGATCTTCGGCCTCGGCGCCGCCTACTACGTGATGGCCCGCCGGGTCGGCGCCGACATGGCCCAGGTCAACCGGTTCATGGCGGGGCTGCTGCTGTGGCTGCTGATCTCCGCGGGGCTGACGTCCTGGCAGGGCCACCTCGGCGGGCTGCTCACCGGAGCCGTCGTCACCCTCGCCTACGCCTACGCGCCCCGGGACGGCCGTCGCACCCTGGTGCAGGCGGGGGTGTGCGCGGTCCTGCTGGTGGTATTGCTGGTGTCTGCCTGGGCCAAGGTCACCGAACTGACGGGAACCGCATGAGACGCGCCCGCCTGCTGCTCCTCGCGGCCGTCCCGGCGCTGGTCACGGCGTCGGTCTACTTCCTGGCGCCCGAGGACCCCGGCGCGGGCGGGGCGGGCCCCGACCTCTCCTCCGCGTACCGGTCGCAGGCGGCCCAGGACGCCAAGGGCGCCGAGGGTGCCAAGGCCTGGGCCGAGCGATCCGCGGGCGCGGAGGGCACGGAGGGCGAGGGCACGGAGGGCGCGAAGGGCACGGAGGGCGAGCGCACGGAGGGCACGGGGGCCGACGACGTCCTCGCCGGCCTGCCGCCGGGCCTTGCCGCCCCCGCCGAGAAGGAGCTGGCCCAGCAGCTCGTGGCGAGCGCCGAGAACTCCACCCTCGACTGGCGCAGCGCCTACGCCTACATCGAGGACATCGGCGACGGACAGGGCTACACGGCCGGCATCATCGGCTTCTGCACCGGCACCAACGACCTGCTCACCCTCGTCGAGGACTACACCGAGGCCCACCCCGGCAACGGCCTCGCGACGTACCTCCCCGCCCTGCGCGCGGTCGACGGCACGGACTCCCACGAGGGCCTGGATCCGGGCTTCACGGCCGCCTGGAAGGCGGAGGCCCGGGTCCCGGCCTTCCAGCGGGCCCAGGACTCGGCGCGCGACCGCGTCTACTTCGACCCCGCGGTCCGCCTCGCCAAGCTCGACGGGCTGGGCCCCCTCGGCCAGTTCGTCTACTACGACGCCATGGTCTTCCACGGCCCCGGCACCGACCCGACCGGCTTCTACGGCCTGCGCGAACGCGCCCTGCGGAAGTCCGACAGCCCGACCGAGGGCGGCTCGGAGAAGGCCTACCTGGACACCTTCCTCGACATCCGCAGGGCGGCCATGAAGACCCGCGACGCGGACATCGACACCACCCGCGTCGACACCGCGCAACGACGCTTCCTGGACGAGGGCAACCTGGACCTGAGGAGGCCACTGGAGTGGCGAGTGTACGGGGAGACCTACCGGGTGCCCTGAGCGGCGCCCCACTTCTCCCTCAGCACCTGTTCCGCGGGCTTGCCGTGCGGGGTGTAGGCGAGCCGGGCCGGTGTCTCACCGCTGTCGGGCCAGTCGTCCCACATCCACCAGCACACCCCGGCCCACCAGTCACGGCCCGTGAAGGAGTCCAGCAACGCCCGGTAGGCGGCGGCCTGTTCACCGGGGGCGGACCGGCCGCTGACGGTCCAGGAGTACGGGGCGGTCGTGGCCCCGTACTGACTCACGTACCCGGCCTCGGTGAACAGGATGCGGCGGCCCTGTTCGCGGGCGAAGGCGGCGAGTTCGGCACGGATCGGCCGCCACGAACGACGCAGCCGGCCGGTGTCCCGGGTGGGCGCCCCGGACAGCGGCCAGTAGGCGTCGACGCCGATGACGTCGAGGTCCTTCCAGAAGCGGACCTTTTGGTACTCGTCGTAGTTGGCCGCGTAGGTGAGGGGCCCGTCGTAGTGGTCGCGGACCGCCGCGACGACCTCCTGCCAGGCGGCCAGGTCGCCGGACACCCCGGCCAGTTCGGTGCCCACGGCGAGCTGCTCGGTTCCGGTGCCGGCGGCGAGGTCGGCGTAGTGGGTGATGAAGCGCCGGTACGCGGCGAACCACGCCTCGCGGTCCCGCGGTCTGATCTCGGCGCGGTCCTGGTCGCCGGGCAGGTCGACGTGCGGCTTGATCATCACCTTGAGGCCGAGGGCGTGGGCCCGGTGCACGATCCGGCGCACGCTCCCGTCGCTCGCCGTCTCCTCGGTGGTGTGCATGCCGGGGTCGGTGACGCGGTTCTGGTACCAGGTCGGGGTGAGCGTGATCCAGCGGGCGCCGGTGGCCCGGATGCCGCGCAGATAGCGGTCGGCGGCCGGGCTGTCGTAGTCGGTGCGGTTCCAGGAGGGGAGGGTGATGCCCCGCAGGGCCGCCCCGCTGTCCCTGCCGGAGGTCGCCGGTCCGTCCTTGCCCGTGTCCGGGGTGCCGCCGCCGGTGGTGGTCGTGCAGCCGGAGACGACGGCGAGGAGGACCGCCACCGCTGCGGTGACGGTCCTCCCCCTCACAAGCCGTGCCCTCACAGGCTCGTGGGGCTGACGAAGGTGTAGCCGAGGGCCTTGATGCCGTCGACCGTGTCCTTGAGCGGCTGGGTCGGGTAGTAGGGGTGGTAGAAGAAGCTGGCGAAGCCGTCCCGGACGGCGAGGTTGGCCCTGGCCGAGGCGATGAGGTCCGCGGGCAGACGTGCCGGGTGGTTGTTGTAGGCCTCCGGCTCGTAATTGCCGATGTTCTCGGGCAGCACCTTGGTGCCGTACACGTCCTTCACGACGTACGGGAAGAACTGCCCGATGAAGGAGTTGGGCCCGGCGGAGTTGCCGCTGAGCGTGCCGGAGAAGTACAGCGAACGCTCCAGGCGGGCCGAGAAGTTGGAGCTGATCGCCTTGTAGTCGGCGGCCGAGGCCGCGTAGTGCGGGGTGGTCCACAGCGCCGGCTTCGGCAGCCCGGCGAGGGTGAACTGGGTCAGCGCACTGGTCACCCGGCCCTGCGCCCAGAGGGCGGAGTCCTCGGCGACCGGGCCGTCGTAGACCACGCTGTCCGCGGAGTCGACGTGGGCGCGGTAGAACTCGAAGTCGTCGCCGGTGACGCCGTTGTAGGGGTTGGCGACGTTGCCGTACTGGTGGGTGTAGCCGTGGTCCATGAGGACGGCGCCCCGGGCCAGCATGTACTTGAGGGCGCTGACGACCTGCGGGCGCTGCACCAGCGTGATCGTCTGCGCGGTGCCGTTGTTGTAGGTGCCCTTGGGGTCCTTGTAGACCGGGATGACGTTGATGCCGTAGGGGATGTTCTGCGCGTACAGGTAGTCGGCCATGGCCCGCAGTTCGGCGGGGTCGGAGGCGGGGCTGATGTCCTCCAGGCGCAGCAGCGCGCGGTGGCGTTCGGCGGTGGCCGGGGCGAGGGCGTCGAAGAGGAGGTCCTCGGCGGCGATGACCCGGTCGCTCTCGGAGACGTAGGCGAAGGGGATCTCGCCGACGTAGGTGAGGTTGGCCGAGCGGACCGCCCAGCCGAAGGTGTGCCCGTTGGAGGAGTCCAGGCCCTCGGCGAGCCGGGTGACCTCGGGATGGCCGGCGCCGGTGAGGACGTTGGGGCGCAGCACTCCGCCGTCCTGGCCTGCCGGGATCCTCCGGGTGAGGGTCTGGTTCCGGTAGGTCACCTGGGTGACGGTGCCGACGGAGCCGCCGTCCTCGTAGTACGAGGTCGTCGGGTCCCAGCCGTACCGCTGGGTGAACTGGGCGGTGCCCACCGAGTTGGCCATGTTCCAGATGTTGGCACCCATCCAGATGACCGGCTTGGTGCTGGTGGAGACGTCCTGGTAGAAGGCGGCCGGGATGGCGTCCGGGACGTCGCAGCAGTAGTAGGTCGAGCCGATGTAGATCACGGCGGTGTAGGAGCCGATCATTCCGGCGGTGTACTGCTGGACCGGTTTGGCGGTCACCGTGCCGAAGTGGCCCGCGAGGTTGGCGGCGGCCATGGCGTACAGCTCGCCGAGCTTTCCGTAGGGGCCGGCGGTGTCGTAGAGCACGAGCGTGGTGGGGTCGGCCGCGGCGGCCGCCCGGACGAAGCCGGCCTGGCGGACCGCGGGGACGGCAGCGGGCTTGGCCGGCGTGGGTGAGACCGCCGTCCTGGCCCGCGGCTGTGCGCGCCGTTCCTTGTCCGAGGCGATCTGTTCCTTCGCCCACCCCGTGAGGTCGACGCTGCCCAGCCCTGACCGCCCGCCGACGGCCTCATGTCCGTGCCGCTGGCCGCGCGGTCCCGCGCCACCGCTCCCGGCCTGTGCGCTCCAGGCGAGGAACGTCCCCCCGAGCACGGCGGCGACCAGCAGCAGGATCACGGGGAACTTCGCTGTTCCCCGTCTCCTGTGTGAAATCAGTGGTCCCACATTCATCCCCCCGCCCTGCCGATATTGGCAAGGTCTTTACCGATACGAAGGCACTGATTTTCATGACGAGCATGAAGCGTGTCAAATGCGGGACCGAGGGGACCGGAAACCTGCTACGTTCCACTTCGCGCGTTGGGGACGCGCATCAGAACGTGGGGGGAAAATGTACGGACGACCTGCCCTGGGGTCTTTGCTGCCTCTAGCTGGGGCGATGACCGTCCCAGAGGCAATACCGGGGCTACCTCTGGCCAGAGCATTGCAGGAAACCGCGGGAATAGGATTTCTGTTCTACTGCCTGACGGCCTGCGTCATATTGCTGGCCCGGGCACGGCTGCGAAGCCAGGCACAAAGGGCGCGCGCCGCCGGGAGCGCCAATGATCACTGAAGTTTTCCTGTGGTCGAGCATCTCCCTGATCGTGCTGGCCGCCTGCTACAACACGACACTTTTCGTGCTGTCCAGGAGAAGAATTCGGCGCTCCCGGACCGACCGGAGAGAGCGCTTCTACATATTCCTCCTCGCCTGTCTCAACGAGGAGAAAGTGCTCTCCGAAAGCCTGGAGCGCATCACCTCGCTCCCGACCGCCAACTACATGGCACTGGTCATCGACGACGGCTCCGACGACCGCACCTCCGAGATCGCCCTGGCCGCCGACCCGGCCGTGGTCCAGCTGCACCGGCGCAACCCGCCGAACGCGCGCAAGGGCAAGGGCGCCGCCCTCAACGACGGGGTGCGCCACCTCAGGGAGTCCGGTCTGCTGCTCGGCCGCGACCCCGAGGACGTGATCGTGTGCGTGCTCGACGCGGACGGCCGGCTCGACCCGCACGTCCTGCAGTCCGTCGACCCGTTCTTCGACGACCCGGGCACGGGCGCGGTGCAGGTCTGCGTCCGGATGTACAACCGGCACCTCGGACTGCTGGCCCGCATGCAGGACATGGAGTTCGTCGTCTACGGCGACGTCTTCCAGAGCGCCCGCCGCTTCATCGGCAGTGTCGGCATGGGCGGCAACGGCCAGTTCATGCGGCTCGCCGCGCTCAACACCCTGGACGGGGACGGTCCGTGGAGCGACAGCCTCACCGAGGACCTCGACCTCGGGGTGCGGCTGATCGCCAAGGGCTGGACCAACATGCACTGCACCACCGCCGCCGTCTCCCAGCAGGCCGTGCTCAGCCTGCGGCGCCTGATCCGCCAGCGCTCGCGCTGGTTCCAGGGCCACCTCCAGTCGGCCGGACTGGTCCCGCTGATCCTGCGGGACGTGCCGACCCGGCCCGCGCTCGACCTGCTGTACCACCTCTCCAGCCCGGTGCTCATCCTGCTCACCTCGCTGCTGCCGCTGTCCTTCCTCGTCGCCGTGTGCGCCACCACCGTGGCCTCCGTGCAGGTCGGACACCCGCTCGTGTCGCCCATGTGGCTGCTCGGCCCGTACCTGCTCTCGTTCACCACGTCCTACGCGTACGGCTTCGTGTACGCCAGACGGGAGCGCGAGCTCGGGCTGGTGCGCTCGGTGCTTCTCGCCCATGTCTTCGTCTTCTACGGCTACATCTGGTTCGCGGCCGGCTGGTGGGGGTTCTGGCGGATGCTCACCGGTCAGCGGACCTGGCTGAAGACCGCGCGCACCTGAGGACGTTCAGGCCGCGCCCCCACCCGGGCCGCGGGTCCTCACTTCTTCTCTCTCATCACCTTTCACGCGGTCGCCGTGTCGACCGCGCACGCCCGAGGGGGGCTCATGTCCACACCCACGTCCGTCGTGCCCGTACGCGCCATGCTGGTGCTCGGCACGAGACCGGAAGCGATCAAACTGGCGCCCGTGGCACGGGCGATGGCGACCGGCGCGCAGTTCGAGCCGATCGTCGTCACCACCGGCCAGCACCGCGAGATGCTCCACCAGATGCTCGGCCTGCTGTACGTCGACGTGCGGATCGCCCTCGACGTGATGCGCCGCCGGCAGCAGCTGTCCGACCTCACCGCCCGCCTGGTGCGCGAACTCGGCGCCGTCATGCGCGAGCAGCGGCCCGACCTGGTCGTGGTGCAGGGGGACACCACGACCGCGCTGGCCGGCGCGCTGGCCGCCTTCTACGAGAAGATCCCGGTCGCCCACGTGGAGGCGGGACTGCGCACCGGTGTCATCGACAACCCGTTCCCGGAGGAGCTCAACCGCAGCCTGATCGGACGCATCGCCCGCTGGCACTTCGCGCCGACCCCCGCCGCCGCCCGCCATCTGACCGGCGAGGGCGTCGCCGGGGAGCAGGTGTTCGTCACCGGCAACACGGTCATCGACAACCTGATGTGGGTGCTGGCCGAGGGCACCGGCACCTCCGCCTTCCGCACCGGGTCCAAACGGCTCCTGGTCACGCTGCACCGGCGGGAGAACCAGGGCGAGCGGATGCGTGGCATGGGCCGGGCGCTGACCCGGCTGGCCGAGCGCGGTGACGTGGAGATCGTGCTGCCGCTGCACAAGAGTCCGGCCGTACGGGACGTGCTGCTGCCCGAACTCGAGGGCCAGACGGGCATCTCTCTGGTCGAGCCGCTCGACTACCTCGACTTCGCGGCCACGCTGGCCGAGTGCGACCTGGTCCTGACCGACTCCGGCGGCATCCAGGAGGAGGCGCCCAGCCTGAGCAAGCCGGCGCTCGTCCTGCGTACCACCACCGAACGGCCCGAGGCGGTCGAGGCGGGCGCGGCCCGGCTGATCGGCACCGATCCGGAGTCCATCGTGACCTGGGCGAACAGACTGCTCGACGACCCGGCGGAGTACAAGCGGATGGCAAGCGCGGGCAATCCGTTCGGCGACGGGCTGGCGAGTGAGCGCATCCTGTCCCAGCTGGCCGAGGACTTCGCCGCCGATGTCCCGGCCGGGCTCACGGCGTCCGGGCCGTACTCGGCGGCATGACGCTCCGGGGTCGTACCGTCTCCAGGCTGGCACTGGCGTTCACGCTGGCCGCGCTCCTCGCGCTCGCCGTGAGCCGGTGCCAGGCCGACGGCCCGCCGCCGAAGCCGTGGATCGACGGTACGACCCACGGCCGCTGGCTGTCGGTGTTCAACGGCATGGGCACCAACCACGGTGACGACAGGTCGCTGCGGCTCTCCCCGATGGCCGCCGAGGACCCCGGCACCACCCACGCCGGGCTGGTGGTGAGCACCGCCTCCTACACCGATGTGCGGTACCAGGCGCGGATGCGGACCCTGAAGCAGCTGCGCTCCCCCAGGCCGAACCCGTGGGAGGTGCCGTGGCTGGTCTGGGCGTACACCGACCCGGAGCACTTCTACTACGTCACCCTCAAGCCGAACGGCTGGGAGCTGGGCAAACGCGACCCCGCCTATCCGGGGGGCCAGCGTTTCCTGGCGACGGGCCGGACACCGTACCCCGTCGGCGAGTGGTACGAGGTGACGGTCGTCCAGCGGGGCGCGGTGCTGTCCGTCGCGGTGGGCGGGAAGCCGCTGGTGACGTTCACCGACGCCGAACTCCCCTACACGCGGGGCCGGGTGGGGGCGTACAGCGAGGACGCGACCGTGGAGTTCGAGGACCTGGAGGCCGCTTCGGGGTGAGCCCTCCGCCGCAAAGGCGACGGTGCCCGCTCCCAGTCCGGTCGGGGACTTCGGGGGCGGACACCGTCAGCGTTCCGTACGCCTTTGTACGGGACGTTCTTGAGGGACCGTCAGACCATCAGGGAACGGTCCGTCGGCCGGATCGGCGCGGGCAGTTCGCTCGCGCCGGTCAGGAAGCGGTCGCAGCCGCGGGCGGCCGAGCGGCCCTCCGCGATCGCCCACACGATGAGCGACTGGCCGCGGCCGGCGTCACCGGCGACGAAGATGCCGGGCACATTGGTCTGGAAGTCGGCGTCGCGGGCGATGTTGCCGCGCTCGTCGAGCTCCAGGCCGAACTGCTCGACCAGGCCGTTCTCGCGGTCGGTGCCGGTGAAGCCCATCGCGAGGGTGACCAGCTGGGCGGGGATCTTGCGCTCCGTGCCCGGCTTCGGGGTCAGCTTGCCGTCGATGAACTCGACCTCGCTGAGGTGCAGCCACTGGACGTTGCCGTCCTCGTCGCCCTCGAAGTGGGTGGTGGAGACGGAGTAGACCCGCTCGCCGCCCTCCTCGTGCGCGGAGGTGACCTTGTACAGCATCGGGAAGGTCGGCCACGGCTGGTGCGGGGCCCGGTCCTCGCCCGGACGGGGCATGATCTCCAGCTGCGTCACCGAGGCCGCGCCCTGGCGGTGGGCGGTGCCCACGCAGTCGGCGCCGGTGTCGCCACCGCCGATGACCACGACGTGCTTGCCCTCGGCCGAGATCGGGGAGGTGACGTAGTCGCCCTCCTGGACCTTGTTGGCCAGCGGCAGGTACTCCATCGCCTGGTGGATGCCCTTCAACTCCCGCCCGGGGACGGGGAGATCACGGGCGGTCGTGGCACCGGCGGCGATCACGACGGCGTCGTACCGCTTCTTCAGGTCGGTCGCCTTGAGGTCGCGGCCGATCTCGATACCGGTACGGAAGCGGGTGCCCTCCGCGCGCATCTGCTCGATACGGCGGTTGATGTGCCGCTTCTCCATCTTGAACTCGGGGATGCCGTACCGGAGGAGGCCTCCGACGCGGTCCGCGCGCTCGTAGACGGCGACGGTGTGACCGGCCCGCGTGAGCTGCTGCGCGGCGGCGAGACCGGCGGGCCCGGACCCGATGACCGCGACGGTCTTGCCGGACAGGCGCTCCGGGGCCTGGGGAGCGACATCGCCGCTGTCCCACGCCTTGTCGATGATCGAGACCTCGACGTTCTTGATGGTGACCGGCGGCTGGTTGATGCCGAGCACACACGCCGACTCGCAGGGAGCCGGGCACAGACGACCGGTGAACTCCGGGAAGTTGTTGGTCGCGTGCAGCCGCTCGGAGGCGGCTGACCAGTCCTCGCGGTAGGCGAAGTCGTTCCACTCGGGGATGAGGTTCCCGAGCGGACAGCCGTTGTGACAGAACGGGATGCCGCAGTCCATGCAGCGGCTGGCCTGCTTGCTGATGATCGGCAGCAGGGAGCCGGGGACGTAGACCTCGTTCCAGTCCTTCAGGCGTACGTCGACGGGGCGGGACTTGGCGACCTCGCGCCCGTGGTTCAGGAAGCCCTTCGGGTCAGCCATTGATCGCCGCCTCCATCATCTTCTCGGTGATCTCGGACTCGGAGAGTCCCGCCTGCTCGGCGGCGTCCTTGGCGGCGAGCACTGCCTTGTACGTGCTGGGGATGATCTTGCTGAAGCGCTCGACGGCGGTGTCCCACTCGGCGAGCAGCTTCTCGGCGACCGTGGATCCGGTCTCCTCCTGGTGGCGGCGCACCACGTCGTGCAGCCACTGCTTGTCGGTGTCGTCCAGCGCCTCCACGGCGTTCACGTTGCCGACGTTGACGTTGTCCCGGTTCAGGTCGATCACGTAGGCGATACCGCCGGACATGCCGGCCGCGAAGTTGCGGCCCGTCTCGCCGAGGACCACCGCGTGACCGCCGGTCATGTACTCGCAGCCGTGGTCGCCCACGCCCTCCGAGACGACCGTCGCGCCGGAGTTGCGGACACAGAACCGCTCACCGGTACGACCGCGCAGGAACAGCTCGCCGCCGGTCGCGCCGTAGGCGATGGTGTTGCCGGCGATCGTCGAGAACTCGGCGAGGTGGTCTGCGCCCCGGTCCGGGCGGACGATCACGCGGCCGCCGGAGAGGCCCTTGCCGACGTAGTCGTTGGCGTCGCCCTCCAGGCGCAGCGTGACACCGCGCGGCAGGAAGGCGCCGAAGGACTGGCCGGCGGAGCCGGTGAAGGTGATGTCGATGGTGTCGTCGGGCAGGCCCGCGCCACCGAACTTCTTCGTCACCTCGTGGCCGAGCATGGTGCCGACCGTGCGGTTGATGTTGCGGATCGCGACCTGGGCGCGCACCGGCTGGGCCTCGGTCGCCGAGTCGGCGGCCAGGGCGTCGGCGGCGAGCTTGATGAGCTCGTTGTCGAGCGCCTTCTCCAGACCGTGGTCCTGCTCGATGACCTGGTGCAGCGGGGTGCCCTCGGGCAGCTCGGGCACGTAGAAGAGCGGGGACAGGTCCAGGCCCTGCGCCTTCCAGTGGTTGACGGCCCGCTCGACGTCGAGCGTCTCGGCGTGGCCGACGGCCTCCTCGATGGAGCGGAAGCCCAGCTCGGCGAGGATCTCGCGGACCTCCTCGGCGATGAACTTGAAGAAGTTCACGACGTACTCGGCCTTGCCGGTGAACCGGTCGCGGAGCACCGGGTTCTGGGTGGCGATGCCGACCGGGCAGGTGTCCAGGTGGCAGACGCGCATCATGACGCAGCCGGAGACGACGAGCGGCGCGGTCGCGAAACCGAACTCCTCGGCGCCGAGCAGCGCGGCGATGACGACGTCACGGCCGGTCTTGAGCTGACCGTCGGTCTGGACGACGATCCGGTCGCGCAGGCCGTTGAGCAGCAGGGTCTGCTGGGTCTCGGCGAGACCGAGCTCCCAGGGACCGCCCGCGTGCTTGAGGGAGGTCAGCGGGGAGGCACCGGTGCCACCGTCGTGACCGGAGATCAGGACGACGTCCGCGTGCGCCTTGGACACACCCGCCGCGACCGTGCCGACGCCGACCTCGGAGACCAGCTTCACGTGAATCCGCGCCTGCGGGTTCGCGTTCTTCAGGTCGTGGATCAGCTGGGCCAGGTCCTCGATGGAGTAGATGTCGTGGTGCGGCGGCGGGGAGATCAGACCGACACCCGGGGTCGAGTGCCGGGTCTTGGCGACCCACGGGTACACCTTGTGGCCGGGCAGCTGGCCGCCCTCGCCGGGCTTGGCGCCCTGGGCCATCTTGATCTGGATGTCGTCCGCGTTGACCAGGTACTCGGAGGTCACGCCGAAGCGGCCGGAGGCGACCTGCTTGATCGACGAACGCCGCGCCGGGTCGTACAGCCGGTCCGCGTCCTCGCCGCCCTCACCGGTGTTGGACTTGCCGCCCAGCTGGTTCATGGCGATGGCGAGGGTCTCGTGCGCCTCCTTGGAGATGGAGCCGTACGACATGGCGCCGGTGGAGAAGCGCTTGACGATCTCGGAGACGGGCTCGACCTCGTCGATCGGGATCGGCTGGCGGTCCGACTTGAAGCCGAACAGGCCGCGCAGCGTCATCAGGCGCTCGGACTGCTCGTTCACGCGGTCCGTGTACTTCTTGAAGATGTCGTAGCGGCCCGCGCGCGTCGAGTGCTGGAGGCGGAAGACCGTCTCCGGGTCGAACAGGTGCGGCTCGCCCTCGCGGCGCCACTGGTACTCGCCGCCTATCTCGAGCGCGCGGTGCGCGGGCGCGATGCCGGAGGCGGGGTAGGCCTTGGCGTGCCGGGCGGCGACCTCCTTGGCGATGACGTCGATGCCGACGCCGCCGATCTTGGAGGCGGTACCGCTGAAGTACTTCTGGACGAAGCCCTCTTCGAGACCGACGGCCTCGAAGACCTGGGCACCGCGGTAGGAGGCGACGGTCGAGATGCCCATCTTCGACATGACCTTGAGCACGCCCTTGCCGAGGGCGTAGATCAGGTTCCGGATGGCCTGCTCGGGCTCCAGGCCGTTGAGGAAGGTGCCCGCGCGCAGGAGGTCCTCGACGGACTCCATGGCGAGGTACGGGTTCACGGCCGCGGCGCCGAAGCCGATCAGCAGGGCGACGTGGTGGACCTCGCGGACGTCACCGGCCTCGACCAGCAGGCCCACCTGGGTGCGCTGCTTGGTGCGGATGAGGTGGTGGTGGACGGCCGCGGTGAGCAGCAGCGACGGGATCGGCGCGTGCTCGGCGTCGGAGTGCCGGTCGGAGAGGACGATCAGCCGGGCGCCGTTGTCGATGGCGGCGTCGGCCTCGGCGCAGATCTCCTCGAGGCGGGCGGCGAGGGCGTCGCCGCCGCCGGAGACCCGGTACAGGCCGGAGAGGGTCGCGGCCTTGAAGCCGGGCATGTCGCCGTCGGCGTTGATGTGGATGAGCTTGGCCAGCTCGTCGTTGTCGATCACCGGGAAGGGCAGCACGACGGAGCGGCAGGAGGCGGCGCTCGGGTCGAGCAGGTTGCCCTGCGGGCCCAGCGAGGAGCGCAGCGAGGTCACGAGCTCCTCGCGGATCGCGTCCAGCGGCGGGTTGGTGACCTGGGCGAACAGCTGGGTGAAGTAGTCGAAGAGCAGCCGCGGACGCTCGCTCAGTGCGGCGATCGGCGAGTCGGTGCCCATCGAACCGATCGGCTCGGCACCGGCCTTGGCCATCGGCGCGAGCAGGACGCGCAGCTCCTCCTCGGTGTAGCCGAAGGTCTGCTGGCGGCGGGTGACCGAGGCGTGGGTGTGCACGATGTGCTCGCGCTCGGGCAGGTCGCCGAGCTCGATCTCGCCGGCCTCCAGCCACTCCGCGTACGGCTGCTCGGAGGCGAGGCCGGCCTTGATCTCGTCGTCCTCGATGATGCGGTGCTCGACGGTGTCGACGAGGAACATCCGGCCGGGCTGGAGGCGGCCCTTGCGGACGACCTTGGCGGGGTCGATGTCGAGGACACCGACCTCGGAGCCGAGGACGACGAGGCCGTCGTCGGTGACCCAGTAGCGGCCGGGGCGAAGGCCGTTGCGGTCGAGGACCGCGCCGACCTGCTTGCCGTCGGTGAAGGTGACACAGGCCGGGCCGTCCCAGGGCTCCATCAGGTTGGAGTGGAACTGGTAGAAGGCGCGGCGGGCCGGCTCCATGGAGTCGTGGTTCTCCCACGCCTCCGGGATCATCATCAGCACGGAGTGCGGCAGCGAACGGCCGCCCAGGTGCAGGAGTTCGAGCACCTCGTCGAAGGACGCCGAGTCGGAGGCCTCCGGCGTACAGATCGGGAAGACGCGTTCGATGGCCTTGTCGTCGTTGCCGAACAGGTCGGAGACCAGCTGCGACTCGCGGGCCGCCATCCAGTTGCGGTTGCCCTTGACGGTGTTGATCTCACCGTTGTGCGCGACGAAGCGGTACGGGTGCGCGAGCGGCCACGACGGGAAGGTGTTCGTGGAGAACCGGGAGTGCACGAGCGCGATCGCGGAGGCGAAGCGGCGGTCGGACAGGTCCGGGAAGAAGGGCTCCAGCTGGCCGGTGGTCAGCATGCCCTTGTAGACGATGGTCCGCGCGGACAGCGAGGGGAAGTAGACGTCGACCTCGCGCTCGGCGCGCTTGCGCAGCACGAAGGCCTTGCGGTCGAGGGCGATGCCCTCCGACGAGCCGTCGGTCACGAAGATCTGGCGGAACGCGGGCATCGTGGACCGGGCGGTGGCGCCGAGCAGCTCGGGGGCGACGGGAACCTCACGCCAGCCCAGGACCGTCAGGCCCTCGTCCGCGGCGATCGTCTCGATCTTCGAGACGGCGTCCTCGATACCGTCCTCCGGCAGGAAGGCGATACCGACGGCGTACGCACCGGCCGCGGGCAGCTCGAAGCCGGCCACCTCGCGGAAGAAGGCGTCCGGAACCTGGGACAGGATGCCGGCGCCGTCACCCGAGTCGGGCTCGGAGCCGGTGGCACCGCGGTGCTCCAGGTTGCGCAGAACCGTGAGCGCCTGCTCGACCAGCGCATGGCTCGCCTCGCCGGTGAGGGTGGCCACGAAGCCGACGCCACAGGCGTCGCGCTCGTTGCGGGGGTCGTACATACCCTGCGCAGCAGGGCGAGCATCCATGAACGACCACTTCTGGCCACTCGTGGAGTGCTGGGACGGCTGGCGCGGCGTACGCATCGGCTCTCCCGTCGTCGTCATTGGCATATTCAGATTGCCGAGGGACGACGTTGGCCCTCTGCGTTGTGCAAAATTTCGTGCAGGTTACATGATGGAGCGGATCTCGGGAACCGGATACTCCGTTCCAGCATGCGGACGCCACGCGGTGCGAGAAGGATGTCGCACACGTGGCTGGAAGTATGTGGGGGCCGAGCCGGACTGATCGGTCAGATCAGTGTCCGTCGGCCCAGGGGCGGCGAAGGCGTCGTCGCCGACCCCGCGAGTGCGCCGCAAGCGTCATTGCCCGCGGCGCTTACGACTCATGCCCAGTGGTTAAGCATTCGAAACCAGCGAGTAACGGCTACTTATGCGGCCCAACGCATAAGTAGCGGTCGACCTATCCTACGGCCATTCCGAACAAACTGCCCAGGGCGTACGTCACACCGGCCGCCGCGCCTCCCAGGACGAGCTGCCGCAGCCCGCTGTACCACCAGGTCCGCGCGGTCACCCTGGCCACGACGGCACCGCACGCGAACAGCCCGAGCAGGGCGAGCAGCAGGGCGGGCCACAGCGCGGTCGCGCCGAGCAGATACGGCAGTACGGGCAGCAGGGCGCCCAGCGCGAAGGACCCGAAGCTGGAGACGGCGGCGACGAGCGGCGAGGGCAGGTCACCCGGGTCGATCCCCAGCTCCTCGCGGGCGTGGATCTCCAGGGCCTGCTCGGGATCCTTCGACAACTGCCGTGCGACCTCGCGGGCCAGCTCGGGCTCGACACCGCGCCCCTCGTACAGGGCGGCGAGCTCGGCCTCCTCGTCCTGCGGGTGCTTGCGCAACTCCCGGCGCTCCACGTCCAGCTCCGCCTCGACGAGCTCGCGCTGGGAGGCGACGGAGGTGTACTCGCCGGCGGCCATGGAGAAGGCACCGGCGGCGAGCCCGGCGAGTCCGGTCAGCACGATGGTGTGCTGACCGACGGCCCCACCGGCGACCCCGGTCATCAGCGCGAGGTTGGAGACCAGCCCGTCCATGGCACCGAACACGGCGGGCCTGAGCCAGCCGCCGTTCACGTCCCGGTGCGTGTGGTTGTCCCGGTGCGCCTCGTGCAGCGGTGCCTCGACGTCGATGATGGCCATCCGGTGGTCCCCCAGGGAAGCTAAGCCAAAGCTAAGTTTGGACACGTTCTAATTCTTAACAACGCTCACAGTACGACGGGTCATTCCCGCCCGCCAGCAAGGAAAGGCTGGGCTAACCAGCACCTTTACCTTCGAATGCACAGACGATCGGGCTTCCGCTCAGCTGTCGACCGGGTGACGTTGCCGGTGGGGACGCTCAGGTCAACCGCCGATGGTGGGACACATACGCAAAGGGTTCCGCGCCCCTGGAGGAACCCCCTCTGGAGAGGCCGCGTATGCCATCGATCGCCTGCATCCCCTCGGTCCCGGCACCCCAGGACGCCGCCGCACTGCGCGAGCGGGCCCGCGGCGCCCTGCTGGGCCTGGCGGTCGGGGACGCCCTCGGAGCCCCCGCCGAGAACATGAAGCCGTCGCAGATCCGCGCCCGCTGGGGCCGTATCGAGGGGTACGTGGTGGACGAGCCGGCCGGCACGGACGACACGGAGTACGCGATCCTCTCGGGCCTGCTCCTCGCCCGCCACGGCTCGGCGCTCACCCCCGCCCACGTGGAGGCGGCCTGGCACGAGTGGATCGCGGACCGCGACGAGGGCCCGTTCCGGGGCGCCGGCTTCAGCGAGCGGGGCACGCTGGAGAACCTGCGCCGCGGCCTCGCGGCCCCCATCTCGGCCCAGCACCGCCACGCCTGGAGCGACGGCCTGGCCATGCGCGCGGCCCCCTTCGGCGTCTTCGCGGCGGGCCGCCCCGCGGAGGCGGCCCGCCTGGTGGCCGTCGACGGCTCGGTGAGTCACGACGGCGAGGGCATCTACGGCGGCCAGGCGGTCGCGGCGGGAGTGGCCGCGGCGATGACCGGCGCCCCGACGATCGCCGTCGTCGCGTCCGCCCTGGCGGTGATCCCGGACGACAGCTGGACGGCGAGGTCCCTGCGGAGGGCGGTCGCGGTGGCCCACCGCGGCGAACGAGCGGTCCGCTCCTGCGTCGTCATCGGCGGCTACCCGTGGACCGACCTGGCCCCGGAGGCGGTGGCCCTCGCCTTCGGCGCGTACGCGGTGGCCGACGGCGACTTCCGCGAGGCCGTACTGACGGCGGTGAACATGGGGAGGGACGCGGACACGACGGCGGCGGTGGCGGGGGCCCTGGCGGGCGCGACGAGGGGAGCGTCGGCGATCCCGGCGGCGTGGGCCGCGGCGATCGGCCCCGCGCGCGGCAGCTGCCTGCCCTCCATGGCGGGCCATCACGTGCTGGACGTGGCGGAGTTGCTGGTCGCGGGCGAGGACGGGAAATGGGGGACGACCGGCCTCACGCAGGAGTGGCCCCCACCCGACCCGGACGCCTTCACCCTGGCGGCAGGCACCGAGCCGGGGACGGACCGGTGAGGCCGCCGAGCCCGTGGGACGGGGTTCCAACGAACGATCCGGGCCCTGCTGATCCCGCCTCCACGGCGAACCCGAGTGCTCCCGCAGCCGCCGACGGCGAGTCCGCCCCACAGGGGCCACCCGCACCCGACGACGAAAGCGAGACGGGTGGTGCGGCTGGGAACGAACAGGCCGAAGGCGAAGCCGAGGCCGAGGCCGAGGCCGCGAGACGTACCGAAGGTCTCCTGCTCGGCCTCGCCGCAGGCGACGCCGCCGGCTGGCCCGCCGCCCGCCACCGAGCCGCCCGCATGCCCACCTGGACCCGCCGCCTCACCCGCGAACTGGACACCTTCGCCGAAGAGAACGCCACCACCACCCTCCCCGTCCCCATCGCCCTCAACCAACCCCCCGAACCCCTCCGCCTGGGCCCCTCCGACGACGCCGAATGGGCCGCCTTCACCGCGGAGGCCCTCCTCAGGGCAGGCGACGACACCGCCCTCGGCGACCTTCCGAGGGAACGCCGTACGAGAGCCGCCATCGACCTCGCCTGGAACACCCTCGCCGCCGAAGTGGCCGCCGCGGCGAACCGCGCCCCCGAGATCGAGTCCGCCGTCCTCCCCCTCCGCGCCCGCATCTCCGTGCGCGCGGGACTCGGCAACCTCGCCACCGGCCTGCGCCCACCCGCCACCGGCCACGACAACCCCCACTACTTCGACGACGCGGCCTGCGTCAGGGCCTGCGTCCTCGCGGTCGCCCACCCCGGCGCCCCCCGACCGGCGGCGGAACTGGCCGAGTTCGACGCCCGCTACACCCAGGACGGCGACGGGGTACACGGAGCGCGAGCGATGGCCGCGGCCGTCTCCCTGGCCCTGACCGGCACCCCCGTAGAAGCCTGCGTGGCCGCCGCTCTCGCCGAACTCCCCGAGGAGACGGAGATCGGCCGCAACACCCGCCACGCCCTGCGCCTCGCCCGGACCGCGGGCAGCGCCTTCGCCCTGGTCCCCGCCCTGGAACACGAGATCGTCGACCACGTCTACAGCTACGGCGTCGCGGCCGCCGAAACCGTCCCCGTGGCCCTGGCGCTGGCCACCGCGGCCCAGGGCCGTATCGCCGAGGCGGTCCCCGCGGCCGCCTGTCTCTCCCGGGTTGCCGACTCGGCCCCGGCCCTGGTGGGCGCCCTGACCGGCGCACTCGGCGGCGCCACCGCGATCCCCGCCACGTGGCGGGACTCCTGCCGCACCCTCTCCGGCTGCGCCCTCCCCCGCCTCACCGGCACGGACCTCGTGGAACTCGCCGGACTCCTGGAAGCCGCACAACCGCCCCTCCCAGGAGGATGATTCGGGCATGACGCCCAAAAACCAAGAAAGCAGCCTCGAAGACCGCATCACCGGAGCCCTCGTCGGCGCGGCGGTGGGCGACGCCCTCGGCGGCCCCGTCGAGGGCTACTCCCCCGACCAGATCCTCGAACGCCACGCCTGCCGCGTCCACGGCATCGTCGGCCCCTGGAACGGCGACGCCTGGCGCACCGCCCGCCCCATCGCGCCGTACCACAAGGGCGACGGCCACGTCACCGACGACACCTTGATGACCCACGCGTTGATCAGGGTCTACGACCGGGTCCGAGACCACCTCGACGCCTACGCGATCGCCGACCACCTGGTCCCCGACCTGATGACGAACCCGCGCTGGATCCCGGAACTGGAGTCGGAGGCCCTCCCCCTGCACCGCGTCTTCCTCGCGGAGAAGTGGCTGGTCACGCGCCTCCACTACGGCCATGTCGACCCCCGGGAAGCGGGCGTCGGCAATATCGTCAACTGCGGTGCGGCGATGTACATGGCCCCGGTCGGCCTGGTCAACGCGGCCGATCCGCGGGCCGCCTACGCCGAGGCGCTGGACATCGCGGGCGCCCACCAGTCGTCGTACGGCCGCGAGGCGGCAGGAGTCCTCGCGGCGGCGGTGGCGGCGGCCTGCGAGCCGGACGCGACCCCGGACTCGGTCGTGACGGCCTGTCTGCGGCTGGCGAAGGACGGCACCAGGACGGCGATCGAGAAGGTCTGCGAAGTGGCCGCCCGCCACACGGACTTCGAATCGGCCCTACGACCCCTGCGGGACGCCGTGGCGCCCTACGACACCGTCGGCCCGGACTACCGCGCCCCGTCCCTCGGCGCCCGCCGCCCCTCCCGCCTCCACACGATCGAGGAACTCCCCATCGCCCTGGCCATGTTGCTCGTGGCCGGGGGCGACTACCGCCAGGCGGTCCTCGGCGCGGTGAACTACGGCAGGGACTGCGACTCGATCGCCACGATGGCCGGCGCCCTGGCGGGTGCCCTGGGCTCCCCGGTCCCGGACGACTGGTCGAAGGCGGTCTCGGAGGCGAGCCGTCTGGACCTGTGGGAACCGGCGGCGACGCTGACCACCGTCACCCGGGAGATCTTCGCGCGGGACGTGGCCCGGCGCCGCGCCCACGAGGCGGCCGTCAGGGAGCTCGGGGGTTCGAGATGCTCCGACTGACCTGGGTCCAGCCGGAGGACCTCATCGGCCACGAACTCCGCCAGGCCGCCCAGGACGGCAGGGAGCCGTCGGCGATCGCGGCGAGGTGGCGGGCGGCGGGAGGCAGACAGGCGCCGACCCGGGCGGGCGCCTCGGCAGAGCCCGCGTCCCGGTATCTGCGGCAGCTCGCGGAAGACCTGCTGGACGAACTGGCGGATCTGCCCAGCACGTTGGAGGACGACGAACCCACCGACCTCGCGAGAATCAAGGCCTGCTGCCGGAGGTGGCCGCCACCCGCCTCCGCGGCACCCCCCACCCGAACCGCCCTGGAAGCGGCCTGGCTGGGCAGGGCAGTCGGCTGCCTCCTGGGCAAACCCGTGGAGAAGCTCCCCCTCGAAGCCATCCGCGAACTCGCCGCGGCTACCGGCAATTGGCCCCTGCACACCTACTTCACAGCGAAGGGCGTCCCCGCCGAACTCCTCGCCGCCCATCCCTGGAACCGCCGCTCCGCAACGACCTCCCTCGCCGAGAACATCGACGGCATGCCCGAGGACGACGACCTCAACTACCCCCTGCTGAACCTTCTGTTGCTGCAACGCCGCGGCAGGCACTTCACCACCGCGGACGTGGCGGAGCTCTGGCTCGCCGAACTTCCCGCAGGCCGCACCTTCACCGCCGAACGGATCGCCTACCGCAACCTCCTCCAGGGCCTTGAGCCCCCCAGGACCGCCCGCCACCGCAACCCCTTCCGCGAATGGATCGGCGCCCTGATCCGCGCGGACGTCCACGGCTGGACCAACCCCGGCGACCCGGCGGCCGCGGCCGAACAGGCCCACCGGGACGCCACCCTCACCCACACGGCGAACGGCGTCTACGCGGCGATGTTCACTGCGGCCGTGATCGCCCAGGCCGCGACGACCCCCGACATCCACACCTGCCTGCGCACCGGCCTCACCGTGATCCCCCCGCGCTCCCGCCTGGCGGCGGCCATCACACACGCGATCCAACTGGCCCAGCGGCACGCCGACTTCGACGAGGTCGTGGACGAACTCCACGCCACCTACGCCGCGACCCACCACTGGGTCCACGCGATCCCCAACACCGCCCTCATCGCCGCCGCCCTCACCCACGCCGACGGCGACTTCACCGGCTCCATCTGCAAGGCGGTCGGCGGAGGCTGGGACACCGACTCCAACGGCGCCACCGCGGGAAGCATCGCCGGCCTTCTCGCCGGCAGCCCCGACAAGCTCCCCGACCGCTGGACCGCCCCGCTCAAGAACCGCCTCGCCACCTCCGTCGCCGATCTCAACGGCACCGGCTTCGACACCCTGGCCCACCTCACCCACCGGGAGGCTGCCCGCCCATGACCCACATCGCCGTGCTCGGCAGCACGAACATGGACCTGGTCACCTACGTCGAGAGGGCGCCCCGGCGCGGAGAGACCGTCACCGGCAGGGAGTTCCGTACGATCCCCGGCGGCAAGGGCGCCAACCAGGCGATCGCCGCGGCCCGCGCCGGTGCCACCGTCTCGATGATCGGCGCGGTCGGCAACGACGCCTTCGGCACCCGGCTGCGCTCCACCCTGGAGCACTCGGGTGTGACCACCGACCATCTGCGCACCATCGAGGGCCCCTCGGGCACCGCGCACATCGTCGTGGACGACGAGGGCGGCAACGCGATCGTCGTCGTCCCCGGCGCGAACGGCACCGTCGACCATCTCGCCCCCGGCGACGAGGGCCTGATCGCCTCGGCCGACGCCCTGCTCCTCCAGTTGGAGATCCCCCTGGCGGCGGTCCTCGCGGGTGCGCGGACGGCCCGCGCGCACGGCGTCCGGACGATCCTCACCCCCGCCCCGGTGCAACCCCTTCCGCCCGAACTCCTCGCCACCATCGACCTGTTGGTCCCCAACGAGCACGAGGCGGCCACCCTCACCGGCCGCGCCGACCCCTTCGGCGCCGGCGCCGTCCTCCTCGACCGGGTCCCGCGCGTGGTGATCACCTTGGGCGAGGCGGGCAGCCTGTATCTGACCCGGGACGCCGAACCCCTCGTGGTCCCCGCCCCGCAGGTCACCGCGGTGGACTCCACCGGCGCGGGCGACACCTACGTGGGCGCGCTCGCCGTCGCCCTCGGCGAGGAACGGCCCATCCGGGAGGCGATGTCCTGGGCCGCCGCGGCGGCCGCACTCTCCGTCCAGCGGGAAGGCGCCTCGGCGTCGATGCCGTACCGCTCCGAGATCGAGGCCGGGTACACCTCATGACCCCTGCACCCCTCACCGGCCTGCGCGTCCTCGACCTGGCCACCCTGTTCGCGGGCCCGATGGCGGCCACCCTGCTCGGCGACTTCGGCGCCGAGGTCGTCAAGATCGAGCACCCCAGGAAGCCGGACCCCTCCCGCGGCCACGGCCCCTCGAAGGACGGCATCGGCCTGTGGTGGAAGGTCCTGGGCCGCAACAAGCGCACGATCACACTGGACCTCTCGACACCGGGCGGCCGTACCACCTTCCTCCGGCTCGCCGGGACGGCGGACGTGGTCATCGAGAACTTCCGCCCCGGCACCCTGGAGAAGTGGGACCTGGGCTGGCCCGAGCTCTCCGAGGCCAACCCCCGCCTGGTCCTCACCCGCGTCACCGGCTTCGGCCAGTTCGGCCCCTACTCCCGCCGCCCCGGCTTCGGCACCCTCGCCGAGGCGATGAGCGGCTTCGCGGCGATCACCGGCGAACCGGACGCGCCCCCGGTCCTGCCGCCCTTCGGCCTGGCCGACTCCATCGCGGGCCTGGCCACGGCGTACGCGGTGATGACGGCCCTCGCGGCCCGCGACCACACCGGCGAGGGGCAGGTCGTCGACATGGCCCTGATCGAGCCGATCCTGAGCGTCCTCGGCCCCCAGCCGACCTGGTACGACCAACTCGGTCACGTCCAGGAACGCACCGGCAACCGCTCCGCCAACAACGCCCCGCGCAACACCTACCGCACGGCCGACGGCACCTGGGTCGCCGTCTCCACCTCGGCCCAGTCGATCGCGGAACGTGTGATGTGCCTGGTCGGCCGCCCGGAGCTGATCGACGAGCCGTGGTTCGCGACCGGCGCCCAGCGGGCCGCGCACGCCGACGTCCTCGACGCGGCGGTCGGCTCCTGGATCGCCGCACGCACCCGCACCGACGTCCTCGCGGCCTTCGAGAAGGCGGAGGCCGCGATCGCCCCCATCCAGGACATCCGGGACGTGATGGCCGACCCGCAGTACCAGGCGCTCGACACCGTCACCACGGTCGACGACCCCGACCTGGGCCCCCTGCGCATGCAGAACGTGCTCTTCCGGCTCTCCGCGACCCCCGGCGCGATCCGCTGGGCGGGCCGCCCGCACGGCGCGGACACGGACGAGGTCCTGACCGAACTGGGCTTGACGGAGGCCGAGTTGACGGCCCTGCGCACGGAGGGCGCGCTATGAGACCGTACCCTCTGACCTGGCTCTACGTGCCGGGCGACCGCCCGGCGACCGTCACCAAGGCCCTCGCCGCCGGCGCCGACGTCGTGGTCGTCGACCTGGAGGACGCGGTCGCCCCCGACCGCAAGCGGTACGCCCGCGAGGCGACCGCCGAACGCCTCGCCGACCCCCAGCCGATCCCGGTCCACGTCCGGGTCAACGCCCTGGACGGCCCCCTGGCGGCAGCGGACCTGGCGGCGATCGCCCCTCTCCGGGGCGTCTCGGGCCTGCGCCTGCCCAAGGTCACCGCGCCCGCACAGATCACCCGCGTCGCGCGGACGACGGCCGGCGACGCAGGAGGCGCCCCACCCCTGTACGCCCTCCTGGAGTCGGCTCTCGGCATCGAGCGTGCTTACGCCATCGCCACCGCCCATCCGCACCTGCGGGGCATCGCCCTCGGCGAGGCGGACCTGCGAGCCGACCTGGGTGTACGACACGACCGGGGCCTGGACTGGTCCCGCTCCCGGGTGATCGTGGCGGCGCGGGCGGCGGCCCTGCCTCCCCCGGCCCAGTCGGTGCACCCCGACATCCGGGACCTGGAGGGGCTGAGAGCCTCCTGCGCCCACGGCCGCGCGCTGGGCTTCCTGGGCCGGGCAGCCGTCCACCCCCGCCAACTCCCGGTGATCGAGCGGGCCTACCTCCCCACGGAGGAGGAGATCGAGCACGCCGAGGCCATCCTCAAGGCGGCGGAGGCCCACCAGGGGGCCCAGGCGCTCCCGAACGGCACCTTCATCGACGCGGCGGTGGTGACCCAGGCCCACCGGACCCTCTCCCTGGCCCACCGACGCTGACACACGACGAGGGCGCCCCGGCGATCCGGGACGCCCTCGTCGACGTACAACCGGCCGTCAGGTCTTCTTCGCCGACTCGGCCTCGGGCTCGGTCTCGTCCGCCGGCTCGGCGGAGTCGGCCCCGGCCTTGTCCTCGCGGTCGGCCTTCTCGCCCTCCGCGGCGCCTTCTTCGGCCTCACCGTCGGCGCCGTCCGCACCCGGCTCGACGACTTCCTCGCGTCCGGGCCGCTTCCACGCCGAGAGCACGAAGTACGTCACCGCGAGCAGGAAGACGATGATCGCGGTCCAGACGTTGAGCCGGACGCCGAGGATGTGGTGGGCGTCGTCGATGCGCATGTACTCGATCCAGCCGCGACCCGTGCAGTACGCGGCGACGTACAGCGCGAACGCCCGTCCGTGCCCCAGCTTGAAGCGGCGGTCGGCCCAGATGACGAGGAGCGCGACACCGACGCACCACAGCGACTCGTACAGGAACGTCGGGTGGTAGTAGCCCGGCACCCGGCCGTCGGTGGAGGACGTGATGTGCAGGGCCCACGGCAGGTCGGTCGGCTTGCCGTACAGCTCCTGGTTGAACCAGTTGCCCCAGCGGCCGATGGCCTGCGCGAGGGCGATGCCGGGCGCGATGGCGTCGGCGTAGGCGGGCAGCGGGATGCCGCGCCGGCGGCAGCCGATCCACGCGCCGACGGCGCCGAGCGCGATCGCGCCCCAGATGCCGAGACCGCCCTCCCAGATCTTGAAGGAGTCCACCCAGTCGCGGCCCTCGCTGAAGTACAGCTCGTAGTCCGTGATCACGTGGTAGAGGCGGCCGCCGAGCAGTCCGAACGGCACGGCCCAGACCGCGATGTCGGCCACCGTGCCGGCCCGCCCGCCACGGGCGATCCAGCGCTTGTTGCCGAGCCAGACGGCAACGAAGACGCCGATGATGATGCAGAACGCGTAGCCACGCAGCGGGATGGGACCGAGGTGGATGACCCCGCGCGACGGGCTGGGAATGTAGGCAAGTTCCATGGCAGGGTCGACGCTACCCTGCCGGGCCGGGCCCACGGCAGGCGGCCCGGCAACGGGTCCATAACAGGCAGGCCTGAAATCCTTACCCCTTGGCCGCTTCCCGCACCTGCTGCTTCAGCTTCGCCGGGGTCATCGTCTGGTCCTGGTAGATGTTCTTGCCGTCGAGCAGGACGGTCGGCGTACCGGAGAACCCGCCGTTGCGGAAGGCGGCCGCGGACTTGTCCACCCAGCTGTTGTGCGTGCCCTTCTCGGCACACGCACGGAACGCGGGGGTGTCGAGACCGTCGACCTTCTTCGCCAGTTCGAGGAGCTTCTCGGTCTTCGCGTAGTCGTCGCTGGTCTCCACCGGCTGGTTCTCGTAGAGCACGTCGTGGTACCCCGGGAATTTCCCGGCGTCCTGGGCGCAGGCCGCGGCGTTGGCCGCGTTGCGGGAGCCGGTGCCGCCCATGTTGCCGTCGATGATCGTCGCCAGGTGGTACTCGACCCTGAGCGCGCCGGACCCGGTGAGCTCGTGGATCACCGGGCGGTACGCGGTCTCGAAGGCCTTGCAGGCCGGGCAGCGGAAGTCCTCCCAGACGACGAGCGTGGACTTGGCGCCCTCCTTGCCGACCGGGATGGCGAGGCCGTCCTGGCCCTTGGCCCCCGAGGGCGCCACGACCGGGCCCGCGGAGCTGTCCTTGTCCTTGCCGGAGTTGGCCGCGACGACGCCGATCACCGCCGCGAGCCCGAGGACGCAGACGACACTCGCGCCCACGATCAGCACCCGGCGCCGCTTCTCCGCGGACTTCTGCTTCGCGCGCTCCTCCGCCAGCCGCTCCCGGGCGGTGCGCTTTCCCTCACGGTTCTTCTCGCTCACACCCGCAGAACGAACCGGGGAGGCGCACCGCGCCTCCCCGGCCCCAGGTCCACCCGTTCGAGTGAGCGAACTCGACCCGCGGTCCTACGCCTGTCGGCGCACGCCCTTCGCCAGTTCGGCGGCGAGCGCGCGGACGCCCTCGACGCCGGCCTTGTCGTCCGGCGCGTCCAGCATCCGCTTGACGAACGCCGAGCCGACGATCACGCCGTCGGCGAAGCCGGCCACCTCGGCGGCCTGCGTCGCGTTGGAGACCCCGAGTCCGACACAGACGGGCAGGCCGGTGCCGGTGGCCCGGGTCCGCTCGACCAGGTCCTGGGCCTGCGCCCCGACCGACTCACGGGTGCCCGTGACGCCCATCAGCGAGGCGGCGTAGACGAACCCGCTGCCGGCCGCGGTGATCTCGGCGAGCCGCGCGTCCTTGCTGCTGGGGGCGACGACGAAGACCGTGGCGAGCCCGTGCTTCTCGGCGTGCTCCCTCCACAGCGCCGACTCCTGCACCGGCAGGTCGGGCAGGATGCAGCCCGCGCCGCCCGCCTCGGCGAGCTCGGCGGTGAAGCGCTCGACGCCGTAGCGGTCGATGGGGTTCCAGTACGTCATCACGAGCACCGGCTTCCCGCTGGCCTCGTAGGTCTCCTTGACCGTCCGCATGACGTCGGCGATCTTGACGCCGCCGCGCAGGGCGATGTCGTCGGCGGTCTGGATGACCGGGCCGTCGAGGACGGGGTCGCTGTGCGGCAGACCCACCTCGACGACGTCGGCGCCACCGTCGAAGGCGGCCTTGATCGCCTCGATGCCGCCGTCCACGGTCGGGAACCCGGCCGGGAGGTAGGCGATGAGCGCGGACCGGCCCTCGGCCTTGGCGGCGGCGAGGGTGTCCGACAGAAGCTGAATGTTCCCGCTCACTTGGCGTCCCCCTCGATCTCCGCGCCGGTACCGGCCTCGTCCGCGGCGACGGCCGCGTCGGTGTCGTACAGGCCGAAGTAGCGTGCGGCCGTGTCCATGTCCTTGTCGCCGCGGCCGGACAGGTTGACGACGATCAGCCCGTCCTTGCCGAGCTCCCTGCCGACCTCCAGGGCGCCGGCCAGCGCGTGGGCGCTCTCGATGGCCGGGATGATGCCCTCGGTGCGGGACAGCAGACGCAGCGCCTGCATGGCCGCGTCGTCGGTGACCGCGCGGTACTCGCCGCGGCCGGAGTCCTTGAGGTAGGAGTGCTCGGGGCCGATGCCCGGGTAGTCCAGACCGGCCGAGATCGAGTACGGCTCGGTGATCTGGCCCTCCTCGTCCTGGAGGACGTAGGAGCGGGAGCCGTGCAGGATCCCGGGCTCGCCCGCGGTGAGGGTCGCCGCGTGCTCGCCGGTCTCCACACCGTGCCCGGCGGGCTCGCAGCCGATGAGGCGTACGTCGGCGTCCGGGATGAAGGCGTGGAACAGGCCGATGGCGTTCGAGCCGCCGCCGACGCAGGCGACGGCCGCGTCGGGAAGACGGCCCGCGCGCTCCAGGAGCTGGCGGCGGGCCTCGACGCCGATGACCCGGTGGAAGTCGCGGACCATGGCCGGGAAGGGGTGCGGTCCCGCGACCGTGCCGAAGAGGTAGTGGGTGCGGTCGACGTTGGCGACCCAGTCGCGGAATGCCTCGTTGATGGCGTCCTTCAGCGTGCGGCTGCCGGACTTCACGGCGATGACCTCGGCGCCGAGCATGCGCATCCGGGCCACGTTGAGGGCCTGGCGCTGGGTGTCGATCTCGCCCATGTAGATCGTGCACTCGAGGCCGAAGAGCGCGCAGGCGGTGGCCGTGGCCACGCCGTGCTGGCCGGCGCCGGTCTCCGCGATCACCCTGGTCTTGCCCATGCGCTTGGTGAGCAGGGCCTGGCCGAGCACGTTGTTGATCTTGTGGGAGCCGGTGTGGTTGAGGTCCTCCCGCTTGAGGAAGACCGTCGCGCCGCCGGCGTGCTCGGCGAACCTCGGCACCTCGGTGAGCGCCGAGGGACGGCCCGTGTAGTTCACGAGCAGGTCGTCGAGCTCGCGGGCGAACTCGGGGTCGTGCTTGGCCTTGTCGTACTCGACGGCGACCTCGTCCACGGCGGCGACGAGGGCCTCCGGGATGAACTTGCCGCCGAAGGTGCCGAAGTAGCCTTCGGGGCTGGGGATTTGACCGTCGGGGTCGGGGATGAAGAACTCGCTGGGCATGGCAATACCTCACGGTGAGTGCAATGAAAAGACACTAATCGCCGTGGGGGCGGAGACAGTCAGACGGCTGCGGGACCGTTGTGGCTGGTCGCGCAGTTCCCCGCGCCCCTGAAGGGGCGCTGCCATCGACGGCCGTTCACCTGGCCGGGTTCGTCACCGATCACATACCGGACCCGACGACCGTGCACCCTGCGTGCGGGCGCGCGGCAACCACGGGGGCGGCAGCCGCGCGCGAGGCGGGCGTACCTGTCCGTGGTTGTCGTCGTGAGGTTCATCGGGGCCAGCCTAGCGAAAGATCAGCCGCGCCCGTGACGCAGAGCCGGATGCTCGCCCGCCGCCACCAGGTCGGAGACCGCCGTCTTCGGGTCCTTGCCCGTCACCAGGGACTCGCCGACCAGGACCGCGTCGGCGCCGGCGTTGGCGTAGGCGATCAGGTCGTGCGGACCGCGGACGCCGGACTCGGCGACCTTGACCAGGTGGGCGGGGATCTCGGGGGCGATGCGCTCGAACGTGCCGCGGTCGACCTCGAGGGTCTTGAGGTTACGCGCGTTGACGCCGATGATCTTCGCTCCGGCGTCCACCGCGCGCTCGACCTCGTCCTCGTCGTGGACCTCGACGAGCGGGGTGAGCCCGATGGACTCGGCGCGCTCGATCAGGGACTCCAGGGCGGGCTGCTCCAGGGCCGCGACGATGAGCAGCGCGAGGTCGGCGCCGTAGGCCCGGGCCTCCCAGAGCTGGTACGACGTGACGATGAAGTCCTTGCGCAGGACCGGGATGTCCACGCGCGCGCGGACGGCCTCCAGGTCGGCCAGCGAGCCGCCGAAGCGGCGCTGTTCGGTGAGGACGGAGATGACGGCCGCGCCGCCCGCCTCGTAGTCGGCCGCGAGGCCCGCCGGGTCGGCGATGGCGGCCAGCGCGCCCTTGGAGGGGCTGGAGCGCTTGACCTCGCAGATGACCTTGACGCCGTCGCCGCGCAGTGCGGCCACACCGTCCTTGGCCGCGGGAGCCTTCGCCGCGCGCTCCTTGAGCTCGTCGAGGCTGACGCGCGCCTGCCGTTCCGCGAGGTCGGCACGGACTCCGTCGATGATCTCGTCGAGCACACTCACGCGAGCGGCCCCCTTCCAGACGGTCGGCAGTTCCAGCGACTGATGGAAACAAGTGGTCACTGCGATGGTATCCGCAGGAGGGCGTAGGCCTCGCATCCGGTTGACGCCGGTCCCTCCCCCGCCCTCGAACAAGCTTCGCATGCTCGGGCGGGAGGTGCCCCCATACTGGACGTTCGCCGGTTGATCAAGGGTGAAGCCAGCCACCGAACGGCAGGTTCCGGACAACCGTGAAGACCAGCAGCAATGCCCCCGCCGTCCACAGCTGCACCGGCCCGAGACCGAGGTCCAGCGGCCGGCCGCGAGCCGCGCGGACCACCCAGACGGTCCACAGCACGGCGAAGCCCAGATAGCCCACGACAGCCATCGCGTTGTCCTGGAGGGCGCCCAGGAAGTCGCCGTGAATGAACGCGTGCGCGCTGCGCAGTCCGCCGCAGCCGGGGCAGTACAGGCCGGTGATCCGGTAGAGCGGACAGACGGGGTAGTGGCCGGGCTGGTTGGGGTCCACGGTCCCCACGTACGCGAAGGCCCCGGCGACGGTGGCGAGGATCCCGGCCGGGACGGCCAGGCGTCCGGCCAGGCCGGTCCTTGGCAGGACGCGCTGAGTGTCTGCGTTCACGTTTGGCATTGTCCCCCGCCCTTGTGCCGAACGCGTGAGGGGCGGCCCCGGCTCTTTCGCCGGGCCGCCCCTTCACGAGGGTCGGGTGCGTGTCAGCTCTTGGCTTCGGCCGCCTCGCGCTGCTGCGTGGTGACGAGCGCCTTGTGGGCGTCCTTGGGCTGGCCCATCCCCATCGCGCTCATGATCCAGCCGATGATGCCGCCGATGGCCACGATCGCCAGACCGGCCCAGAAGCCCGCCGGCTGGGCCATCACCATGAAGGCGCCCGAGACGCAGAAACCGATGAAGGCGATAGTGACACCGGTCCAGGCGGCCGGGGTGTGACCGTGGCTGCTGCCCGCCATTGCTTGCTCCTAGGTGCTGAAGTACGTGTCTGAGCCGGACGCTCGCGGCCCATTGTTCCGTACGCGGGGCAACGACGTGTTCGGGGGTCCGGCAGGAGGGCCGTCACGCGCCCGTCGGGTCTTCCCCGCGGTCGAGCGCCTTCCAGATGTCCTCGGGCCGGTCGGGATCCACGACAGGGGCCTTGCGGCGCACCTTGGGCGCCCCGTCCCGCTCGTAGCGCCCGGACATCGCGGGCCACAGCCTCCCGTACCGAAGGGCGAGAAGCCCGGCCAGAAGGATCAGGGCACCTCCCACGACGGCGACGTAGGGCCAGGCGGTGTGGGAGAGGGAGGCGACCGTCGCCGAGGTGTCGCCGGAGGCCTTGGCCGCCTGCTCGTCCAGCGCGGACGAGTCGCTCGCGCCGATCAGCGCCGCGGTGACGATTCCCGCGCCGGAGAGCGCGAGCAGCGCGGCGACCAGGAGGCGTCCCGCCTTGCGGACGGCGAAGACGGCGACGAGCGCGGCGAGGCCGACTATCGCCAGGGCGGCGGGGACGCCCGTGACGTCACTGCCCTTGGCGGTCAGGGGGAAGGCGCCGCCGGCCACGGTCGCGGTGCCCTCGGCCCACTGCTGGCGGGTGGCCAGCAGCGCCACGGCGGCGCCGAGCGCGCCGCACAGCAGGGCGACGGCGAGACTCAGACGTCCGGCCCTGGTGGGTCCGGCGGCTTCGGAACGGGGGTGGGGTACGGCAGTCACGTACCCCACTATCACCCGAACCCCGGGCGAACGGTGACCCGGGGCTCCGTGAGAATCGCCCTATTCGCCCAAGCGGTTCGCCGTGTGGACCGCCCGCAGGACGGCCGCCGCCTTGTTCCGGCACTCCGTGTCCTCGGCGACCGGGTCGGAGTCGGCGACGATGCCGGCGCCGGCCTGGACGTAGGCGGTGCCGTCCCTCAGCAGCGCGGTACGGATGGCGATCGCGGTGTCGGAGTCGCCCGCGAAGTCGAGGTAGCCGACGCAGCCGCCGTACAACCCGCGCCGGGACGGCTCGAGTTCGTCGATGATCTGCATCGCCCGGGGCTTCGGCGCCCCGGAGAGCGTGCCGGCCGGAAAACAGGCCGTCAGCACGTCGAAGGCGGTACGGCCCTGCGCGACCTTGCCGGTGACGGTCGACACGATGTGCATCACGTGGGAGTACCGCTCGACGGACATGAAGTCGACGACCTCCACGGAACCCGGCTCGCAGACGCGCCCCAGGTCGTTGCGCCCGAGGTCCACCAGCATCAGGTGCTCGGCGCGCTCCTTCGGGTCGGCGAGCAGCTCGTCGGCGAGGGCCTGGTCCTCCTGCGGGGTGGCCCCGCGCCAGCGGGTGCCGGCGATGGGGTGCACCATGGCGTGTCCGTCCTCGACCTTGACCAGGGCCTCGGGGGACGAGCCCACGACGTCGAAGCCGTCGAAGCGGAACAGGTACATGTACGGGGAGGGGTTCGTGGCCCTGAGGACCCGGTAGACGTCCAGCGCGCTCGCCGTGCACGGCGTCTCGAAGCGCTGCGAGGGGACGACCTGGAAGGCCTCGCCGGCCCGGATGCGCTCCTTGATGTCCTCGACGGCCTCCTGGAAGTCGGGGCCGCCCCAGAGCGCGGTGTACTCGGGCAGCTCGGAGGGCGGGAGGACCGCCGGGGGCTGGGCCACCGCGCGGGACAGGTCCGCCTCCATGGCGTCCAGGCGGGCCACCGCGTCCGCGTGGGCCTCGTCGACGCCGGTGTCCAGGTCGTTGTGGTTGATCGCGTTGGCGATCAGCAGGACCGAGCCCTCCCAGTGGTCCATGACGGCGAGGTCGCTGGTGAGCAGCATGGTCAGCTCGGGCAGCTTGAGGTCGTCCCGCTCCCCCGGGCCGATCTTCTCCAGGCGGCGGACGATGTCGTAGCCGAGGTAGCCGACCATGCCGCCGGTGAAGGGCGGCAGGCCCTCCTGGTGCGGGGTGTGCAGGGCCTCGATGGTGGCGCGCAGGGCGGCCAGCGGGTCGCCGTCGACGGGGACGCCGACCGGTGGGGTGCCGAGCCAGTGCGCCTGGCCGTCGCGGGCGGTCAGGGTCGCGGCGGAGCGCACGCCCACGAAGGAGTAGCGGGACCACGAGCGGCCGTTCTCCGCGGACTCCAGCAGGAAGGTGCCGGGGCGCTCGGCGGCGAGCTTGCGGTAGAGGGCGACCGGGGTGTCGCCGTCGGCCAGGAGCTTGCGCGTGACGGGGATGACACGGCGGTCGGTGGCCAGCTTGCGGAAGGTCTCGAGGTCCATGGCGGCTGACCTTACTGATCCGAGGCGGTGGCACCGGAATCGGCGCCGTCCTTGAGGAGCACGTCCTCGTCGAAGCAGGTCCGCGCGCCGGTGTGGCAGGCGGCACCGACCTGGTCCACCTTGACCAGCACGGTGTCGGCGTCGCAGTCCAGGGCGACGGACTTGACCCACTGGAAGTGGCCGGAGGTGTCGCCCTTGACCCAGTACTCCCGGCGGCTGCGCGACCAGTAGGTGCAGCGGCCGGTGGTCAGGGTGCGGTGCAGCGCCTCGTCGTCCATCCAGCCGAGCATGAGCACCTCACCGGTGTCGTACTGCTGGGCGATGGCGGGGACGAGCCCGTCGGCGCTGCGCTTGAGGCGCGCGGCGATCTCCGGGTCGAGGCTGCTGCTGGGCGGGGGCGTGCTGGTCATGCATGCCATTGTGCCGCGCGCCACTGACAGTGACGGTGGGGTGTCCACTGTGCGGACCCGACAGGCGGTCGTAGGCTGACTGCATGTCGACTTTCGCCAAGCGTGAACGACTTCTCCTCGCCGACCTGTTGGAGGCCGAGGGCCCGGAGGCCCCGACCCTCTGCGAGGGCTGGCTCACCCGTGATCTCGCGGCGCACGTGGTGGTGCGCGAGCGCCGTCCCGACGCCGCCGGCGGTCTGCTGATCAAGCAGCTCGCGTCCCGCCTGGACCGGGTGATGACCGAGTTCTCCGAGAAGCCCTACGAAGAACTGATCCAGCTCATCCGCACGGGCCCACCGCGCTTCTCGCCGTTCCAGCTCAAGCAGGTCGAGGAGCTGTCGAACACGGTGGAGTTCTACGTCCACACCGAGGACGTCCGCCGGGCCCGCCCCGACTGGACGCCGCGCGAGCTGGACTCCGTCTTCCAGGACGCCCTGTGGTCCCGTCTGGAGCGCACCGCCCGGCTGATGGGGCGCGGTGTCCCCACCGGTCTGGTGCTGCGCCGCCCGGACGGCCAGACGGCGGTCGCCCACCGCGGCACACCGGTCGTGACCGTGACCGGTGAGCCCTCGGAGCTGCTGCTGTTCCTCTACGGCCGGCAGAGCGCGGCCAAGGTGGAGCTGGACGGCGACAAGGAGGCGATCGCCAAGCTGCACGAGGCGAAGGAACTCGGGATCTGAGAAACCCCGGTCACCGGTGCCGGTGACCGGGGCTCGGGAGCCGCACTACCGCACGGGGTGGCCCGCCGCCCGCAGCGTCTCCTTCACCTCGCCGATCCGCAGATCGCCGAAGTGGAACACCGAGGCGGCGAGGACCGCGTCCGCGCCCGCGCCGATGGCCGGCGGGAAGTGGTCCAGCCTGCCCGCGCCGCCGGAGGCGATCAGCGGGACGCTCACGTGCTTGCGGACGGCCTCGATCATCTCCAGGTCGTAGCCGTCCTTGGTGCCGTCCGCGTCCATCGAGTTGAGCAGGATCTCACCGGCGCCCAGCTCGGCGGCCCGGTGCGCCCACTCGACGGCGTCGATGCCGGTGCCCTTGCGGCCGCCGTGCGTGGTCACCTCGAAGGAGCCTTCAGGAGTGCGGCGCGCGTCCACCGACAGCACCAGCACCTGCCGGCCGAACCGCTCGGCGATCTCGCGGATCAGGTCGGGGCGGGCGATGGCCGCGGTGTTCACACCCACCTTGTCCGCACCGGCCCGCAGCAGCTTGTCGACGTCCTCGGCGGTGCGGACCCCGCCGCCGACCGTCAGCGGGATGAAGACCTGCTCGGCGGTGCGGCGCACCACGTCGTAGGTCGTCTCGCGGTTGCCGGAGGAGGCGGTGATGTCCAGGAACGTCAGCTCGTCGGCGCCCTCGGCGTCGTAGACCTTGGCCATTTCGACGGGGTCGCCCGCGTCGCGCAGGTTCTGGAAGTTGACGCCCTTGACGACCCGGCCGTTGTCCACGTCCAGGCAGGGGATGACTCGTACGGCGAGGGTCATGCTGCGGACACTCCTCGGAACGCCTCCACCTCGACCTCGACGACCAGGCTGGGGTCCACGAAGCCGGAGACGATGATCATGGACGCGGCGGGCCGGACGGCGTCGAACAGCTCCTTGTGGGCGCGGCCAACATCGTCCACATCGCGGGCATGAGTGATGTACATACGGGTGCGCACCACATCCTCCCGGCCGAGCCCCAGCTCCTTCAGCGCGGCGAAGGCGACGTTGAAGGAGTTGACGGTCTGCTCGTACGGGTCGCCCGCGACGATCTCGCCGTCCACCACAGAGGTGCAGCCGGAGACCAGCACCAGGCCGTTGGGGAGTTCCACCGCGCGGGAGTACCCGAAGGTCTCCTCCCAGGGCGCACCGGTCGTGACGCGTCGTACGTCGCTCACTGAGCCACCGCCTCCAGGGCCTCTTCCAGGGTGAACGCCTTCGCGTACAGCGCCTTCCCGACGATGGAACCCTCGACACCGAGCGGCACCAGCTCGGCGATGGCCCGCAGGTCGTCCAGCGAGGACACCCCGCCGGAGGCCACCACCGGGCGGTCGGTCGCCGCGCAGACGTTCCTCAGCAGCTCCAGGTTCGGGCCCTGGAGCGTGCCGTCCTTGGCGATGTCGGTGACGACGTACCGCGCGCAGCCCTCCTTGTCGAGCCGTGCCAGCGCCTCGTAGAGGTCGCCGCCCTCGCTGGTCCAGCCGCGGCCCTTGAGGGTCGTACCGCGGACGTCGAGACCGACCGCGATCTTGTCGCCGTGCTCGGCGATGACCTTGGCGACCCACTCGGGGCTCTCCAGGGCGGCGGTGCCGAGGTTCACCCGGGTGCAGCCGGTGGCGAGGGCGGCGGCCAGGGAGGCGTCGTCGCGGATGCCGCCGGACAGCTCGACCTTGATGTCCATCGCCTCGGTGACCTGCCGGACCAGCTCGCGGTTGTCGCCGGTGCCGAACGCCGCGTCCAGGTCGACCAGGTGCAGCCACTCGGCGCCCGACCGCTGCCAGGACAGGGCGGCCTCCAGCGGGGAGCCGTACGAGGTCTCGGTGCCGGACTCGCCGTGCACGAGGCGGACGGCCTGGCCGTCGCGGACGTCGACGGCGGGAAGGAGTTCGAGCTTGCTCACAGTGTTCCGATCCAGTTGGTGAGGAGCTGCGCACCGGCGTCGCCGGACTTCTCGGGGTGGAACTGCGTGGCCCACAGGGCGCCGTTCTCCACGGCGGCCACGAAGGGCTTGCCGTGGGTCGACCAGGTCACGCGCGGTGCCTGCATCGACGGGTTGTGCGTCTCCAGGGACCAGTCGTGGACGGCGTAGGAGTGCACGAAGTAGAAGCGGGCGTCGGCGTCCAGGCCGGCGAACAGCTGGGAGTCGTCGGGCGCGTCGACGGTGTTCCAGCCCATGTGGGGCACGATCTCGGCCTTCAGCGGCTCGACCGAGCCGGGCCACTCGTCTAGGCCGTCGGTCTCCACGCCGTGCTCGATGCCGCGCGCGAAGAGGATCTGCATGCCGACGCAGATGCCCATCACCGGACGGCCGCCGGACAGCCTGCGGTCGATGATCCAGTCACCGCGGGCCTCGTGCAGGCCCTTCATGCAGGCGGCGAAGGCGCCGACGCCCGGCACCAGCAGGCCGTCGGCGTTCATGGCCTTGTCGTAGTCGCGCGTTATCTCGACCTCGGCTCCCGCGCGCGCGAGGGCGCGCTCGGCGGAGCGCACGTTGCCGAAGCCGTAGTCGAAGACGACCACTCGCTTGGACGGGCTCAATTCCACACCTCCAGCCTCATGACACCGGCGACGAGACACATCCCGGCGGCGATGGAGAGCAGCACGATGAGGCCCTTGGGCATCTGCTGCTTGACGAAGGAGTAGATGCCGCCGGCCAGGAAGAGGCCGACGACGATCAGGAGGGTCGACAGGCCGGTCACAGCGCGCCCTTCGTGGAGGGGAGGATGCCGGCCGCGCGCGGGTCGCGCTCGGAGGCGTAGCGCAGGGCCCGGGCGAGCGCCTTGAACTGGCACTCCACGATGTGGTGGGCGTTGCGCCCGTACGGCACGTGCACGTGCAGGGCGATCTGCGCCTGGGCCACGAAGGACTCCAGGATGTGCCGGGTCATCGTGGTGTCGTACTCGCCGATCATCGGCGCCATGTTCTCGGGCTCGGTGTGCACGAGGTAGGGGCGGCCGGACAGGTCCACGGTCACCTGGGCGAGTGACTCGTCCAGGGGGACCGTGCAGTTGCCGAAGCGGTAGATGCCCACCTTGTCGCCGAGCGCCTGCTTGAAGGCGGCACCGAGGGCGAGGGCGGTGTCCTCGATGGTGTGGTGGGAGTCGATGTGCAGGTCGCCCTCGGTCTTCACGGTGAGGTCGAACAGACCGTGCCGGCCGAGCTGGTCGAGCATGTGGTCGTAGAAGCCGACGCCTGTCGACACGTCGACCTTTCCGCTGCCGTCGAGATCGATCTCGACGAGCACCGAGGTCTCCTTGGTGACTCGCTCCACGCGTCCTACGCGGCTCATGCGTTCAGCTCCTTCTTCAACTCACGGACCGCGTCGAGGAACGCGTCGTTCTCTTCGGGGGTTCCGGCGGACACCCGCAGCCACCCCGGAATGCCGTTGTCCCGGACCAGGACACCCCGGTCGAGGATCTTCTGCCAGGCCGCGTGCGAGCCGCCGGGGCCGTCGAACCGCCCGAACTGCACGAAGTTCGCGTCCGACTCCACGACCTCGAAGCCGATCGCCCGCAGCTCGCTCACCAGCCGGTCCCGCTCGGCCTTCAGCTGCTCGACGTACTTGAGCAGCGTGTCGGTGTGCTCCAGGGCCGCGAGGGCGGTCGCCTGGGTGACGGCCGACAGGTGGTAAGGGAGTCGTACGAGCTGTACGGCGTCCACGACCGCCGGGTGCGCGGCGAGGTAGCCGAGGCGCAGGCCCGCCGCGCCGAACGCCTTCGACATCGTCCGGGAGATGACGAGATTCGGCCGGCCCTCGATGAGGGGCAGCAGCGAGTGCCCGTGGCTGAACTCGATGTACGCCTCGTCGACCACGACCATGGACGGCTTCGCCGCCTGCGCGGCCTCGTACAGGGCGAGGACCGTCTCGGGCGGGACCGCGTTGCCGGTGGGGTTGTTGGGGGTGGTGATGAAGACGACGTCCGGCTGGTGCGAGGCGATCGCCTGCACCGCCGCCTCGACGTCGACGGTGAAGTCCGCGTTCCGGGGACCGGAGATCCAGCCGGTGCCGGTGCCGCGCGCGATGAGCGCGTGCATCGAGTACGACGGCTCGAAGCCGATCGCCGTACGGCCGGGTCCGCCGAAGGTCTGGAGCAGCTGCTGGATGACCTCGTTGGAGCCGTTGGCCGCCCAGACGTTGGCGAGGCCCACCTCGTGGCCCGAGGTGTCCGTCAGGTACTCGGCGAGCCGGGTGCGCAGCTCGACCGCGTCCCGGTCCGGGTAGCGGTTGAGGTCGCGGGCGGCCTCGCGGACGCGCTCGGTGATGCGCTCGACCAGCGGCTCGGGCAGCCGGTAGGGGTTCTCGTTGGTGTTCAGCCGTACGGGGACGTCCAACTGGGGCGCGCCGTAGGGGGACTTGCCGCGCAGCTCGTCCCGTACGGGAAGATCGTCGATGCCGGTCACTTGCTCTCGGGAACCTTCCAGTCGAACCGTGCCTTGATCGCCGCCCCGTGGGCCGGCAAGTCCTCCGCCTCCGCCAGCGTCACCACGTGGTGCGCCACGTCCGCGAGCGCGTCCTTCGTGTAGTCGACGATGTGGATGCCCCGGAGGAAGGACTGCACGGACAGACCGGAGGAGTGGCAGGCGCAACCGCCGGTCGGGAGCACGTGGTTGGAGCCGGCGGCGTAGTCGCCCAGCGACACGGGCGCCCACGGGCCGACGAAGATCGCCCCGGCGTTGCGCACCCGGTCGGCCACCGCGGCGGCGTCGGCCGTCTGGATCTCCAGGTGCTCGGCGCCGTACGCGTCGACGACCCGGAGTCCTTCGTCGATGCCGTCGACGAGGACGATCGCGGACTGCCTGCCCCCCAGGGCGGGCACGATCCGGTCCTCGATGTGCTTGGTGGCCGCGACCTGCGGTTCCAGCTCCTTCTCGACCGCGTCCGCCAGCTCGACGGAGTCGGTGACCAGGACGGCCGCGGCCAGCGGGTCGTGCTCGGCCTGGCTGATCAGGTCGGAGGCCACGTGCACCGGGTCGGCGGAGGAGTCCGCGAGGACCGCGATCTCGGTCGGGCCGGCCTCGGCGTCGATGCCGATCCTGCCGGTGAAGTAGCGCTTGGCGGCGGCGACCCAGATGTTGCCGGGCCCGGTGACCATGTTCGCGGGCGGGCAGGACTCGGTGCCGTACGCGAACATCGCGACGGCGGTCGCGCCACCGGCGGCGTAGACCTCGTCGACGCCGAGCAGCGCGCAGGCGGCGAGGATCGTCGGGTGCGGGAGTCCGCCGAACTCGGCCTGGGCGGGGGACGCGAGGGCGATCGACTCGACGCCGGCCTCCTGCGCGGGCACCACGTTCATGATCACGGAGGAGGGGTAGACGGACCGGCCGCCCGGCGCGTACAGCCCGACCCGGTCGACCGGCACCCATTTCTCGGTCACGCTGCCGCCGGGCACGACCTGGGTCGTGTGGGTGCTGCGGCGCTGTTCGCGGTGGACGAGGCGGGCCCGGCGGATGGACTCCTCCAGGGCCGCACGCACGGCGGGGTCGAGCTCTTCGAGCGCCTTTTCGAGCGCCGCCGCGGGCACCCGCACCCGCTCCAGCTTCACCCCGTCGAACTTCTCCGCGAAGTCGATCAGCGCCGCGTCGCCCCGATGATGCACGGCCTCGCAGATCGGACGCACCTTCTCCAGGGCGGCCGAGACGTCGAAGTCGGCTCGGGGCAGCAGGTCGCGCAGGGCGGGGCCCTCGGGGAGGGCGTCGCCGCGCAGATCGATTCGGGAGATCACTCGTCAATTCTCTCAGACCCGCATCAGGGCCCGTCCGCGCATTCCAATGGCTGATACGCAACCCGGAAGATCCCCTTCACGTCTAGCGTTCGGGGGGTTACTCAGCGGGCATGAACGGTTTTACGAATCCCACGAGCCGCAAGGAGCTGGAAGAACCGTGACCGAGGGGGCCGGCATCCGGGACATCCACGACGGAGACCTGCCGGACGATCTGACCGCCGCCGAGGCCGGCATGTGGCAGGCCTTCCGCAACGGCAGCGTGTACGACCTGAGCAGCGGCGACACCGTCGTCGACGATCCGCACGGCGGGCATCCGTGGGGGCCCGAGCGGACGGTACGCGCGCGGATCGTGTGCTGGCTGCTCCTGGACGGTCCGCCCGCGCTCGCCGGCCGGGTGTCGTCCCTGAAGCTCACCGGCGTGCAGATCAGCGGCACTCTGGACCTCGCGGGCGGCACGGTGGTGCCGTACGTCGAGATGAAGGGCTGCCGGTTCGAGCGGGAGATCCTGCTGCCGGAGGCCCGCTTCACCACCGCGCGGTTCGTGAACTGCTCGGTGCCGCGTCTGGAGGCCGCCCGGGTGCACACCGAGGGCGATCTGCATCTGCCGCGCTGCCGCTTCCACAACGGCGTACGGCTGACCGACGCGCACATCGGCACGGACCTGCTGATGAACCAGGCGATCGTCTACCGCGACCGCAGCGGCCGCTCCCTCGCCGCTGACGGCATGACGGTGGGCCAGGACCTCCAGGCCGAGCTGCTGGAGTCGCACGGCGAGCTGAGCCTGCGCAGCGCCACCATCGGGGTCTCGCTGAGCCTGCGCGGCGCCCGGCTGAACAACCCGTACACGCGGCTCGCGCTGAACGCCCCCCAGCTGACCGTCGAGCGCACGCTGTACATGACCCCGGCGGGCGTCGGCGCGTCCATGCTGAGCGGGGCGACCCCCGCGCGCGGGACGCGGATCCAGCGCTTCGAGTGCCAGGGCGGGGTACGGCTGGACGACGGACGGTTCGGGGACGCCGTGGACCTGGAGCGGGCCCGGTTCACCTTCACCGACGAGCAGGAGCTGTCGCTGCGCCGCATCCAGGCGCCCGAACTGCGCTTTCTCGGCGAGAAGCCGCAACGCGGCAAGGTGGTCCTGTCGGGCGCCCGGGTCGGCAACCTCGTGGACCGGGCGACCGCGTGGCCGGGGCCCGGCAATCTGCACATGGGCGGCTTCGCCTACGAGAACCTCGTGCCGCACGGCCCGTTCCCGCTGGCCGAGCGGCTGGAGTGGGTGGCGGCCGCGACCGCCGAGTACAACCCGGAGCCGTACGAGCGGCTCGCCGCCGTGCTGCGGGCCGGCGGCGAGGACGAGGACGCGCGCGAGGTGCTGCTCGCCAAGCAGCGCCGGCGCCGCGAGAGCCTGCCGCCGGCCGCCAAGCTGTGGGGATACGTGCAGGACTGGACGGTCGCCTACGGGTACCGGCCCGGGCGGGCCGCCGTATGGATGGCGGTGCTGTGGGCGGCGGGCTCCGTGGCGTTCGCACACGCGAGCCATCCACCGCTCAAGAGCGGCGACCATCCGGCCTGGAATCCCGCCCTCTTCGCTCTCGACCTGCTGCTTCCGGTGATCGACCTGGGGCAGGTCGGCTTCTGGCAGCTGCGCGGCGGCTGGCAGTGGCTGGCGGCGGCGATGGTCCTCCTCGGCTGGGTCCTGGCGACCACGGTGGCGGCGGGGGCCACGAGGCTGCTGCGGCGGAGCTGACGCGATCTGTGAAGAAATCGGCAGGACACCGGGAGGGACTGGTGAGACCGCTGGTCAGAGAGTTGTTGAACGGTCACCTTTTTAACTCCCCTTGACTCGGCGGCGTACAACTTTCCACGAATTGCACGTGCGCACTGGCGCTGTCCCGAACTGCCGACTTTCAATGGTCGACACCATGGCTCTGCTGCCCCCCTTCATCCGCGCGTCACGGATGCCCCCGTACCTCGCCGGCGGACTGCCCGCCGATGACGAGGTGCTGCTCGACGCGCCCGACGACCGGCTCGGACCCGCGCTGGTCGCCGCCGGGCAGGGCACGTACGGCCCCGCGGCCGAGCTGCTCGCCGTGACCCGCGAGAGCGCCGCCTGGGAGCTGCGCGACCGGTACGTCCGGCGCCTCTCCGCCTTCGCCCGCTCGCGCCCCGAGTGGTACGACGCCTGGCGCGCCGAAGCCCCGTACGACCCGGACCAGCTGCTGCTCGGCGCCCAGCTCGCGGTGGACCGCGTCTGGGAGTCACCGGCCCGGGCGGAGCTGCTGCGTGAGGTGAGCCCGCTGATCACGGCCGCGGCGCGCGGCGAGGACCGCGACCCGGTGCCGTGGCGGATCGCGCTGGACCACGCGCGCGGCTCGCAGGCCGGGCACACCTACTTCGGGGAGCTGTGGGAGGCGGCCCTCAGGCGGGCCCCGCTCCACTACGGCTGCCATGTCGCCGCCCTGCGCTATCTGGCCACCTCCTGGCGCGGCTCGTACCGCGAGTGCTTCGACTTCGCCGACCGGGCCGCGCAGGACGCCCCGCCCGGCTCCCTCATCCAGGCGCTGCCCGCGCGGGCGGCCCTCGCCTGTCTGACCGAGGCCGGCGGCGACGCGGTGCCGCGCGAGCGGCTGGACGCGGCGGCCGACCGGGCCATCGAGCTGTCCGCCGCGTTCACGGCCGCCGACCCCTGGCCGGCCGAGATCCGCAACAAGCTGGTCTTCGTCCTGGTGCGCCTCGGCCGCTGGACGGACGCCCTGGAGCAGCTGCGGATGCTCGGCCCGTACGCGACCTCGTTCCCCTGGGGCCGGGAGTCGGAGGACCCGCTGGGACGCTTCCTGGAGGTCCGCGAGGAGGTCCGGCAGCGCGCCCTGATCCATCCAGGGAGTGGGCACGGGGGGCGTGTCCGCTCCTGGGGCCATTAGGCTTTGGCGCCGTGACCACCGTGCGGCTCCCGCTCTTCCCCCTGAACACCGTGCTGTTCCCGGGGCTCGTGCTTCCTCTCAACGTCTTCGAGGAGCGCTATCGCGCCATGATGCGCGAACTGCTGAAGACCCCCGAGGAGGAACCGCGCCGGTTCGCCGTCGTGGCGATCCGCGACGGCCACGAGGTGGCGCCCAGCGCCACCGGCCTGCCGGACCGGACGGCCGTGCCGGACAGCGGCCCCGCGGCCGGCTTCGGCGACGACCCGGTCAAGGCGTTCCACGCGGTCGGCTGCGTGGCGGACGCGGCGACGGTACGGGAGCGTCCCGACGGCACCTTCGAGGTCCTGGCCACGGGGACGACCCGGGTCCGTCTCCTGTCCGTCGACGCCTCGGGCCCCTATCTGACGGCCGAGCTGGAGGAGCTGCCGGAGGAGGCGGGCGACGAGTCGGGGGCTCTCGCGGAGGGAGTCCTGCGGGCCTTCCGCCAGTACCAGAAGCGCCTGGCGGGAGCGAGGGAACGCTCGCTGTCGTCCGACACGGACCTGCCGGACGAACCGTCGGTGGTCTCGTACCTGGTGGCGGCCGCGATGATGCTGGACACCTCCACGAAGCAGCGCCTGCTCCAGGCCCCCGACACCGCCTCCCGCCTCCGCGACGAACTGAAACTCCTGCGCGCGGAGACCGCGATCATCCGTAATCTGCCGTCGTTGCCGGCGTCGGAACTGACGCTGGGCCCGACGAGTCTGAACTGAGGCCGGAACCCGTCAGATGGCGAAGAAGTCGAAGAAACAGCAGTCCGGGGGCACCCCCGCGACGGTGGCGCTGACCACGGCGGGCGTGCCCTTCACGGTGCACGCCTACGACCACGACCCCTCCCACCCCTCCTACGGCGAGGAGGCCGCCGAGGCGATGGGCGTCTCCCCCGACCGCGTCTTCAAGACCCTGGTGGCGGACGTGGACGGCGCCCTCACGGTGGCCGTGGTCCCGGTGGCAGGCTCACTGGACCTGAAGGCCCTGGCGACGGCGGTGGGCGGGAAGCGGGCGGCGATGGCCGACCCGGCCCTCGCGGAACGCACCACGGGCTATGTCCGGGGCGGCATCTCCCCGCTGGGCCAGCGCAAGCGGCTCCCCACGGTCCTCGACGCCTCGGCCTCCGCCCACGACACCATCTGCGTCTCGGCCGGCCGCCGGGGCCTGGAGGTGGAACTCGCGCCGAAGGACCTGGCCGGCCTCACGAACGCGGTCCTGGCGCCCATCGGCCGCGCGTGACCCCTCGACGAGTGCCCCTTCCTGGACTAAGCAGAAGGGGCATGTCGAAGAGAACACGCAAGCGCAGGTGGCGCACGAAGAAGGGCCGCTCGAACCACGGCAGCCGCCCGGCGTAGGGCGCATTCCCGGCGGGGGTCCGGGGTCCGTCCGGGGGCGGCAGCCCCCCGTGCGGGGGCTGAAACTACTGCACAGGCGCCCCGTACCCGTCCCCCGGAACCCCCGCCCCGTACACCGGCTCAGGATCCCGGGGCCCGAACAACGCCGTCAGCCCCAGATGCACGACGAGTCCGGCCAGCGACCAGGCCAGCAACGCCCCCTTCGCCCCCAGCTTCAGCGGCGCGGAGAACGTCACCCCCTTGCCCACGGCCTTCGCGTGGGCGATCACATCGGACGTCGGCCCGAGCCACATCCCCACCCGCCACGCGAGCAGCGACGCCAGCACTCCCCCGACGGCGAGGCCCACCACCAGCGGCACCCCGCCCCGCCGCCGCCACAGGAACACGGCGAGCGCGCTCACGAACCCGAAGGCCAGGGCCAGCAGAGTGAGCGTCCCGTCCACTCCCACCGCCTGCTCCCCCTCGGTGTCCTTGAGGTAGACGACCCAGTTCCCCTGCTCGTCCACATCCCCGACGAGCGGCACATGCGGCGCCAGCCACCACCACAGCACCCCGAGCAGCACCCCGCCGAGCGCCACGGCGACCGTGATCACCGCGCCCTCGATCAGTTCGGTCTTCATCCCGGGCCCGCCCTGCCCGTACCGGGCTTCGGCAGGGGCCGCGTACCCGGCGGGAGCCTGCCACGCATCGTGCGGGGACGGTTCGTGCGGCGGCGGAGGAGGTGTCAACGGAGCGGTCACCCTGACATCGTGCCAGGCCCGCCTGTGCGGCGCGTCACCGGACGGCCGCCCGACGGTAGGCCCAGGTGGCGACGGCCAGCGAGACCACGCCCACGCACCCGCACACGGCGAGGTCACCGAGCACGAAGGCCCAGTCGGGGTGCGGCCCGAAGGTCCGGGCGAAGGCTTCGACGCCGTAGGTCGACGGCAGCAGGTCCCGGGCGAACCGCACCGCCTCGGGCATCCGGTCGGCGGGCAGCACCCCGAGCAGCAGCGCGGCGGACATGCCGAGCTGCCCCAGCAGGGTGGCCAGTTCCGGCCGGGGCGCGAGCAGTCCGAGCGCCGCGCCGAGGCCCGCCAGGGCGGCACCGGCCAGCGGAATCACCGCCGCCAGCACCCACAGATGCGCCAGCGGCAGCCCGAACAGCACACACCCGAAGACCGCGGTCACCACGGTCCCGGGCACGGTGAAGGAGGCGTACGCGCCCGCGGCGCCGAGCACCACGGCGGCGGGCGGCACCGGCAGGGTGGCGTAGTGGTCGAGGCCGCCGCTCGCCCGCAGCTGCCCGAAGTACTGCGCGAGCAGGTTGAGCGCGACGAAGGCGACGACCAGCACGGACGCCCCGGCGACCACGGACTGCGCCTCGCCCCCGCCGTCCACGACACCGCGCATCAGGATCATGATCCCGATCGACTGGAAGGTCGCCACGAACAGCAGCGGGATGCGCGCGACCCGCGCGCGGGACAACTGCGCCCGGTACACGGCCGCCAGCGACGGCCACAGCCGCGCGCGCGGCCCGAGCTCGGCGGCCGCGTCCCGGCCCGTCTCCGCGACGGCCGGCGCGCCGCCCGGCAGAGCCTCGGCGGGTACGACACTCACGTGGCTCTGCTCCTCTTCGCTCCGGCGGTCGCCCCGTGACGTACGGATACGGCCGTCCCCGTGCTCAACCGGCTCACGCCTTCACCAGCCCCTGCTGCGCGGCCCCGCCCAGCGCGAGGTACACGTCCTCCAGGCTGGGGGTGGCGAGCGTGAAGTCGTCCAGGGCGGCGAACGCGGCCCCGCCGGTGACGGTGGCCACGACCGCGCGGGCCTCCTCGGGGGCGAGCCGCAGCGTCCAGCGGCGCCCGGCGGCCACGGCCCGGTCCTGGAGGGCGGCGACCTCGGGGACGTGCAGCGGGGCCGCGTCGCGCCACACCAGGTCCACGCGGACCTCTCCGGCGACCTGTTCCTTGAGCCCGGAAGGCGTGTCGCAGGCGATCACACGGCCCTGGTCGAGGACGGCGACCCGGTCCAGGACCGTCTCCGCCTCGATGACGTTGTGGGTGACGAGAAGGACGGTGGTCCCCCGCTCGGCCCGCCGCCGGTCCACGGCGGACCACACCGCGCGCCGTGCCACCGGGTCCATCGCGGTGGTCGGCTCGTCGAGCACGAGCAGCGGCCGCTCCCCGACCAGCGCCGACGCGAAGCACGCGAGCCGCCGCTGCCCGCCGGACAGCTTCTTCAGCGGCCGTCCGGCGATCGGTGTGAGCCCCAGTTCGTCGAGTACGGCGTCCCGCTCGGCCCGCGCCCGCCTGGCCTCCAGGCCGCGCAGCCGGCCGGTGGTCTCGGCGGCGAGGGAGACGGTGAGCTCGTCGAGGGCGCTGGACTCCTGCCCGAGGTAGGCGAGGATCCGCGAGGCCCGGTCCGGGTGGCGCACGATGTCGTGCCCGAGGATCTCGACGCTGCCGCTGTCGGGCCGCATCAGCCCGGTGAGCTGCCGTACCAGCGTGGTCTTCCCGGCGCCGTTCGGCCCGAGCAGCCCGAAGATCTCACCGCGCCGGATGTCCAGCCGTACGTCGTCGGTGGCCCGCACCTCGGGCGTCGCCGGCGTCCCGCGCCGCCCGCGCACCGCGGGATAGGTCTTGGTCAGCCCGCGCACCGCACACACGACATCCCCACTGTGTCGAAGTGCCGGTGCAGCGCGCGTACTCACAAGGGACGAGACTACGGGGTCGGGCCGCTTTACTCGCCCTTGGGGCGGTGTATGTGCCGTTTCACTCCCCGGCGGGAGCGTGCTCCGCCGCGGTCCGCACATCGATCTCCCGCCAGAACCCGGCGCGGATCGCGTAACGGTCGTGCTCGTCGATCTGGTCGTCCTTGTGCGCGAGCAGCCCGAACCGGGCCGCGTACCTGAGCAGTTCCCCGTCGATCCGGTGCGGCACCCGCGGGTACATCCCGGACAGCCGCTGCAGGTGCGTCTGGTCCCCGAGCCGCTCCATCCACCGCCGCGCGAAGACCTGCCCCACCTCGAACGGGTCGCCGCCGACCGTGGTGATGTCCTCCTCCCGGTCGGCCCACCGCTGCTCGGCCGTGGTGAGCTGCGCGAGGGTCGGCATGGAGGCGACCTCGGGCGGCTCGGCGGCACCGCTGGGCCGGTCCACCCAGCCCTTGTCGGAGGACCAGCGCAGGGTCGCGCTCGCGGGGTGCTGGGCGGGCTGGGCACCGGGCGCCCGCAGCGCGGCGAGGTCCTTGGGCGTCGGTACGCCCTTGGGGGCGGGCACCCTTTCCTGTGTGCCGTTCTCCGAGGTGGCCGCCGGGGCGTGCTCACTGTCCTCGGCGGTCCGCTCGGGCGCCTGCGAGAGCGCGGACTCGGGCAGCGGCGCCGAGAGGATCGCGGCGATCTCGGGACGCGGCACGGGCGGCGGCGCGCAGACCCCGCCGAGATCCTTCGCGCGGACGGCCTTGGTGATCCACGCCCGGTCCAGCACCCGCCGCTCGTCCGCCTCGGCGACCAGGTCCTCCGACTGGTTGTAGTCCCCGTCGGCGGCCTGCACGGCCCACAGGTGTACGGCGACCCCGTGCTCCTTGGCGGCCATCATGCCCGGCAGCAGATCCCCGTCGCCGGTGACGAGGACGACGTCGGAGCAGGCGCGGTTGCGGGCCAGCTCGGTGAGCTCGGCGTGCATGGCGGCGTCCACGCCCTTCTGGGCCCAGCGTCCGTCGCTGCGGGTCAGGGCGCCGAGCCGGACGGTCACCCGGGGCATCACGCGCAGTCTGCGGTGCTCGGGCTGCGGGACGCGGTCGGGGGCGCCGTCGAACCAGTAGATGCGCAGCAGGGGCCGTTCCGTGTCGGACTCGGCCCGGTCGCGCAGCCCTTGGACCAGGGCGGCGTGGTCGACGGTGATGCGGGAACGGGAGGGCTCCCCGGCGAGGAGACTGGCGGCGGCCCCCAGCAGATACCCGGCGTCCACCAGGACGATGCAGCGGTCCACGGGTCCACCCTCTTTCCGGGAGGTTTGCTTCGGGCTTCCTTCGAGTCTGCCCGACCGCGCGGGGGTTAACGGCCGGAACTCGATCTTCGGCGTGGCGTTTCGGGGCATCGGCCGGCGACTTTCCCTGTCACGCACGGTAATTATCCGAAATGCACCTCTTGCCAGCCTATGTGAATCTGGTTCCGGCCCTGGCCCCTAGAACCCCACAGGAGGCACCACCATGGCCAAGAACAAGAAGCAGAACCGTAAGCCGTCGCAGACCGAGCGCGCCGGGCAGGAGCCCCAGCACTCCTCGATGGACTCGCAGACCGAGCAGCATGCCCCGCAGGTGACCCCCGGCGACGTGGCCCGCAAGGGGCGGCAGAAAAGCTTCGGCCACAACTGACATCTGCATAAAGGGTTGTTGAGACCCAGTACACAGAAGGGCGCACCCCGTCAGGAGTGCGCCCCTCTGCGTGTCCGGAGCCCAGGTGGGTCAGCCCGCCAGGCAGGACGGTCCGAGCAGCACCTTCAGGTCGCCGAAGAGCGCCGGGTCGGGTTTCACCCGGTGCCGGTCAAGGCGCAGGACCGTGGTCTTGCTGGGCCCCTGGAGCCGGATGCGGACCTCGCTCTCGCCCTTGTGGTGGCTGAGGATCTCACCGAGGCGGCTGACCATCGGCGGGGTGACCTTGAGCGCCGGGATGGTGAGGATCACCGGCGCGTTGGTGCCCGCGTTGGACAGGTCGGGGACCTGGAGCTCCATCGCGACCAGGCGGGGCACGTCCTCGCGCTTGTCGAGGCGGCCCTTGACGAAGACCACGGCGTCCTCGACGAGTTGGGTCGAGACCAGCTGGTAGGTGGCCGGGAAGAACATGCACTCGATGGATCCGGCGAGGTCCTCGACGGTGGCGATCGCCCAGGCGTTGCCCTGCTTGGTCATCTTGCGCTGGAGGCCGGAGATGATGCCGCCGATGGTGACGACCGCGCCGTCCGCGTGCTCACCGCCGGTGAGCTGGGCGATGCCCGCGTCGGCCTTGTCGGACAGCACGTGCTCCAGGCCGAAGAGCGGGTGGTCGGAGACGTAGAGACCGAGCATCTCCCGCTCCTGGGCGAGCAGATAGGTCTTGTCCCACTCCTCGGTGGTGAACTCCACGTCCAGCCCGAAGCCGGGCTCGCTGGTGTCCTCCTCACCCATCCCGCCGAAGAGGTCGAACTGGCCCTCGGCCTCCTTGCGCTTGACCGCGACCACGTTGTCGATCATCGGTTCGTACTGCGCGGTGAGGCCCTTGCGGGTGTGTCCGAGGGTGTCGAAGGCGCCCGCCTTGATCAGCGACTCCGTGGTGCGCTTGTTGCAGGCGACCGCCTCGACCTTGTCGAGGTAGTCGGGGAAGGAGGCGTACTTCCCCTTGGCCTTGCGGCTCTTGATGATCGACTCGACCACGTTGGTGCCGACGTTGCGCACGGCCTCCAGGCCGAAGAGGATCACGTCGTCGCCCTGCGCGGCGAAGTTGTGCACCGACTCGTTGACGTTGGGCGGGAGCACCTTGATGCCCATGCGGCGGCACTCGTTGAGGTAGACCGCCGACTTGTCCTTGTCGTCCTTGACCGAGGTCAGCAGGGCGGCCATGTACTCGGCCGGGTAGTTGGCCTTCAGGTAGGCGGTCCAGTACGACACCAGTCCGTACGCGGCGGAGTGCGCCTTGTTGAAGGCGTATCCGGCGAAGGGGACCAGCACGTCCCACAGGGCCTTGATGGCCTCTTCGCTGTAGCCGTTCTTCTGGGCACCGGCCTGGAAGATGGTGAAGTTCTTCGCCAGTTCGTCGGGCTTCTTCTTGCCCATCACGCGGCGCAGGATGTCGGCCTCGCCGAGCGAGTAACCGGCGATGATCTGGGCGGCCTTCTGCACCTGCTCCTGGTACACGATCAGGCCGTAGGTGACGTCCAGGACCTCCCTGAGGGGCTCTTCGAGCTCCGGGTGGATGGGGGTGATCTCCTGGAGCTTGTTCTTGCGCAGCGCGTAGTTGGTGTGCGAGTCCATGCCCATCGGGCCGGGACGGTAGAGCGCGGAGACGGCGGAGATGTCCTCGAAGTTGTCGGGCTTCATCAGGCGCAGCAGCGAGCGCATGGGGCCGCCGTCGAACTGGAAGACGCCGAGGGTCTCACCGCGCTGGAGCAGTTCGAAGGTCGTCGGGTCGTCCAGCGGGAGGCTCAGCAGCTCCAGGTCGATGCCCTTGTTGGACTTCACCATCTTGACGGCGTCGTCCATGATCGTCAGGTTGCGCAGGCCGAGGAAGTCCATCTTCAGCAGGCCGAGCGACTCGCAGCTCGGGTAGTCCCACTGCGTGATGGTCACGCCGTCGGTGTGCCGGACCCAGACGGGCACGTGCTCGGTGATGGTCTCGCTGGACATGATCACGCCGGCGGCGTGCACGCCCATCTGCCGGACCAGGCCCTCGACGCCCTTGGCGGTGTCGATGACCTTCTTCACGTCCGGTTCGTTCTCGTACATCCCGCGGACCTCGCCCGCCTCCGAGTAACGGGGGTGCGAGGGGTCGGTGATGCCGTTGAGGTCGATGCCCTTGCCGAGGACGTCGGCGGGCATGGCCTTGGTGATGCGGTCGCCCATCGCGTACGGGTAGCCCAGCACGCGCGCGGAGTCCTTGATCGCGTTCTTGGCCTTGATCTTGCCGTAGGTGCCGATCATGGCGACCTTGTCGGCGCCGTACTTCTCGGTCACGTACCGGATCACCTCGACGCGCCGACGCTCGTCGAAGTCGATGTCGACATCGGGCATGGAGACGCGCTCGGGGTTGAGGAACCGCTCGAAGATCAGGCCGTGCGGGATCGGGTCGAGGTCGGTGATGCCCATGGCGTAGGCGACGATCGAACCGGCCGCGGAGCCTCGGCCGGGGCCGACCGCGATGCCGTTGTTCTTGGCCCACATGATGAAGTCGGCGACCACGAGGAAGTAGCCCGGGAACCCCATCTGGATGATGACGTCCATCTCGTACTCGACCTGCCGCTGGCGGTCCTCGGGGATGCCGCCCGGGAAGCGGCGCTCCATGCCGCGGCGGACCTCCTCCTTGAACCAGGTGACCTCGGTGTAGCCGTCCGGGATGTCGAACTTCGGCATGAGGTTCTTGGCCTCGAACATGCCGGTGGTGTCGACCATCTCGGCGATCAGGAGGGTGTTGGCGCAGCCCTCCTGCCAGGCGTCCGAGGAGTCGATGGCGTACATCTCCTCCGTGGACTTCAGGTAGTAGCCGGTGCCGTCGAACTTGAAGCGGTCCGGGTCGGAGAGGTTCTTGCCGGTCTGGATGCACAGCAGGGCGTCGTGGGCGGTCGCCTCGTGCGCGTACGTGTAGTGCGAGTCGTTGGTGACCAGCGGGGGGATGCCGAGCTTCTTGCCGATCTCCAGCAGGCCGTCGCGGACCCGGTGCTCGATCTCGATGCCGTGGTCCATCAGCTCCAGGAAGTAGCGGTCCTTGCCGAAGATGTCCTGGTAGTCGGCGGCCGCCTTCAGTGCCTCGTCGTACTGGCCGAGGCGCAGCCGGGTCTGGAGCTCGCCGGAGGGGCAGCCGGTGGAGGCGACGATCCCCTCGGACCACTGGGAGATCGTCTCCTTGTCCATCCGGGGCCACTTCTGCAGCCAGCCCTCGGCGTAGGCGTCGGAGGAGAGCCGGAAGAGGTTGTGCAGGCCGGTCGAGTTCACGGCCCACATCGTCTTGTGGGTGTAACCACCCGAACCGGAGACGTCGTCCCGCTTCTGGTGCGGCTGGCCCCACTGGATCTTGCGCTTGTTGCGCCGGGACTCGGGCGCGACATACGCCTCGATCCCGATGATCGGGGTGACCCCGGCCTTCTTCGCCGAGTGGAAGAAGTCGTACGCCCCGTGGAGGTTGCCGTGGTCGGACATGGCGATATGGGTCATGCCCATCTCGTTGCACGCGTTGAACATGTCCTTGAGCCGCGCGGCACCGTCCAGCAGGGAGTACTGGGTGTGGACGTGCAGGTGCGTGAACGGCGGCTTTGACACGGCATGGCCTCCATGGAAAACACTCGACGACAGACGGGCGGACAGTGGGGGGACAGCGACGAAGTCTATGCCTCGGCACTGACACTCAGGGGGCCGCCCCGCGTACCTTCACAACGAGGGTCGCGGGCACTTTCACCCGGGCCCGCCCGTTGGAGAGACGACAGAAACGCTGTCGTACAGATGTACCAGGAGGCACCCCGCGATGTCGGTTCCGCAGCTCAACGACGAGCACCGCGGCGAGGAGATCCTCGCTGTCTTCGACACCGCCTTCGGCGAGCTCCTGGCCGCCGATCCGGCAGCGTTCCGCGTGAAGTTCCGGAAGATGGCGGCCTCGGCGTTCGCGTTCTACCGCGGGACGGCGTGCCTCTTCTACCACGACCTGGACGCTGAGACGAGGGGCGGCCCGTACCTGGACGAGCGCACCTCGCGCGTATGGATCCACGGCGATCTGCACGCGGAGAACTTCGGCACGTACCTGGACGCCAACGGCCGGCTGATCTTCAACGTCAACGACTTCGACGAGGCCTACGTCGGCCCCTTCACCTGGGACCTCAAGCGCTTCGGCGCCTCCGTCGCGCTGATCGGGTACGCCAAGGCGCTCAGTGACGAGCAGATCACCGAGCTGGTGGAGGTGTACGCGGGCGCGTACCGCGAGCGGATCCACGCCCTGGCCACCGGCGCCAAGAGCGACGAGGTGCCGCCCTTCACCCTGGACACCGCCCAGGGCCCCCTCCTGGACGCGCTGCGCGACGCCCGCTCGCTGACCCGCTTCGGCCTCCTGGAGTCGATGACGGAGATCCGCGACTTCGAGCGCCGCTTCGCGCCGGGCGGCGGCTCCATCGAGCTGGACGCGGCCACCCGCTACAAGGTGCTCGCGGCCTTCGACGGCTATCTGGAGACCCTCCCGGAGGCCTCCCTGGCCCGCCCGGACTCCTACCGCGTCAAGGACGTCGTCGGCCGCCGCGGGATCGGCATCGGTTCGGCGGGGCTGCCGTCGTACAACATCCTTCTCGAGGGGCACACCGACGCCCTGGAGAACGACGTGGTGATCTACATCAAGCAGGCCCAGACCCCGGCCGTCTCCCGGCACATCACCGACCCGGCGATCCGCGACTACTTCCAGCACGAGGGCCACCGCACGGTGATCTCCCAGCGCGCTCTCCAGCAGCACGCCGACCCGTGGCTGGGCTGGACCGAACTGGGCGGCGCGGGCCAGCTGGTCGCGGAGATCTCGCCGTACGCGGTGGACCTGGACTGGGGCGACATCGACGACCCGGAGGAGATCGCGGGGGTCGTCGCCGACCTCGGCCGGGCCACGGCCACCATGCACGCGGCGGCCGACGACACCTCGGGCGAGTCCCTGGTGCCCTTCTCGACGGAGCGGGCCATCGACGCGGCGATCGCGGCCGACGAGGACGGCTTCGCGGGCCTCCTGGTCGACTTCGCGCACAGCTACGGCGCACGCGCGCGTGCCGACCACCAGACCTTCGTCGACCTGTTCCGCAACGGCCGTATCCCCGGCCTGTGACAGGCCCCATACCACTGTCGATAACGATAGGGCCGCTCACAGGGACTCTTTAGGGGTCCCTTACAGGCCCGCGTGTCACACTCTCCACGCTATGGACATATCCGGGACCCAGCTACGAGCGCTCCGCGCGGCGCTGTTCACGGCACTCGTCGTGACGCTCAGCACCGCGTCGCACGTGCTGCTGTCCCGGGCTCCCCTGCCGCTCAACACGGTGGCGGTGGTCGCCGTCGCCGTGTTCGCGCTCTCCTACGCGCTGGCCGGCCGGGAGCGCGGCTACGGGCGGATCGCCGCCGTGCTGATCCCGCTGGAGCTCGCCGCCGACACCGTCTTCACCACCGGCCAGCACGTCTGTTACGGCGCCGCGGGCGGCCCGGTGGCCGGCCCGCTGCGCTCGGTCGGCTGGGACGTGTTCTGCGGTGACGGCACCAGCGTCGGCTCACCGCTGGCCCGGATGACCGGGACCGACCCCGGCCGGCTCGGCGGCCTGCTCGCCCACGCCGACCCGCGGACCGCGTGGCTGCTGCTGGCCGCCCACGTCTGCGTCGGCATGATCGCGGCCGCCTGGCTGCGCCGCGGCGAGCGGGCCCTGGCCCAGCTGCTGCGGGCCGTCGCCGCCACGACCTTCCGGCCGCTGCTCCTCGCGGCCGCCGCGCTGACCGTGCGGTCGGCGCCGGAACCGGCCCGCCCGGCGCGCCCCGGCCGCCGTACGGCCGTCGCTCTCGACGAGATCCTCGTGCACTCCCTGGGACGGCGTGGACCGCCGTGCTCGCCCGCTGCCGCCTGAACCCGCCGCAGCGTCCGAGCACTCCAGTCCCCACCCACGTATCCCCGCACACCACGTGTGCGCGTCCCCCGATGGAGATCACCGAAATGAGCAAGCGGAACAGCCAGGCCTCGAAGACCGCCGCCCGTGAGCGGTTGCGGCAGGAGCGTGAGCGCCAGGCCAAGCGCGACAAGGTCAAGCGCCAGGTCATCGTCGCCTGCTCCGCCGTCGGCGTCCTGGCGATAGCCGGCGGCATCGGCTACGCGGTCGTCCAGAGCAACAAGCCCAGTTACTGGGAAGAGGCCAAGAACGACAAGCTCGTCAAGCCGGCCAACAGCACGGGCGCCAACGGCACGACCGTCGTCATCGGCAAGAGCACCGCCAAGAAGACCCTGGTCATGTACGAGGACCCGCGCTGCCCCGTGTGCGCCCAGTTCGAGCAGACGGTCGGCTCGACCGTCGACAAGGACGTCGCGGACGGCAAGTTCAAGCTCCAGTACGTCGGCGCCACCTTCCTCGACGGCAACCTCGGCGGCGAGGGCTCCAAGAACGGCCTCAGCGCCCTCGGCGCGGCACTGAACGTCAGCCCCGAGGCGTTCCTGAAGTACAAGACCGCGATGTACTCCACGAAGTGGCATCCCGACGAGAGCGGCCCGGACAAGTTCAAGGACGACTCCTACCTCATCAAGATCGCGCAGACCGTCCCGGAGCTGAAGGACAACAAGACCTTCCAGAACGCCGTGAAGAACGGCACCTACGACAAGTGGGCCCTGGACATGTCCGAGAAGTTCAACAAGGACGGCGCGACCGGCACCCCGACCCTGAGGATGGACGGCAAGAACCTGACCGGCCCCGACGGCAAGAGCGCGCCGATGACGGTCGCCGACTTCAACACGGCGCTCCAGGCGGCCCTGAAGGGCTGATCCCCGCACCCTTCAGGCAAAGAGCGGGCGAACTTTCACGAGTTCGCCCGCTCCCGTTAATACCGATCAGTAACCTGATCGGCCGTGACTAGTAGACAGAGAACAGCCGACAGCAACTCCCTGTCCCCGCGCCGCCGTACGGTCGTCAAGGCCGCGGCGGCCACCGCTGTCCTGGCCGCCCCGCTGGCCGCCGCCTGGCCGGCCGGTGCCGTTGAAGCCCCCGTCTTCCTGCACGGCGTGGCCTCCGGCGACCCGCTCCCGGACGGCATCCTGCTGTGGACCCGGGTGACCCCGACGCCCGAGGCCGTGCCCGGTTCCGGACTCGGTCCGGACACCGAGGTCGGCTGGGTCGTCGCCAGGGACAAGGCCTTCACGAACGTCGTCGCCAAGGGTTCCGTCACCGCGACCGCCGCCTCCGACCACACCGTCAAGGCGGACGTACGCGGCCTCGCGCCCGCGACCGACTACTGGTTCCGTTTCTCGGCGGGCGGCACCGACTCCCCGGCGGCGCGCACCCGCACCGCGCCGGCGGCGGACGCGGCCGTCGCGAACCTCCGCTTCGGCGTGGTCTCCTGCGCCAACTGGGAGGCCGGCTACTTCTCCTCGTACCGCCACCTCGCGGCCCGCGGCGACCTGGACGCCTGGCTGCACCTGGGCGACTACATCTACGAGTACGGCACCGGCGAGTACGGCACCCGCGACACCGTCGTACGGCAGCACGCGCCGACGCACGAGATCCTGACCCTCGCCGACTACCGGACCCGGCACGGCAAGTACAAGACCGACCCGGACCTCCAGGCCCTGCACGCGGTCGCCCCGGTCGTCGCGATCTGGGACGACCACGAGTTCGCCAACGACGCCTGGTCGGGCGGTGCCGAGAACCACACCGAGGGCGCGGAGGGTGCCTGGTCGGCCCGTCAGGCCGCCGCCAAGCAGGCCTACTTCGAGTGGATGCCGGTCCGTCCGGCCCTCGCGGGCACCACCTACCGCCGACTGCGTTTCGGCAAGCTCGCCGACCTCTCGCTGCTCGACCTGCGGTCCTTCCGCTCCCAGCAGGCCGCCGTGGGCAACGGCTCGGTCGACGACCCGGACCGCACGATCACCGGCCGCGCCCAGCTGGACTGGCTCAAGGCGGGGCTGAAGTCCTCCGACACGACCTGGCGGCTGGTCGGCAACTCCGTGATGATCTCGCCGTTCGCGATCGGCTCGCTCTCCGCCGATCTGCTCAGGCCCCTCGCCGAGCTGCTGGGGCTGCCGAAGGAGGGCCTCGCCCTCAACCCCGACCAGTGGGACGGCTACACGGACGACCGCCGTGAACTCCTCGCCCACCTGCGCTCCAACGCCATCCGCAACACCGTCTTCCTGACCGGGGACATCCACATGGCGTGGGCCAACGACGTGCCGGTGGACGCCGGAACCTACCCGCTGTCGGCCTCGGCCGCCACGGAGTTCGTCGTCACCTCGGTGACCTCCGACAACCTCGACGACCTCCTGAAGGTCCCCGAGGGCACGGTCACCGCGCTCGCCGCGCCGGTCATCCAGGTCGCCAACCGGCACGTCCACTGGGTCGACACCGACCGCCACGGCTACGGCGTCCTGGACATCACCGCCGAGCGGGCGCAGATGGACTACTACGTGCTCTCCGACAAGACCAAGGCCGACGCGACCTCGTCCTGGGCGCGTTCGTACCGCACCCGGACCGGCACGCAGAAGGTCGAGCGGACGTACACCCCGGTCTAGGCCGGCGCTAGAGCGTCTCCAGGAAGCCGAGGGCCACCCGCCAGGTGGCCTCGGCTGCCTCCTCGTCGTAGTCCGGCAGGTCTGGGTCGGTGTAGAGGTGACCGGCCCCGGCGTATCTGTAGACCTCCACGTCGGCGCCGGTGCGGCCCATCTGGAGATACCAGGCGCTCAGCCAGTCGTCGGTCTCGAAGGGGTCCGGCTCGGCAACGTGCAACTGGACCGGCAGCTCGTCCGCGGTCGCGTTCGGCGCGATGTCGGAGGTGCCGTGCAGGAGCAGCAGTCCGCGGGCCTTGTCGTCGCCGAGGGCGAGGGTCTGCGCGATCGAGGCACCGAGCGAGAACCCGGCGTAGACGAGGCCGCGCTCGGAGTAGGGCGCGGCGGCCAGGACGGCCCGCTTGAGCAGTTCGTCCTTGCCGATCTCCTCGTTGAAGGCCATGCCCTCCTCGACCGTCTCGAACGTGCGCCCCTCGAAGAGGTCCGGCGTCCACACCTCGTGCCCGGCCTCCCGCAGCCGGTCGGCGGCCTGACGGACGGCGGGCCTGAGGCCGTAGGTCGAGTGAAAGAGCATGATGTTCATGAGGCCATGGTGCCAGCCCGCACCGACAGTGCCGTTCCGCGGGCGCGACGCCCGCCGTACCCACTTCGCGGCGGAAGTCACATGTTCATGACTCGGCCGGGCCGGTTAGGTTCGGGGTCATGGAGAACGTACTCCGCCCACTGATCGTGGTCGGCGGCTCGGTGCTGCTCACGCTGGTGATCGGCTGGGCCACCGACCTTCTGCTGCGCAAGGCCGACGAACGCCACAGCGAGACCCCGATGTGGGGTCTGCTGCGCCGTGGCCGCATCCCCTACATGCTCGTGCTGTGCGCGGCGATGCTGAGAGGAGCGTATGACGAGGCGCGGCTGGCGCAGCGGCACAGCGCCGGTATCGGGCAGACCCTGACGCTGATCCTCATCGGGGCGACCGCCTGGCTGGTGATCCGGATCGCCGCGGCCATAGTGGAGACGACGTACACCCGTTACGCGCGTGCCCACCACGACGCCGCCCGGGTCAGGCGGGTGCGCACCCAGGTCACGCTGATCATGCGGGTGGTCGCCGCGACCGTCGGCGTGGTGGCGGTGGCCGCGATGCTGCTGACCTTCCCGGCGATGCGCGCGGCCGGTGCCTCACTGCTGGCCTCGGCCGGAATCCTCGGCATCGTCGCCGGTGTGGCCGCCCAGTCGACGCTCAGCAACATGTTCGCCGGGCTGCAGATCGCCTTCGGCGACATGGTCCGCATCGGCGACACCGTCGTGGTGGACGGCGAGTGGGGCACCGTCGAGGAGATCACGCTGACCTTCCTGACCGTACGGACCTGGGACGAACGCCGGATCACCATGCCGGTGTCGTACTTCACCTCGAAGCCGTTCGAGAACTGGTCGCGCGGCACCCCGCAGATGACCGGCATCGTCTACTGGCACGTCGATCACACCGCCCCGGTGGAGCTGATGCGCGAGCGCCTGCGGGACATCCTGCGCGAGTGCCCGGCCTGGGACGGCCGTGACTACGGCCTCGCCGTCACCGACACCACCCCGAACACCATGCAGGTGCGCGCCCTGGTGACGGCCAAGGACGCCGACGACATCTGGACGGTGCGGGTCACGGTCCGCGAGCAGATGATCCGCTGGCTGACCGACAACCACCCGTACGCCCTGCCGCGCGTGAACACGGCGGACGCGACGTTGGCGCCGGGGTTCCGGCGGCTGAACGGCAACGGCAGGGACGGCGAGGCACCGCGCCGAGCCCACGAGTCCCCGCGAACGGGCCGAGGCTGACGGTCCATGGTCGCGCAGGCCACCCGAGCCCAACCAGCGGCGCGGGGAACTGCGCGACCAGCCACGACGGACCCGCACCTGCCCACCGACGCCCTCAATGCCCCCGCTCAGCCCCGCCATTGACCTGCACCACCTGCGACGTCACATGCCCGGCCCCAGGCGACGCCAGCCAATGAAGCGTCGCCGCGACATCCCCCGGCGTCCCCGCCCGCCCGTTCAACGTGTCACCGACAAGCCGCTCCCGCCGCGCGGGATCGATGGCCGCACCGAAGAACTCGGTGTCCTCGATGTAGCCCGGCGCGACCACGTTCGCCGTGATCCCCCGCGGCCCCAACTCCCTGGCCAGATCATGGGCGTACGGATGCAGCCCCGCCTTCGCCGCCCCGTACGCCCCGCTCCCGGACCCCCGGTACGCGGCGATGGAGCTGACGAACAGCACCCGCCCGCCCGGTGCGGCGAGCCGGTCCTTCAGCCCCTCGGTGAGCAGGGCCGCGGTCAGCAGATTGAGCCGGAAGTTCACGGTCCAGTTGTGGGCGACGGCGTCCAGCGGATCGGTGCTCCCGGCGGGCGGTTCGAGCTGTCCGGTGCCCCCGGCGCTGTGGATCAGCACGTCCACGGTCCCGAGCTCACGCGCCACGAACCCGACGACCCCGCGCACCTGGTCGACGTCACCGAGATCGGCGGCGTACGTGAGCGCGCCGGGTACCCCGGCCTTCTCCAGCACCTCGGCGCGCCGCCCGAGCAGCAGCACCCGGTCCCCTTCCGCGGCGAACACCTGCGCCGCCGCGAGCCCGATTCCCGTACCGCCACCGCTGATCACCACGTTGCGAGCCATACCTGGACCCTACGAGCACACCGCCGGTCGGCTCACCCCGGTTTACGTGACCTTCGCACACCGGTCACCGCAGACTGCGGACGTCCAGGTGCCGCAGCACCCGGTCCACGACCTCGGGATCGGCCCCCGGTTCGCTCCGCGCCGCCAGCACCTCGTGCCGCGCCGCGCTCAGCATCTCGCCGTGGATGCGCCGCACCCGCTTGAGCCGCCGCCGGGCCTCGCGGCGCTCCTCGTCCCCCGTCTCGGGATGGATCCGCACACCGATCTCGAACGCCCGCCGCTGCATCTGCTCGGACAGCTCCTCCGGCAGCTCCTCCACGGCCTCGATCTCCCGCAGCCGCCGTTTGGCCGCCTTGGCCGCCCGGACGGCGAGGGCCTTCTCGAACTCCTTCTCCCGCTCGGTGTCGGCCTGTACCCCCAGCCGCCTCACCAGCCACGGCAGGGTCAGCCCCTGGAGCACCAGTGTGGCCATGATCACACCGAACGCGATGAAGACGATCTCGTCCCGGTCGGGAAAACCCGCCCCCGAGTCGGTCTCCAGCGGAATGGCCAACGCCAGCGCCACCGACGCCACACCCCGCATCCCGGACCACCACATGATGACGGTCTCCCGCCAACTGGTCGGGATCTCCTCGCTGTAGTCCCGTTTCGCGTGCATCCGCTTGGTGAGCCAGGTGGCCGGCATCAGCCAGGCCAGCCGGACGAGGACGACCACGGCCACGATCGCCGCGGCCCAGCCGAGCATCTCGCCCCAGCGTCCGGACGCGGTCCGGATCGCGTTGTGCAGTTCGAGCCCGATGAGACCGAAGGCCACGCCGGTGACGAGGGTGTCGACGATGTCCCAGAAGGTGTGGCCGGCCAGCCGCGTCATCACGTCGTCGGCGTCGGTGCCGTACTCGGCGAGGAACAGGGCGGTGGTCAGCACCGCGAGCACTCCGGAGCCGTGCAGCTCCTCGGCGAGCACGTAGGAGGCGTACGGCACGAGGACCGTCAGTCCGATCTGGAGGGTGGCGTCGCCCAGCAGATCCATCAGCTTGTTGGCGCCCCAGCCCAGCACGAGCCCCACGGCGACGGCGACGACAGCGGAGAGCACCAGCTCGAAGACCGCCTTGCCGGGCGTGAACGAGCCGCTGACAGCCGCGGCGACGGCCACGTGGTACAGCACGATCGCCGTCACGTCGTTGAAGAGGCCCTCGCCCTCCAGGATGGACACCAGCCTGCGGGGCAGCCCGAGTTGGCCGGCCACGGCGGTCGCGGCGACCGGGTCGGGCGGGGCGACCAGCGCGCCGAGCGCGACGGCGGCGGCGATCGGCAGCCCCGGCACGATCGCGTGGGCGACGGCGGCGACGCACAGGGTCGTCACGAACACGAGCGCGACGGCCAGCAGGAAGATCGGCCGCTTGTTGGCCGCGAACTGGCGCCAGGAAGTGCGCCGCACCGCCGCGTAGAGCAGGGGCGGCAACAGAATGGGCAGGATCAGCTCGGGCGGGATGTCGACATTCGGCACGAAGTCCAGCACCGCCAGCACTATGCCGAGCAGTGTCATCAGCACCGGCGCCGGCAGCCCGAACCGGTCTCCCGCCGGGACACTGATCAGAGCCCCCAGCAACAACACGAACAACAGGGCCAACTGATCCACGGTCAGAACTCCGGGCAGATCGACAAATCATCGGTCACTTCAGTCTGCCCGCAAAACGCCCGAACCCTCCCGACCGCCGCTCCCGCCGACCGTCAGAGAACGCGCCGCATGGCCCGGTGCGGTATCCCCGCGTCCAGGAACTCCGGCCCGTACGCCACGTACCCCAGCCACTCGTAGAACCCCAGCGCGTGCGTCTGGGCGTGCAGATCCACGGCCGCCAGCCCACGCGCGCGTGCCGCCTCCTCGACGGCCCGTACGAGCGCGGCCCCCACGCCGAGCCCGCGCGCCTCCCGGGTCACCGCGAGCCGCCCCAGCGACCCCACCGACGCGTCACCGCCGGTCTTCCCGGCCGCCGCCTCGCCGAACAGCAGCCGCCCGGTCCCGAGCGGCACCCCGTCCTCCCGCACGGCCAGCACATGCACCGCCACGGCGTCGTAGGCGTCGTACTCGATGTCCTCGGGCACACCCTGCTCGCCGACGAAGACCTCCTTGCGCACCGTGAAGCAGGCCTCACGGTCGGCGGGATCCTCGGCGACCCGCACCTCGTACGCGCGGGTGCTCACCCGTAGGTCTCCTCACGCACCAGGTCCAGAGCCTGCTGAAGGTCCTCCGGGTAGTCGCTGGCGAACTCCACCCACTCCCCGTCCCCGGGGTGCTCGAAGCCGAGCCGTACCGCGTGCAGCCACTGCCGGGTCAGCCGCAGCCGCTTGGCGAGCGTCGGGTCGGCGCCGTAGGTCAGGTCGCCGACGCAGGGGTGGCGGTGGGCGGCCATGTGGACGCGGATCTGGTGGGTGCGCCCGGTCTCCAGCTTCACGTCGAGCAGGGAGGCCGCGCGGAACGCCTCGATGAGATCGTAGTGCGTGACGGAGGGCTTGCCCTCGGCGGTGACCGCCCACTTGTAGTCGTGGTTGGGGTGCCGGCCGATGGGCGCGTCGATGGTGCCGCTGGTCGGGTCCGGGTGGCCCTGGACGAGCGTGTGGTACCGCTTGTCGACCGTGCGCTCCTTGAACTGCCGCTTGAGCGAGGTGTACGCCCGCTCCGACTTGGCCACGACCATCAGCCCCGAGGTGCCCACGTCGAGCCGGTGCACGATGCCCTGGCGCTCGGCGGCACCGGAGGTGGAGATGCGGTACCCGGCGGCGGCGAGCCCGCCGATCACGGTGGTGCCGGTCCAGCCGGGGCTGGGATGCGCGGCGACCCCGACCGGCTTGACGATCACGACCACGTCGTCGTCGTCATGGACGATCTCCATGCCCTCGACCGGCTCGGCGACGATCTGCACCGGCGCGGGCGCCTGCGGCATCTCGACCTCCAGCCAGGCCCCGCCGTGCACCCGCTCGGACTTCCCGACCACCGACCCGTCGACCGTGACCTTCCCCGAGGCGGCGAGCTCGGCCGCCTTGGTGCGGGAGAAGCCGAACATGCGGGAGATGGCGGCGTCGACGCGCTCGCCCTCCAGGCCGTCGGGCACGGGCAGGGTGCGGATCTCGGGAATGGTGCTCACCCGTCGAGTATGCCGGACCTCCGCGACCGGCCCGAACGGGCCTGTGGAAAACCGGCCCTCAGTCCTTGTGGACCGTGCCGTCCGGGTCGAGCCCCTTGAACGACAGCAGCACGATCAGGATCCCGCCGCACACGATCGCCGAGTCGGCGAGGTTGAAGACGGCGAAGTGCTTGGGCGCGATGAAGTCGACGACCGCCCCCTCGAACACGCCCGGCGAGCGGAAGAGCCGGTCGGTGAGGTTGCCGAGCGCGCCGCCGAGCAGCAGCCCGAGGGCGATCGCCCAGGGCAGGCTGTAGAGCTTGCGGGCGAGCCGGGCGATCACCACGATCACGGCGGCCGCGATCACCGTGAAGATCACGGTGAAGGCCTCGCCGAAGCCGAAGGCCGCGCCCGCGTTGCGGATCGCCTCGAACTTCAGCCAGTCCCCGATGATCTCGATCGGCTCGTGGTGCTCCAGCTTCGCGACCACGATCATCTTGCTGACCAGGTCGAGGGCGTACGCGAAGGCGGCCACCGTGAACAGCACGGCGATGCGGCGCCGGCCCCTGGGCCGCGCCGCCTGGTCCTGCTCCGGCTCGGCCCCCGCCGCCTCTGGGGTATCCGGCGTACCGATGATGCGCTCCGCCTCTGCCACGTGAGTCCCTCGACCTAGGTACCTGACTGAGGACGAGGGTACGACACGCCTCCATGGACCTTCAGTACCGGCGTTCCTGCTTCTGCTTGCACTCCACGCACAGGGTCGCCCGCGGGAAGGCCTGCATGCGTGCCTTGCCGATGGGGTTGCCGCAGTTCTCGCACAGGCCGTAGGTGCCGGCGTCGAGGCGTCCGAGGGCGCGCTCGGTCTGGGTGAGCATCTCGCGCGCGTTGGCCGCGAGGGCCATCTCGCTCTCGCGCGTGATGTTCTTGGTCCCGGTGTCGGCCTGATCGTCGCCGGCGCCGTCCCCGGAGTCCCGCATGAGCCCGACCAGGGACTCCTCGGACGTGGAGATCTCGGTGCGCAGCCGCAGCACCTCGGCCGTCAGCTCCGAGCGGGCCTCCTCCACCTCCTCGGGGGTCCACGGGTCCTCACCGGGGCGCACCGCGAGCTCGCCGGGCTCCACCGCCGCGACACGCGCGTTGGGTAGGGCGGTCTTCGCCGCCGTGGCCGTGCCAGGGGTCTTCTTCGCAACCACCGTCGTGGCTCCCGTCTTCTTCGCGGCCTCGGCCGCGCCCGCTTTCTTGGCCGTGCTCTTTCTCGTCGCCGTCTTCGTGGGGGTGTTCTTCCCGGAGGTGCCCTGCCCGGCGTCCCCCTGTGGGACACCGGCCTCCGCGGCGACCGTCTCCTCGACCGCGGTGTCCTTCACGGCCGTCTTCCTCCCCGCGGCCTTCGTCGCGGTCCTGCTCCGTGCGGTGGCCTTCTTGGTGACCGCCTTCTTCTTCGTGGCCGAGGCCTTCTCCGAGACCACGGCCTCCTCGGCGCCCGCCTCTCGCGGGACCGGGGATTTCTCACCGACCGCCTTTTCGGGGACCGCGGGCTCCTTGCTCACCGCGCTGTCGGCAACCCCGGGTTTCTTCGTGCCCGCAGCCCTCTTCGTGCCCGCGGCCTTCTTGGCGACCGCCTTCTTGGTACCCGCGGCCTTCTTGGCGACCGCCTTCTCGGCGACCGCCTTCTTGGCACCCGCAGCCGTCTTGGCGACCGCGGACTTCTTGGTGACCGACGCCTTCCCGACGCCCTTGGTGGCCTCCCCCGCCCCACCGACGGTCTCGTCCTCCGGTCTCCCGGCCGAGGCCTCCGCCTCCGCCTCCGCGGCCGGCTGCCCGCCGCGGGCGGCCGTGGTCTTCTCGGCGCCGCTCGCCCTCCGGGGCGCCGCCTTCTTCGCCGCGGCCTTCCCGGCACCCGCGCGCGTGCTCTTGACGGCGGCCTTCTTCGCGACGCTCTTCGCCGCCGCCCCGACCGCCTTCACGGCCTTGACAGCACCCTTGGCGGACGACGCGGGCGCACCCTGCACGCTCTTCTTCCCGCCCGCGTCCTTGGCCTCGCCGCCGGAGGCACGGGCATGGGTGGACCGGCCCGACGCCGACTGCTGTACGGCGGTCTTCTTCGCCACCATGCCGCGGCCCCTTCACATATTGTGATCTTGCTCGCGAATCGTGCTGGGACGATAAATCGACTTGAGTCCCGCGGCAACGGGGCACGCCGCCCGATCCGCCCGCCCCACGCGCGCGGGGCGGGAAGCATGCATGCGTTGTGCCCAGCTCCCCGCCGGGTAATCCGCCGGACCGTCCGTCCTGGAATCCGAACAGCCGTGCCGCTCCATTCGGGTCACTCCGCGCCCTGCGGCGGCCTCCGCACCCCGCCCCGGAAAACCGGTCGGCCGCTGTCCCCGGAGCGCCGTACACTGGGCGGAGCGAAAGGCGTGGATGGGGACGAGTAGCGGCGTACGCAGCCCAGAGCGACCCGGGGACGGTGGAAGCCCGGGGGCGAGCGCGACGCGAAGATCACCCCGGAGCCGCCGGAAGAACCCCCGGCAGGGGGCGTAGACCCGGCATCGCGACCCCAATGAGGGGGCTCACCGACGCACACCAGGCGTCGGCGGGCCAAGGAGGGTGGTACCGCGGGAGCGCGCCGAAACCGGCGTACGGAAAGACACGGCTCTCGTCCCTCCGGACGGAAGGCAGCACATCCGCCGGAGGAAGACTGATGACGCAGTACCGCCAGGTGCCCGCCCAGGTCGACCTGCCCGCGCTCGAGCACGCGGTGCTCGACTTCTGGCGCGAGCAGAAGATCTTCGCCAAGACCCTGGAGCAGTCCGAGGGCCGCCCCGAGTGGGTGTTCTACGAGGGCCCGCCCACCGCCAACGGCATGCCGGGCGCCCACCACATCGAGGCCCGCGTCTTCAAGGACGTCTTCCCCCGCTTCCGCACCATGCGCGGCTACCACGTGGCCCGCAAGGCCGGCTGGGACTGCCACGGCCTCCCGGTGGAGCTGGCGGTCGAGAAGGAGCTCGGCTTCAGCGGCAAGAAGGACATCGAGGCGTACGGCATCGCCGAGTTCAACGCCAAGTGCCGCGAGTCCGTGACTCGCCACACCGACGCCTTCGAGGCGCTCACGACGCGCATGGGCTACTGGACCGACCTCCAGGACCCGTACCGCACGATGGACCCGGAGTACATCGAGTCCGTCTGGTGGTCGCTGAAGGAGATCTTCAACAAGGGCCTGCTGGTCCAGGACCACCGCGTCGCCCCCTGGTGTCCGCGCTGCGGCACCGGCCTGTCCGACCACGAGCTGGCGCAGGGCTACGAGACGGTCGTGGACCCGTCCGTGTACGTCCGTTTCCCGCTCACCTCCGGTCCGCTCGCCGGCCAGGCAGCGCTCCTGGTGTGGACGACGACCCCCTGGACCCTGGTGTCCAACACGGCGGTCGCCGCGCACCCGGAGGTCACCTACGTCGTCGCGACCGACGGCGAGGAGAAGCTCGTCGTCGCCGAGCCGCTGCTCGCCAAGGCCCTCGGCGAGGGCTGGGAGACCACCGGCCAGTCCTTCACCGGCGCCGAGATGGAGCGCTGGACCTATCAACGTCCGTTCGAGCTCGTGGAGTTCCCGGCGCCGGCCCATTACGTGGTCAACGCCGAGTACGTCACGACCGAGGACGGTACGGGCCTGGTCCACCAGTCCCCCGCCTTCGGTGAGGACGACCTCAAGGTCTGCCGCGCCTACGGCCTGCCCGTGGTGAACCCCGTCCGCCCCGACGGCACCTTCGAGGAGGACGTCCCCCTCGTCGGCGGCGTCTTCTTCAAGAAGGCGGACGAACAGCTCACCGAGGACCTCCAGCAGCGCGGCCTCCTCTTCAAGCACATCCCGTACGAGCACAGCTACCCGCACTGCTGGCGCTGCCACACCGCGCTCCTCTACTACGCGCAGCCGTCCTGGTACATCCGCACCACGGCCATCAAGGACCGCCTCCTCCAGGAGAACGAGAACACCAACTGGTTCCCGGAGACGGTCAAGCACGGCCGGTACGGCGACTGGCTGCACAACAACATCGACTGGGCGCTGTCCCGCAACCGCTACTGGGGCACCCCGCTGCCGATCTGGCGCTGTGAGGACGACCACCTCACCGTCGTCGGCTCGCGCGCGGAGCTCACCGAGCTGACCGGCACGGACCACTCCGAACTGGACCCGCACCGCCCGTTCATCGACGGCGTCACCTTCGCGTGCCCCCAGTGCCAGAAGACGGCCACGCGCGTGCCGGAGGTCATCGACGCCTGGTACGACTCGGGTTCGATGCCGTTCGCGCAGTGGGGCTACCCGTACAAGAACAAGGAACTCTTCGAGTCCCGCTACCCGGCCCAGTTCATCAGCGAGGCCATCGACCAGACCCGCGGCTGGTTCTACACGATGATGGCCGTCGGCACCCTGGTCTTCGACAAGTCCTCGTACGAGAACGTCGTGTGCCTCGGCCACATCCTCGCCGAGGACGGCCGCAAGATGTCCAAGCACCTGGGCAACACCCTGGAGCCGATTCCGCTGATGGACCGGCACGGCGCGGACGCGGTGCGCTGGTTCATGGCGGCCGGCGGATCCCCGTGGGCGGCACGCCGCGTGGGCCACGGCACCATCCAGGAGGTGGTGCGGAAGACCCTCCTCACCTACTGGAACACGGTCGCCTTCCAGGCCCTGTACGCCCGTACGTCGAACTGGGCGCCCAGCGAGGCGGACCCGGCCCCGGCCGACCGCCCGGTCCTGGACCGCTGGCTGCTGTCCGAACTGCACGCGCTGACCGACCAGGTGACCCAGTCCCTGGAGTCCTACGACACCCAGCGCGCCGGCAAGCTCCTGTCGGCGTTCGTCGACGACCTGTCCAACTGGTACGTCCGCCGCTCGCGGCGCCGCTTCTGGCAGGGCGACAAGGCCGCGCTGCGCACCCTGCACGAGGTCGTCGAGACGGTCACCAAGCTGATGGCCCCGCTGACCCCGTTCATCGCCGAGCGGGTCTGGCAGGACCTGGTGGTGCCGGTCACCCCGGGCGCCCCGGAGTCGGTGCACCTGGCCTCCTGGCCGGAGGCGGACCTGAAGGCCATCGACCCGGAGCTGTCGAAGCAGATGGTCCTGGTGCGCCGGCTCGTCGAGCTGGGCCGGGCCACGCGTGCGGAGTCGGGCGTGAAGACCCGCCAGCCGCTGTCCCGGGCACTCATCGCCGCGACCGGCTTCGACGCGCTGGACCGTGAGCTGCACGCGCAGATCACGGACGAGCTGAACGTGAGCGCGCTCGCCTCCCTCAGCGAGGTCGGCGGCAGCCTGGTCGACACCACGGCGAAGGCGAACTTCCGCGCGCTCGGCAAGCGGTTCGGCAAGCGCGTCCAGGACGTGGCCAAGGCGGTCGCGAACGCCGACGCGGCCGCGCTCTCCCTCGCCCTGCGCGAGGGCACGGCGTCGGTGGAGGTCGACGGCGAGACGATCACGCTCGCCCCCGACGAGGTGATCATCACGGAGACCCCGCGCGAGGGCTGGTCGGTGGCGTCCGACTCCGGTGCCACGGTGGCCCTCGACCTGGAGATCACCGAGGAGCTCCGCCGGGCGGGCCTGGCTCGTGACGCGATCCGTCTGATCCAGGAGGCCCGCAAGAACAGCGGCCTCGATGTGGCCGACCGCATCGCGCTGCGCTGGACCTCCACGGATCCGGCCGTGCTCGCGGCCCTGTCCGAGCACGCCGCCCTGATCGCCGACGAGGTCCTCGCGACCGACTTCGCGCAGGGCGAGGCGGACGACAGCTACGGCACCCCGTTCACCGACGAGGGCCTGTCGCTGACGTTCCGACTGCGCAAGGCGTAAGCCCGGGAAGAAGGGCCCGGCCCCCCGTCGCGGGGCCGGGCCCTTCTTCGTGCCTGCGGGCGGCACCGTGATCAACACGCGTAAAAGGGCGGGGCCCCGGATCGAAATCCGGGGCCCCGCCCTGAACGCTGCCGACGCCTAAGGCGTACTAGAGGCCGTCAGTTGTCGTCCTCGTCGATGAGGAAGCCACGCATGGGCGAGGGAGCCTGTCCCATCGGACCGGGACCCTGCGGCCGCACCGGCGCCATCGGCTGGGTCATGGCCGGCGACATCTGCTGCTGGCCGCCGTAGGACGGAGCGGCCGGCGAAGGACCGCCGCCCATACCGCCCGGGTTGCCGCCGTACGACGGGGCACTGGCACCGGCCGGAGCCATCGAAGGCGCCGGGGACGGCGGCAGCGACGCGGTCGCCGGAGTGCGCGGCGGAGCCAGCGAGTCGTCGGCCTGGGTCTCCAGCTGGCGCAGCTGCGACTCGAGGTACGACTTCAGACGCGTGCGGTACTCGCGCTCGAAGCCGCGCAGGTCCTCGACCTTGCGCTCCAGCGTGGCGCGGGCGGACTCCAGGGAGCCCATCGCGACGCGGTGCTTCTCCTGCGCGTCCCGCTCCAGGGCGTCGGCCTTGGCACGGGCGTCACGCTCGAGACCCTCGGCACGCGAACGCGCCTCGCCGACGATCTTGTTGGCCTCGGAACGGGCCTCGGCGATCGCCTGGTCGGCGGTCTGCTGGGCCAGCGAGAGGACACGGGCGGCGCTGTCGCCACCGGGGCCCTGACCGGGGCCGCCCATCGGACCACCCATGGGGCCACCCATCGGGCCGCCCATCTGCTGCTGCATGGGCGGCTGACCGCCCATGGTGCCCTGGCCCATCTGACCCTGGCCCATCTGGCCCTGGCCCATCGGACCCTGGCCCATGGGGCCCTGGCCCATCGGACCGGGACCCTGCGGACCGCCCTGGCCGCCGGGACCGGCGGGCAGCTGCGGCGCACCGCTCGGCAGCTGGGGCGGGCCACCCATGGGGCCGCCCATCTGCTGCGGCGGACCGGATATGCCGGCCGGGACGGGGGCGCCGGGACCGGGCCCACGCATACCCTGCTGCGGCATCCCCTGTCCGGGCATGCCACCCTGCTGCTGGTCCTGCTGCTCGGGAGGCTTGCGCATGTTCTGCTGGTTCTGGGCAGCAGCACGCGTCGCCGCGGCCAGCTTGGCGCGCAGGTCCTCGTTCTCGCGCAGCAGGCGCGTCAGTTCGGCTTCGACCTCGTCGAGGAAGGCATCGACCTCGTCCTCGTCATAGCCTTCTCGGAGGCGGACGGTCGTGAACTGCTTGTTCCGCACGTCCTCGGGGGTCAACGGCATCTCTTCACCTCAACGTAGTCATCGGCAGTCGGCAAGACCGTATCGTCCACAGTCACCTCGCCAGGTTTCCCGTGACGGTGATGAGGATGTAGACGATGATCATCAGCACGAAGAAGGACAGGTCGAGCGCCACGCCCCCGAGACGCAGCGGCGGGATGAACCGCCGCAGAAGCTTCAACGGTGGATCGGTGACAGTGTAGGTGGCCTCCAGAACGACCACCATCGCCTTGCCGGGTTGCCACGAGCGGGCGAACTGGAAGACGTAGTCCATGACCAACCGGAAGATGAGCACGATGAGGAACACCATCAGCGCGATGTAGAGCACCTGTGCGAACACGCTCATGGACTGTCTTTCCCTCTCCCCTGTTCGTACTTCGTTCCGGTTGTTGCTTCTCAGCTCTGGTTGAAGAACCCGCCCTCTGCGATGCGGGCCTTGTCCTCCGCCGTGACATCGACGTTAGCAGGCGACAACAGGAACACCTTCTGCGTCACCCGCTCGATGCTGCCGTGAAGACCAAACACCAAACCGGCCGCAAAGTCGACAAGTCGCTTGGCGTCTGTGTCATCCATCTCAGTCAGATTCATGATCACCGGAGTGCCCTCACGGAAGTGTTCCCCGATGGTACGGGCCTCGTTGTAGGTCCGGGGGTGAAGTGTGGTGATCCGGTAAGGCTCTCGTTCCGACACGACCTTGGGCATGATCACCGGTGCGTTCTTCTCCAGGCTGGCGCGCTCTTGTGTGATGGATGCCACGGGCGCGATGCGCGCGGGACGCACCGATTCCGCGGCGAGCGAAGAGGATCGAGGCACCGGGTCGCGCGGTACCGAGGACTGCACAACTCTGACCGATTCGTCCCTTTCAGGCTGAAGTGCCTGATGTGACTGGTGAGACGGCTCGTGCCGTCGGCGGTCCCGCTCGGGCTCCGGGTCGAGTTCCGGTTCGAAGTCGTCGTCGGGGTCGAAACCGCGGCCGTCGTACCCATCGTCCTCCACGAGGCCGAGGTAGACCGCCATCTTGCGCATCGCGCCGGCCATTCTCTGAGTCCTCCGCTCTGTGGTGGATCGGCTGACGACTGCCAAGTGCCCGCGATCCACGAGGTCGTTATGACCGCCTTTCGGCGGTAATGACCATATTTTCTGCTGTGGTCCGACTTCCTGGCGACGTTACCCGAGCCTGGGGCGGACTCCGAGTACCGCGGTGCCGACGCGTACATGTGTCGCTCCGGCGGCCACGGCCTGTTCGAGGTCCGCACTCATCCCTGCCGAGACCATGTTCGCAGCCGGATGGGCTCTGCGCAGGTCGGTCGACAAATCCATCAACCGCTCGAACGCCGCCTGTTCGCGTCCCGCGTACTCCCCGGTGAGCGGAGCGACGGTCATCAGCCCGTCGAGCCGCAGACCCGGAGCCCCGGACACGAGACCGGCCAACTCCCCGATCCCGCCCGGCGCCACGCCACCCCGCTCCCCTCGCTCGCTCGAACCGGCGTCGAGGGCGACCTGGATCAGGCAGCCCACCTCACGCCCGGCCTTCACGGCCTCCTTGGAGAGAGCCGTCACCAGCTTCGAACGATCGACGGACTGCACGAGATCCGCGTAACCCACAACAGATCGCACCTTGTTGGTCTGCAACTGACCAACAAAGTGCCAAGTAAGGGGCAGATCCGAGCATTCGGCGGCCTTGGGTGCCGCGTCCTGGTCCTTGTTCTCGGCGACATGGCGCACCCCGAGCTCGGAGAGGATCCGCACATCGCTCGCGGGATAGGTCTTGGTGACCACGATGAGGGTCACCTCTTCCCGTCCGCGCCCGGCGGCCGCGCACGCGGCGGCGATGCGCTCCTCCACCTTCGCCAGATTCGCGGCGAGTTCGTCCTTACGGTCCGTCATGCCCCATCGCCCAGCCAGACATATCCCGCGAGTCGCCCCGTGGTGCGATCGCGGCGGTACGAGAAATGGTCGCCCGACTCGCGCGTGCACACCGGCGACTGCTGCCGGTCGCGCACCCCGAGCCGGTCGAGCTGCGCGTGCACTCCGGCGGTCACGTCGACCGCGGGAGTGCCCCAGCTCGTCTCGGCGTGCGCCGCGGGTTCGACGGCGGCGACGTCGGCGCGCATCTCCTCGGGCACTTCGTAGCACCGTCCGCAGACGGCGGGCCCGGTGCGGGCGACGATCCGGGCGGGATCGGCGCCGAGTCCGGTCATCGCGCGTAGCGCGGCCGGGACGACACCGGCGACCATGCCGGGACGGCCCGCGTGGGCCGCCGCGACAATCCCGGCGACCGGGTCGGCGAGCAGCACCGGAGTGCAGTCGGCGGTGAGGACGGCGAGCGCGAGACCGCGTTCGGCGGTGACGACCGCGTCGACCCGGGGCACCGGCTTCTCGCCCCACGGCTCCGAGACCACCGCGACGTCCGCCCCGTGCACCTGGTTCATCCAGACCACCCGGGCCGGGTCGAGGCCGAGCGACTTGGCGGCCAGTTCGCGATTGGTCCGTACTGCCTCGGGGTCGTCTCCGACCGCGCCGCCGAGGTTGAGCTCCTCATACGGAGCGGCGCTCACCCCGCCCCACCGGTCGGTGAAGGCGAAGTGCGCGCCGCTCCCGCTCTCGCGCTGCCCTATCACTTCAGGAAGTCCGGCACGTCCAGTTCCTCGGCCGCGCTGTCGGAGTAGGTCCGCGACGGCGGGACCGGCGGGGCGACGGGGAGGTCGGCGGCCGGCTCGGGAGCCGGCTCCGGGTCCTCCTTCGGCGTGACGCTGCCGAGCGAACCGAAGGACGGGCGGCTCTCGGCCTGCCGTACCGGAGTCGGCTCCTCGCGGCGGGCGGTGGTCGAGGAGGATCCCATGACCGTCTCGCGGCGGGCGGGCGGCTGGCCCCCGTCGAAGCCGGCGGCGATCACGGTGACGCGGACCTCGTCGCCGAGGGCGTCGTCGATGACGGCGCCGAAGATGATGTTGGCCTCGGGGTGGGCGGCCTCGCTGACCAGCTGGGCCGCTTCGTTGATCTCGAACAGGCCGAGGTCGGAACCGCCGGAGATGGAGAGCAGTACGCCCCGGGCGCCGTCGATGGACGCCTCCAGGAGCGGCGAGGAGATCGCCATCTCGGCGGCGGCCACCGCGCGGTCGTCGCCGCGGGCCGAGCCGATGCCCATGAGCGCCGAACCGGCCTCGGACATGACCGACTTGACGTCGGCGAAGTCGAGGTTGATCAGACCGGGCGTGGTGATGAGGTCGGTGATGCCCTGGACACCGGAGAGCAGGACCTGGTCGGCCGACTTGAAGGCGTCGAGGACCGAGACCTGGCGGTCCGAGATGGACAGCAGCCGGTCGTTGGGGATGACGATGAGGGTGTCGACCTCTTCGCGGAGTTCCGCGATGCCGTCCTCGGCCTGGTTGGCGCGGCGCCGTCCCTCGAAGGTGAACGGGCGGGTGACCACGCCGATGGTGAGGGCGCCGAGCGAGCGGGCGATGTTGGCCACGACGGGCGCGCCGCCGGTGCCGGTGCCGCCGCCCTCACCGGCCGTCACGAAGACCATGTCGGCCCCCTTGAGGACCTCCTCGATCTCCTCGCGGTGGTCCTCGGCGGCCTTGCGGCCGACGGCCGGGTTGGCGCCGGCGCCGAGTCCGCGGGTGAGTTCGCGGCCGACGTCGAGCTTGACGTCGGCGTCGCTCATCAACAGCGCCTGCGCGTCGGTGTTGATGGCGATGAACTCGACGCCCTTGAGACCGACCTCGATCATCCGGTTGATGGCATTGACACCACCGCCGCCGACACCGATGACTTTGATGACTGCGAGGTAGTTCTGCGGTGCTGCCACGTCGAAGGCCTCTCGCCTCGAGTTACGTGTCGTCGGACCGGCGAAGCACTGCTGCCTCGCGATCCTCCGACTGATGCCGAATGGGACGGTCCGTAGCGCCGACCCGAACCCTAACGCTGAAGTTTAGGGTTACCAGTGTGTCTGTTCCCTGGAGTCTTCTGAACAGGACACTAAGTCGACAAGTGGCGCACGTTCAACGAACACGCCGAACCTCCCGTTTTTCTTTTCACCCTATGTGATCAGCCGTAGCAGTGCCCAACCAGGGTGCTGGCCTGCGCTGATGTGCGTCAACTCCCCGATGACGCGGGGGCGGTGGGAACGCTGACGTCGAAGTGCCGCGCATCGGGGGCGGCTTTCATGAGAGCGGTGAGCGTACGGGCCTTCTCGGCGCCGTTCTCGCCGCTCCCCCAGGCGACGGTGCGGCCGCCCCTCAACTCCAGCGAGATGTCGTCGTACGAACTCACCTTGACGGAACGGGTCGCGCGCGCGACGGCGGCCTGAATGTCACCCGCCACCCGCACCGCCTCGCGCACGAGCCGGGCCTCGCCGAAACGGCGCAGGCTCGCGGCGCGGGAGTCCGGCCGGGAGAGTGCCAATTCCAGTGCGGGGACGCCTTTCGGGGCCTCGGAAACCGTGGCGAACCGGACACCTTCCTCGTCCACTTCGACAAAGTTTCGGCCCTTTTGGACAAGCAGAACCGGAGTACGCTCGGTCACTTTCAGCCCGATTCCGTGAGGCCAGGATCGAGCGACATCAACCGAGTCAATTCGGGGCAATTTCCGGCGCAGTCGTGCCTCGATCGCATCGGTGTCGACGGAAATCAACGGCGATCCGACGGGCACGTCCGCGGCCTCGCGCACCTGCCCAGGCGTCAGCACGTCGGTCCCCGAGACCGACACCCGTTCGACGCGGAGCCACTGGGAGCCGTACAACAGCCAGACGGTGCCCGCGGAGAGAAGAACCAGCGCCACGGCGAGGATGATGATCGTACGAAGCCGACGCACCCTCAACCGCCGGGCGGGAGGCGGGCCGGACGACTCCTGCTGGCGTTCACCGCGCTCGGCGGTCGTCGATCCGGCCACGCGCACTCCCTTTTCCTGGCTACTGGCGTCGGTGCGAGGCGATCGCCTCGTACACCATGGCGACGAGCAGGTCGTCGGCGTCCCGGCGGCCGAACTCGGCGGCGGCGCGGGACATCTCGTACAGCCGGTGCGGATCGGCGAGCACGGGCAGGACGTTGGCACGAACCCAGTCCGGCGTCAGTTCCGCGTCGTCGACCAGCAGTCCGCCGCCGGCCTTGACCACCGGCTGGGCGTTGAGCCGCTGTTCGCCGTTGCCGATGGGCAGCGGGACGTAGGCGGCCGGGAGCCCGACGGCGGAGAGTTCGGCGACGGTCATCGCGCCCGCGCGGCAGAGCATCATGTCGGCCGCGGCGTACGCGAGGTCCATCCGGTCCAGGTAACTTACCGGGATGTACGGGGGCATTCCCGGCATCTGCTGCACATGCGGCAGTTCGTTCTTCGGGCCGACCGCGTGCAGGATCTGGATCCCGGCCTGCTGGAGCCAGGGCGCGACCTGCTGGACGACCTCGTTGAGGCGCCGGGCACCCTGCGAACCGCCGGAGACCAGCAGCGTGGGCAGATTCGGGTCGAGGCCGAACATGTGCCGGGCCTCGGGACGGGCGGCAGCCCGGTCCAGGGTGGCGATGGTGTGGCGCAGCGGGATGCCGATGTACCGGGAGTTGCGCAGCTTGCTGTCCGGCGTGGCGACGGCCACCTGGGCGGCGTACCGGGAGCCGATCTTGTTGGCGAGGCCGGGGCGGGCGTTGGCCTCGTGGATCACGATCGGCACGCCGAGCCGCTTGGCGGCGAGGTAGGCGGGCAGCGCCACATAGCCGCCGAAGCCGACGACGGCGTCGGCCTTGGTGCGCTCCAGGATCTGCTCGGTGGCCTTGATCGTGCCCCGCAGCCGGCCCGGCACGGTGATCAGCTCGGGCGTGGGCTTACGGGGCAGCGGCACGGCCGGGATGAGCGCGAGCTCGTAGCCGCGCTGCGGGACGAGCTTGGTCTCCAGGCCCCGTTCCGTGCCCAGGGCTGTGATCCCCACGGTCGGGTCCTGCCTGCGCAGGGCGTCCGCGAGGGCGAGCGCGGGCTCGATGTGGCCGGCGGTCCCCCCACCGGCGAGTACGACATGCACCGAAATTCACCGCTCTCCGGACGAACGCGCCGAGGGGGCGCGCCGTCGCATCGTGTTCCATCTCCGAGGCGCCCGTGCCGGCACGGCGCCTCCCGCCCGCTTTCTACCAAAGCGGGGTTGCCGCATCGAAAGCGCCATCCGCGCGGCGGGATCGTCACGCGCGAACGCGATCAGCAGCCCGATGGCGAACATGGTCGGCAGCAGGGCGGACCCTCCGTAGGAGAACAGCGGGAGCGGGACGCCGGCGATCGGCAGCAGACCGAGCACCGCACCGATGTTGATCACTGCCTGAGCGGTGATCCAGGTGGTCACGCCTCCCGCGGCATACCTCACGAAGGGGTCCTCCGTGCGTCCGGCCACGCGGATACCCGCATAGCCTAGAGCCGCGAAGAGGGCGAGTACCGACAGCGTCCCCGCGAGGCCCAGTTCCTCACCGGTGACGGCGAAGATGAAGTCGGTGTGGGCTTCGGGGAGTTGGCCCCATTTCTCCACACTCGCACCGAGCCCGGAGCCGAAGATTCCGCCGGAGGCGAGGGCGTAGATCCCGTGCACGGCCTGCCAGCAGTCGGCGCCCCCCGACTTGGGCTCGGTGGCGCCGATGCAGGCGAGCCGGGCCATTCGGTTGGGGCTGGTCTTGATGAGGATCATCCCGATCAGCCCGGCGATCGACAGCACCCCGACGAACAGCCGGGTCGGGGCCCCCGCGAGCCACAGCAGGCCGAACAGGATGGCGGTCAGGATGATCGCCGTACCCATGTCACCGCCGAGCATGATCAGCCCGAGCAGCAGGAAGGCGACCGGGACGAGCGGCACCAGCATGTGCTTCCACTGGGTCAGCAGCTTCTTGTCCTGCTTGCGGGCGAGCAGGTCGGCCGCCCACAGCACGAGCGCGAGCTTGCCGAACTCGCTGGGCTGGATCTGGAAGGAGCCGCCGAGCGAGATCCAGTTCTGGTTGCCGTTGACCGCCATCCCTATCCCCGGCACCTGCACCAGGGCCATCAGGAAGACCGCGCCCGCCAGGATCGGGTAGGCCAGCGCCCGGTGCAGCTTGACCGGCATCCGGGAGGCGACCAGCAGCAGTACGGCGCCGATGACGGCGGCCAGGAACTGCTTGCGGAAGAAGAAGGATCCCGGCAACGACATCTGCAGGGCCGTGATCTGGGAGGCCGAGTAGACCATCACCAGACCGAGCACGGTGATCAGCAGGCTGCCGCCGAGGATCAGGTAGTAGGCGGTCAGCGGCCGGTCCCAGGCCTTTCGCGCGCGCGTGTAGAGCCGTTGTACGGGGTTCTCGCGCGCGGGCCGGGAAACGGCGGGACGCCGGGACGCCCGCTGCACGGGCGGCCTGCCGGTACGGCTGGTGGGCATCATCGCCTCCGCTACGTCGGTCAGGAGCCGAGTTCGCGAACCGCCTCCGCGAACGCGTCACCGCGCTTGTTGTAGTTGGCGAACATGTCCATCGAGGCGCAGGCCGGAGCCAGCAGCACCGTGTCACCTGCGACGGCGAGGCGGGAGGCCTCCTGGACAGCCGCGAGCATCGCCCCAGTGTCGGTCCGGTCGAGGTCCACCACGGGTACTTCCGGGGCGTGTCGCGCAAGGGCTTCACGGATCAGGGCCCGGTCCTGGCCGATGAGCACGACCCCGCGAAGTCGCTGTGCCGACTTGGCGACCAGCTCGTCGAAGGTCGCGCCCTTGGCGAGCCCGCCCGCGATCCACACGATCGACTCGTAGGCCGCCAACGAGGCCTCTGCCGCATGGGTGTTGGTGGCCTTGGAGTCGTCGACGTACGCGACCGAGTCCACATCGGCCACGTGGGCGATGCGGTGGGCGTCCGGGGTGAAGTCCCGCAGCCCGTCCCGTACGGCCCTGGCGGGCACCCCGAAGGCGCGTGCGAGGGCCGCCGCCGCGAGGGCGTTGGCGATGTTGTGCGGGGCCGGCGGGTTGACGTCGGAGATCTCGGCGAGTTCCTGGGCGTTCTTGTGCCGGTCCTCGACGAAGGCCCGGTCGACCAGGATGCCCTCGACGACGCCGAGTTGGGACGGGCCGGGGGTGCCGAGGGTGAAGCCGACGGCCCGGCAGCCCTCCTCGACGTCCGCCTCGCGCACCAGGTCCTCGGTGGCCTTGTCGGCGACGTTGTAGACGCAGGCGACCCGATTGCCCTCGTAGATACGGCCCTTGTCGGCGGCGTACGCCTCCATGGAGCCGTGCCAGTCGAGATGGTCGGGAGCGAGGTTCAGCACGGCGGCGGAGTGGGCGCGCACGGAGGGCGCCCAGTGGAGCTGATAGCTCGACAACTCCACGGCGAGCACGTCGTACTGCTCCTCGCCGAGCACCGCGTCGAGCACGGAGATGCCGATGTTGCCGACGGCCGCGGTGCGCAGGCCCGCGGCCTTCAGGATCGACGCCAGCATCTGGGTGGTGGTCGTCTTGCCGTTGGTGCCGGTGATCGCGAGCCAGGGGGCCGCGTCGGGGCCGCGGAGCCGCCAGGCGAGCTCCACGTCCCCCCAGATCTCCAGACCGGCCGCACGGGCCGCGGTGAAGAGCGGCTTGTCCGGCTTCCAGCCGGGCGCGGTGACGACGAGTTCGCTGCCCTCGGGCAGGGTCGCGCCGTCGCCGAGGCGCACGGTGATCCCGAGCGCCTCCAACTGCGCGGCCTGCTCACGCGCGCGTGCGTCGTCGCCGTCGTTGACGACCGTGACGTGTGCCCCGCGCGCGTGCAGCGCCTTGGCCGCCGGGATGCCGGAGACACCGAGCCCGGCGACGGTGACGTGCTTCCCCTGCCAGTCGATGTGCTCCGAGGAGGTCACTTTTCTGCTGCCCATCCCGCGTAGAAGAGACCCAGGCCGACGATCACGCAGATGCCCTGGATGATCCAGAAACGGACCACCACGAGGACCTCGGACCAGCCCTTGAGTTCGAAGTGGTGCTGGAGCGGCGCCATGCGGAAGACTCGTTTCCCGGTGAGCTTGAAGGAGCCGACCTGGATGACCACCGACATGGTGATGAGGACGAAGAGGCCGCCCATGATGGCGACGAGCAGCTCGGTGCGGGAGAGGATCGCCAGACCGGTGAGGACACCCCCGAGGGCCAGCGAACCGGTGTCCCCCATGAAGATCTTGGCCGGCGAGGTGTTCCACCACAGGAAGCCCAGGCAGGCACCCATCAGCGCCGAGGCGATGACCGCCAGGTCCAGCGGATCGCGGACCTCGTAACAGGCGTTCGGGTTGGTCAGGGTCGTCGCGTTGGCGCAGGACTCCTGGAACTGCCAGACGCCGATGAAGGTGTAGGCGCCGAAGACGAGGACGGAGGCGCCGGTGGCGAGGCCGTCCAGACCGTCGGTCAGGTTCACGCCGTTCGACATGGCGAGGATCATGAACAGCGCCCAGACCACGAACAGGATCGGGCCGATCTTCCAGCCGAAGTCCGTGATGAACGACAGCTTCGTGGAGGCCGGGGTGTTGCCGCGGACGTCCGGGAACATCAGCGCGAGCACCGCGAAGCTGATGCCGACGATCAGCTGGCCCGCCATCTTCGCCTTGGCCCGAAGACCCAGCGAACGCCTCTTGACGATCTTGATGTAGTCGTCGAGGAAGCCGACCAGGCCCATGCCGCACATCAGGCCGAGCACCAACAGGCCCGAGTAGGTGGGCGGGTAGCCGGTGATGACCTTGGACAGGAAGTAGGCGACGACGGTCGCCAGGATGAAGGCGATTCCACCCATGGTCGGCGTACCGCGCTTGCTGGCGTGCTCGCGCGGGCCGTCGTCGCGGATGTACTGGCCGTAACCCTTGCGCGCGAGCAGCTTGATCAGCAGCGGGGTGCCGACCAGGGTCAGGAACAGGCCGATGACTCCTGAGAACAGGATCTGCTTCATCATCGGGCGGCAACCTCGCCCTCGGCGTCGAGCAGCGCCTGGGCGACGCTCTCCAGACCGACCGAACGGGACGCCTTCACGAGGACGACGTCTCCCGGGCGCAACTCACTGCGCAGCAGGTCGACCGCCGCCTGTGCGTCGGACACGTGCACCGACTCCTCACCCCACGAACCCTCGTTATATGCGCCCAGTTGCAGCCAGGACGCTTCCCTGCCCCCGACCGCGACGAGCTTGCCGACATTGAGCCGGACGGCGAGCCGTCCGACCGCGTCGTGCTCGGCGAGCGCCTCGTCCCCGAGCTCGGCCATCTTGCCGAGCACCGCCCAGGTCCGGCGTCCCTTGCCCATGGCGGCCAGCGCACGCAGGGCGGCCTTCATGGACTCGGGGTTCGCGTTGTAGGCGTCGTTGACGATGGTCACGCCGTCCGGGCGCTCGGTGACCTCCATACGCCAGCGGGAGAGGGAGCCCGCCTCGGAGAGCGCGGTGGCGATCTCGGTTGCGGACATGCCCAGCTCATGGGCGACGGCGGCCGCGGCGAGCGCGTTCGACACGTGGTGCTCACCGTACAGGCGCATGGTCACTTCGCTTGCACCGGAGGGTGTGTGGAGCATGAAGGCGGGCTGTCCGCTGTCCATGAGTCGCACGTTCTCGGCGCGTACGTCCGCTTCGCCGGACTCTCCGAAAAGGATCACCTTCGCCTTCGTACGGGACGCCATGGCCCGTACGAGAGGATCGTCGGCGTTGAGGATCGCGGCGCCGTCCTCCGGAAGGGCCTCCACGAGTTCGCCCTTGGCCTGTGCGATCTGCTCACGGCCGCCGAACTCGCCGATGTGGGCGGAGCCGACGTTCAGGACGAGACCGATCTTCGGGGGCGTCAGATCCGTGAGGTAGGCGATGTGGCCGATGCCGCGGGCGCCCATCTCCAGGACGAGGAACCGGGTCTCCTCGGTGGCGGTGAGGGCGGTGAGCGGCAGCCCGATCTCGTTGTTGAGGGAGCCCGGCGTGAACACCGTCGGCGCCTTGCTCCGCAGCACCTGTGCGATCAGGTCCTTGGTGCTGGTCTTGCCGGCCGAGCCGGTGAGGCCGACGAGGGTCGCGCCGAGCCGTCGTACGACATGACGCGCGAGGGCGCCGAGGGCCGTCTGGACGTCCGCTACGACGATCGCGGGGACGCCGACCGGGCGCTGGGCCAGCACGGCCACCGCGCCCGCCCGGACGGCCTGGTCGGCGTAGTCGTGGCCGTCGACGCGCTCCCCCACGAAGGCGGCGAACAGTGCGCCGTCCTTCACCTGCCGGGAGTCGATGACGACGGGCCCGCGCACCTGCACCGACGGATCCGGTATGTCAGACGTCTGCCCGCCGACGACTGAGGCGATCTCGGCGAGAGAGAGGGCGATCACAAGTTCATCCCTGGGTCTTCTGGATGGCTTCTCGAAGCACCTGGCGGTCGTCGAAGGGACGGACCACCCCGGCGATGTCCTGGCCCTGCTCGTGGCCCTTCCCGGCGACCAGCACGGTGTCGCCCGGCCGCGCGCGGGCGACGGCTGCGGTGATCGCGGCGGCCCGGTCCTCGAAGACCTGGACCTCGCCGCGTTCGTGTGCAGGTACGGACGCCGCGCCTTCGAGCATGGTTGCAAGAATCGCGAGCGGGTCCTCGGAGCGGGGGTTGTCGGAGGTGAGTACGGCGGTGTCGGCGAGGCGGGCCGCGGCCGCGCCCATGGGCCCGCGCTTGGTCCTGTCGCGGTCGCCCCCGCAGCCGAGCACGATGTGGAGCCTGCCCTCGGTGACCTTGCGGAGCGCCTTGAGCACCGACTCGACGGCGTCCGTCTTGTGGGCGTAGTCCACCACCGCGAGGTAGGGCTGTCCGGCGTCCACGCGCTCCAGCCGGCCCGGCACTCCCGGTACGGCGGCAACGCCGTCGGCGGCGGTCTGCGGGTCGAGGCCGGCCGCGGCCAGGGCGACGATCGCGGCGAGGGTGTTCGCCACGTTGAAGGGGCCCGCGAGCGGCGACCTGGCGGCGATCCGCTCGCCCTTGGGGCCGATCACGGTGAACGTCGAGTCCATGGGGCCGACTTCGACGTCCTCGGCACGCCAGTCGGCGTCGGGGTGGCCCTCGGCGGAGAAGGTGACGACCGGGACCGTGGCTTCCTTGACGAGCCTGCGGCCGTACTCGTCGTCGAGGTTCACGACGCCGAGACGGCTGCGTTTCGGCGTGAAGAGCTGCGCCTTCGCCTGGAAGTAGTCCTCCATGTCGGAGTGGAACTCCATGTGCTCCGGGCTCAGGTTGGTGAAGACCCCGATGTCGAAGACACAGCCGTCGACCCGGCCGAGGACCAGCGCGTGACTGGAGACCTCCATGGCGACCGCCTCGACCCCGCGCTCGCGCATGACCGCGAACAGGGCCTGGAGGTCGGTGGCCTCGGGCGTGGTGCGCTCGGACTTGATGCGCTCGTCGCCGATGCGCATCTCGACGGTGCCGATCAGGCCGGTGGACCTGACCCCCTTGAGACCGCCCTCGACGAGGTAGGCGGTGGTGGTCTTGCCGGAGGTCCCGGTGATCCCGATCTGGAGCAGGTCTTGGCCGGGGTCGCCGTAGATCGTGGTGGCCAGTTCGCCCATCCGCGCGCGCGGGTCCTCGACGACCAGCACCGGAAGCCCGGTCGCGGTGGCCCGCTCGGCGCCCGTCGGGTCGGTCAGCACCGCGACCGCGCCGAGGCCGAGGGCCTGGGTGACGAAGTCGGCGCCGTGCAGACGGGCTCCGGGGAGGGCGGCGTAGAGGTCGCCGGGGCGGACGGCACGCGAGTCATGGGTGATACCCGTGATCTCGGCACCGCTCTTCGGTGCGTCGGCACCCAGCTGATCGGCGAGCTCCGCGAGGGGTGTGGCGGAGACCCGGACCGGCCGGGGCGGTCCCGGATAGGTCACGGGTGCGCCCTTCTGGGTGGTTTGGGACTGATCAGCGTGTGGCACGGCGGTGAGCGTACCGGGCGTACCCGCCTCGGAGCGAAGTGAGGGGCGGGGCGTGCCCTGGTTGCCGGAATCGGAGGTGATCGTCGTCACGAGGTGGTTCCTGGTGGCCTTTCCGAGGTGCTGATGCCCTGTATGTCAGGGCGTGTAGGTGACGGGCAGCTTCGCGGCCTTCGCGCCCGTGGGCGGGACCTGCAGGGTCTTCAGGGCGAACTCCATGACCTGCTTGTAGACGGGCCCGCAGATCTGGCCGCCGAAGTAGCTGCCGCTGGTGGCGTTCTGGATGGCGCAGTAGACGGTGATCCGGGGCTGGTCGGCGGGCGCGAAGCCGGCGAACGACGAGGTGTAGCCCTTGTACTTGCCGGTGGCCGGATCCACGCGGTTGGCGGTGCCCGTCTTGCCCGCGACCCGGTAGCCGGGGATGCGCGCCTTGGTGCCGGTGCCCTCCTCGTCGTCCACCACCGACTCCAGCATCTGGGCCAGCGTCTTGGCCGTCCTGGCGCTGACGACCCTTGTCTCCTTGGGCTTCGCGGCGGGCGTGAAGCGTCCGTCGGGTCCCTTGGTGCCGCGTACGAGCGTGGGTTCGACGCGGACGCCGCCGTTGGCGATCGTCGAGTAGACGGACGCGGCCTGCATCGCGTTGAGGGAGACACCCTGGCCGAAAGGAATCGTGTACTGCTGCGAGGTCGACCAGTCGGCGGGCTTGGCGAGGATGCCCGGGGTCTCGCCGGGGAAGTCGAGCCCGGAGTAGCGGCCGAGGCCGAACTTGCGCAGGTAGGAGTAGAGGACCTGGTTGGCCTGCGCCTGGGTCTTGCCGAGCTGGCCGGTCGCCAGGATGGTGCCGATGTTGCTGGACTTGGCGAGCACGCCGTTGAGCGTGAGGTACCAGGTCTCGTGGTCGATGTCGTCCTTGAAGAGGCGGTCGCCGCGGTGCAGCCGGTTGGGCACGATCACATGGGTGAGCGGGGTGGCGACGCCCTGCTCCAGCACGGCGGCCATCGACATGACCTTGGCGGTGGAACCGGGCTCGTAGGCGTCCTGGAGGGCCGCGTTGCCCATGTTGACCGAGCTCGCCCTGGACAGGTCGTTCGGGTCGAAGCCGGGCGAGTTGGCCATGGCGAGGACCTGGCCGGTCCGGGTGTCCTGCACTATCACGTACCCGCGGTCCGCCTTGGACTTGCGCACCTGGTCGGTGATGGCCTGCTGGGCGGCCCACTGGATGTCGCGGTCGATGGTGAGCTCGACGTCACTGCCGGGCACGGCCGGGGTCTCGGTGGAGCCCACGGTGGGCACCTGGCGGCCGCCGGACTGGGCGTAGCGGATCTTGCCGTCCTTGCCGGCCAGCAGGGAGTTCAGCTGCTGCTCGACACCGCCGCCGCCCTTGCCGTCGGCGTTGACCCAGCCCAGTATCCCGGCGGCGAGATCGCCGTTCGGGTACACGCGCTTGGTGGTCGGCACCGACAGGACGCCCGCGAGCACGTTGGCCGTGCCCGGGTCGGTCTCGCTCTTGGTGGCGAGCGCGGTCCTCAGGTCCTTGATCTGCTTCCAGACCTGCGGGGTCTGCCGGTTGGCGAGCAGGACGTAGCGGAGCTTCTTGTCCTTGGGCCGCAGCTTGCTGACGATCGTCTCCTGCTCCTGCCCGAGGATCGGGGCGAGCAGGGCGGCGGCCTGCTCGGGACCGTCGTCGATCTTCAGCTGCTTGCGGGTGAACAGCGTGGGGTCGGCCGTGATGTCGTACGCGTCCTCGCTGGTCGCGAGGGACACGCCGTCCCGGTCGGTGATCCCGCCGCGCTCGGCGGCCAGCGTGTAGCCGACGTACCGGTTCTGCTCGGCCTTGGCGGCGTACGTGCTCGCGTCGACGGCCTGCACCTGGAGCAGCCGTACGACGAAGGCGGCGAGCACCAGTGTCAGCGCGAGGCCGACCAGGCGCAGCCGGGGGCGGGGACTGCCCAGGCGGATGGTCTTGGGTGCCGTGGCGCGGGGCGGCGCGGGGCGGCGGGCCGGGCGGGCGCCCGGACCCGGGCGTGGCCGGCCGGAGGGGCGGGCGGAGCGCTCGGGGCGGGCGGGTCCCGGCACGCGGCGGCGCGGCGGTTGCCTGCCGAAGTCGTCGGACACTTCCGTCACCTGCCGGGGGTCGGGGTCGTGGGGGGCGTGATGTCCGTAGGGACGGCCTCGGGGGTCTGGACGACGGTCTCCGCGGGAAGGGGGCTTGCCGTCGGGGTGGGGCTGGCGGTCGGCGTCGGCACGGCGGGGTTCTCGAACGCCTCGGGTGCGAGGACGAGCGGCATCCGCAGGGCGGCCTGTTCGGCGCCGGAGGCGGGGGACGGGACGCCCTTGACGGTGCCGTCGGGGTCGAGGAAGGCCGGGTCCCCGCCGGGCACCATGCCGAGCTCATGGGCCCGGCGCACCAGGGCGTCGGGTGCGGAGTAGGCGTCGATGTCCCGCTGCAGGGCCTGCTGCTCGTCGGTGAGGCTCTTGGTGTCCTTCTGGAGGTCGGTCAGCTTGAACGACCCTTCGCTGAGCGCGGAGTTCAGCACCAGCAGCCCGATGAGGCCGCCGCCGAGGAGGAGGACCACGAGGAGCACGAAGGGGGTGCGGGCCGCCTGTCCGGGGCTCGCCGTGCCGGGGAGGAGCCGCGCGAGACGAGCCGCCCTCCCCCTGAGTTCGGGTTTCCTGCTCACACACCCTCCAGTGAGTTCGGTTTCCCAACCCACCCACGAGGCTCACGCGCCTCACGCCACTTCACTCGATGTCCTCCCTGATGCGCTCGGCGCCCCTGCAACGCGCCGGTGCGGCCCGCCGGTTCTCGGCGATCTCTTCCTCGGTGGGAAGTTCGGCACCGCGCGTGAGCAGCTTGAGCCGGGGCTGGTAGCGCTCGGGGACGACGGGCAGCCCGGGTGGGGCGGTGTTGGCGGCGCCGGCCGCGAAGACCTGCTTGACCAGCCGGTCCTCCAGCGAGTGGTACGACAGCACGGCGATCCGGCCGCCCACCGCGAGCGCCTTCACCGCGGCCGGGATCGCCCGCTCCAGGACGGCGAGTTCACCGTTGACCTCGATGCGCAGGGCCTGGAAGGTGCGCTTGGCCGGGTTGCCACCGGTGCGCTTGGCGGCCTGCGGCAGAGAGTCCCGGATCAGCTCGACGAGCCGCGCGCTGTTGGTGAACGGCTCCTTGTCGCGCTCGCGCACGATCGCGGACACGATCCGCTTGGCCTGCTTCTCCTCGCCGTACGCCCTGAGGATCCGGACGAGTTCGCCCGGCGGGTAGGTGTTGAGGACCTCGGCGGCACTCATACCGGTCGTCTGGTCCATGCGCATGTCGAGCGGGGCGTCCTGGGCGTAGGCGAAGCCGCGGTCGGCCTCGTCGAGCTGCATGGAGGAGACCCCGAGGTCGAAGAGGACGCCCTGCACGCGCGCGATGCCGAGCCGGTCGAGGACGTCGGGGAGTTCGTCGTAGACGGCGTGCACGAGGGTGGCGCGCTCACCGAAGGGCGCGAGCCGCTCGCCGGACAGGCGCAGGGCCTCCTTGTCGCGGTCCAGGGCGACCAGCCGGGCCTCGGGGAACCGCTGGAGCAGGGCCTCGCTGTGGCCGCCGAGACCGAGCGTGCAGTCGACGACCACCGACCCGGGCCGCTCGAGAGCGGGGGCCAACAGGTCCAGGCACCGCTGGAGCATCACCGGGACGTGTCGACTCTGGCTCAAGGGGCCCTCTCAGGTCCGGCGCGGGCCGTACGCACCGCCGGGTCCCCGCGCCCTCCCCCAGCTTCACTGGAGGCCCCGGTGACGGGGAGGCCTGCCGGCGCCGGAAGCGTCAGCCGACCGGGAGCGGGAGGAGGCCGAGCCGTACGTACGCGCCGCGCACGTGGGAAGATCTCCGGAAAATCGCCGGGGTCTCCGGGGAAAGTCCAGCAGGGAGGCCTGGCCTCCCGCTTCGCGTCACTTTAGTCCACGGTGTCTCGCGGTCAATCAACCGGCCTGCGCGTCGCGCACCGGCGCGGACCCGATGCCACGAAAGACCGGAAAACACCCGTTCGGGTGCACCCGATCCTCTTGTGGGGTACCTCACACAGAAGGCGTGATGACGCTCTTTTTCCCTTCTCACCGCAGGACCGCGAGGACGGTGACCAGTAACGTCATGGTTATGACGACTTCCGCATCCGTACCCACCGAAGGCGCCATATCCCGCGACGGCGCCGTGACCGACCGCCTGGTCGACGCCAACCAGCGGTACGCCGCCGCGTTCACCGACCCCGGGATGGACGCCCGCCCGGTCCTGCACGTCGCCGTCGTGGCGTGCATGGACGCCCGCCTCGACCTGCACGCCGCGCTCGGCCTGGAGCTCGGCGACTGCCACACCATCCGCAACGCGGGCGGTGTGGTCACCGACGACGTGATCCGCTCGCTGACCATCAGCCAGCGCAAGCTCGGCACCCGCAGCATCGTGCTCATCCACCACACCGGCTGCGGCCTGGAGGCGATCACCGAGGACTTCCGCTCCGAACTGGAGATGGAGGTGGGCCAGCGTCCCGCGTGGGCCGTGGAGGCCTTCCGGGACGTCGACCAGGACGTACGGCAGTCCATGCAGCGGGTGCGCACCTCGCCGTTCCTGCTGCACACCGACGACGTGCGCGGGTTCGTGTTCGACGTGAAGACGGGTCTGCTGCGCGAGATCGACCCCGCGTAACCGGCTGCCGCAGCTGTCGTTTCGCTGTTGATTTCGGCCCCGAGGGTACTCGGAACACCGTAAACCCGACATAGTGCAGCCAGTTGTCCACAGTCGAGTGACACGAATCGGTAACGGCAGCAAGAATGCGGGTGGGGCGTCGCGCGGAACCTTTCCCGCGTGGTGTCCGTGATTCGGGGTGGGCCGGTTACGCATCACAGAGCGTCGGCCCGGAAAGTTTCGGGCCGAGGAGGGCCGGGTGACCACCTATGACGATCGATCGAGCCTCACTGATCTGACCGCCGTCGTCGAGCGGGTTCGCAGTTCGGTGGAGGGCGTGATCGAGGGGAAGCCCGAGGTCGTACGGCTTTCACTGACCGTGCTGCTCGCCGAGGGACATCTTCTGATCGAGGATGTCCCCGGCGTCGGCAAGACCATGCTGGCCAAGGCGCTCGCGCGGTCCATCGACTGCTCGGTGCGCCGCATCCAGTTCACCCCCGACCTGCTGCCCTCGGACATCACGGGCGTGTCCATCTGGGACCAGCAGCGCCGGGACTTCGAGTTCAAGCCGGGTGCGATCTTCGCCCAGATCGTGATCGGCGACGAGATCAACCGTGCCTCGCCCAAGACCCAGTCCGCGCTCCTGGAGTCGATGGAGGAGCGCCAGGTCACCATCGACGGGCAGACCTACGAACTGCCCAGCCCCTTCATGGTGGTCGCCACGCAGAACCCGGTCGAGATGGAGGGCACCTACCCGCTGCCCGAGGCCCAGCGCGACCGTTTCATGGCCCGGGTCTCGGTCGGCTACCCGAGCGTGGAGGCCGAGCTGCAGATGCTCGACATCCACGGCGGTGTGAGCCCCCTGGAGGACCTCCAGCCGGTGGCGCACGCCCACGACATCGTGAAGCTCATCGAGGCCGTCCGCGGTGTGCACGTCGCCGAAACGGTCCGGCGGTACGCCGTCGACCTGGTCTCCGCCACGCGCACCCACCCCGATCTCAGACTCGGCGCCTCCCCGCGCGCGACGCTGCACCTGCTGCGCGCCGCCAAGGCCGCCGCCGCCCTCAGCGGCCGGGAGTTCGCGCTGCCGGACGACGTGCAGGCGCTCGCCGTGGCCGTCCTCGCCCACCGTCTGCTGCCCACCGCCCAGGCCCAGCTGAACCGGCGCACCGCGGAGCAGGTCGTGCAGGAGATCCTCCAGCGCACCCCGGTCCCCGCCGCGCCCCAGCAGGGCGGCCTCGGGATCGGTCGCCCGGCGCCCGCGTATCCGCAGCAGCCGCCGCGGAGCCTGTGATGTCCACCGGGGTGCCCTCGGCCGGCGGCCCCGAGGCCGACCGGGGCGACAAGGGCGGGGTCCGCACGGCACTGGCCGGTCTGACCACCCGGGGCCGCTCCTTCTTCGCCGCCGGAATAGCCGCGGCCATCTGCGCGTACGTCCTCGGCCAGAGCGACCTGCTGCGGGTCGGCCTGCTCCTTGCCGTACTGCCCCTGGTGTGCGCCGGCGTGCTCTACCGCACCCGCTACCGGGTCGCGGGCAGCCGCAGGCTCTCCCCCGCGCGCGTGCCGGCCGGCAGCGAGGCCCGCGTCCATCTGCGGATGGACAACGTCTCACGGCTGCCCACCGGCCTGCTGATGCTCCAGGACCGGGTCCCCTACGTCCTCGGCCCGCGCCCCCGCTTCGTGCTCGACCGCGTCGAGCCGGGCGGCCGCCGCGAGGTCTCCTACCGCGTCCGCTCCGACCTGCGCGGCCGCTATCCGCTGGGCCCGCTCCAGCTGCGCCTGACCGACCCGTTCGGGATGTGCGAACTGACCCGCTCCTTCTCGACGTACGACACCCTGACCGTCATCCCGCGCGTGGAGGCGCTGCCGCCGGTGCGGCTGAGCGGCGAGGCCAAGGGGTACGGCGACGGACGGCAGCGCTCGCTCGCGCTGGCCGGCGAGGACGACGTGATCCCGCGCGGTTACCGCTACGGCGACGACCTGCGCCGGGTGCACTGGCGCTCCACCGCCCGCTACGGCGAGCTGATGGTCCGCCGCGAGGAGCAGCCCCAGCGCGCCCGCTGCACGGTGCTCCTGGACACCCGGGGTCTCGCCTTCGCGGGCGCGGGCCCGGACTCGGCCTTCGAGTGGGCCGTCTCGGGCGCCGCCTCCGTCCTGGTCCACATGCTCGAACGGGGCTTCTCGGTAAGGCTGTTGACGGACACCGGCAACGCGGTGCCCGGTGAGGGCGCCGACGGATTCGCTGGCGCGAGCCAGGGGACCGCGGACGCGGCCGGGCTGATGATGGACACGCTCGCGGTGATCGACCACTCCGACGGCACGGGCCTGTCGCGCGCGTACGACGTGCTGCGCAGCGGGAACGAGGGGCTGCTGGTGGCGTTCTTCGGCGACCTCGACGAGCAGCAGGCCGCGGTGGTCGCCAAGATGCGCCGGCGCAGCGGGGGCGCGCTCGCGTTCGTGCTCGACAGCGAGAGCTGGGTGCGGGAGCCGACCGATGTGCCCGGACCGTCGCAGGAGCCCGAGGAGCGGCTGCGGATGCTGCGCGAGGCGGGCTGGACGGCTCTGGGGGTGCCCCGGGGCGCCTCGCTGGAGGAGCTGTGGCGGCTCGCGGACCGTGAGCGCATGGGCGTCGGTGCGGCCGGCGCCGGGGAGGCGTCGTGATGAGCGGGCGGGCGCGACTGGCGCTGTGCGCGTGGGCGGCCACGCTGATGGCCGCGTGTGCCCTGCTGCCGCTGGTCGAGCCGGTCACCTGGATCGTGCAGGCCGCCTTCCTGCTCGGGGTGCAGACGGTCGTGGGCGCGGTGGCGCGGCGCATCCCGCTGGCCCGTCCGCTGACGGTCGCGGCCCAGGCGCTCGTCACGCTGGTCATGCTCACCCTGATCTTCGCCCGTGACCACGCCTTCCTGGGGCTGATCCCCGGGCCGGGCGCCTTCGTGCACTTCGGGGACCTGCTCCGGCAGGGCGGTGACGACATCGCGCGGTACGCGATCCCGGCGCCGCTGGAGTCCGACGGCATCAAGCTGATGGTCCTCGGCGGTGTCCTGATCGTCGGGCTCGTGGTGGACACCCTCGCGGTGACCTTCCGCAGCGCGGCCCCGGCGGGTCTGCCGCTGCTCGCGCTGTACTCCGTCGCCGCGGGGCTGTCCAACGGCCACAGCGACTGGCTCTGGTTCCTGGTCGCGGCGATCGGCTACCTCATGCTCCTGCTGGCCGAGGGACGCGAGCGGCTCTCGCAGTGGGGCCGCGTCTTCGGCGGGGCGCCACGCTCCCCGGGCATCGACTCCGGGCCGGTGGCACCGGTGCGCACCGGCCGGCGGATCGGCGTGGCGAGCCTCGGCATCGCCCTCGTGGTGTCGGCCACCCTGCCCTCGATGAACGGCGGCCTCCTGGACGCCGCCGGGGCGGGCGTGGGCGCCGGGAACGGCAATGGGGGCACGATCTCCGCGGTGAACCCGCTGCTCTCGCTGCGCGACAGCCTGAACGTGGACGAGGACCGCCAGGTCCTGTCCGTGCGGACCCAGAGCAACGACACCTCCGACCTGTACCTGCGGATCGTCTCCCTGGACGACTTCGACGGCCGGACCTGGAAGCCGTCCAAGCGGTCCATCGGCGCCGTCCCCAAGGACTTCCCCACCCCGATCGGCCTCGGCTCCGACGTCAAGCGCACGGAGGTCGAGACGACCATCTCGGCGGCGAGATGGTACGAGCAGAGCTATCTGCCGATGCCCTACCCGCCCAGCGGTGTGAAGGTCGGCGGCAACTGGCGCTACGAGCCCGAGGGCATGGCGCTCGTCGGCGACCACGGGCAGAACACGCGCGGGCTGACGTACGACGTGAAGAGCCTGGACGTGGAGCCGACGGCCGAGCAGCTCGCCGCGGCGCCGGCCCCGCCTCCGGCCATCGAGCGCGAGTACACCGACCTGCCCGACTCGGTGCCGGCGGTGGTGGCCAAGACCGCGCGCGAGGTCACCGCGGGCTCGAAGAACCACTACGAGCAGGCGGTCGCGCTCCAGGACTACTTCGCGGTCACCGGGGGGTTCGAGTACGACACCCAGGTGGAGGTCGGCGACGGGCCCAACGCGATCGCCAACTTCCTGCGGGACAAGCAGGGCTTCTGCGTCCACTTCTCCTTCGCCATGGCGGCGATGGCCCGCTCCCTGGGCATCCCGGCCCGGGTCGCGGTGGGATTCGCGCCCGGCACCCCGCAGGCGGACGGCTCGGTGTCGGTGGGTCTCAAGGACGCCCATGCCTGGCCCGAGCTGTACTTCGAGGGCGTGGGCTGGACCCGCTTCGAGCCGACCCCGACCCGGGGCACGGTGCCCTCGTACACCGTCCCGGACGCCACCGGCAGCGTGGACCCCGGTGTGGCGCGGCCGTCCGCGGGGTCGTCCACGGCACCGTCGGCCTCGGCCTCCGCGAGCGAGAACTGCTCGCCCCAGCTGCGGAAGCTGGAGGCCTGCGACAGCGCGTCCCCGGCGGCCGCGGCGGCCAAGGGCGGTGGCGGCCCCTGGTGGGCGGTACAGGGCCAGTGGTGGTACCTGAAGCTGCTGTTCTGGGTGTTCGTCGGGCTGGTCGTGCTGTTGATCCCCCTGGCGCCGATGCTGTGGCGGCTGCGCACCCGCTCGGTGCGTCTGGGCGGGCACGGCCGCAGTGACGCGGGTGCCGCCGCGCACACCCTGGCGGCCTGGCAGGAGCTGACCGACACGGCGTGGGACTTCGGGATCCCGCCGGACGACTCGCAGACGCCGCGCAAGGCGGCGGCGCGGATCGTACGGCTCGGGCATCTCGATCCGACGGCGGCGGCCTCGGTGCACCGGGTGGCGGACGCCGTGGAGCAGGTGCTCTACGCCCCGCACCCGCGGCCGACGGCCGGCCTCGCCCGGGACGTGTACCGGGTGATCGGCGGGCTGCGCGGCTCGGTCAGCCGGGGCACGCAGGCGCGTGCGCTGCTCGCCCCGCGTTCCGTCGCGAGGGCGGCGTGGGCGGTCTCGCAGTGGTGGGCCGGGACGAGGGCGCGCGTGGTGGCGGCCCGGCCGACCCTGCGCAAACCGTCCGGTCAGGAAGGCTGAAAGAAGCCCCACCGGGGTGAGGACATGGATGAGGGGGTGAGCACCCGGCTGGGTGCTCACCCCCTCAGAACATCTGCGAGAGCTGCTGGTGACGACCGCGGTGCCGGGCCTGCTACTGGCCGCCCTGCTCGTCACGGCGCTTCTGCCAGCGCTGCTCGATCCGGTCCATCATCGAGCGCTTCTGGCGTCCCTGGCGACGGGCGTGCGGTGCGCCCGCGGCGGGCTGCTCGCCCGGCTTGGGGGCCTTGCGCCAGCCGGTCACGGCGAGAACCGCGCACCCCAGCATGACGAGGAAGCCCACCACGCTGAGCCACACCTGCTTGGCGACCATACCGGCCATGAGGAGCGCGATACCCACGAGGAAGCCGGCGACCGCCTGGTAGACCCGCCGCCGGGTGTACGTACGCAGCCCGCTTCCCTCGAGCGCCGACGCGAACTTGGGATCTTCGGCGTACAGCGCTCGCTCCATCTGCTCGAGCATGCGCTGCTCGTGCTCCGAGAGCGGCACGGAGTCCTCCTCATCGTGCAGTCGCCGGGGCGACTCGGGGGGTCCCTTCAGGATAGGCAGGGAATCGCCCCCGTGAAACCCGCCCCTCTGCGCCAATTGGCCAACCGGATTCCGCCATGAACGCTCCGGCTGCTGAATCTTGTCATTCCCCAGCGGCCGTCCCGTCATGCCGGGCGGTCTCCCTCGATCATACGGCGCTGAGGACGCGATCGGGGGGCCTGTGGCGCACTCCATGTGCCGGCAAGTACCTGATCAGCACTACGGCGCATGAGGCGGCTCAGGCCCCGGTGGCCTCTCGCGTCTCACCGAGCACGTGAAGCTGTGTGGCCACGGAGTGGAAGGCGGACAGCTCGGCCGCCGCCTCCTCCAGCTTCAGCAGGGCTTCCAGGGCACCGGGCTCGGTGTCCACGAGCGCGCCGGGGACGAGGTCGGCGAAGACCCTCACACCGTGCACGGCGCCCACGGCGAGGCCCGCGCCCTCGACGAGCGCGGTGAGCTGGTCGGCGGTGAAGCGACGCGGCACGGGGTCGCCGTCGCCCCAGCGGCCGTTCGGGTCGTCGAGCGCCTGCCGGGCCTCCTTGAAGTGGCCGGCCAGGGCCCGCGCGAGCACGGCGCCGCCGAGTCCGGCCGCGAGCAGGCTGAGGACGCCCTCGGGGCGCAGGGCGGCCACCACGTTGCGCACGCCCTCGGCCGGGTCGTCCACGTACTCCAGGACGCCGTGGCACAGGACCACGTCGTAACCGCCGCGCTCGACCACGTCGAAGAGGCCGTGGGCGTCGCCCTGGACCCCCCGCACCCGGTCGGCGACGCCCGCCTCGGCGGCGCGGCGCTCCAGGGCGAACAGCGCGTTGGGGCTGGGGTCGACGACGGTGACCTGATGGCCGAGGCGGGCCACGGGCACCGCGAAGTTGCCGCTGCCGCCTCCGGTGTCGAGGACGTCCAGCGCCTGGCGTCCCATGGCCTTGACCCGGCGGTCGAGGGTGTCCTGGAGGACCTCCCAGACCACGGCGGTACGGAGAGCGGCGCGGGGTCGCAGCGGGTCCGACACGGCAGTTGACTCCTCGGCGCGGATGGGAAGGCTTCAGGCGCCCTCCACCCTATTGCCTCCGGTACCCCACCTGGTCACTCCGGTGCCGTGGCCGGCCGCTCGTCTCGTACGGCGGACCTCAAGGCTCCCGGCGGTCCGGAGCGCGGCACGCCGGTCACCCGGCGTCCGGAAAGTCGCGGTCGGTGCCGTGGCCGCTCTCCGCCGGCCCCTCCGCGTCCTGGCGGGGCTGGGGGAGGACCGGCTGGAGCACCAGCATCCGCTCGACAAGACGCAGGAACATCGCCACGTCACGTATGAGGTCGTCGGCGTCCCTGCGGCTGGCCGCGCCCTGGATGCCGGCCTCGGCCCGGGCGCGGCGCCGGGCCCCGGAGGCGAACAGCGCGCTCCACTCGGTGAGCTCCGGCGCTATCTCGGGGAGCACTTCCCAGGCGCTCCGGATCTTGGCGCGGCGTCGGGGGGTGGGCTCCGGACGCCCCCGGGCGGCGAGCACGGCGGCCGCGGTGCGCAGGGCGGCGAGGTGGGCCGTGGCATAGCGCTCGTTCGGCGTCCCCAGCGCCGAGGCCTCGTCGAGGCCCGCGCGGGCCTGGGCGAGCAGGTCGAGGGCGGCGGGCGGGGCCGTCGCCCGGCGCAGCACGGGGTGTACGTCGCTCGCCGGGCCGGTCAGTGAGGGGGCAGGGCCGGTGGCGCGGCGCCGACGGGCGGCGGCTGCGTGGTAGCTGGCCATGACGAACCTCCTGTCGTCTGGTTGACGGCATCTCCCGCTACGGAGTGCCGTATGTGCCCATCGTGAGGTATGCCACTGACAATCCGTTCTGACCTGGGCTTTTGCTTCGATCGAAGGTTCGGGTTAGTTTTTGCACTGACCAGTCAGTTCAAATAAGTTCGCGATTCAAGAGGATCAGGGGGTGGCCGTGGACGGAGTCGCTGTCTCGGCCGAGGGATTCGGTCTGAAGGGGCCACGCGGCTGGGCGTTCCGCGGGATCGGCCTCGCCGCGGAGCCCGGCCAGCTCATCGCCGTGGAGGGGCCCTCGGGGTCCGGCCGTACCAGCCTGCTACTCGCGCTCACCGGGCGGATGAAGGCCACCGAGGGGACGGCGACGGTGGGCGGGGCACGGCTGCCGAAGCAGCTCGCGGCGGTGCGCCGGTTCAGCGCCCCGGCGAACGTGGCCGGGGTCACCGACCTCGACCCGGCCCTGACCGTCGGGGAGCACCTGCGCGAACGGGCGCTGCTGCAGCGCCGGTTCGGCGACTCGGTGCGCGCCCTGCTGCGGCCGCGCGAGGAGCGCAGGGCCGAGGCGAAGCTGCGGATCGACACCGTGCTGACGGCCGCCGGCCTCGACCTGGAGTCGCTGCCCAAGGGCGCCCGGACCGCCGTACGCGATCTGGAGCGTCTGGAGGCCCTGCGGCTGTCGATCGCGCTGGCCCTGATCGGCCGGCCGCGGCTGCTCGCCGTCGACGACCTGGACCTGAAGCTGTCGGACACCGAACGCGCCGAGGCCTGGGCGCTGCTGAGGTCCCTCGCCGCAGCCGGGACGACGGTCCTGGCGGCGTGCAGCGAGGCCCCGGAGGACGCCGTGACGGTGTCCACGCGACCGGAGCCCGAGGACACCCGGCCCGAGAACCGGAAGGACCGGAAGGAGGAGACCGATGCGCTCACCGAGACTGGCCGCGCTTGAGCTGCGCCGCTTCGGCAGGGGGAAGCTGCCGCGCGCCGCCCTGGTGGCCCTCCTGGTGCTGCCCCTGCTGTACGGCGCCTTGTACCTGTGGTCCTTCTGGGACCCCTACGGCCGCCTGGACCGTATCCCCGTCGCCCTCGTGAACGACGACAAGGGCGCCACCGCCGACGGGAAGAAGCTGACCGCGGGCGACGACCTCACCAAGGGGCTGCGCGAGAGCGACACCTTCGACTGGCACGAGGTCGACGCCGCCGAGGCCCGCAGGGGCGTCGAGAACGGCACCTATTACCTGTCGCTCACCATGCCGGCCGACCTCAGCCGGCGGATCGCCTCCAGTGCGGGGGACTCCCCCGAGACGGGCGCTCTCCAGGTCCGTACGAACGACTCGAACAACTACATCGTCGGGCAGATCTCGCGGACGGTCTTCGCCGAGGTGCGCCAGGCCGCGTCCACCAAGGCCTCGCGGTCCTTCCTGGACCGGATCTTCATCTCCTTCTCCGACATCCACGGCGCCACGGTGAAGGCCGCGAACGGGGCCGACGACCTGGAAGGCGGCATCGGCAAGGCGGAGAAGGGATCCCAGGATCTCGCCGCAGGGCTTCAGCAGGCCGAGGCGGGCAGCGGGAAGCTCTCCGACGGGCTCGCGAAGCTCGACACGGGCTCGGGGGATCTCGCGGACGGCGCGCAACAGGTCGCCGACGGCACCCAGAGCCTCGCCGACAAGGTCAACGGGATCGCGGACAAGGCGGGCCCCTTCCTCAAGGACAACGAGAAGACCATCGGCGACACCGCGCGGCTCGTCGCCGACTCGGCCTCCGCCGTACGCCACAACCTTGACACCCTGGTGCGGACCACCCCCGCGGCCGCCCAGGGAGCACACAAGGCCGCCGACACACTGAACGCCGTCTACAAGGCGCGCTGCACGGACCCGCTCCTGCCGGACGCGGCCTGCGCCGATCTCAAGAAGGCACGGCAGGCCGCCGCCGACGTGGCCAAGGTCGCCGACGACGTCAACGCGCTCGTCGCCGACCAGCACGGCGACCTGAAGAAGCTCGACGGCCAACTCGCCACCCTCCAGCAGCAGGCCCGGGCCCTCGCCGACCGGGCGCCCCACCTGTCCGAGGACCTCGACGACGCCGTAGCGAAGATCAACAAGCTGAACCAGGGCGCGGGCAAGGTCGCAGCAGGAGCCAGGACGCTCCACTCCGGCCTCGGCACCGCGCGGAGCGGCGCCCAGGACCTGGACGAGGGCATCGGCAGGCTCAGGACCGGCGCCGACACCCTGAGCGGCGGCATGTACAAGCTCGCCGACGGCTCCGGGAAACTCTCCGACGGACTGCACGACGGTGCCTCGCAGATCCCCGACTACGACAAGAAGGACCGCGACCGGCGCACCGACGTGATGTCCGACCCGGTCCAGCTCGTCTCCAAGGACCTGCACAAGGCGCCGAACTACGGCACCGGATTCGCCCCGTACTTCATCCCGCTGTCCCTGTGGGTGGGCGCGATGGTGGCGTACATGCTGATCGCGCCGATGAACCGGCGTGCGCTCGCCGCCGGTGCCGCGGCCTGGCGGATCGCGCTGGCGGGGTGGCTGCCCGTGGTGGCGATCGGGGTGCTGCAGGTCGTGGCCCTGATGTCGGTGCTGCACTGGGCGATCGGTCTCCAGATGGCCCGGGCGGCCGGGACGGTGGGCTTCCTGTTCCTGGTGACGGCCTGCTTCGCGGCGATCGTCCAGTGGCTGAACGCACGCTTCGGAGCGGCGGGCCGGATCCTCGTCCTGGCTCTGCTCATGCTCCAGCTGACCTCCGCGGGCGGCACCTACCCCGTGCAGACCAGCCCGGGCTTCTTCAACGCGATCCACCCCTTCCTGCCGATGAGCTACGTCGTCGAGGCCCTCAGGAGGCTCATCACGGGCGGCGGTCTCACTCCGGTGTGGCACGCGTGCGTGGTGCTCCTCGCCTTCACCGCGGGCGCCCTGGCACTGACCGCCGTCTCCGCCCGCCGCCGGCAGGTGTGGACGCTGGACAGACTGCACCCGGAGCTGACCCTGTGAGCCCTTCAGCCCCCTCGAGGGAGGCCTCACCTGGGAGAATCAGGACCATGGAAAGCAGCAGCACGACGGCGGGCGTCAGCACACGCCGCGAGGCCACCCGGCAGAAGCTCTACGAGGCGGCCGTCACGCTCATCGCCGAGCAGGGCTTCTCCGCCACCACGGTCGACGAGATCGCCGAGCGGGCCGGAGTCGCGAAGGGCACGGTCTACTACAACTTCGCGAGCAAGTCCGGCCTCTTCGAGGAGCTGCTGCGGCACGGCGTCGGTCTGCTCACCGCCTCCTTGCGGGAGGCGGCCGAAGCCACGGCCCGCGCGGGCGGCGGCAAGGTGGACGCCCTGGACGCGATGATCCGCGCGGGCCTCGTCTTCATCGACCGCTACCCGGCCTTCACCCAGCTGTACGTGGCCGAGCTGTGGCGCACCAACAGGGCCTGGCAGTCCACGCTCATGGTGGTCCGCCAGCAGGCCGTGGCGGTCGTGGAGGGCGTGCTGCGCGAGGGTGTGGAGAACGGCGAGTTCAGCGACGAGATCGACGTGTCGCTGACCGCCTCCGCCCTGGTCGGCATGGTCCTGGTGGCCGCCCTGGACTGGCAGTCCTTCCAGCCCGAGCGCTCGTTGGACGACGTGCACGCGGCGCTGTCGCGGCTGCTGCAGGGGCGGGTGAGCGGGCGCAGGGGGTGACGCGGGGCCGGTACGGGCCGTCGCCGGCCGGCAGGTGAAAGCGCCGGTCCGGTGTGGCCGCGTCCCCCGCGGGCCACCTCGAACCGGCGCCTTACTTGCTCCCCCGGTTTCCCCGTTTCCCCCCGTTTCCCCCGTCCCCCCGTTGGGCCCCCGTTGGGTCGTTCCCCCGCTTTCCGGGTTCCCCCGTGCCTCGCTCCCGCCGACCTCGGCCGGCGGAAGGAGCGGGTCCGGGGCGGCTCCGTTCCGGCGCCCCGTGTCGCCGGTGCCGGAGCCGTTCCCCTTCGCCGTGGCTCCACTCTCTCGTTCACCCAGGTCGGGGCCCATCCGCGCGCGTACTCATCTCAGCCCCTAGGTACGGATACTCAGTTCTGCGCGCTCATCCCCAGGACGGCCTGTGGCCGACTGGTTACGATCGCGTCCGTGTCCGTACTCCCCTTGGTGTTCACCAGCGGCTGGGCCAGCGGCGTCAACGCGTACGCGGTGGTGCTGCTGCTCGGCGTGTTCGGCGCGACGGGGCTGAGCGACGACGTCCCCGAGACCCTTCAGCGCCCCGAGGTCCTCGTGGCGGCGGGCGTGCTGTTCCTGTGCGAGGCGGTGGCCGACAAGATCCCGTACGTCGACTCGGCGTGGGACTCCGTCCACACGGTGGTCCGTCCCGTCGCCGGTGCCTGGGTCGGTGCGCTGCTCGCCGGTCAGAGCGGGTCGCTCTCCGATGTCGCGGCGGGCCTGATCGGCGGTTCCACGGCCCTGGCCAGCCACACGGTCAAGGCGGGCACCCGCATGGCGGTGAACGCCTCCCCCGAGCCCTTCAGCAACATCGTCCTGAGCCTGGCGGAGGATCTCGGGGTCGCCGGCATCGTCACCTTCGCGATGTTCCATCCGCAGGCGGCCGCGATCATCGCGGGCGTCCTGCTGCTGGCCGGCCTGCTGACGCTCTTCTTCCTGATCTCCCGTATCCGCAGATTCCGCCGCCGCAGGGCTCAGCGCCGGGAGGAGAAACGCCTCGCTGCGCCATTGCACCGACCCCCGGGCTGACGCCTGCGACGGAGGGACCGGCTCGGGGCGTCGTCTTGCGATCCGCGGACGGAACCGGCCCGAGCGCCGTCGGCAGACCACCTGCGGGCCACAGGCGGCACCCCCTGGCCCACCCCGCCGGGGGCGGCCCGCGGACGGAGTGTCAGTCGTGGCCGATAAAGTCGCAGGCATGGCACGGATTGCGGTGATCGGCGCTGGGATGGGCGCGATGGCGGCCGCTGCCCGGCTGGCCGTCGCGGGCCACCGGGTGGCGGTGTACGAGCGGGGGGAGACGTACGGCGGGGCGGTGCGCCGGTTCGAGCGGGACGGGTTCGGGTTCGACACCGGTCCGGGACTGCTCACGCTCCCCGCGGTCTACCGCGATCTGTTCGTCAAGACCGGCAAGGAGCCGCTGGAGTCGGTCGTCGAGCTGGTCCAGGTCGACCCGTCGTCGCGGCATGTGTTCACGGACGGCACCGAGGTGTCCCTGCCGAACGCGTCCCGCGCGGGCGTGGTCGCCGCACTGGACGCGGCGCTCGGTGAGGGCGCGGGCGCACGCTGGGGCGACTTCCTCATCCGGGCCCGCGAGGCCTGGGACCGCACCCGCAGGCCGCTCCTGGAGGAGCCGCTGTGGCCCAACTGGTCGGTGCTGACGCGCGAGCCCTACCCCGCTGTGCCGCACAAGCGGCGGCTGCGCACCCGGCGGGCCTGCACCCTGCACGAGATCGGCGCTTGGGAGCTGCGCGACCCCCGTCTCGCGGCCCTGCTGGACGGCCACGCGCTCGCGTACGGCGTCGACCCCGGCACCGCTCCGGCGAGCGCCGCGATCCTCCCATACATGGAGCACGCCTTCGGGACCTGGTATGTCCGGGGCGGTGTACGGGAGTTGGCGCGGGCGGTGTACGAGCGGTGCGTCCAGCGCAAGGTCGAGTTCCACTTCGGCGCCGAGGTGACGGGCGTCCTGGAGAAGGACGGTCGCGCGGCGGGGGTGGAGTTCGCCGACGGGACCGTCGTCGAGGCGGACACCGTCGTCGGCACCGGGCCCTGGCGGCTGCGCGGACTCGTACCGGGTCGTGCGCTCTACGGCGCGCAGGACGTCCCTCCCGACGCCGAGGACCTGCACCCGGGCCGGGTGGTGGTGTGCCTCGCCCTGCGCGGCGCGCGGCAGCCGGACGCCGTGCACCGCACGGTGGTGTACGGCCCCGCTCCGGGGGACGAGCTGGCCCTGTTCTGGCAGGGGAAGACGCCGGAGCCCACCGTGCGGGTGGACCGGCCGGACGACCCCGCCCTGCGCCCCGACGCGGACCACGAGTCCGTGGTGCTGACGGCGACCGTGCCCTCCGGCCTCGGGCACGACTGGGTCGCACCGGGTGCCGCCGACGCCTTCGCGGACAAGATGGTCGCCGCCGCCGAGCGCGCGATGCCGGGGCTGCGCGAGCGGGTGCTGTGGCGCGAGGTGCGCACGCCCGTGCACACCGAGCGGGAGACAGGGGCGCAGGGCGGTGCCGTTCCCCCGCCGTCACTGGCGGGCGGCGAAGGCACCCTGCACCCGTCCAACAGCACGGCGATACCGGGCCTGTTCACGGCCGGTGGCTGGTCGCACCCCGGCGGCGGCCTCGCCCACGCGGGGATGTCGGGCGCGCTGGTGGCGGGACTGATCGTGGAGGGACCGGAGTTCCGCGGCTCCCAGTGACGGAGCCGCCCGGCGCCGAAAGCGGTACTGCGTCAGAAGCGGTACTGCTCGTCGTACCCCTGGCCGTGGCCCTGGTTCTGCTGCTGCGCCTGGCCGCCGTTGTCCTGGTAGTACTGCTGCTCCTGCGGGAGTTCGCCGCCGTAGGTCTCGTCGGTGCGCTGCTGGGGCACCCACACCCCGCCGGCCGGGGTCTCGCCGCCGTACGTCCCGCCGTACTGGTCGTAGCCCTGCTGGACGAACTGCTGCTGGCCGCCGTAGGAGCCGTCGTACGAGCCCGCGCCGTAGGTCTGGGTGCCGATGTACGGGTCGGAATAGGCGGCGTACTGCTGCTGTCCGGCCTGGTCGTAGCCGTACTGCTGCTGGTCGTAGCCGGTGTAGCCGTCGTAGCCGTAGCTCTGGTCGGCGGCGGCCGTCGCGTACTGGTCCTGGGTCTGGTCCGCGGCCGCGTAGGACTGGTCGCCGGCGTAGGCGGAGTCGTTGTACACGCCGTAGGAGCCGGTGTCGTCGGGCAGCGGCTGGGGCTCGTAGACCGAGGTGGTCTCGGCGGCTGTGGGAGCGGCGGAGCGCGCGGGCGTGAAGACGTCGTCGCGGTCGTAGTCGTCGTCGTGGCCGTAGCCGGCGGTGTCCGGCCGGGCCTGGTCGTACCCGGTCTCGTCGCCGTAGGCCGCCTCACCCGTCTCCCGGTCGGAGACATCGAGGGCGGGTTCGTCACGGCCGCGCTCCCGGCGGCTCTTCTTGCCGCCGGTCAGACCGCCGAGCGCGGCCGGCGGATTGACCGCCCAGCCCTGTTCGAAGCCGCGGCGGAAGGACAGGGTGACGTAGGTCTGGCCGACCGCGAAGGCGATCGCGCCCAGGCCGATGACGATCACCGACGGGATCAGCACGCCGAAAACCACGCCGAGGAAGCCGACGAAGGCGAGCAGCCGCCAGCGCAGTCGCGCCTTGTACTGCAGCAGCACCTCGCCGAGCAGCCACAGCGCGACGAATCCGAACGCGATGTAGAGGACCGTCCAGCCCATGTACGCCCCTCTCCCAGTGACCGCTACGCAGTGTGTCGTATGTCCGTGCGGCCGGTCTAGGCCTGCGGTGGATGGTGCAGACCCAGGTTCTCGTAGATTTCCAGCGATGCCGTGGAGTTGTTGAGCGTGATGAAGTGCAGTCCGGGCACTCCCTCGGACAGCAGCCGTGCGCAGAACTCCGTGGCGAACTCGATCCCGATCGAGCGTACAGCGGCCGGATCGTCCTTTGCTGTGAGGATCCGCTCTTCCAGGGCGGAGGGGATGATCGCGTTGCTGAGCTGCGGAAGCCGCTCCAGCATCCGCACGCTGGTCACGGGCATGATCTCCGGGATCACGGGAGTCGCGCAGCCCGCGGCGTCGACTCGGTCACGCAGCCGCAGATAGGACTCCGGCTGGAAGAACATCTGGGTGATGGCGTAGTCGGCGCCGGCGCGGCACTTGTCGACGAAGTGGGCGACGTCGGTGTCCCAGTCGGCGGAGCGCGGGTGCATCTCCGGGAACGCCGCGACACCTACACAGAAGTCGCCCGACTCCTTGATGAGCCGGACGAGTTCGGCGGCGTAGGTCAGTCCCTGCGGGTGGGCGAGCCAGTCGCCCATGGGGTCGCCGGGCGGGTCGCCGCGCACGGCGAGCATGTTGCGGATCCCGGCGTCGGCGTACTGGCCGATGATGTTGCGCAGTTCCGCGATGGAGTGGTTGACCGCGGTGAGGTGGGCGACCGGGGTGAGGGTGGTGTCCGCGACGATCTGCTGGGTCTCCTTGACGGTGCCCGCGCGGGTGGAGCCGCCGGCGCCGTAGGTGACGGAGACGAAGTCCGGGGCGACCGCCTCGACTCTCCGGAGCGCGCTCCACAGGTTCCGCTCACCCTTGGGGGTCTTCGGCGCCGAGAACTCGAAGGAGTACGTCGTCTTGCCGGCGGCGAGCATGTCGCGCACCGTGCGTGCGCGGTCAGTCCTGGTGGATGCGGTTCCTAGGGCCATACCGGCAGGTTAGCCAGGGGGCAGCGGTCACCCAACCAGATCACGGAAATTTGCCCGCTTTGTCGACTTGTTGTCCACCCCTCGGACACCGGGCCGATCATGCGACCGGCCATCGACGGGCCCCTCACTCTGTGTCACGCAGCCGCTTCGCGAACTCCGCGGCGGCGGCGCCCGGGTCGTCCGCGTCGGTGATCGCCCGGACGACCACGACCCGGCGGGCCCCGGCTTCCAGGACCTCGTCGAGGTTGCCGAGGCCGATGCCGCCGATGGCGAACCAGGGGCGGTCGGTGCCGAGGGCGGCGGTGTACCGGACCAGGTCGAGGCCGGGGGCGTGCCGGCCGGGCTTGGTGGGGGTCGGCCAGCAGGGGCCGGTGCAGAAGTAGTCCACGCCGTCCTGCACCGCGGCCGCGGCGGCCTCCGCCTCGGCGTGGGTGGAGCGGCCGACGAGGATGTCGTCGCCGAGGATCGAGCGGGCGGCCGGGACGGGCAGATCGCCCTGGCCGAGGTGCAGTACGTCGGCACCGGCCGCGTGGGCGACGTCGGCCCGGTCGTTGACCGCGAGGAGTCTGCCGTGCCGCGCGCAGGCCTCGGCGAGGACCTGGAGGTGCTCCAGCTCCTCGGCCGCCTCCATGCCCTTGTCCCGCAGTTGCACGATGTCGACGCCGCCTGCCAGGACCGCGTCCAGGAACTCGGCGAGGTCGCCCTGGCGCCTGCGGGCGTCCGTGCAGAGGTAGAGACGGGCGTCGGCGAGCTGGGTGCGGGCGGTGTCGGGCATGCGTGTGTCTCCCCCGGGTTCGGTGGCGTACGGGCCGCACTGGTCCGTGGCCGTGGCCCCGGCGGTCACGGCCCGTACGCCGATGCTGTTCGGTTCAGACGGCGAGCGCCTGGGCCCGGCGCTTCACCTCCGTGCCGCGATTCTCGCTCAGGGCCTGCGCGGGGGTGCCGGGCAGGCTGTCATCGGGGGTGAAGAGCCACTCCAGCATCTCTTCGTCGGAGAAACCGTCGTCCCTCAGGAGCGTCAAGGTCCCGGTCAGGCCCTTGACGACCTTCTGCTCGGCTCCGTCGATGAAGGCGGCGGGGACGTGCAGCGCGCGGTTCTCACCACGGCGTACGGCGATGAGCTGGCCCTCCTTGACCAGCTGCCGCACACGCGTCACCTCGACATCGAGCATCTCTGCGATGTCGGGGAGGGTGAGCCAGGCGGGGACGAGAGCATCGATCTTTGCGTCAATCTCGGTCACGGGATTAAGCGTGCCATCCCGCACTGACAGTCGGAAGCCGGGGCGCCTCCGGCGGGGGAACGGGGGGTGTGATCGCCGGGTACGGGCTGCTGCTGGTTCAGGTGAATCAGACGGTTTCGGGGTCTCGGGCCCCGGCGGATTCGGCCCCCGCCGGTGGGTGGTGCTCCGGGACTCGGCGGGCTCTTGTAGGCGGCGGGGGCGGGTGGCTCGGGCTGCCCTCGCCCACGCGAAACCGGCTCCGGGGGCCTCGCCGAGTCCCGGCCACCGAGCACCGACAGACACCGCCCGCCAGGTCGCAGCAGGCAACTCAAGCCCAGCCGCCGCCTGCGTCACAGCCACCTGCAGAAGCCCCACCCAACCCCGGCCACCGAGCACCGAGCACCGAGCACCGACGGACACCGCCCCGAACGCCGCAGTCGGCAGTCGGCAGTGGGCAGCCCGAGCCGCCCACCACCCGTCCCCGCCACCTGTCCCCGCCGAGTCCGGGCCGTCACCCGCCCTTATGCCGTCGCCGCCTTCAGAGGCCTCGCCGGGTCCACCAGCAGCTCCGGGGCCATCGTCGTGCCCGCCTCGATGAGCCGTCGTCCCTGGGCCAGGTCGCGGGGGCGGCCCACCGCGAGGAGGGCCACCAGGCGGTGTTCGCGCAGCCAGCACACCGTCCAGGCGGGTCCCGACGGCTCACCGCGCCACAGGGTCGTGTCGGCGGACGCGTGGTGGCCGGCGTACTGGACGAAGCGGCCGAACTGCTCGGACCAGAAGTACGGGACCGGGTCGTAGACCGTGGGGGTCTCGCCCAGGATGTCGGCGGCCACCGTGCGGGGGCCCTGGAGGGCGTTGTCCCAGTGGTGGACCAGCAGGCGCTCGCCGTACCTGCCCGAGGGGAAGGAGGCGCAGTCGCCGACCGCGTAGACGTCCGGCACGGAGGTGCGCAGCCGCTCGTCGGCGACGACCTCGCGGTGGGCGCCGAGTTCGATGCCGGAGCCGGCGAGCCAGGCCGTGGCGGGCCGGGCGCCGATGCCGACCACGACCGCGCCCGCGGGCACCCGGGAGCCGTCGTCCAGGACGACCGCGCCGGGCTCGACGCGCTGCACGCGCGCGTGTGTGCGCAGCACGGCGCCCGCGTCGGCGTACCAGGAGGTCATCGGCGCGGCCACCTCGGCGGGCAGCGCGCCCGCCAGCGGCCGGTCGGCGGCCTCCACGACCGTCACCGCGCAGCCCGCCTCGCGCGCGGCGGTGGCGAACTCGGCGCCGATCCAGCCCGCGCCGACGACCACGACGTCGTGCTGCCGGGCGAGCACGGGGCGCAGCCGCTCGGCGTCGTCCAGGGTGCGCAGCAGATGCACCCCGGGCACGCCCTCGGTGCCGGGCAGCCGGATCGGTTCGGCGCCGGTGGCGAGGACCAGGATGTCGTACGGGACGGGCCCGGCCTCGGTGTCCAGTTGGTGCGCTTCGGGGCGCACGCCCAGCACCTCGCGGCCGAGCAGCAGTTCGATGCCGAGGGCGTCGAAGTCCACGTCGAAGGCGGAGCCCTCGGCCTTGCCGAGCAGTACGGCCTTGGAGAGCGGCGGACGGTCGTACGGCTGGTGGGGCTCCGCGCCGATGAGCGTGACGGTTCCGGAGAAGCCCTGTTCGCGCAGGGCGACCGCGGTCTGCACCCCGGCCATGCCCGCCCCGACCACGACCACCCGCCGCTGCGCCCGCGCCTGCGTCTGCTCGCTCATTTGATCACCATAGTCAACTGACAATCAGTCAGTCAGGAGTCGTGCGCCGTGACCTGCTGCACAGCCTCGCCGACCTGTTCCACCACGCTCGTCCCGCTGCCTGTCTGCGACTCCCACTCCCACGTCTCCTCCAGCCGCACCCGGCCGTCGGCGAGCTCCACGACGGTCGAGACGCAGTGCCCGGAGGAGGTCGTCCCGTCGTGCTTGAGCTGGACGTACCGGAAGTCGAGGCGGTCCCCCGCGCGCGTGCCGACGAGGTGCCCGCGCACGACGTCACCGCCCGCGTACTCGGCCCAGATCTGCCCGTCCTTCTCGTGGTAGGTGAACCGGGTCCGTGTACCCACCTGACCGGGGGACTGATCGGCCACCGGGGCGAGGACGAGGCCGTCGAGCGAGCGGGGCATGGGGCGAGGCTCCCTTACAGAGGCGTGGAACGAACGGCTAGGGTGGCCAACGTAGAGCACTCGCGGGAGCCCGGACGCACCGGGCTGAGAGGGAGGCTGGGCGGCCTCCGACCGTACGAACCTGATCCGGGTCATGCCGGCGAAGGGAGGGGCTGGACGCCCATGTCCTCACGTACGTCTGACGTCCTCGTCATCGGGGGCGGCATCATCGGCCTGGTCACGGCCTGGCGGGCCGCGCAGCGCGGTCTCACCGCGACCGTCGTGGACCCCGAACCGGGCGGCGGGGCCGCCCAGGTGGCCGCCGGGATGCTGGCCGCGGTCACCGAACTGCACTACGGCGAGCAGACCCTGCTGGGCCTGAACCTCGCCTCGGCCCACCGCTATCCCGACTTCGCGGCCGAACTCACCGAGCTGACCGGGCACGACCTCGGCTACCGCCGGTGCGGCACGCTCGCCGTCGCCCTGGACGCCGACGACCGCGCCCATCTGCGTGAACTGCACGCGCTCCAGCGGCAGTCGGGGCTGGAGTCGGAGTGGCTGTCCGGCCGGGAGTGCCGGCGCCTGGAACCGATGCTGGCACCCGGGGTACGAGGCGGACTGCGGGTGGACGGGGACCACCAGATCGATCCGCGCCGGCTCACGCGCGCGTTGCTGGCCGCCTGTGAGCGGGCGGGCGTGGTGTTCCACCGCGCATGGGCCCAGCGTCTGCTCGTCGTACGGGAGCGGGCCGCCGGGGTCGCCACCACGGACGGCGAGGAACTGGGGGCGGACCAGGTGGTGCTCGCCGCCGGAAGCCTCAGCGGCCGCCTGGAAGGGGTCCCACAGGCCCTCCTGCCTCCCGTACGGCCCGTGAAGGGCCAGGTGCTGCGCCTGACCGTGCCGCCGCGCCACGCGCCCTTCCTGAGCCGTACCGTGCGGGCCGTCGTGCGCGGCAGCCAGGTCTACCTGGTCCCGCGCGAGAGCGGCGAGCTGGTGATCGGCGCGACCAGCGAGGAGCTGGGCTGGGACACGACGGTGACCGCGGGCGGGGTGTACGAACTGCTGCGGGACGCGCACGAACTGGTCCCCGGCATCACCGAGCTGCCGCTGACGGAGACCCGCGCGGGACTGCGCCCGGGCTCCCCGGACAACGCCCCGCTGCTCGGCCCCACCGACCTTCCCGGTCTGCTGCTGGCCACCGGCCACTACCGCAACGGCGTGCTGCTGACGCCGGTCACCGGGGACGCGTTGGCGCACGCGCTGACGACCGGTGAACTGCCGGAGGTGGCCCGCCCGTTCACCCCGAGGCGGTTCCTGGAGTCCGTGGAGCAGCCGGCATGAACATCTCCGTCAACGGGGAGCCGCGCCAGTTCGCGCCCGGCACGGCTCTCGACACCGTCGTACGGGCCCTGACGCCGGCGCCCTCCGGAGTGGCCGCCGCACTCAACGAGACCGTCGTCCCGCGCGCGCAGTGGCCTTCGACGCCCCTGGCCGAGGGAGACCGCGTGGAAGTCCTCACCGCCGTCCAAGGAGGCTGACCCCATGGCCGACGATCCCTTTGTCATCGCCGGTACGTCCTTCTCGTCCCGGCTGATCATGGGCACGGGCGGGGCGCCCAGCCTGGAGGTGCTGGAGCGGGCGCTGGTCGCCTCCGGCACCGAGCTGACGACGGTCGCGATGCGGCGCGTGAACCCCTCGGTGCACGGCTCGGTGCTGTCCGTGCTGGAGAAGCTCGGCATCCGGGTCCTCCCTAACACTGCGGGCTGCTACACGGCGGGAGAGGCCGTCCTGACGGCCCGCCTCGCGCGCGAGGCGCTCGGCACCGACCTGGTCAAGCTGGAGGTCATCGCCGACGAGCGCACCCTGCTGCCGGACCCGGTCGAGCTGCTGGACGCGGCGGAGACCCTGGTGGACGACGGCTTCACGGTGCTGCCGTACACCAACGACGACCCCGTGCTGGCCCGCAGGCTGGAGGACGTGGGCTGCGCGGCGATCATGCCGCTGGGCTCCCCGATCGGATCCGGGCTCGGCATCCGCAACCCGCACAACTTCCAGCTGATCGTCGAGCACGCGCGCGTACCGGTGATCCTGGACGCGGGGGCGGGCACGGCGTCCGACGCGGCGCTGGCGATGGAGCTGGGGTGCGCGGGTGTGATGCTCGCCTCGGCGGTGACGCGGGCCCAGGAACCGGAACTGATGGCGCACGCGATGCGGCACGCGGTGGAGGCGGGGCGGCTGGCGTACCGGGCGGGGCGCATCCCCCGGCGGCATTTCGCCGAGGCGTCGTCCCCCGTGGAGGGCAGGGCCGTACTGGATCCGGAACGCCCGGCATTCTGAACACGCGTTCGACTTTGGACACGGGCAGGTGCGACCTCCGTCACAGGTCAGCTGCAGTACAGCCGCCAAATCCGCCGAACCGGAGGGACTGTCGGCGGCGGCTCGTACACTCGCCTGCGTGGATACGACCCTTCAGGACCCGCTGGTCGGGCAGGTGCTCGACGGCCGCTATCGCGTGGACGCGCGCATCGCGGTCGGCGGGATGGCCACGGTCTACCGGGCCCTGGACACCCGTCTGGACCGCGTGCTCGCGCTCAAGGTGATGCACCCCGCGCTGGCGGCGGACGGGACCTTCGTCGAGCGGTTCATCCGGGAGGCCAAGTCCGTCGCCCGGCTCGCCCACCCCAACGTCGTGCAGGTCTTCGACCAGGGCACCGACGGGTCGTACGTCTACCTCGCCATGGAGTACGTCGCCGGCTGCACCCTGCGCGACGTGCTGCGCGAGCGCGGGGCGCTGCAGCCGCGCGCCGCCCTGGACATCCTGGAGCCGGTCCTCGCCGCGCTCGGCGCCGCGCACCGCGCCGGTTTCGTGCACCGGGACATGAAGCCGGAGAACGTCCTGATAGGGGACGACGGCCGGGTCAAGGTCGCCGACTTCGGGCTCGTGCGGTCCGTGAACAACGTGACCAGCACCACCGGAGCCGTCCTCGGCACGGTCTCCTACCTCTCGCCCGAGCAGATGGACCAGCCCGGCGCCGCGGACGCCCGCGTCGACGTGTACGCGTGCGGTGTCGTCCTGTACGAGATGCTGACCGGCAGCCAGCCGCACGAGGGCGACTCCCCCGCGATCGTCCTCTACAAGCACCTCCACGAGGACGTCCCGCCACCGTCGGCCGTGGTCCCGGGGCTGGCGTACGCACTGGACGAGCTGGTCGCCTCGGCCACCGCCCGGACCCCGGACCTGCGTCCGTACGACGCCGTGGCGCTGCTCGCGCAGACCCGCGAGGCGCGTGCCGGGCTGACCGCCGACCAACTCGACGCGGTGCCGCCGCAGGCGCTCCCCGCGGAGTACGCGGGCGCCGAGAACCGTACGAGCGTGATCCCGCGCACCCTGACGGTGCCGCGCCCGCTGCCGGTCAACGAGGACGAGCCCGAGCGGGGATACCACCACACCAGCGTCCTGGAGAGCCCTCCGCCCCCACCGCCCCGGCGTGGCCGCTCCTCCGGCGACCCCCGGCGCGGCCCGCTCCTGATCGTCGCCGCGGTCCTGCTGGCCCTCGGGCTCGGGGCGGGCGTCTGGTACATCAACTCCGGCCAGTTCACCCAGGTCCCGGCCCTCCTGGCGAAGACCGAGACACAGGCGCGAGACCGGCTGGACGAGGCCGGTCTGGAGACCGGCAAGGTCACGTACGCCTACAGCGACACCGTGAAGCGCGGCACCGTCATCAGCACGGACCCGGAGGTCGGCGCCCGCATACGGAACCACGACTCGGTGTCGATCACCCTGTCCAAGGGCCCCCAGACGGTGAAGGTGCCCGACGTGGACGGGTGGTCGCTGGCCAAGGCGAGAGCGCGGCTGAAGACGGACGGGCTGGAGCCGGGCATGGTGACCCGGGAGTTCAGCGACGACGTCCCCAAGGGGTTCGTGATCAGCACCGATCCCGAGAGCGGCGCCACCCTGCACACCGGCTCGGCCGTCGCGCTCACCGTCAGCAAGGGCGCCCCGGTCGACGTCCCGGACGTCACCGGAGAGGACCTGGCCGACGCCAGGGCCGATCTGGCCGAGGCCGGCCTGAAGGTCAAGGTCGCCGTCACCCGGGTCAACTCCGAGTACGACGCGGGCCAGGTCGCCAAGCAGACCCCGGCCCCCGACACCCAGGCGGCCGACGGCGACATCGTCACGCTGACGATCTCCAAGGGCCCCGAGATGATCGAGGTCCCGGACGTCACGGGCGACAGCGTCGACGACGCCAAGTCCGAACTGGAGGGCGCGGGCTTCCAGGTCGAGGAGGACCGGGGCCTGCTCGGCCTGTTCGGCGACACGGTCAAGAAGCAGTCGGTGGAGGGCGGGGACACGGCCCCCAAGGGCTCGACGATCACCATCACGATCCGCTAATGCGCGTGGCGGGGGGCCGGTTCCGGTTGTCGGGCGAGTGCGGGTGCGTGGGGGCTGGTCGCGCAGTTCCCCGCGCCCCTGAGGAGTTGCGGTCACCCTGCGTCGGAATGGACCGCGGGCCGTTGGCCGCGTACGGCGGGAAGGGGACGGGGTGGGGGGTGTCCGCCCGCAGCGGCCGGCGTCCGTTATCCAGTACTGCTCAAGAGACCGAGCCGCCGGACCGAGGACGGATACCCCCCACCCCGGCCCCGACCCACAACCCACCGCACGCGCTACACAAGCCCCCGCCGAACCGCAGCAGGCCGCCGCAGGTATCTCAGGGGCGCGGGACTGTGTCCATATGCGGCTCCGCCGCGTGGGCGCAAAACGCCCGCCCCCACCCACCCGCACCCGCACCCGCACCCGCACCCGCACCCGCACACAACCGCCCAACCGCCGGAGGTGACCCGTGACAACACAGCGCAACCCCATCGGCGGCCACATCCCCGTAGCCGGTGGTCTCCACTCCGTGGGGCTCTCCTACGCCCGTGACCTGAACGCCGAGACCGTGCAGGTCTTCGTCGCCAACCCGCGCGGCTGGGCCACCCCCGTCGGCAACCCCCGGCAGGACGAGGCGTTCCTGGAGGCCTGCGCCGAGGACGCGATCCCGGCGTATGTGCACGCCCCGTACCTGATCAACTTCGGCTCGCACACCGAGGCGACCGTGGAGAGGTCCGTCGACTCGCTCCGGCACTCCCTCAGGCGCGGGCGGGAGATCGGCGCGCGCGGTGTCGTCGTGCACACCGGCAGCGCGACCGGCGGCCGGGACCGTTCCATGGCCCTGAAGCAGGTGCGGGAGTACATGCTGCCGCTCCTCGACGAGCTCACCCACGACGACGACCCGTACCTGCTCCTGGAGTCGACGGCCGGCCAGGGCTCCTCGCTCTGCTCGCGCACCTGGGACTTCGGCCCGTACTTCGAGGCCCTGGACGCCCACCCGAAGCTGGGCGTCTGCCTGGACACCTGCCACATCTTCGCGGCCGGCCACGACCTGACCGGGCCGAGCGGCATGCACCAGACGCTCGACCTGCTGGTGGACACGGTCGGTGAGGGCCGCCTGAAGCTGATCCACGCCAACGACTCCAAGGACGTGGTCGGCGCCCACAAGGACCGCCACGAGAACATCGGCTCCGGCCACATCGGCGAGGATCCGTTCCGCGCCCTGATGACCCACCCGGCCACCGAGGGCGTCCCCCTGATCATCGAGACCCCCGGCGGCAAGGAGGGGCACGCGGCGGACGTGGAGCGGCTGAAGAAACTCCGGGACGGTTGACCCGGCAGGAGTGAGGGAATACCCCCAGGGGGTATACGGTTCGTGTTGAGCACAGGAACCGTCACCTGACATTGGGGGCACTCATGCAGCACCAGCCGAACGGATGGTCCACCGCAGTCCAGGCCACCCTCCACTGCCTCACCGGCTGCGCCATCGGTGAAGTGCTCGGCATGGTCATCGGTACCGCGCTGGGCTGGGGCAATCTGCCGACCACCGTGCTGGCGATCGTCCTGGCGTTCTTCTTCGGCTACTCGCTCACCCTGCGCGGCGCCCTGAAGGCAGGTCTGGACTTCCGGGCCGCGCTCCGGGTGGCGCTGGCCGCCGACACCCTGTCCATCGCCGTGATGGAGCTGATCGACAACGGCGTGATCACCCTGTGGCCGGACGCCATGGACGCGGAACTCGCCGATCTGCTCTTCTGGGCCTCACTGGCGATCTCGCTGGCCATCGCGTTCGTCGTCACCGTGCCGGTCAACAAGTGGATGATCGGCCGCGGCAAGGGACACGCCGTGGTCCACCAGCACCACCAGCACCACCAGGACCACGCGCACTGAGCGTCACAGCTCGGGGCCGTCCCCCGGCTCCTCCTGGTAGGAGTAGCGCTGCTCCTTCCAGGGGTCGCCGACGTTGTGGTAGCCGCGCTCCTCCCAGAACCCGCGCCGGTCGGCGGTCATGTACTCCACACCACGGACCCACTTGGGACCCTTCCAGGCGTAGAGATGGGGGATGACCAGCCGGAGCGGGAACCCGTGCTCCGCGGTCAGCAGCTCCCCGTCCTTGTGGGTGGCGAAGATCGTGCGCTCGGAGGCGAAGTCCGCGAGGCGCAGGTTGGCGCTGAAGCCGTACTCGGCCCAGACCATCACATGAGTGACTGCCGGGGCGGGCGGGGCGATCTCCAGGATGGCGCGGGCGGGAATGCCGCCCCACTCGGCGCCGAGCATGCTGAACTTGGTCACGCAGTGCAGGTCGCCCACGACGGTGGCGTACGGCAGGGCCGTGAACTGCTCGTGGTTCCAGCAGTGCTTCTCGCCGTCCGCGGTGGCCCCGAAGACCCGGAACTCCCAGCGCTCGGGCCGGAACCTGGGCACCGGCCCGTAGTGCGTGACGGGCCAGCCGCGCTGCAGCCGCTGGCCCGGCGGAAGCTCGGAGTGCGCCGCTTCTCCACTCTCACGCTCCACCGGCTGCCCCATGCCTTCCATCCTGACAGACCCGAGTGGATGCACCTGACCAGGCTCCACCCAATACCTGCCAAATTGGACTAAGCATGCCCTTACTTACTAAGTGAAGACTTACTGGACGATCTTCTTCCCCGGTGCGAGGATGCGGCGCAACCTGCCAGTTCCCCACGGTTGGAAGGAGCCTCTGCGATGCAGGGCGACCCCGAGGTCATCGAATTCCTCAACGAGCAGCTCACGGGCGAGCTCACCGCGATCAACCAGTACTTCCTGCACGCGAAGATGCAGGAGAACTTCGGCTGGACGAAGCTCGCGAAGTACACGCGGCACGAGTCGTTCGACGAGATGAAGCACGCCGAGGTGCTGACCGACCGCATTCTCTTCCTGGAGGGGCTGCCGAACTACCAGCGGCTGTTCCATGTGCGCGTGGGCCAGACCGTCAAGGAGATGTTCGAGGCCGACCGGCAGGTCGAGGTGGAAGCGATCGACCGCCTCAAGCGGGGTATCGAGGTGATGCGCGCCAAGGGCGACATCACGTCGGCGAACATCTTCGAGTCGATCCTCGCGGACGAGGAGCACCACATCGACTACCTCGACACACAGCTGGAGCTTCTGGAGAAGCTCGGCGAGGCGCTCTACATCGCACAGCTGATCGAGCAGCCGGAGAGCTAGGCCGCCTCGTCCAGTTCGACTTCGACGACCGCGGGACGCGGGCACGCCCCCCGGCCCAGGATGGCCTGGATGCGCCGTACACAGGAACCGCAGTCGGTGCCCGCCTTGCAGGCGGAGGCTATCTGGCGCGGGGTGCAGGCGCCGTTATCCGCGTGTTGCTTGACCTGCGTCTCGGTCACACCGAAGCAGCTGCAGACGTACACGCGGATTCACCTCCCGCCGAGATCGATAAGGCTAACCTAACCTTACCCGGCGCCGGGTGAGCGCAAAAGTGGCGTGGGGCGCGGATCGTATGTGATCCGCGCCCCACATCCGTCTCACGGACTCACTGGTCCCGGTACATCTCCGCGACGAGGAACGCCAGGTCGAGGGACTGGCTGCGGTTGAGCCGCGGGTCGCAGGCCGTCTCGTAGCGCTGGTGCAGGTCGTCGACGAAGATCTCGTCGCCGCCGCCCACGCACTCGGTGACATCGTCACCGGTGAGCTCGACGTGGATGCCGCCCGGGTGGGTGCCGAGGCCCTTGTGGACCTCGAAGAAGCCCTTGACCTCGTCGAGCACGTCGTCGAAGCGGCGGGTCTTGTGGCCGGAGGCCGCCTCGTAGGTGTTGCCGTGCATCGGGTCGGTGATCCAGGCGACGGTCGCGCCGGAGGCGGTGACCTTCTCGACCAGCTCGGGCAGCTTGTCGCGGACCTTGTCTGCGCCCATGCGCACGATGAAGGTCAGCCGGCCGGGCTCGCGGTCCGGGTCCAGGCGCTCGATGTACTGCAGCGCCTCCTCGGCCGTGGTCGTCGGGCCGAGCTTGACGCCGATCGGGTTGCGGATCTGCGAGGCGAACTCGATGTGCGCGTGGTCCAGCTGCCGGGTGCGCTCACCGATCCACACCATGTGCGCGGAGACGTCGTACAGCCGCCCGGTGCGCGAGTCCACGCGGGTGAGCGCCGACTCGTAGTCCAGCAGCAGCGCCTCGTGCGAGGAGTAGAACTCGACGGTCTTGAACTCCTCCGGGTCGGTCCCGCAGGCCCGCATGAAGTTCAGCGCCTGGTCGATCTCCCGGGCGAGCTGCTCGTAGCGCTGGCCGGAGGGGGACGACTTCACGAAGTCCTGGTTCCAGGCGTGCACCTGGCGCAGGTCGGCGTAGCCGCCGGTGGTGAAGGCGCGCACCAGGTTGAGCGTGGAGGCGGACGCGTTGTACATCCGCTTCAGGCGCTCGGGGTCCGGGATCCGGGCGGCCTCGGTGAAGTCGAAGCCGTTGACGGAGTCGCCGCGGTAGGTCGGCAGCGTCACGCCGTCGCGGGTCTCGGTCGGCTTGGAGCGCGGCTTGGAGTACTGGCCGGCGATGCGGCCGACCTTCACGACCGGCACCGAGGCGGCGTACGTCAGCACGGCGCCCATCTGGAGCAGGGTCTTGAGCTTGTTGCGGATGTGGTCCGCGGACACGGCGTCGAAGGCCTCGGCGCAGTCGCCGCCCTGGAGGAGGAACGCCTCTCCCTTGGCGACGGCCGCCATCCGGGCGCGCAGCTGGTCGCACTCGCCCGCGAAGACGAGCGGCGGATACGACTCGAGGTCCGCGATCACTGCGCGCAGAGCCTCGGTGTCGGGGTACTCGGGCTGCTGCGCCGCGGGCAGGTCTCGCCAGGTGTTGCCAGCGCTCGCGCTGGTCTTAGCGTTCACGGTCACGACGTCAACATTACGGGGTCGTGTCATGGCTCCAGCGTCGTGCCCAGCAAATGAGACACACGGGACGCGGGCCGGACGTGGGGTAGGGTGCGTCGCATGTTCGCGCTTTCGACCCAGAACTGGTGGTGGACCGCTCATCCGGCGGCCCACTGACTGCGCGTACGCAAGACTTCGCGAAGGCCGCCCGAGGGGCGGCCTTCGGCGTTTCCGGGGTCGTTCCTCACCGACATCGAGTCATCGACAGCTACATCGACAGCTATATCGACAGCTGAGGAACCATGGACCTGACACAGCTCGTGCACGACGACCGTCCGTTCGCCCTGCTGCGCCGCCGCACCCCCGGGCACGACGAGAACACCGTGGAGGTGCTGCTCGGCCCGGTCAGCACCTACGACCGTCTCGCCGATCTCCCCGACGAGGGCCTGGCGCTCGTCCCCTTCCGCCAGATCCGCGAGCGCGGTTTCGACGTGCGGGACGACGGGACGCCGCTCGCCGTGCTGACGCCCGAGGAGACCCACACGCTCTCCCTCTCCGACGCCCTCGCGCAGCTTCCCGCCCACGACGTCCGCGTCCAGAACGGCGGCTTCGACGTGCCCGACGAGGAGTACGCCGGGATCGTCGGGCGGGTCCTGCGCGAGGAGATCGGGCGCGGCGAGGGCGCCAACTTCGTGATCCGGCGGACCTACGAGGGCGAGATCCCGGGGTTCTCCCGCGCGGACGCCCTCGCGCTGTTCCGGCGGCTCCTGGTGGGCGAGCGGGGCGCGTACTGGACCTTCGTCGTGCACACCGGTGAGCGCACCCTGGTCGGCGCGAGCCCCGAGGTGCACGTCCGGATGAGCGGCGGGACCGTCGTCATGAACCCGATCAGCGGGACGTACCGCTATCCCGCCGAGGGCCCCACCCCCGAGCACCTGCTGGACTTCCTCGCCGACGGCAAGGAGATCGAGGAGCTGTCGATGGTCGTCGACGAGGAGCTCAAGATGATGTGCACGGTCGGTGACATGGGCGGGGTGGTGATCGGGCCCCGGCTGAAGGAGATGGCCCATCTCGCGCACACCGAGTACGAACTGCGCGGCAAGTCCTCGCTGGACGTGCGGGAGGTCCTGAAGGAGACCATGTTCGCGGCCACCGTCACCGGCTCGCCCGTGCAGAACGCCTGCCGGGTCATCGAGCGGCACGAGGCCGGCGGGCGCGGCTACTACGCGGGCGCGCTGGCGCTGCTCGGCCGGTACGCGGGTGGCGGGCGGGAAGGATCTGGCGGGGCGCAGACCCTGGACTCCCCCATCCTCATCCGCACGGCGGACATCTCCGCCGAGGGGCGGCTGAAGGTCCCGGTCGGCGCGACCCTCGTGCGCGGTTCGGACCCGGTGAGCGAGGTCGCGGAGACCCACGCGAAGGCGGCGGGAGTGCTGGCGGCTCTCGGCGTACGGCCGTCCCGGCCCCGTGCGGAGCACGCGCGTGTGAGTCTCGCCGAGGACCCACGCGTGCGTGCCGCGCTCGACGGGCGCCGCGCGCACCTCGCCCCGTTCTGGCTGCGGATGCAGGAGCCCCTGAAGGAGCTGACCGGGCACGCCCTGGTCGTCGACGGGGAGGACACCTTCACGGCGATGCTCGCGCACGTGCTGCGGTCGGGCGGCCTGGAGGTGACCGTGCGCCGCTATGACGAGCCCGGTCTCAGGGAGGCGGTGCTCGCGCACGAGGGCCCGGTCGTCCTGGGCCCCGGCCCGGGGGACCCCTCCGACGAGACCGACCCGAAGATGCGGTTCCTGCGGGCCCTGACCGCCGAGGTGATCGGGAACCACCGGCACGGCGTGCTCGGCGTCTGCCTCGGGCACGAGCTGATCGCGGCCGAGCTGGGGCTGGAGATCGTCCGCAAGGAGGTGCCGTACCAGGGGGCGCAGACGACCCTCGACCTGTTCGGGCGGGCGGAGACGGTCGGCTTCTACAACAGCTTCGTGGCGCGCTGCGACGACGAGGCCGCCCGGGAGCTTGCCGCGCAGGACGTCGAGGTGAGCCGGAGCGGCACGCACGAGGTCCATGCCCTGCGCGGGCCGGGCTTCGCCGGCGTGCAGTTCCACCCCGAGTCGGTCCTGACGCTGAACGGCGCCGCCGTCGTACGGGAGCTGATGGCTCAGCTGCGGGGCACCAGCACGTTCTCGGAGCGGCGGCCCGCCTTGTAGTCGAGGACGTTGTTCACCGTGGCGTCGATGATCTGGCCGACGGCGTCCTCGGTGTAGTACGCCTGGTGGGAGGTGACCAGGACGTTGGGGAAGGTGACCAGGCGGGCCAGGGTGTCGTCCTCGATGGCCTCCAGGGACCGGTCGACGTAGAACAGGCCCGCCTCCGCCTCGTACACGTCCAGGCCGACGCCGGCGAAGCGGCCCTCGCGCAGTTCGGCGACGAGGGCCGCGGTGTCGATGAGGCCGCCGCGGCTGGAGTTGACCAGGATCGCGTCGTCCTTCATCGCCTTGAGGGCGGCGGCGTCGAGGAGGTGGGTGGTCTCCGGCATCAGCGGGACGTGCAGGGTGATCAGGTCGGACTCGGCGAGGAGCTGTTCCTTGGGGACGTACTCCATGCCGAGTTCCCGGCAGACGGGGTTCTCGGCGACGTCCCAGCCGAGCAGGCGCATGCCGAAGCCGTGGGCGATCCGGGTGAAGGCCTCGCCGATCTTGCCGGTGCCGAGGACGCCCGCGGTGCGGCCGTGCATGTCGCGGCCCATCAGCCCGTCGAGCCGGAAGTCGAAGTCACGCGTGCGCGTGGAGGCGCGCACGACATGGCGGTTGACGGCCATGGCGAGGGTCCAGGCGAACTCGGCGACCGAGTACGGCGAGTAGTACGAGACCCGGGCGACCGTCAGGCCGAGGCGCTCGGCCGCCGTGAGGTCGATGTTGTTGTAGCCGGTGGAGCGCTGGGCGATCATCCGGGTGCCGCCCGCCGCGAGGACCTCCAGGACGCGGGCGCCGAGCTCGGCGTTGACGCTGGTGGAGACGGTCTCGTAGCCGGTCGCGATGGGGGCGGTGTCCTCGTTGAGGAAGACGTCCAGGCAGCGGACCTCGTGGTGACCTTTGAACGCCCGTTCGATCAAGGGCTTCTCGTCCGCCTGGACCCCGAAGGCAAGAATCTCCACGAACCGGCTCCCGTTCTGGTGGGTTATGGGCCGAATATACGGCCCACAACCCCGGGTTGCCGGTTCAGCCGAAGAACACCCCGACCTCGTCGTACAGCTTCGGATCCACCGTCTTCAGCCGTGCCGTGGCCTCCGCGATCGGCACCCGCACGATGTCGGTGCCGCGCAGGGCGACCATCGTGCCGAAGTCGCCGTCGCGCACGGCGTCGATGGCGTGCAGCCCGAAGCGGGTGGCGAGCCAGCGGTCGAAGGCGCTGGGGGTGCCGCCGCGCTGGATGTGGCCGAGAACGGTCGTGCGGGCCTCCTTGCCGGTGCGCTTCTCTATCTGCTTGGCCAGCCACTCGCCGACCCCGGACAGCCGCACATGCCCGAAGGAGTCGAGTGACTCGTCCTTGAGGACCACGTCGCCGTCCTTCGGCATGGCGCCCTCGGCGACGACCACGATCGGGGCGTACGACGCCCTGAAGCGGGAGGTGATCCAGGCGCACACCTGCTCGATGTCGAAGCGCTGCTCGGGGATGAGGATGACGTTGGCGCCGCCCGCCAGGCCGGAGTGCAGGGCGATCCAGCCGGCGTGACGGCCCATCACCTCGCAGACCAGGACCCGCATATGGGACTCGGCGGTGGTGTGCAGGCGGTCGATGGCCTCCGTGGCGATGCCGACCGCGGTGTCGAAGCCGAAGGTGTAGTCGGTGGCGGAGAGGTCGTTGTCGATGGTCTTCGGTACGCCGACGCAGGGCACACCGTGCCGTTCGGAAAGCTCCGCGGCGACACCGAGCGTGTCCTCGCCGCCGATCACGATGAGCGCCTCGACCTCCCGCGCGGCCAGGTTCTCCTGGATCCGCCGGATGCCGTCCTCCCGCTTCAGCGGGTTGGTGCGGGAGGAGCCGAGGATGGTGCCGCCGCGGGGCAGGATGCCGCGCACGGCCGGGATGTCGAGGGGGACGGCGGCGTCCTCCAGCGGCCCCCGCCAGCCGTCCCGGAAGCCGGTGAAGTCATAGCCGTACTCCTGAACGCCCTTGCGGACGATGGCCCGGATGACGGCGTTGAGGCCGGGGCAGTCGCCGCCTCCGGTCAGTACTCCGACGCGCATGGACAGTTCCCTTCGCCGCAGGTGCCTGACGAAGGGTCAGTGTGACGCCCGTCTCACTCGTCGTCGAGGCCTCGTTCTATGGCGTACCGAACCAGTTCCACCCTGTTGTGGAGTTGCAGCTTTCCGAGGGTGTTCTGGACGTGGTTCTGGACCGTGCGGTGGGAGATGACCAGGCGTTCGGCGATCTGCTTGTAGCTCAGGCCCTTGGCGACCAGGCGCAGCACCTCGGTCTCGCGCTCGGTGAGCTGCGGGGCCTTCGGCTGGTCGGGGTCGGTGGTGGGCGCGGGGTCGGAGGCGAGGCGGCGGTACTCGCCGAGGACCAGTCCGGCGAGGCCGGGGGTGAAGACGGGGTCACCGACGGCCGTGCGGCGGACCGCGTCCAGGAGTTCCGCGGTCGACGCCGACTTCAGCAGATAGCCGGTGGCGCCCGACTTCACGGCTTCCAGGACGTCGGCGTGCTCCCCGCTCGCCGACAGCACGAGGACGCGCAACGCCGGGTTGTGGCCGACGAGTTCCTTGCAGACCTGGACGCCCGGCTTCACCGGCAGGTTCAGGTCGAGGACCAGTACGTCGGGCCCGGCGGCCTTGGCCCGGCGTACGGCCTGGTCGCCGTCGCCCGCGGTGGCGACCACGTCGAGCCCGGCCTCCGCCAGGTCCCGGGCCACCGCGTCACGCCACATCGGGTGGTCGTCGACCACCATGACCTTGATCGGGTCCTTGTCACTCATCGCTGTCCTGCCTTCCCCCGTGAGACCTTCGGTACCTTCAGTTCGACCTCCGTGCCCTGCCCCGGAGGCGAGATCAGCTCGGCGCTGCCGCCGAGGTCGCGCAGCCGGCCCCGGATCGACTGGGCCACTCCGAGCCGCCCCTCGCCCTCGGCCTGCACGAGCCGCCCCTCCGGGATGCCGGGTCCGTCGTCCCGTACGGTCACGATCACCTCGTCGGGTTCGTCCTCGACGAGGATCCACGCGCGCGCCTGCTCACCGGCGTGCCGGTGCACGTTGTCCAGGGCGGCCCCCACGGCCGCGGCCAGCTCTCGGGCGGCGGGCGGCGGCAGCGGGACGGGGGCGCCGGGCTCGACGAGCGAGACCTTCGCCGAGGCGTACGGGGTGAGCAGCGCCCGCAGGTCGAGCGGCCCGTCGACCGACCCGCCGTCCGGCTCGTCGTCGACGACGTGGACGACGGCTCCCTGGGTCACGTCGTCGGACACCCGGGACACCGATGTCAGGCCGCCGGAGACCAGGGTGCGCAGCGCGACCTCCTGCTCGCCGGCCATGCGGCCCAGCTCGGCCGCCTCGCCGCCCAGGACCGCGCCCCGGCGCTGCACCATGGCGAGCACCTGGAGGACGCTGTCGTGGATGTCCCGGGCCAGCCGCTCCCGCTCCCGGGTCGCCGCCTCGATCTCCAGGGCGCGGGCGAGGGTGCGCTCGGAGGCGCGGGCGACCTCGACGACGTAGCCGATGGCGATGGAGGCGACCCAGACCAGGATCACGTTGTGGACCGTGTCGCGGGCCGGGTGGCCGCGCTCGATCAGGTTGGCGACGGCGACCGGCGTGGAGGCGAGCGCGGCCCAGCGCCAGCCGCCCTTGATGGCGAACGCCAGGACGGAACCGGCGGTCCATATCGACGGCAGGGTGGAGCCGCCGCTGTCGATGTGGTGGTCGGTGACGACCAGCGGGGTCAGCACGATCCCGGTGACCGCGATGGCGAGGTCCACGGCGAGGAAGCGCTTGGTGCACGCGGCCGCGTTCTGGACGCGGGGCAGCGTGGCGAGCGTCCACACGCACAGGACGACGTAGTAGGCGATGGCGATGCCGGGCCGGTCGTACTCGTCGTAGGCGGTGGCGAAGAGCCCGACCGCGTAGAGCATGGTGAGCACGCGGTACCCGGTCAGGGCACGCCACAGCGGCTGCTCGACCGACATGCGCATGACGCGTACCTGCTTGGCCATGGCCCTCTCCCCCACCCCGCCCCGGACTGCCGTGTCCCAGGATCCTAGGACGCGGAGCCGCCGGGCTTGTCCTCCTCGGCCTTCGCGACAGCGGCGTCGGCCTTCGCGGCAGCCGCCCTGGCCGCCTTCTCGGCCTTGGCCGCCTCCGAGATCCGCCGCTTGGCCGCGGTCGCGTAGATGTCGACGTACTCCTGGCCGGAGAGCTTCATGATCTCGTACATGACCTCGTCGGTCACCGCGCGCAGCACGAAGCGGTCGTGCTCCATGCCCTGGTAGCGGCTGAAGTCCAGGGGCTCGCCGATGCGGATGCCCGGGCGCATCAGCTTGGGCATCACCTTGCCGGGCGGCTGGATCTTCTCGGTGTCGATCATGGCGACCGGGATCACCGGGGCGCCGCTGGCGAGCGCCACGCGCGCGAGACCGCCGGGCTTGCCGCGGTAGAGGCGGCCGTCGGGCGAGCGGGTGCCCTCGGGGTAGATGCCGAACAGCTCACCGCGCTCCAGGACGTCGAGGCCGCTCTTGATGGCCGCCTCGCCCGCGCCGCGCGCCCCGGAGCGGTCCACCGGGAGCTGGCCGACGCCCTTGAAGAAGGCGGCCGTGAGGCGGCCCTTCACGCCGGGCGTGGTGAAGTACTCGGCCTTCGCGATGAAGGTGACCTTGCGGTCGAGGACCGCGGGCAGGAAGAAGGAGTCGGAGAACGACAGGTGGTTGCTCGCCAGGATGGCGGGGCCCTAGGCGGGAATGTTCTCGAGGCCTTCCACCCAGGGCCTGAAGGCGACCTTCAGCGGCCCGCCGATGGCGACCTTCATCGTGCCGTACAACAACCGAGTGCCTCCTGAGTCCGTGGATCAGACCTTAACCCGGAGCCCTGTCAAACAGTCCGACGGCCCTGGTCGGTGTCAGTGCGGTCGCGTACGGTGAACCTCACCTGGACTTGCTCACGCTTCTTTCATGAACAGGAGACCTAGGTGCCGGTCCTCCCCGGAGCCGAGCCGTTCCGCCATGAGGGCGGGGAGGCCGGTGTCCTTCTCTGCCACGGCTTCACCGGTTCCCCCCAGTCGCTGCGTCCCTGGGCCCAGTACCTCGCCGAGCACGGCCTGACGGTCTCCCTGCCGCTGCTGCCCGGGCACGGGACCCGCTGGCAGGACATGGCCCTGACGGGCTGGCAGGACTGGTACGCCGAGGTGGACCGCGAGCTGCGCGCCCTCAGCGAGCGCTGCACCTCCGTGTTCGTGGCCGGCCTCTCCATGGGCGGCACCCTGGCCCTGCGCCTGGCCGCCAAGCACGGGGACGCGGTGAGCGGTGTCGTCGTCGTCAACCCGGCGAACCGCATGCACGGCCTCGCGCCGTACGCCCTTCCGGTGGCCCGCCACTTCGTCCGTACGGCGCCCGGGATCGCCAGTGACATCAAGAAGGAGGGCAGCGTCGAGCTCGGGTACGACAGGGTGCCGCTGCACGCGGCGCACTCCCTGCGGACCTTCTTCCGGCAGGTCGACGGCGAGCTGCCGCAGGTCACCCAGCCGCTCCTCGTGCTGCGCAGCACGCAGGACCATGTGGTGCCGGCGGCCGACTCCGCGCGCGTGCTGAGCCGGGTGTCCTCCACGGACGTAACTGAGATCGTGCTGGAACAGAGCTACCACGTGGCGACGTTGGACCATGACGCGGAGCGGATTTTCGACGAGAGCCTCGCGTTCATCGGCCGGCACACCACCGGCATCGGCAGTGAAGGGACGGCCGCCCGTGGCTGAGCACGACTCCGACCGTGAGGGCCGCGAGGGCCACGAGGGTCACGAGCCGGACGAACAGGGCGTCCCGTTCGACGAGGAGGCCGCGTGGGCGGCCATCGTCGCCGGGTACGGCGAGGAGCCGCCGGACCCGCCGGGCACCAAGCCGTTCAAGTCCGTCGAGGATCTCGCGCTGCTGGAGACCGAGACGAACGACGAGCCGGCGGTCACCGAGACCCAGCCCAAGAAGGACGCGCCGAAGAAGGACGAGAAGCCCGCGAAGCCGCTGGGCGGCTCCGTCGCCTTCGCGCCCGGCGTCGGGCCGCGTGACTACAGCTCCCCCGAGCCCTCCGAGGACGACTTCGAGGAGGACGACGAGGGGCACTTCGTGCCGCCGGAGCCGCCGCCGCTGCCCGCCGCCGACACCACCGCGAAGTTCGCCTGGCTGGGGGTGCTGGGCGGTCCGCTCCTGCTGCTGCTCTCGGTGCTGCTGGGCTGGGAGATGACGTGGTGGCTGGCCACGGTGGGGATCGGCGGGTTCCTCGGCGGCTTCGTCACCCTGGTGACGCGGATGCGGACGGACGACGAGGACACCGACGACCCCGGCCGGGGTGCCGTGGTCTAGTCCGGCTCAGTTCGCTGGGACTCCGAGGGTGGCCAGGACCGGGAGATGGTCGGAGGCCGCCCTCAGGTCTGCCTCGGTGATGCCGGGAAGGCCGAGGGGGACTCCGCAGCCGACCACCTCGATGCCCTTGCCGGCGAAGATCGCGTCGATGCGCCGGTGGGGTTCGGTGCGGGTCCAGGTGAGTTCGCCGCCGGTGGGACTGGTCGCCCAGCAGTCCTGAAGGCTGTCCGCGATGCGCGAGAAGGCGGGGCCCGTGGGGCGTTCGTTGAGGTCGCCGCCCGCGACGACGTGGTCCACACCCATCCCGGCGAGGCGGTCGAGGAGCAGGCCCGCCTGGTCGTACCGCTCGTCCTTCCGCAAGGACAGGTGACAGCTCAGGACACCGAGCCTGGCGCCGCCGAACCGTACGACGGCGGTGGCGAAGCCCCGGCGGTGCTCGCCTGGGGTGAGGGGGAGCAGGACGTCCTCGGTGCGCTCCACGGTGGCGCGGAGGTCGCAGAGGATCGCGGGGCCCGCCGCGGTGCCGCCGCCGGTGAGGATGACCAGTCCGGAGGCCGACGCCAGCCTCGCCAGCTTCTTGCGCCAGCGGAAGAAGCGGGGGGCCTCCTGGATCAGTACGAGGTCGGGTGCGCAGGCGCTGATGACCCGGGCGAGAGCGTCGGTGTCGTCGCGCATGGAGCGGATGTTGTAGCTCAGGACCTTGACCGGAACCATGTGGATCAATGTACGCCCAAGACGGAGGGGCGCGGTTCCCCGCGCCCCTCCGAAGGAAAAGTGACCGTCACATGATCGGGTCGGGCTCTCTCGCCAGGTCCGCCGCGCCCACCAGGCCCGCCTTGTTGCCCAGCTGGGCCGCGATGACGTCGGCGACCGGGCGCCAGTTGCCGCCGACCAGCCAGCGCTTGTACGACTTGCGGATCGGGTCCAGGACCAGTTCGCCCTCGTCGGACAGGCCGCCTCCGACGATGAAGGCGGAGGGGTCGAAGAGGGAGGCCAGGTCGGCCAGGCCCGCGCCGGCCCAGCGGGCGAGTTCGCGGTAGGAGTCGACGGCGACCGGGTCGCCCTGCCGGGCGGCCATGGAGATGTGCTTGCCCTCGATGCCGTCGGGGCTGCCGTCGCCGAGGCCGAGAAGGATCTCGGCGTTCTCCGGGGTGGCGTTGGCGCGCTGCTTGGCGTACCTCACCAGGGCGCGCCCGGAGGCGTACTGCTCCCAGCAGCCCTGCGAGCCGCAGCCGCACAGGAGGCCGTCCGGGACCATCCGGATGTGGCCGAACTCGGCCGCCACGCCGAAGTGTCCGCGGCGCAGCTTGTTGCCGATGATGATGCCGCCGCCGAGGCCGGTGCCGAGCGTGATGCAGATGACGTTGCGGTGGCCCTTGCCCGCGCCGAACTTGTACTCGCCCCACGCGGCCGCGTTGGCGTCGTTCTCCACGACGACCGGAAGGCCGACACGGGTCTCGACCTTCTCCTTCAGCGGCTCGTTGCGCCAGTGGATGTTGGGGGCGAAGTAGACCTCCGAGCGCTGGCGGTTGACGTATCCGGCCGCACCGATACCCACGCCCACGATGTCGTGCCCGGCGCGCGCGCCCTCCACCGCCGAGGCGATCGCGTCCACGATGCCTTCGGCCGTGCCCGGGGTCGGCACCTTGTGGGTCGAGAGGATGTTGCCTTCCTCATCGACCACGCCGGCCGCGATCTTCGTGCCGCCGATGTCGACGCCGATGGTGAGTCCCATGAATCCCTCAGTTTCGGTCGAGCCCCGCTACGGCCAACCGTACCCGAGGCCCTGCCGTCAGGGGGTTTCAGTCCAAGTCGATGCGTTCGGGACCGGGGTCCTCGCCCTTGTCGCGCAGGGTGTCGTCCCGCCGGCTCCAGCGCTGTTCCTGCGCCTGGACCGCGGAGCGGTACGCGGCGAGGAGTTCGCCACCGGCGGCGGCGAGGTGGTCGAAGACGTCCGGGTTGCGCTCGATGACCGGCTCGACCGCTGCCTTGGCCTGCTGGACGACCTGCTTGACCACCTGCTGGGCGGCTGGTCCGGCGATGCCCCCGAGCAGCGGGGACTGGAGACCGGACAGTTTCTCGGCGACGTTGTCGACGAGCTTGCGCAGTTCCTCGGCGGCCGAGCCCGGGGGCGGGCCGTACTGGGTGCGGCGGCGGGCCTTCTCCGCCGCGAGGTCCTCCGCGACCGCCGTCGCCCACGCGTCGGCGTCGGTCGCCCGTACCTCGTCCACGGCGTCCACGGGCTCGCGGTCCGCGGCGTCGGACGGGGGGAGCTCTTCGCTCATGACGACCTCCTGACTACGGTTCGTCTCTACGACGTTACCCGAATGGGCGTACGCGGTTCACGGGGTCCGGGGCCACAGATCCGGGTCCGGCGCGAACCGGATCCGCAGCTCGCCCTCGCGCAGTGCCGCGCCGGCGACGGCACAGCGGCGCAGGGCGGAGGGCAGCGGGACGATCCGGCGGAACTGCCCCGCGCTGACGAGGAGTTCGTCGCCGCGCCGGATCAGGTCCAGTTCGTCGCGCAGGGCACCGGGCAGCGGGATGTGCCACACGAGGACGCCGTCCTCGGCGAGGCGGTCCGCGATCGGCCACTCGACGGTGGAGGTGGTGTCGTTGACGTCGGGGACGGCGAGCGCGGTGAGATCGTCGGTGCCGCGCGGGTCGCGGCCGAGATGCGGGACGGCATGGACGGCGTACGACTCCTGCCACTCCTCCAGGGCCTTGCGCTGCTGGGCGACGAGTCCCGCGGGCCAGTCCTCCGGTACGACGCGGTTGGCGACCAGGATGTCGGGGCGCAGGCCGCGCAGGGCGAGGGCGAGGCTCGCGGCCTGTACGGCGTCGGTGCCGGCGGGGCCGGGTTCGGCGACCAGTCGCAGCACGGCCTGCCGGTCGGCGAGGACGGCCTGGACCGCGCCGAGTTCGGTGTCCCAGCGGGCGGCGGTCTCGTACAGCCACTCCGAGGGCATGGGGATGCCGGCGAGCCGTCCGAGGACGGGGCGCAGGCCGGCGGCCGCCTGGCGCTCGGCGGGCAGGAGCCGGCGCAGGTAGCGGCGCAGTTCCTCGGGGAGGGAGAGGAGGGCGAGGGCCTGCGGGGTGGGCGGCAGATCCACGACCAGCAGCTCATGGCGCTCGGAGAGGGCCGCGTCGCGCAGGGCGCGCAGGAGGGTGAGTTCCTCGGCGCCGGGGAGAGGGGTGACCTCCTCGGGGTCGAGGCGGGAGGCGCCGAGCAGGTCGAGCACGTGGGAGGCACGGTCCTGGAAGGCGGCGAGGTCGTCCCGGAATCCGGCGGTGGCGTCGGGGCGCCAGGCGGTGAGGTTCTCGGAGACCTCGACGGGGTTCGCGCCCGTCGGTGCGCCGAGGATCACGCCGAGGGTGTCGGTGCGGTCGGCGCTGAGGAGGAGGGTGCGGGTTCCCTCGCGGGCGGCGGCGAGCGCGGTGGCGGCGGCGATGGTGGTACGGCCACTGCCGCCAGGGCCCGTGATCAGGATGGTGCGCATAGGGGTGAACCGTAACGGACTCGGCTGCGGGTGCGTCGTGGCTGGTCGCGCAGTTCCCCGCGCCCCTGGGTGGGTGCGGTTGCCGCTTGCCTGGCCGGCACCCACCTTCTTGGGGGCGCGGGGAACTGTGCGATCAGCCCCCACCGGCCCGCCGCCGACAGCGAACCGGTGAACCCCTACTGCCCCGACTCCACCCGCTTCTTGAGCCCCGCCAGCGCCCGGTCGATGATGACCTTCTCCGCCTTGCGCTTGATCATGCCGAGCATCGGGATCTTGACGTCGACCGTCAGCAGGTACGTGACCTCCGTCGAACCGGCACCGGCCGGCTTCAGCACGTACGACCCGTCGAGCTGACGCAGCATCTGGGACTTGACCAGCGTCCAGGAGACCTCGTTGTCGCCGGTCCACGTGTAGCCGAGGACCTGGTCGTCCTTGATCGCGCCCGCGTCCATGACCAGCCGGACCTGCTCGGCGCGGCCGGACGCGTCCGTCGAGAGGACCTCCGCCTGCTTCACCTCACCCGTCCAGTCCGGGTAGCGGGCGAAGTCGGCGATCACGGCCATGACGTCGGCCGGCGCAGCTTCGATCGTGATGCTCGAACTGGTGTGTTCCGCCATCGCCGTGGCTCCTCCAGATAATCCGGTGAGGAAGGGGTGGTACGCACGTCTGTGCAGCGTGAAGGCTACCGCGCGGACGGACTCACCATTCCAGCGCCCACGGCTTCCCGCTCCCGGCGAAGTGCCCCACGTTCACGCACTCCGTCGAACCGATCCGCATCCGCCGGGCCAGCGGCTGGTGGACATGACCGAACAGGGAGTACCGCGGCCGGGTGCGCCGGATCGCGGCCAGCAGCGCCCGGCTGCCCCGCTCGAACCGCCGGGCGACGGTGTCGTAGACGAGCTCCGGCACCTCCGGCGGGATGTGGGTGCACAGCACGTCCACCTCGCCGACCGCCTCGATCTTCGCCGCGTACTCCTCGTCGCTGATCTCGTACGGCGTCCGCATGGGCGTCCTGAGGCCGCCGCCGACGAAGCCGAACGTCCAGCCGCCGATCTCCACCCGCTCACCGTCGAGCACGGTCGTACCGGGTCCGGCGTACTCCGGCCACAGAAGCGGCATGTCGACATTGCCGTAGGTCGCGTACGTCGGTGTCGGGAACGCGGCGAACATCTCGGCGTACTGCTTGCGTACGGCCTTCTCGATCACGGAGCCCCGGTCGGCGCCGATCCCGCCCCACAGCCGGGCGCCGAGCTCCCGCGCCTCCTCGAAACGCCGGGCGGTGCGCAGTTCCACGATGCGGTCCGCGTTCTCCACTCCGAACAGGTCGGGGAAGATCCCGCGCGAGTGGTCGGCGTAGTCCAGGAACAGCACCAGGTCACCGAGGCAGATCAGGGCGTCGGCACCCTCGCCGGCCCTGGCCAGGTCACGGGCGTTGCCGTGCACATCGCTGACCACATGTACGCGTGTCTTCCGGTTTCCGGCCGGTGTGGGTGCCATGACGATCAAGAGTAAGCCTGTGCGGCATACGTGAACAGTGCCGCCCGGGCCTGCGGTTACTGGCCAGTCAGTCAGCAGGTGGACTACTGTGCGCGAAGAACCCCAAATTTCGTGTGACGCAGCGAACATCTCGCCGGGACCCCCTGTCGAAGAAGCCATACCGGCGGGTAACGTCCGGGCAGTCCAGTCGTGCTCAGCGTTCAACCACTGAAAACCTGAGCACTGCCCGAGCCTTGGACCGACCGTCGCATCACACAACGTCGTGGCGCCGGCGCCCTATGAGGAGCAGCAGTCTTGCGCGAGTTCAGCCTTCCGGCTTTGTACGAGGTCCCTGCGGACGGCAATCTCACCGACATCGTCCGTAGAAACGCCGCGCAGCATCCCGACGTCGCCGTCATCGCCCGCAAGGTGGGCGGTCAGTGGCAGGACGTGACGGCCACGGCCTTCCTGGCCGAGGTGCACGCCGCCGCCAAGGGGCTCATCGCCTCCGGCGTCCAGCCGGGCGACCGGGTCGGCCTGATGTCCCGTACCCGCTACGAGTGGACGCTGCTCGACTTCGCGATCTGGAGCGCGGGCGCGATCACCGTGCCGGTGTACGAGACCAGTTCGCCGGAGCAGATCCAGTGGATCCTCTCCGACTCGGGCGCGACCGCGTGTGTCGTGGAGCTGGACGCTCACAGCGCGGCCGTGGAGTCGGTGCGCGAGCAGCTGCCCGCGCTCAAGCACGTCTGGCAGATCGAGGGCGGCGGGGTCGAGGAACTGGTTCGCGCGGGCAAGGACATCAGCGACGCGGCCGTCGAGGAGCGCAGCTCGCTGGCGAAGGCCGACGACCCGGCGACCATCGTGTACACCTCCGGCACCACCGGCCGCCCCAAGGGCTGTGTGCTGACCCACCGCAGCTTCTTCGCGGAGTGCGGCAACATCGTGGAGCGGCTGCGCCCGCTGTTCCGCACCGGCGAGTGCTCGGTCCTGCTCTTCCTGCCGCTGGCGCACGTCTTCGGCCGGCTGGTGCAGATCGCGCCGATGATGGCGCCCATCAAGCTGGGCATGGTCCCGGACATCAAGCAGCTCACCGACGAACTGGCGGCCTTCCGGCCGACGCTGATCCTCGGTGTCCCGCGCGTCTTCGAGAAGGTCTACAACTCGGCGCGCGCCAAGGCGCAGGCGGACGGCAAGGGCAAGATCTTCGACAAGGCCGCCGACACGGCGATCGCCTACAGCAAGGCGCTGGACACCCCGTCGGGTCCGTCACTCGGTCTGAAGATCAAGTACAAGACCTTCGACAAGCTGGTCTACAGCAAGCTGCGGGCCGTGCTGGGCGGTCGCGGCGAGTACGCGATCTCCGGTGGCGCCCCGCTGGGCGAGCGCCTCGGGCACTTCTTCCGCGGTATCGGCTTCACGGTCCTGGAGGGCTACGGCCTGACCGAGTCGTGCGCCGCGACCGCGTTCAACCCCTGGGACCGCACGAAGATCGGCACCGTCGGGCAGCCGCTGCCGGGCTCGGTGATCCGGATCGCGGACGACGGCGAGGTGCTGCTGCACGGGGAGCACCTGTTCAAGGGCTACTGGAACAACGAGGCCGCGACCGCCGAGGCGCTGATGGACGGCTGGTTCCACACCGGTGACATCGGCACCCTCGACGAGGACGGCTACCTCAGGATCACCGGCCGCAAGAAGGAGATCATCGTCACCGCGGGCGGCAAGAACGTCGCTCCGGCCGTGATCGAGGACCGCATCCGGGCGCACGCGCTGGTCGCGGAGTGCATGGTGGTGGGCGACGGGCGGCCGTTCGTGGGCGCGCTGGTCACCATCGACGAGGAGTTCCTGGGCCGTTGGGCCGAGGAGCACGGCAAGCCGGCGGGTTCCACCGCGGCGTCGCTGGCCGGGGACGCGGACCTGAACGCGGCGATCCAGGCCGCGATCGACGACGGCAACGCCGCGGTGTCGAAGGCGGAATCGGTGCGGAAGTTCCGCATTCTGTCCTCCCAGTTCACGGAGGAGACGGGCCACCTCACGCCGTCGCTGAAGCTGAAGCGCAATGTGGTGGCGAAGGACTACGCGGCCGAGATCGAGGCGATCTACGCGAAGTAGTACGCCTTCTGACGAGGTGTCATGGCGCGGTGTCCTCCACGAGGACCCGCGCCATCGTGCGTTCGGCGAGCGCGGTGATGGTGACGAACGGGTTCACCCCGATGTTGCCGGGGATCAGCGAGCCGTCGGTGACGTACAGCCGCGAATAGCCCTTCACCCGGCCGTAGTTGTCGGTGGCCCTGCCCAGCACGCAGCCGCCCAGGGGGTGGTAGGTGAAGTCGTCGGCGAAGACCTTGTCGGACGAGCCGAAGAGGTCGTACCGGTAGATGGTCGAGTTGGCGGAGTTGATCCGGTCGAAGAGCTTCTTGGCCATGCCGGAGGAGACCGCGCTCTGTGCGGCGCTCCAGTCGAGGCTCAACCCCCCGCTGCCGTACGAGAATCTGGCGCGCTGCGGGTTCTTGGTGATCGCCAGGTACAGGCTGACCCAGTGCTCGAGGCCCGTGGGTAAAGGCGCGATCTCGGCGAAGACGGGGTTGTCGGCGTTGGCCCAGTCGTCGATGCCCATGACCGGCATGGTCGACTGGTTGGCGCCCACCGTGTCCCACAGGTGGTTGGCCCGGCCGAGCATCGTGTTGCCGTTGGGCCCCCAGCCCGCCCCGACGCTCGCGTCCAGCGCCGGGAGCGTCCCCGACTGCCTTGACCGGAGCAGGAGTTCACTCGTCCCCAGGCTGCCGCCGCCGAGGAACAGATAGGTGCAGCCGTACTGCTTGGTCTCGACGACCGCGCCGGTGTAGTCGATGCGCTCGGCGGTCAGCACCCAACTGCCGTCGCTCGCCCGGCTGATCCCGGTGACCTTCTCCAGGGTGTGGATGGTGACGTTGCCGGTGCCGAGCGCGGAGGCGAGGTAGGACTTGTCGAGGCTCTTCTTGCCGTAGTTGTTGCCGTAGATGACCTCCTGGCCGAGGGCGGACTTGGTGGCGGTGCCGGCGGCCTCGCGCTGCATGTAGCCGAAGTCGTAGACGCTGGGTACGAAGGTGGTCTTCAGGCCGGTGTTCTGGGCGTGCTTGCGGGAGACCCGGCTGAACTTGTACCACTCGGTGGACTCGAACCAGGCCGGGTCGATGGTGTTGACGCCGAGCATGGCGCGGGCGCGCGGGAAGTACGTGCCGTACATCTCCGCGGTGTCGACGGTCGGGAACTGCTCGGCGAAGTACGACTGGAGCGGGGTGACCGCCATCGAGCCGTTGACCAGGGAGCCGCCGCCGACTCCGCGGCCCACGAAGACGGACATGTGGTCGAAGTGCACCCGGTCCAGGACGCCGGGGTAGGGGCTGACGTCCTTGTTGACGACGTCCAGCCACAGGAAGGTGGCCAGCGGGGCCTCGGTGCGGTTGCGGAACCACATGGAGCGCTGGTCGGGGTTGGCGGTGTTGCAGAAGACCTTTCCGTCGGGCCCCGCGGTGTTCCAGAGCCGGCCCATCTCCAGGACGAGGGTGCGGATGCCGGCCTGGCCGAGACGGAGGGCGGCGACGGAGGCGCCGTAGCCCGAGCCGACGACGATCGCGGGGGCGGACTCGACCGCGGCGGGCTCGTCCGCGTGGGCCGACTGGAGCCCGACGCGGGTGAAGCCGAGAGTGGCCGCCGTCTGGAGGGCGGCCATACCAAGGATCTGACGTCTAGTCAGCTGACGCTGCATCAGTTTTACTGTCATGCGCGCAGCATCGGCGGATTATCGGCCTCCGGCTAGAGCAACGTCTTCAACTTCTCCGCCAACAAATCCCAGCGCCACTTCTCCTCGACCCACTCCCGTCCCCGCTCCCCCATGCGGCTCCGCAGTTCCGCGTCACCGAGGAGGACGGTGATCCGCTCGGCGGCCTCCTCGACGGAACCGCCGCGCACGACCCAGCCGGTCTCGCCGTCGAGCACGGCGTCGGGGGCGCCGCCCGAGTCCCCGGCGACGACGGGCAGTCCGGTGGCCGAGGCCTCCAGGTAGACGATCCCGAGCCCCTCCACGTCGAGCCCGCCCCGGCGAGTCCGGCACGGCATCGCGAAGACGTCCCCGGCGCCGTAGTGCGCGGGCAGCTCCGCCCAGGGCACGGCCCCGGTGAAGCGGACCGAGGCGGCGACCCCCGTCTCGTGGGCGAGCCTGCGCAGGTCCTTCTCGTAAGGGCCGCCGCCGACGATCAGCAGCACGGCGTCGGGCTCCTTCGCGAGGATCCGCGGCAGGGCGAGGATCAGCGTGTCCTGCCCCTTGCGCGGCACGAGCCGGGACACGCACACGACGACCGGCCGGTCCGTCAGCCCCAGCCGCGCCCGCACGGCGTCGCCGCCCGAACCCGGATGGAAGGTCTTCTCGTCGACCCCCGGCGGCAGTTGCGCCATCCGTGCGGCGGCCTGCGGGCTCAGCGCGGTGGCGATCCTCGACCGGGTGTACTCACCGAGATAGGTGATCGTGTCGGTCGACTCCCCGATCCGCCCCAACAGCTGCCGCGCGGCGGGCAGTTGGGCCCACCCGGCCTCGTGCCCGTGGGTCGTGGCGACCAGCCGCCGGGCACCCGCCCTCCGGAGCGCCGGCGCCATCAGCCCGAGCGGCGCGGCCGCCCCGAACCACACCGACGTGCAGCCGTGCTCCCGCAGCAGCCCCACGGCCCTGCGGGTCGCCCCGGGTGTCGGCAGCAGCATGGTCGTGGAGTCCCGTACGACGGTGAAGGGCTGCTCGGCGTCGAAGGCGGCGGTGGCCTCGACGCCCTCCCGGCTCCGCTTCCAGGTGGAGGCGTAGACGACCAGGCGCTCGGGGTCGAGGCGCAGCGCCATGTTGTGCAGGAACGCCTGGATGCCGCCGGGGCGGGGCGGGAAGTCGTTCGTCACGATCAGGGTCTTGTGCATCGCGGCCGACCCTACCGAACCGGCTGCTCAGAGCCGGGCGCGGCCACGTTTATGGCACCCTCACAGGAGAGCGGGACATCATGTTCCCCTCAAGGTCCGAAGAGAACGGCAGGGGATCACGTGGAGACGAAGGCCGGGCGGCGATCCCTGACCGGACTGCTGCTGACCTGGGGCGTGACCAGGCTGTTGCTGCTGCTCTGGGTCTACAAGGTGTACGTCTTCCCGGGCCCGGACGTCACCAGTGACGTGTCGGTCATCTACCAGGGCTGGTACGACGTCCTGCGCACCGGAACGTTCCCTCAGTCCGACGTGACCTGGCAGTATCCGCCGGCCGCGGCCCTCGCGATCCTCTCCCCCGCGCTGCTGCCGTTCCTGGAGTACACACAGGCGTTCTTCCTCATGGCCTTCGCCGCGGACCTGGTCGTCCTCCTCCTGCTGGTGTACGCGGGCCTGCGTGACGGGCGGCGGCTGCGGGGGGCCTGGGTGTGGGTGGCGGGCGTACCTCTGCTCGGCCCGACCGTCTACTCCCGCTACGACGTGATGGTGACCGCGGTGGCGGTCGCCGCGGTCCTCGCGGCCGCCCGGCATCCGAAGGCGGCGGGGGCGCTGGTGGGCTTCGGGGCCATGCTGAAGGTGTGGCCGGCGCTGATCCTGGTCGGCATCCGCAGGCGGAGCGTGTGGGCCTCGGCGGCGGTGACGGCCCTGGTGGTCGCCGGAGTGTTCGCGGTGGCGATGCCGGGGGCCTTCTCCTTCCTGACCTTCCAGCGGGAGCGGGGCACCGAGGTGGAGTCGCTGGGCTCCCTGGTCTTCCACATCGCCCGGCACCACGGCTGGAACGGCTCGGTCTCGCTCAACTACGGCTCGGTCGAGTTCCTCGGACCGTGGGTGCCCCTCGTCAGCACGGCCGCCATCACGCTGACCGGCATGGCCTTCGGACTGCTGCTGCTGTGGCGGCTGACGGCCACCCGGTTCGAGGCGCACACGGCGGCCGACGCGGCACTGGTGGCGGTGCTGATGTTCACCACCACCAGCCGGGTGATCAGCCCGCAGTACATGGTGTGGCTGGTCGGTCTCGCGGCGGCCTGTCTGTGCTTCCGCGCGAGCCGGATGGGCTTGCCGGCCGTCCTGGTGCTGGTGGCGTGCTTCGTGACGGTCCTGGAGTTCCCGATCTGGTTCGCGGACGTCGTCGCCAGCAGCCCGCGCGGCATCGGCCTCCTCCTCGTCCGCAACGGCCTGCTGGTCCTCGCCACGGTCATCGGGATGCGTGAGCTGTGGCGCGCGACGGTCCCGAAGCAGACCCCGCCGCCCCCGGCCCCGGATCAGGCCCCCGCCCCGGCCCAGGAGGCCCCGGCCTCCTCCTGAACCCGGGCCCGCGCCCGCCGGAACAGCACCATCACGGCCCCGCACTGCAGCGCCATGGCCAGCGCCATCGCCAGACACACCCCGGGCAGGCCGAGGCCGGTGCAGACGTCCGCCAGCCCGAGCTGGACCGCCGTACCGAGCAGCGTCACCCTCAGCAGCGCCGGCGCTCCCCCGCTGCCCTCGAAGACCCCGCCGAGCGCGATGAAGCAGGCCGTCAGCAGCAGGTAGGGGCCGATACAGCGCAGGAACAGCACGCCGGTGTGGGCGACTTCGGGTCCCGCGCCGAAGGCGGCCATGATCCGGGGCGCGGTCACGAAGAGCAGCACGGCCGCCGTGAGCCCCACCACCCCGGACACGACCACCGCCTCCCGCCCGACCGCCCGGCGCGCGTCCTGCCCGGCGCCCCGCAGGTGCGCGGTGTGGATCGAGGCGGCCTGCCGCACGGCGTAGAAGGCCATGGTGGCCACGTACATGACCTTGTAGGCGATGGAGTAGGCGGCCACCGCCGTCACCCCGAGCCGCGCCACGATCGCGACGAGGACGAGCGCACCGCCCTGGCGGACGGTGAAGTCGGCCGCCATGGGCAGCCCGGTGGTCAGCGTGGCGCGCAGGGAGACCCCGGCCGGGACCCCCTGACAGGACCGCAGCAGCCTGTTGCGGCGCAGGGCGAGCAGCCCCGCCCCGAGGGCCGCGCCCCGGCACAGCACGGTCGAGACGGCGGCTCCCCGGACGCCGTACGCGTGGATCAGGAACGGGTCGCACACCAGGATCAGCCCGTTCGCGAGAAGGGCGAGCCGCATCGGCGTCCTCGTGTCGCCGGTGCCTTTGAGGACGCCGTCGACGAGTTGCTGGGCGAAGAAGACGGCGATTCCGGGCAGGGAGACCGCGAAGTAGGCGGTCGCCAGGGAGACGGCCGGACCGCCGTCGAGCACCAGCCGGGCCAGCGGCTCCCGCAGCAGGAAGCCGCCCGCCGCGACCAGCGGGGTGACCAGCGCCCACAGCGCCACTCCCCCGCGCACGGCCGCCCGCACGCCGGCGGGATCCCGGGCGCCCCGGGCGTGCGCCACCAGCACGGTCGTACCGGAGCCGAAGACCAGCGCGACGCCGAGCAGCACATTCTCGGTGTTGGTCGCCACGGCGACGGCGGCGACGGCCGGGCCGCCGAGCCGGGAGACCCACACCGTGTTGATGATCCCGGCGGCGACGGAGGCCAGCAGGCCGAAGTAGACGGGGCGGGCGAGCGAGACGAGCTGTTCGCGATGACGGTCCACGACGATTCCCCTCGATACCTGCTACCTCTATCCGAGCTACCTCGATTCGAGGTAGCTCGGATAGAGGTAGCATGACCCCACGATCCCTCGCAAGGAGGAATGCGGTGCTGGAGCTGTCGATCCTGGGCTTTCTCGCGGAGGGGCCGCTGCACGGCTACGAGCTCAAGGAGCGCATCAAGGCGCTCACCGGGCATGTCCGCCCGGTGAGTGACGGGGCGCTCTATCCGGCGATCAGCCGTCTCGTCACGGCGGGCAAGCTCGACGAACGCGCGGAGCCGGGCGCGAGCGCCGCCCCGCGTCGGACGCTGTCGCTGACGGAGAAGGGCCGCGAGGAACTCCTCCAGCGGCTGCGGCATCCCAAACAGGTCGAGATCACCGATCAGGTCCGCTTCAACACCGTCCTCGCGTTCCTGCGGCACCTTCCCGACCGTCGCGAGCAGGCGGCCGTACTGCGGCGGCGGCTGGAGTTCCTGGAAACGCCGACGAGCTTCTTCTACGACGGCGGCGAACCGGTGGGCGCGGAGGAGACGGACGACCTGTTCCGGCAGGGCATGCTGCGGGTGGCGCGGGCTACGGGCCGGGCCGAGCGGGCATGGCTCGCGGAGGCCGTGGAAACGCTGGATCAGCCGAGCTGAGCCCGCAGGTACTGCCGCCACTCGGCCGTGAAGGTCTTCAGGTCGGTGTCGAGTACGTCCGCCATGGCCTCCTCCACCGCCCCGGGCCGTTTCCTGTGGGTGCCCACGGACCGGTAGAACGCGTCCAGCTTCGTCTCGCCCCACCGGTCGGCGATCATCCGGCAGGCCATCCAGCCGCTCTCGTACGACTGCGCGAGCCCGGTCGCGCTGCCCGCGAAGCCGAAGTCGGCGTCGGACGGCAGCGCCTTCGGCACCCGGCCCGCGGAGACCGCCTCCGCCAGCTCCGGCGCGGCCTCGGCCGGGGTGCGCCCGGTGCCCCGGTAGCCGACCCAGTCGGCGAACCCCTCCGACAGCCACAGCGGTGTCGCCGCGGTGGTGTCGGCGCGGGTGGCGACATGGGTGGTCTCGTGGGTGAGCACGACCTGGCGGCCCAGGGTGCCGAGAAGGGCGTACGCGTCGGGGTTGACGATGATCCGGTCGGCGGGCGCCTGCGCCGGGGCGCCCGTCTCGCCGGTGGTGACGGCCGCGATCCCGCGGTACGAGGACGCCGGCGAGCCGAGCAGCCCCGCCATCCCGTCAAGGGACTTCGGTACGAGCACGACGACGTGCCCGGACCACCCGGTGCCCCAGGCGTCCGACACCGCGGGCACCGCCCGGTCGGCCAGGTCCGCGAAGGAGTGCAGCTTCTCGCCGGAGTGGCCGACGCCGAGAACCATGCTGTGCTTCCCCCGGACGACGGTCACCTCGCCCTGGTCCCACAGCTGCTGCGGGGCCTTCTTGGCGGGCTTCTCACTGATGACGTACCACTGGTCGGCCGCGTCCAGGGAGAGGTTCATGGTGCGGGCGACGGTGACGGGTGCCTGGTCGTACCCCTGGACCTGGTAGCGGAGTTCGGCGTCGGCGGTGGCGGTGGAACCGCTGCGGTGCACTGCCGTGACCTTGTAGGACCAGGAGGCGAGGGGGACGGCGCTGACGTCCTTGAACCAGTTCGCGGAGCCCGTTCTCGCCACCGCCGCCCTGTCCCGGTCGAGTACGGCCGCGGCCCGCCGGTCGAGGACGCGCTGGACGTCGGCCCTGGCGGTGTCGGCGGCCGTGGGCCTGCCGCCGCAGGCCACCAGGGAGGCCAGCAGCAGGCACACCACCACGACACCGTGTTTCGACGCCCGCCTTCGACCAGCCATGTTTCCCGATCGTACGGGTATCGGCGCCCTCGGTCAGGGCCGCGTGACCGTCGCCCCCGGCATCATGCCCACCGGGTCGTAGCGCACCGGCGCGCCGGGGTAAGGGGCGTGGACGACCTGGCCGTTGCCGACGTACATGCCGACATGGCTGGCGTCGCCCCGGTAGGTGACCAGGTCGCCGGGCCGGGCCTGGGAGAGCGGGACCTGGCGGCCGGCGTAGCGCTGGGCCTGGGAGGTGCGCGGCAGGGAGACGCCAGCCTGGGCGTACGACCACTGCATCAGGCCCGAACAGTCGAAGGCGCCGGGCCCGTTGGCGCCCCACACGTAGGGCTTGCCGATCGCGGACTGCGCGGCGGCCACAGCGGCGGCCGCCCGGCCCGAGGGCGCCGCGGCACCCGAGAGGTCGGGCATCTCGGAACGCCCGGAGCGCGAGGCCCGGTCGTAGGCGGCGCGCTCGTCGGACGGCAGGGAGTTGAGCAGCTCACGCGCCCTCGCGAGCTTCTTCTCGACGGTCCGCTTGTGGGAGGCGACGGCCTTGCGGCTCTGCTCCAGTTCGCCGAGCTTCAGGGCCGCCTCGCTGCGCTCCTGGGCGAGTTCACGCATGGCCTCCTGGAGGTCCCTGAGCTCGCCCGCCTGACGGGCGTTGACGCGGTCCAGGACGGCGGCCTTGTCGAGGTAGTCGTCCGGGTCGTCGGAGAACAGCAGCGCGAGCGACGGGTCGAGGCCGCCGGAGCGGTACTGGGCACCCGCCAGCGAACCGAGCGCCTCCCGCATGGAGTTGATGCGCTCCTGCTGCCGCGCGATCCCGTCCTGTGCGGTGGAGACCTCCTCGCGCAGCGCGTCGGCGCGCTCGTCGGCCTTGTTGAAGGCCTCGGTGGCCTGCTCGGCCTGCTCGTAGAGGCGGTCCACCTCGGCCTTGGTGTCGGCGGACGGGGCGGCTACGGCCGGTACGGCGCCGAGCGCGGCGGCCGCCGCGGACAGCACCCCCAGGGCGGTGCCGGCGCCCCGGTTGAACCCGGACGTCTGGGCAAGGCGGCGATGGGACCCCACGGAGGCCGCGCTCCTTCCACTGGCGGACGAGAACGCGGCAGACAGTAGCCCCGGGAGGAGGGCTCGGCCAAAGACCTCGAAGGGTGCACAACGGGACACCCCGCCTCAGACGCAGGTCATGGGCGGGGCGTGGAGTCAGATGAAGTTGTCGCGATTCGCCCGAACGGGGGGCCGCCGAGTGTCAGATCCGCACGCCGAACTGGAACGGCATGTTGTTGATCGACTCGTACCGGACGACCGTGCCGGTGCGCGGGGCATGGAGAACCTGGCCGTTGCCCGCGTACAGGCCGACGTGGTGCAGGTCGCCGTAGAAGATGACCAGGTCGCCGACCTTGAGGTCGCTCATGCTGTAGATGCGGGTACCGGCGTTGGCCTGGGCCTGCGAGGTGCGCGGGATGGTGATGCCGGCCTGCGCGTAGGCCCAGGAGGTCAGGCCCGAGCAGTCGTAGGAGGCGGTGCCGGTGGCGCCGTAGACGTACGGCTTGCCGAGCTGGGTCTGGGCGGCCTGGAAGGCGGCCTCGGCCCGGGCGGAGGCGGCGGGGGCGTCGCCGAGGTCCACGCGCGCGCTCGCGGAGCGGCTGGCGCGGGCGTCGGCGGCGGCGAGGGCGGCCTTCTCGGCGGCGGTCAGCGTGTTGAGGAGCTTCTGCGCCTCGGCGAGCTTGCCCTGAACGGACTTCTTCTGCTTGGCCAGTTCGGTGCGGGTGCTCGCCAGGTCCTTGAGCTTCTCGGAGGCCTCGGCGCGGTCCTGGGCCAGCTCGCGCTGCTTCTCCTGGATCTTCTTCAGCGCCTCGACCTGCTGGGAGCTGAGCTGGTCCGCGGTGGACGCCCGGTCCAGGTAGTCGTCCGGGTTCGACGACAGGAAGAGCTGGAGCGAGGAGTCGATGGTCCCGATGCGGTACTGCGCGGCGGCCGCGAGGCCTATGGAGTCCCGCAGTTCGTTCAGGTCGTCCTGGCCGCGGGCCACGTTGTCCTGGATGGTGGAGATCTCCTTCTGGAGCTTCTCCTGCTTCTCCTTGGCGCCGTTGAGCTTCTCGGTGGCCTGCTCGGCCTGCTCGTACAGGGCGTCGACCTTCGCCTTGACCTCGTCCTTGCTCGGCTTCTCGCTCGGCGCGGCGTTGGCGGCATTGGCACTGAGGGCCACGGCGGCAGCGGCTGCGGTCGTGAGCACGGTCACGCGCGTACGGCTCGGCTGCTTGGGTCGACGGTGGGACGCCACGGAGGTGAACTCCTTCTTTTGAGTGATCACCCGCTCGGAGGTTCGAGAGCAGACCCTAGTGACCTTCCCGTGATCATTCAAATCCTCAGGAGCAAAATCTCGTCACGCCCTGCATTCTTTGCACATAACTCACGTGCAGTGAGGCGGCCTTGACACTACGTTGCGTGACGATACGCCCAATTCGGGCGCTAAACCCCTAACTTCGAGATTTAGGACAGCCGCTTCAGAAGCACCGCGGAAGCCACCGGCCGCGCCCCCGCCTTGGCGATGCCGTCGGCGACCTCGCGGTCGGTCGAGGCGACGATCACCGGCCGTCCGGGCGGCTCGGCGCGCACCAGCTGGCGGATCAGCTCGTCGGCGGTGACGCCCGCCTTGGAGAACAGCACCCGCACCCCGCGCGGCGGCGCGAGCAGCACCGGCGCGGCCAGCTCGGCCCCGTCGAAGACGCAGGTCACCTCGGCCCCGGTCTGCGCGGCGAGCTGCGAGAGCTGGCCGAGGAGCCGGAGGCGCTGCTTCTCCAGCGGCATCTGGGGATAGCCGGTCTTGGTGACGTTGTAGCCGTCGACCACCAGGTGCGCCTGGGGCAGGGCGAGCAGCTGGTCCAGGATCGCCGGGTCGTTGTCGGACAGCGCCCGCGCGGCGATGTCCTTCGGGGTCATCCGTCCCGGTTCGACCGCGTCCACGGTCTCGGCGGGCCGGACGGAGACCGGCGGCAACGCCAGTTCCCGGCGCAGCCCCTGGGCCGCGTCCAGAACGGTGTCCAGAAGCAGACGCACGCGCATGTCCTCGACACTGCGCCCCTCCCGTGCCGCTCTGCGCGTGGCCTCCAGGGCGGCCTCCGCCTCCCCGAGGCGCGCCTTCAGGCGCCGGGACTCGCTCTCGGCGGCGGACACCTGGGTCTGGCCCTCGGTGCGTACGGTCTCCATCTCGGCCTGGAGCTTGCGCAGGGCCGCCTCACCGCGCTTGACGTCACTGAGTGCCGCGCGCAGCTTGCGGTGAAGCGATTCGGCTTCCTTCTTGGCGGACTCCAGGTCGGTGCGCAGCCGCTCGGTCTCGGCGCGCGTCTGGTCGCGGGCGGCCGCGAGCTCCTCGCGCAGCCGCTCCAGCTCGGCGCGGCTCTCCTCGTCGGCCCGCTCGGCGTCCGCCCGCAGGGCCTCCTCGCCGGCCGCGGTGACCAGCTTGACCCAGCCGGTGGGACGCAGCACATAGGCCGCGGCCGCCACGTCGAGCGGGTCCGCGGCCGGGGGCGGGGCACCGGAGTCGAGGGCGCCGCAGAGTTCCGGCTGGGCCTCTCTGAACTTCTCCCCGATGCGCTGGCGGAACAGCGGATCCGTCTCCAGCGCGGCCGCCATCGCGTTGCCGGCGAACTTGGCCCGCCGGTTCGGCGCGAAGCGCGCGTACTGCCTCAGCTGTGCGGGCAGTTCACCGACGGTCAGCCCGCCGAAGCCCTCCGAGACGATGTGCACGACCCGGCGCCGCACACCGTCGGGCAGCGGACGGTCGAGCACCTCGGCGGCGCCGTCGCCCGGCCCCCCGCCTTGTGTCTCCACCATCCGTCACACCCCATCGCCGTGCGGGGCCGGCCCTGTCAGGAGCCGGCGCCCGGCCTGTCCACGAGTTCCACCTGATCCACCGCGTTGCACCAGCGGCACCGCACCGACTCGATGGTCTCACTGACCACCTCGCGCTCCTCGACGTTCGGCTCACCCGCGAGGTCGAGGTGGACGTACTCGACCACCTTCGACGAGCGGGTCACATCGAAGCGCGTGAGGTTGCCGCAGAGGGTGCAGCGCCACCGCGTCGAGGCAGTCGGGAGGGGAACCGTCATCGTGACTGTGCTCTTTCCTGCTAGCCATTGTCAGTGACACACCGGCGTCCCGGTGCGTGTGGCTCGTAACCCTACGGCCTGGCGGGTACTCGCCGCTCGGGCGTCCACAGCGGCGAGGCGGTCTGTTCCGTTGCGCCCCGTTACGTCATGCTCTGTGTTCATGATCCGCAACTGGAGGGTGACGGTCGGTGGAGCAGGCAGGGCGCTGCGGGGGCCGGCTCCGGTCACCTACGGCCTGATCGCCCTGTGCTGTCTGGTCTTCGTGATCGGCCCCGCCTCGGGCCTGGATCCGGCCTACGGCTCCGGGAACGCCGTCCTGGCCGCCCAGCGGGCCTACTTCCACCGCTGGGGCGTGGTCCCCGCCGAGCTCTTCGAGGACGCGCCCGGTGCCGCGCTCACCCCGGCCACCGCGCTGTTCGTGCACGGCAGCTGGGTGCACCTGCTGGGCAACATGCTCTTCCTCTATGTGTTCGGCGTGATGACCGAGGAACGGATGGGCCGGCTGCAGTTCCTCCTCTTCTACGTCGGCTGCGGCTACCTCGCCCTGCTGGGCTACGCGGCCGCCAACGCCGGCTCCGAGCAGTCCCTGGTCGGTGCCTCCGGGGCGATCTCGGCGGTCCTCGGCGCGTTTCTGTTCCTGTTCCCCGGGGCCCGGGTGACCAGTCTCCTGCCGTTCCTCTTCTTCCTGCCGCTGCGCTTCCCCGCCTGGGTCGTGCTGCCCTTCTGGGCGGCACTGCAATGGCTCGCGGCGGGCCGGGCCTCCGACGGCCCCGGGGTGGCCTATCTGGCCCACCTGGTGGGCTTCGGGCTCGGCCTGGCATTCGCCTGGGTGCGTTTCGGCCGTACGACTAGAGTGAGGGCCGCCCCAGCGACCGCCCCCGAGGGAGAGAACCAGCCGTGATCACCGCGATCGTCCTCATCAAGACCAGCGTGGACCGGATCCCCGAGATCGCGGAGCGGATCGCCGCGCTGGAGTCCGTGAGCGAGGTCTTCTCCGTGACGGGCACGTACGACCTGATCGCCATGGTCCGGGTCAAGCGGCACGAGGACCTCGCCGAGGTCATCCCCGGCAGCATCAGCAAGATCCCGGGCGTCGAGGCGACGGACACCCACGTCGCCTTCCGCACCTACTCCCAGCACGACCTGGAGGCCGCGTTCGCGATCGGCCTCGACAGCTGATGTGAGGCTGCCGGCCCTTGGAGGGGCATGAACCGTCTGACGACGTCGGTACGTCAGACGGCCGGGACGCAGCGGCCGTCCTCCGTGCGGTACGTCCACTTCGCACCGTCGGCGACCAGTTCCTTCACGGCGTTCACGAACCGCTCCACGTGCTCGTCCGGGGTGCCCGCGCCGAAGCTCACCCGGATCGCGTTGAGGGACTTCTCGCCGGGCGCGGCCTCGGGGGCACCGCACTCGCCCTGGGACTGCGGGTCGCCGCCGAGGAGGGTGCGCACGAGGGGGTGGGCGCAGAAGAGGCCGTCGCGCACGCCGATGCCGTACTCGGCGGAGAGCGCGGCGGCGAAGTGGGAGCTGTTCCAGCCCTCGACGACGAAGGAGATCACGCCGACCCGGGGGGCGTCGTCGCCGAAGAGGGACAGGACGCGGACCTCGGGGACCTCGGCGAGGCCCTGGCGGACCTTCTCGATCAGGTGCTGCTCGCGGGCCACGAGGGTGTCGAAGCCGGCCTCGGTCAGCGCCTTGCAGGCGGAGGCGATGGAGTAGGCGCCGATGACGTTGGGCGAGCCCGCCTCGTGCCGTGCGGCGCTGTCGTGCCACTCCACGTCCACTCCCCCGTCCTCGCGCCGGGTGACCTTGCGGCTGGCGCCGCCGCCCGCGAGGTAGGGGTCGGCGGCCTGGAGCCAGTCGGCACGCCCTGCGAGGACTCCGGAGCCGAAGGGGGCGTAGAGCTTGTGGCCGGAGAAGGCGACCCAGTCGACGTCGAGGTCGCGGACGCTGACCGGGTGGTGCGGGGCGAGCTGGGCGGCGTCGAGGACGATCCGGGCGCCGTGCGCGTGGGCGGCGGCGGCCAGCTCGCGGACCGGCCACAGCTCACCGGTGACGTTGGAGGCGCCGGTGACGCAGACCAGGGCCGGGCCCCGGGAGTCGCGGTCGGCGAGGGCCTTCTCCAGGGTCTCCACGGCCTGGCGCGGGCTGCGCGGGGCGTCGAGGTAGGTGACCCGGGCGTCCTGCCAGGGCAGCAGGCTCGCGTGGTGCTCGGTCTCGAAGACGAAGACCTGGCAGCCGGCGGGGAGGGCGGCGGCGAGGAGGTTGAGCGAGTCGGTGGTCGACCGGGTGAAGACCAGCTGGTCGTCGTCGCGGCAGTCGAGGAACTCGGTGACGGTCTTACGGGCGTTCTCGAACAGGTCGGTCGACAGCTGGGAGAGGTAGCCGGCGCCGCGGTGGACGCTGCCGTAGTAGGGCGCGTAGGCCGCCACGTCGTCCCAGACGCGCTGGAGGGCCGGGGCGCTGGCCGCGTAGTCGAGGGCCGCGTAGGTGACCTCGCCGCCGGTGACGAGCGGGACGGTGACATACCGGCCCAGAACGGGCAGCTGGGCACAAATGGTCCGGGCGGAGGCAGCGGTGAGGACAGACATGGGGACTCCCGTGAAAAGAGAGAGGTGAAGGTGAAATGGGTGCGCGGAGGCGGGGCTCGGCGGCCCTATCGCATTCGCTTGCTCACGGAAGACTCCCTCGACGACCAGGACCCCTGGTTTCGAGAGGGGCCCGCGCTTGCCGTAGACCTCACTGCCTACGGCCTGGTCTTCACCCGGGGCACCCCGCCACGGACGGAGGGTTGCCGGACAGTCGGCCGGGGCCTCATGACTGTCACTCATGACCTGGTCAAAGAACGTACGCGAAATGATCGTCGTCCCGCAACCCGTGTCCGGATCGCGGGACGACACCCTGGTGGACGCCGCGCGTCGCCCGCCTACGCGTTGCTCGCGGCCACCCAGCGCTCCAGCGTCCGCTTCGCCGAGCCGGAGTCGATGGACTCCGCGGCCTTGTCCATCCCGGCCCGCAGCTGCTCGGCCAGCGTCCCGGTACCCGGGTCGAGGGCCACCAGCGCGGCCGCCGAGTTCAGGAGTACGGCGTCGCGGACCGGGCCCCTCTCGCCGTCCAGGAGCTTCCTCGCGACCTCCGCGTTGTACGCCGGGTCACCGCCGCGCAGGGCCTCCACGGGGACCAGGTCGATGCCGACGTCCCGGGGGTCGAAGCTCTCCTCGGTGACCTTGCCGTCGCGGACGATCCAGACGTGCGAGGTCGACGTGGTCGTCAGCTCGTCCAGGCCGTCGTCGCCGCGGAAGACCAGGGCGGAGTTGCCGCGCTCGGCGAAGACGCCCGCGACGACCGGTGCCATGCGCGGGTCCGCGACGCCGACCGCCTGGGACCGCACCCGGGCCGGGTTGGTCAGCGGGCCGAGGATGTTGAACACCGTGCGGATGCCCAACTGGCCGCGCGCGGCGCCCGCGTGACGCAGCGCCGGATGGAACTTGATCGCGAAGCAGAAGGTGATCCCGGCCTCCTCCGCCACCTCGGCCACCCGCTGCGGGGTCAGCTCCAGGTTGACGCCGAGCTTCTCCAGGACGTCGGAGGCGCCGGACGCGGAGGACGCCGCCCGGTTGCCGTGCTTGACGACCGTGGCGCCGGCTCCGGCCACGACGATCGCTGACATGGTGGAGATGTTGACCGTCTTGGCGCCGTCGCCGCCGGTGCCGACGATGTCCACGGTCCGCCCGGGCACCTCGATCACATTGGCGTGCGCGTACATCGTCCGCACCAGCCCGTTGATCTCCTCGACCGTCTCGCCCTTGGCCCTGAGGGCGACCACGAAACCGGCGATCTGCGCGTCGGTCGCCTCACCCTGCATGATCCGGTCCATCGCCCACGCCGTCGCGTCGGCGCTCTGGTCGCGGCCGTACAGCAGGGCGTTCAGCACCTCGGGCCAGGAACGGCCCGCCGCGGTGTCGCCTCCAGCGGGGGTCACAGCGCTCATGGGGCCGCTCCTGGGTGTCGTACGAGAGTGGAGTCCTCGTCGGAGAACGTGACCCACCCTATCCAGGCCGGACCCTGGCCGAAGGCCGCTGTCCGCACATCGGACGGCGCCGCGTCAGCCGAGGACGACCGGGAGCCGGTGCAGTCCGCGCAGCATCAGGCTCGGGCGCCAGGCGAGGGCGGTCGGGTCGGTGTCCAGGGCGAGGCCGGGGCAGCGTTCCAGCAGCGTGCGGAAGGCGATCGCGCCCTGCATCCGGGCCAGCGGGGCGCCCAGGCAGTGGTGGATGCCGTAGCCGAACGCCATGTGGCCACGGGCGTCGCGGCGGATGTCGAAGCCGTCGGGTGCGGCGAAACGCCGGGGGTCGCGCGAGGCCGCCGCCAGCACCACGGCCACCGACTCGCCGCGGTCGATGCGGGTTCCGCCGATCTCCAGCGGCTCCTTCGTGTAGCGGAACGCGGTGGTCTCCACCGGGCCCTCGTAACGGAGCATCTCCTCGACCGCGTTCTCCAGCAGCGACCAGTCGGCGCGCAGGGCCGCCAGCTGGTCGGGGTGCCGGAGCAGGGCGAGAGTGCCGCTGGAGAGGAGGTTGGCGGCCGTCTCGTACCCGGCGACCAGGAGGAGGAAGGCCATGCCCAGCATCTCCTGCGGTGAGAGCCGGTCCTCGTCGTCCGGTGCGGTGCCGGCCAGGGCGCTCAGCAGGTCCGGGCCCGGCTCCTGGCGTTTCGCGGCGATCAGGTCGGCCAGGTAGCCCGTCATCGCCTGGGCGGCGGCGGCCGCCGCCCCGGGGCGGGTGAAGTCGGTGCTCTCCAGGTACCAGTGGTGGAACGCCTTGCGGTCGGTCTCGGGGACACCGAGCAGTTCGCAGATCACCGCCAGGGGCAGCGGCAGCGCGAACGCCTCGACCAGATCGGCTCGGCCGAGCGGCAGCATGGCGTCGACGAGTTCGTCGGCGATCCGCTGGACGCGGGGGCGCAGGGCCTCGATCCTGCCGGTCGTGAAGTCCTTGGCGACGAGCCGGCGCAGCCGGGTGTGGTCCGGCGGATCCGTCTGCACCATGTTCAGGCCGATGGAGTTGCCACCGTCGTCCTGCCAGGCGGCCGAGTGCCGGATGTCGTTGGACAGCCGCGGGTCGGCGAGGGCGGCGCGGGCCTCCGCGTGCCCCACGACCAGCCAGAACTCGCCGGAAGCGGCCGTCCGCACCCGGTGCACCGGGCCCTGGGCCCGCATGCGCTCGTAGACGGGGTAGGGGTTGTCGACGAAGCCCTGGCCGTGGGCGGACAGGTCCTCGGGGTGGGGCACGGACACCGCTTCTACCTCACTGGTGACTCGGGAGTCGGGCATGTCAGGGACGCCAGGTGACGGGGAGGGCCATGAGGCCGTGGAGGACGAGTCCGCCGGGGATGCGGCGCGGCTCGAAGCCGGGAGCCAGGTCCAGGCCGGGAAGGACGGCGGTCAGGGTCTCCAGGGCGATACGGCTCTGCAGCCGGGCCAGGTGCGCGCCCGGGCAGGTGTGCGGGCCGTGGCCGAACGCCAGGTGGCGCGCCGGGCCGCGGCGGTCGAGGCGGAAGCTCTCCGGGTCGGGGTCGGCGGCTACGGTGTCCCGGCCCGGCGCGGCGACCATCACCTGCACCTTCGCCCCGGCCGGGATGCGTACGCCGCCGACCGCCGTGTCCCGCGTGGCCGTGCGGGACACGCCCTGGAGCGACGTGCTGTGCCGGAGCCCTTCCTCCACCGCGGCCGGGATCAGACGGGGGTCGGCGACGACCGCCTGCCATTGCTCCCGGTCCGCCAGCAGCCGGTGGACGGTGTTGGTGATCAGGTGGCTCGTGGTCTCGTGAGCGGACGGGAGCAGGGTGAGGACGGCGGCCACGCAGTCGTCGGCCGGCCGGCCCGCGGCGGCGAGGGAGCTGAGCAGGTCGTCGGCCGGATGCCGCCGCCGCTCCTCCCACAGGGCCCGGACATAGGCCTCGAACTCCAGCACACTCTTCGCGCAGCGCAGTTGGTCCGCCTCGGGCAGCGGGAGGACCTGCATGAGCAGCCAGTCGTCGTTCCACGCCTTGACGGTGGTGCGGTCAGCCGGCGGTACGCCGATGAGGTCCCCGATCACCGCGAGGGACAGCGGGTAGGCGAAGCGGGCGAACAGATCGGCCCCGCCGTCCTCCCGTGCGTCCCGCATGTCCTGGACGAGCGTCTCGGCGAGGGCGCGGACCGCCGGTTCACGGGGGCGCAGGGCCGCCGGGGTGAACGCCTCGTCCACCAGGGCGCGGAACCTGCCGTGCCCGGGCGGGTCCGCGTGGAAGGGCGGGACGCGGTAGTACACGGAGTCGGCCAGGAGTTCGCGGCAGGCGGCGGTGAACTCGTGGCCGCCACGGGTGTTGTCCCGGCTGGTGAAGCGGAGCGGGTCGTCGAGCACCTCGGTCGTCTCCGCGCGGCCCGTGACGACCCAGGGGCCGTCCGGGCTCAGCGGGCAGACCGGTGCGCTGTCGCGGGCCACGCGGTAGGTGTCGTACGGACTGTCCGTGTACCCGGGGTCCGAGAGGTCGAACAGCGGGGTCCCGGGTGTGCCCGGTTCGCTCATGGGGTCCACCTCACCGGCAGTCGGAGGACTCCGCGCATCATGCTGGGCCGCCAGGCGACGGCGTCCGGATCGCTGTCGAGGGTGAGGTCCGGGCAGCGCTCCAGGAGGGCGTGCAGGGCGACGGTGGTCTCCAGGCGGGCGAGCGGGGCGCCCAGGCAGTGGTGGACGCCGTGGCCGAAGCCGAGGTGGCCGCGGGCGTCGCGGCCGATGTCGAAGCGGGTGGGGTCCGCGAAGCGCTCGGGGTCCCGGCTGCCCGCGCCGAGGAGGACGAGCACGGGGTCGCCCGCGGGGATCACCTGGCCCGCGATCTCCACGTCCTCGGCGGCGAAGCGGTGGGCCGTGGACTGGGAGGGGCCTTCGTAGCGGAGCATCTCCTCCACGGCGCTGTCGAGGAGCGTGAAGTCGGCGCGCAGGGCGGCGAGTTGTCCGGGGTGCCTGAGCAGGGCCCAGGTGCCGTTGGCGATCAGGTTGACGGTGGTCTCGTGGCCCGCGACGAGCAGCAGGAAGGCCATGCCGAGCATCTCCTGCGGGGAGAGCCGGTCGCCGTCCTCGTCCATGGTGCGTACCAGGGCGGCGAGCAGGCGGCCGTCGTCCGTGCGGCGCTTGGCCTCGATCAGGTCGGCCAGGTAGCCGGCCATGGCCTGGGCGGCCGCGCCGGCGGCCTCGGCGCTGCTGGGGAAGACGAGTTCCCCGGACCATGCGCCGAACCGCTCCCGGTCGGTGTCCGGGACGCCGAGAAGTTCGCAGATGACGGCCATGGGCAGGGGTTTCGCGAAGGCCTCGACGAGGTCGGCGCGGCCGAGCGGCAGCACGGTGTCGAGGAGTTCGTCGGCGATGCGCCGGATGCGGGGGCGCAGGGCCTCGATCCGGCGAGCGGTGAACTCCCGGGCCACCAGGCGCCGTAGCCGGGTGTGGTCCGGGGGATCGAGCTGGAGCATGTTCAGGCCGATGGCGTGACCGCCGTCGTCCTGCCAGCCGGCCGAGTGCCGGATGTCGTTGCGCAGCCGCGGGTCGGTCAGGGCGGTCCGGGCCTCCTCGTGGCCCACGACCACCCAGACCTCGCCGGCGTCGTGGGTGGGCACGCGGTGCACCGGGCCCTTCTCGCGCAGGAGGGCGTAGACCGCGTACGGGTCGGCGACGGGGTCGGTGCCGGGCGGGGCCAGCTTCTCGAAGGCGGGCGTGGTCATGGGGGGCGTGTCCTTTCGCGGCGGGGCGGGAGTGGGCCGGGCGCGGGTCACAGGCCGCGTTCGGCCAGCCAGTCCTCGATGGCGGCGGTGGTCAGCGGCAGGTTGTGCTCCATGATCGTGAAATGGTCACCGGGGGTGGCCCGCGCGGTGTGCGGGAAGGGCCAGGTCGCTCGCCAGCCCTCGTCCTCGAAGCCCTCGTCCTGGTGGGGCATGGGGTCGGCGGCGCTCAGGAAGAGCGTCGGGGCCTGGATCGGGCCGAGTCGGCACTCCCGCATGAACAGGGCGTTGTAGCGGCCCATCGCGGTCAGTTTCACCCCGTTCAGGGCGAGCGGACCGAGGAGCCGTTCACGGGAGTCCAGGCCCTCGTTCATCGCGATGGTGGTCTTCTCGGAGAACTGGTGGGTGGCCTGGAAGGTGTCGAGCAGCACGACCGCGTCCGGCCCGAGCCCCTCCTGTTCGGCCCGCATCGCCAGGGCATGGGCGATCAGCCCGCCCATGGAGTGGCCCAGCAGCACGAACGGCGCGTCACCGACGGTCTCGCGCAGCTTCGCGAGGTGGGTCTCGACGAGGGCGGCGAAGGTGTCCGCGACCAGTTCCCCTTCGCCGTATCCGGGGTTGACCAGGGAGACGACGTCCCGCTTGCCCTCGAAGTGCTGCGCCATCATGCCGTACTGGATCGGGCCGGCGGTCGCGGTGATCGCGGGCAGGCACACCAGCATGGTCCGGCTGCCGTCGCCGGTGGCCATGCGGACGGTGGGCAGCGCGTGGTCGGGGGCTTCCTCGGCGCTGAAGGAGGGCCGCAGCCAACCGGCGGCCTGGATGAGGTCCATGCCGACGGATCCGGTGCGGCCGACGGCGTACGCCTGGTGGTAGAGGGCGGTGATGCTGTCCAGGGGGTCGGCCGTGGGTGCGGCGGTCGTCCCGGCCTCGCTCGCGTCCGGTTGCGGTTCCGCGGAAGGCTCGAGGAGTGCGGCGAGGTGGGCGGCGAGCCGGGCCGTGGTCGAGTGCTCGAAGGTCGTGGTCGACGGGAGTCGCAGGTCGAGCAGGGTTCCGAGCCGGTCCCGCAGGGCGATGCCCGCGATCGAGTCCATCCCGAGGTCCAGGAACTCCGCGTCCTCGGCGAGGTCCGTGGCGTCCTGGCGCAGTACGGCGGTCAGCTGGTCGCGGACGAGCCGGGCCAGCAGCTCCGGCCGCCGCTCGGGTGGGGCCTCCCTGACCAGGCGGGCGGCGGCGCTGTCCAGGGGCGCGGAGGGGCGCCGGGGACTCTCGGACGGTACGGCGGGCTGTTCCACGGCCCTGCGGAAGCGGTCGGCCGACACCGTGCGCAGGGCCAGCTCTTCGACGGAAGCGACCGGTTGGCCGATGCTGCCCGCGACGAGGAGCCGCAGGGTGCCGCTGTCGGGGGCGGTGAGCCGCACGCGGAGCGTGGTGGTGGGCTCCGAGTGGAGCCGGACGCCGGACCAGGAGAACGGCATGTCGACCTGGTCCTTGGCCAAGGGGCCGCCCGGGACGCCCGCCGCGTGCAGGCACGCGTCCAGCAGTGCGGGGTGCAGGGCGAAGCCGGTGGTGGCGGTCTCGCCCAGCGACACCTCGGCGAAGACCTCGTCGCCGCGCCGCCAGGCGGCCCGCAGACCGCGGAAGGCGGGCCCGTACGCGTATCCGCGCGCGGCGAGACCGTCGTAGAACCCCTCCAGGGAAAGGGAGTCGGCGCCCGGCGGCGGCCATGCTCCGGAGAGGGCCGAGAAGTCGGGGTCCTCGGCGGCGGGGGCCAGGAGTGCCCGCGCGTGGCGGGTCCACCCGGTCGTGGTGTCCGCGGCGGCGGTCTCGGCGCGGGAGTGCACGGTCAGGGTGCGCCGCCCGTCGGGGTCCGGCTCGGTCACCTGCACCTGGACATGGACCGGGTCGCCGAGGAACAGCGGTTCCTCAAGGGTGAGTTCGGCGATGCGGGGGCAGCCGGCGGCGCGGCCCGCGTACAGCGCCCAGTCGACGAGGACGCTGCCGGGGACGACCACAGTGTCCAGCACCGTGTGGTCGACGAGCCAGGGGTGGGTCGTACGGGAGAGCCTCCCGGTGTAGACGACGCTGTCGCCGCCCACCGGGGCGAGCGCGCCGGTCAGCAGCGGGTGCCCGGGGGGTGTGAGGCCGAGGCCGGTGGCGTCGTGGGAGCGCTCGGGCGCGTCCAGCCAGTACCGCTGCCTGCGGAAGGCGTAGGTCGGCAGGTCCACCGGCCGGCCGCCGCGGAAGGTCCGTGTCCAGTCGACGGGAGCACCGCGGACGAAGGCCGCGGCGAGCGCGGCGAGGAGCTCGGTGCGGCTGTCCTCGGCGCGGCGCAGGGTGCCGGTGACCGCGGCCCGGCCGCCGTTGTCCTCCACGGTGTGCTCGATCGCGCCGGTCAGCACCGGATGCGGGCTGACCTCGACGAACAGGTCGTGCCCTGCGAGGGCGCGGATCGTCTGGTCGAACCGTACGGTCTCGCGCAGGTTGCGGTACCAGTACTCCGCGTCCAGCGACTCCCCGGCGACCGGGCCGGCGGTGACGGTGGAGTACAGGGGCAGCTCGCCGGGGCGGGGGACGACCGGTGCGGCGAGCGCGAGGAGCGGTTCGCGCAGCCGGTCGACGTGCGGGGTGTGCGAGGCGTAGTCGACCGGGACACGCCGGGCTCGCACCCCGTCCCGCGCGCATATGTCCATCAGCTCGTCCAGCGCGTCCGCCGCCCCGGCGACCACGGTGGCCGCCGGCCCGTTCACGGTGGCCACGCAGATCCGCCCGCCCCACGGTTCCAGCAGCCCGGCCGCCCGGTCGGCGGACAGGGCGAGGGAGACCATGCCGCCGTGGCCTGCCAGTTCACGGCCGATGAGGCTGCTGCGCAGGGCGACGATCCGGGCGGCGTCCTCGAGGGACAGCATGCCCGCCACGCAGGCCGCCGCCAGTTCGCCCTGCGAGTGGCCGACGACGGCGGCGGGCTCGACACCCGCCGAGCGCCACACCTCGGCGAGCGAGACCATCACCGCCCACAGGGCGGGCTGCACCACGTCCACCCGTTCCAGCGCGGCGCCACCGCGCAGGACGTCCGGCAGATCCCAGTCGACGTGCGGCGCCAGCGCCCGGCCGCACTTCTCGATCGACGCGGCGAACACCGGTGAGCTGTCGAGGAGTTCGGCGGCCATGCCGGCCCACTGCGAGCCCTGCCCCGGGAACACGAACACCGTACGGGGACTGCGGCCGCCCGGCGCCGCGCGGACCACTCCGGTCGCCGGTTCGCCGCGGCCCAGCGCCGCCAGCCGGTCCAGCAGCTCGGCACGGGTGCGGCCGACCACCACGGCACGGTGCTCGAACAGCGGCCTGGACAGCAGTGTGCGGGCCACGTCGGCGGGGTGCGGATCCGGGTCGCCGCTCAGCCGCTCGTACAGCCGGCGGGCCTGCTCGGCCAGGCTGTCGGGGTGCTTCGCCGAGAGCACCCAGGGCACCGGGCCGTCCTCGGGCTCGACGGCGGTGGGTGCGGGCTCGGCCGGCGGCTCCTCGAGGATCACATGGGCGTTGGTTCCGCTGATGCCGAAGGACGACACGGCACCCCGGCGCGGCCGGTCCGACTCGGGCCAGGGCAGATGCTCGTCGGCCAGGCGCAGCGCACCGGAGCTCCAGTCGATGTGCGTGGCGGGCCGTTCGACGTGCAGGGTGCGCGGGAGGGAGCCGTGGCGCATCGCCATGACCGTCTTGATCACACCGGCGACACCGGCGGCGGCCTGGGTGTGACCGATGTTCGACTTCACCGAGCCGAGCAGTACCGGCCGGTCGGCGGGGCGCCCCTGTCCGTACGTCGCCAGCAGCGCACCCGCCTCGATCGGATCCCCCAGCGAGGTCCCCGTGCCGTGCGCCTCCACCACGTCCACCTCGGAGGCCACGAGCCCGGCGTTCGCCAACGCCTGCCGGATCACCCGCTCCTGTGCCGGACCGCTGGGCGCGGTCAGACCGTTGGAGGCACCGTCCTGGTTCAGGGCGGAACCCCGGATCACCGCCAGCACCTGGTGCCCGTTGCGCCGGGCGTCGGACAGCCGCTCCACCACGAGCATGCCGACGCCCTCGGCGAAGCCCATGCCGTCGGCCTCGGCGGAGAACGCCTTGGAGCGGCCGTCGGGAGCGAGTCCCCCGACGCGGCTGAACTCGACCATCGGCCGGGGTGTCGACATCACGGTCGCCCCGCCCGCGACGGCGAGCGTGCACTCGCCCTGCCGTAGCGCCTGCGCGGCCAGGTGCAGTGCGACCAGCGAGGACGAGCAGGCCGTGTCCACCGTGATGGCGGGCCCTTCGAGACCGAGCGTGTACGCGATGCGCCCGGAGGCCACGCTGTTGGCACTGCCGTTGCCCAGGTGTCCCTCGAACCCGTCGAGCAGGTCGGGAAAGCGTGCGGCGTAGTCGTTGTAGATCAGGCCGGTGAAGACGCCGGTCGGGGTGGAGCGCAGGGAGCCCGGGTCGATGCCCGCGCGTTCGAGGGCCTCCCAGGTGGTTTCCAGGAGCAGTCGCTGCTGCGGGTCCGTCGCCAGTGCTTCCCGGGAGGAGATCCCGAAGAACTCGGGGTCGAAGTCGGCCATGTCGTGCAGGAAGCCGCCGACCCGCTGGAAGTCCTGCCCGTCCGCGCCGGGGGCGCCCAGCTCGGCCCGCCAGCCGCGGTCGTCGGGGTAGGCGCCCATCGCGTCCCGCCCTTCGGCGAGCAGCTGCCACAGGTCCTCGGGGGAACGGACCCCGCCGGGGAAGCGGCAGCTCATGCCGACGACGACGATCGGGTCGTCGGCGGCCGGGACGTCCGTGGCGCGGGGCGCGGCCGGTACGGCGACGGGGGCCCGCTCCGGTGCCAGCCGGGTGCCGAGCGCCGTCGCCAGCGCGGCCGGGGTCGGGTGGTCGAAGACGAGGGTCACCGGAAGCCGCAGCCCGGTCGCGGTGCCCAGCCGGTTGCGCAGTTCGACGGCGGTCAGGGAGTCGAGGCCGAGGTCCTTGAAGGACCGGTCGGCGGCGACGGCGTCACGGTCGTCGTGTCCCAGGACCGCGGCGGCCTGGGCGCGTACGAGGTCGGTGAGCTCACGGTCCCGGTCGGCGGGCGTCATCGCGGCCAGGCGCGCACCGGGCGCACCGCCCTCGGAGGCCGTGTTCACCGCGGCGCGCCTGGCCGGTGTGCGTATCAGTCCGCGCAGCGGCGCCACCGGGTTCTCCTGGCGACGCGTGTCGAGGGCGACGGGCACACTCAGCGCGCGGGGCGAGCGCAGCGCGGCGTCGAAGAGGGCGAGGCCCTCGGCGGTGGTGAGCGGGCGGATACCGTAACGACGCATCCGCTCCAGATCGGTGGCGGTCAACTCTCCGGTGAGGGCGCTGCGTTCGGCCCACAGCCCCCAGGCGAGCGAGTGCGCGGGCAGCCCCTGGGCGCGGCGGCGGTGGGCCAGCGCGTCCAGGAAGGCGTTGGCGGCGGCGTAGTTGCCCTGGCCGGCCGCGCCGAGCACGCCGGCCGCGGAGGAGAACATCACGAAGAAGGAGAGGTCACGGTCCCGGGTCAGCTCGTGCAGGTGCCAGGCCGCGTCCGCCTTGGCCCGCAGCACGGTGTCCAGCCGTTCGGGGGTGAGCGCGGTGACGACGCCGTCGTCCACGGTGGCGGCCGCGTGCACCACGCCCCGCAGACCGGGGAGCCCGTCGAGCAGCGCGCGCAGCGCGTTCCGGTCGGAGACATCGCAGGCCACCACGCGGGTGGTGGCGCCCGCCTCCTCCAGTTCCGCTCGGAGTTCGGCGGCTCCTGGCGCCTTGTCGCCCCGCCGGGAGACCAGGACCAGGTCGGTGACCTGGTGCGTCCGCACCAGATGCCTGGCGACCGCCGATCCGACGACACCGGTCCCCCCGGTGATCAGGACCGTGCCCTCGACCGCTGTCACGGGCGTGACCAGCACCGCCTTGCCGCCGATCCGGGCCCGGCTCAGCTGACGGAAGGCCTCGGGCGCCTGCCGGGTGTCCCAGGCGGTGAGCGGCGGCGGGGACAGCACGCCCTGCTCGAAGAGCCCGGCGAGGTGCGCGAGCATCTCCCCGAGCCGCTCCGCCCCTGCCTCCTTGAGGTCGAACGCCCGGTACCGCACGCCGTCCTGTCGCGCGGCCACCTCCGCCGGCTCGCGTACGTCCGTCTTGCCCATCTCGACGAAACGCCCGCCCCGGGGCAGCAACCGCAGCGAGGCGTCCACGAACTCCCCGGCCAGACAGTTCAGTACGACGTCGACGCCCCGGCCGCCGCTCTCCGCGAGGAACGTGTCCGCGAAGTCCAGGGTGCGCGAGGACGCGATCCGCGCGGCCGGGACCCCGGCCCCCCGCACCGCGGGCCACTTGGGCTCGCTGGCGGTCGCGTACACCTCGACGCCGAGATGCCGGGCCAGCTGCACCGCGGCCGTGCCCACTCCCCCGGCGGCGGCATGCACGAGCAACGACTCACCGGCCCGTATCCCGGCGAGGTCCACCAGCGCGTAGTAGGCGGTGAGGAAGACCGCGGGCACGGAGGCCGCCTCCGCGAAGGTCCAGCCGCGCGGCACCGGCACGAGCAGCCGGCGGTCGGCCACCGCGACCGGTCCGCCGTACGCCCCGGACAACAGTCCCATGACCCGGTCGCCCACCGCGAACCCGTCCACCCCGGGTCCGGTCTCCACGACCACTCCGGCGCCCTCACTGTCGAAGAGGGCCCCGCCGGCCGGTACGACGCCCAACGCCACCATGACGTCACGGAAGTTGACGCCGGTCGCGCGTACGGCGACCCGCACCTGGCCGGGCTCCAGAGGGGGCTCGGGGCACGAGGTGAGACGCAGCCCGTCGAGGGTGCCTCCGGTGTCCAGGTCGAGCGTCCAGGGGGTGCGCGCGGGGAGGGGGAGGGTCTTCGCGGGGCGGCGCAGACGGGGTGCGAGAAGGCGGCCGTCGCGAACGGCGAGCTCGGGCTCGTCGGTGACCGGCACCGGTGCCGGGACGTCCATGTCCACCTGGGCGAACCGGTCCGGGTGTTCCGAGCACAGGGAGCGCCACAGCCCCCGCACCGCGGCTGTCGCCGTGTCACCCCGCTCGCCGGGGAGCACCGGTGCGGCCCGCCGGGTCACCAGGACGAGCCTCGCCGTCTCCAGCTCGGCACAGCCCAGCCACTCCCGGAGTGTGCCGAGGACCGCGGACAGCCGCTGGCGGAGTGCCCGCGGCATGTCGTCGTCGACGACCGCGGGGCAGGGCAGCAGCACCGTCTCCGGCACCGGCTCGCCCGCGCGCACGGCGGCGGCCAGAGCGTCGACGTCGGCGTGCGCGGGGACGGCGAGGCCGGGAAGGGCCGTACCGAGTACCGCGGTCCGGGCCGGGGCGGAAGCACTGCCGGACACCGGAACCCAGTCCACTTCGAACATCGAGTCCGGCGGTACGGCGGTCCTGGCCTCCTCGGCCGGCGGGCGCACCGCGATGCCGTCGAGGGTGGCCACCGGCAGGCCGGCCAGATCGGTCATCCGCAACGAAAAGGTGTCGGGGCCGGTACGCGTCGACCGCACCCGCGCGACGGTCGCTCCGGTGGCGTGGATCCGCGCCCCGGTGAACGAGAACGGCACCATCCGTTCCGCGGCTCCGTCGAGCAGTTCCACCAGCCGGATCTGCAAGGCCGCGTCCAGCAGCGCCGGGTGGAGGCCGAACCGTCCGGCGGCGTCGGGTGCCGGGAGCTCGACCTCGGCGAAGAGGTCGTCACCGCGCCGCCATACGGCACGTACGCCCTGGAAGGCGGGTCCGTACCCGTAGCCCTGGTCGGCCAGCCGCTCGTAGAAGCCCTCGGTGTCGACGAGCTCGGCGTCCGGCGGAGGCCATGCGCCGGCGCCGGGCAGCTCTTCGGCGACGGACGCTTCGTCATCGGCCCGCGGGACGCTCAGGGTCCCGGTGGCGTGGCAGGTCCAGTCGTGCGCGTCCTCGGGCTGACCGGCCCGGGACGGCCGGCTGTGCAGCCGTATCGCCCGCGCTCCCCGCTCGTCGGCCGCTTCGACGCTCACTTGGAGGTCGACGGCGGATCCGTCGGCCGGCAGCACCAGCGGGGTCCGCAGCACGAGTTCGTCCAGGTGTTCCGCGTCGGCGTACTGGCCCGCGCGCAGGGCGAGTTCGACCAGGGCCGCGCCCGGCACCAGGGTCCGGTCCAGCACGGTGTGGTCGGCCAGCCAGGGGTGCGAGCCGGTGGACAGCCTGCCGGTGAACAGGAACCCGCCGTCCTCGGCCACGCTCACCCCGGCCGCGAGGAGGGGGTGCCGGAGAGCGGCGAGACCGGCGCCTCGGAGGTCACCGGTGGTGTCGGCCCCGGTCAGCCAGTAGTGCTTGCGCTGGAAGGCGTAGGTGGGGAGGTCTGCGGGGGTGGTGGTGGCGGACAGGACGGTGGCCCAGTCGGGGGTGACGCCATGGACCCACAGCTGGGACAGCGCGGTCAGGAACTGCCGGGTCCCGCCGTGGTCACGGCGCAGGGTGCCGGTCGCGGTGACCTGCTCACCGCTCTCCTCGATCGCACCGGTCAGCACGGGGTGTGGGCTGACCTCCAGGAAGAGGCGGCTGCCGTCGGCGACCAGGGTTTGGACGGTGTCGTGGAAGCGGACCTGTTCGCGCAGGTTGCGATACCAGTAGCCCGCATCCAGCGCCTCCCCCTCAACAACCGAAGCGGTGACAGTCGAGTACATGGGCACGTCCGTGGCCCGCGGCGTGATCGGGGCCGCCAGCTCCATCAGCGCCTCACGGATCTGCTCCACGTGCGGGGTGTGCGAGGCATAGTCCACCGCGATCACACGCGTACGGATCTCCGGGACGGCCTGCTGCAACTCCGCCAACGCCCGCGGGCTGCCCGCGACCACCGTGGACTGCGGCCCATTCACCGTCGCGATCCACACATCATCACGACCCGCCAGCAGCCCGGCCACCTGCTCGGCAGACGCCGCGACCGACAACATCCCGCCCCGGCCCGCCAGTTCACCGGCAATCACCCGGCTGCGCAACGCCACCAGACGGGCGCCGTCCTCCAACGACAACCCGCCCGCCACACACGCCGCGGCGATCTCCCCCTGCGAGTGACCGATGACCGCGGCTGGTGAGATGCCCACCGAGCGCCACACCTCGGCAAGCGAGACCATCACCGCCCACAACGCCGGCTGCACCACATCAACCCGGCCAAGGTCCCCGCCCCGCAGGACCTCCACCAGATCCCACTCCACAAACGGCGACAGAGCCCGCGCACACCGCTCCACCGACTCGGCGAACACCGGCGAACTCTCCAACAGCTCAGCCGCCATCCCCACCCACTGCGAGCCCTGACCCGGAAACACAAACACCACACCGGCGTCGGTCTCCCCCGCGCCGGTGACGACGTTGGCGGCGGGTTCACCGGCGGCGACCGCGTCGAGTCCGGCCAGGAACCCCTCCCGGTCCTCCGCCAGTACGACGGCCCGATGCTCCAACGCTGCCCGTCGCGTCGCCAACGACCACGCCACAGCAGCGGAGTTGGTGTCGGTGTGCGTCCCGGCGAACTCCCTCAGGCGCCCCGCCTGCGCCCGCAGCCCAGCCGCAGACCGCCCTGACACCACCCACGGCACCACCCCACCCGGCACAGCACCCTCGACCTCCGGCGCCTCGACCCCCGGAGCCTCCTCCACGATCACATGCGCATTCGTCCCGCTCACGCCGAAGGACGACACCGCAGCACGCCGAGCCCGATCGGTGGCAGGCCAGGCGGTGTGCTCGGTCACCAGGCGCACCGCACCGGAGGTCCAGTCCACGTGCGGCGAGGGCTCGTCGGCGTGGAGGGTCGCGGGGACGACTCCCTTCTGTAGCGCCATCACCGTCTTGATCACACCGGCCACGCCCGCAGCGGCCTGCGTATGCCCGATGTTCGACTTCAACGACCCCAGCAGTACCGGCCGTTCGGCGGGGCGCCCCTGTCCGTACGTCGCCAGCAGCGCACCCGCCTCGATCGGATCCCCCAGCGAGGTCCCCGTGCCGTGCGCCTCCACCACATCCACCTCGGAGGCCGCCAGCCCCGCGTTCGCCAACGCCTGCCGGATCACCCGCTCCTGTGCCGGACCGCTGGGCGCGGTCAGACCGTTGGAGGCACCGTCCTGGTTGACGGCGGAACCCCGGATCACCGCCAGCACCTGATGCCCATTGCGCCGGGCATCGGACAGCCGCTCCACCAGCAGCAGGCCCACGCCCTCGGCCGCACCCATACCGTCGGCCTCGGCGGAGAACGCCCTGCAACGGCCGTCGCGGGAGAGTCCGCCCTGACGGCTGAACTCGGTGAAGAGATCCGGTGTGGACATCACGGCGACTCCGCCGACCACACCCAGGGTGCAGTCGCCCTGACGCAGCGACTGCACGGCCAGGTGCAGCGCGACCAGCGACGACGAACACGCCGTGTCCACCGTCACGGCCGGACCGGTCAGGCCGTAGGTGTAGGCGATGCGGCCGGACGCCACGCTGCCGGCGACGCCGGTCATGGTGTGGCCCTCGACCTCCTCCGGGATCGCGGGCAGCCTGCTGCCGTAGTCGTGGAAGCTGGCGCCGATGAAGACGCCGGTGCGGGTGGAGCGCAGGGACTCGGGGTCGATGCCCGCGCGTTCGAAGAGCTCCCAGGAGGTCTCCAGAAGCAACCGCTGCTGCGGATCCATCGCCAGCGCCTCACGCGGCGAGATCCCGAAGAAGCCCGCGTCGAACTCCCCCGCGTCGTGCAGGAATCCGCCCTGGCCGGTGTAGGAGGTCCCGGGTCGGTCACCCTCCGGGTCCACGAGTGAGCCCAGGTCCCAGCCGCGGTCCGTGGGGAAGCCCGAGATGCCCTCCCCTCCGGACGCCACCAGCTCCCACAGTGCCTCGGGCGATGTCACCGCGCCGGGGTAGCGGCAGCTCATGCCGACGATCGCCACCGGCTCGCCGGCCGCCGACTCCACCTCGTGCAGCCGCGCCCGGGTCTCCTGGAGTTCCGCGGTGACCCGCGTCAGGAAGTGGCGGAGCTTCTTGACGTCGTCCATTACATGCTCCATGCGGTGTGTAAGCAGTGGGGGTGCGAGAGGGGAAGAAGGAGGGTGGGACGCGGAGCTCAGGAGATCCCGAACTCCTTCTCGATCAAGGCGAAGAGCTCGTCGTCGGTGGCGGCTTCGAGCCGCTCGGTGTCCGGTCCGGTCGCCTGCTCGGGGGGCTCCTCCTCGAAGAGCTGCGCGGCGAGATGGTCGACGAGCTCGGTCACCGTCGGATGATCGAAGATCACGGTGACCGGCAGCTTGATCCCGGTGACGCCGGTGAGCCGGTTGCGCAGTTCCACAGCGGTGACCGAGTCGAGGCCGAGTTCCCTGAGCGGCCGCCTCGTGCTCACGGCACCGGCGGAGCCGTGTCCGAGTACGGCGGCCACCTGACCGCGTACGGCGTCGAGGAGCCGCCGCCGGTCGGTGACCTTCTGACCGGCCCGTCGCGCTCCGGGCCCGGCGTCAGCCTCGGCACCAGCACCAGCACCGGCACCGGCACCGGCACCGGCGAGCGCCTGCCGGGCCTCGGGAATCTCGTCGAGGAGACGGCTCGGCCGTACTGCGGTGCAGGCGTGGGCGAACCGCTCCCAGTCGATGTCGGCCACGACGGCCGTCGACTCGCCGTGCGCCAGCTCCGCCTCCAGGGCGAGCACCGCCGCGTCGGGTTCCAGCAGCGGCAGACCATGCCGTTTGCGCAGCTCGGCCACCGCGTCGTCGTCGGCCATGCCGCCCTGCGCCCACGGCCCCCAGGCCACGGAGGTCGCCGTGAGCCCGTGTGCGTGGCGGTATCGGGCGAGCGCGTCCAAGTAGGCGTTCGCCGGGGCGTAGTTGCCCTGCCCGGCCATGCCCACACCGCCGGCCACGGAGGAGAACAGGACGAACGCGGACAGCTCCTGGCCGAGGGTGAGCTCGTGCAGCTGTCGCGCGGCTCCGGCCTTGATCCGCAGTACGGCCTCCATCCGCTCCGGGGTGAGGGACTCGACAGCGGCGTCGTCCAGCACGGCGGCGGTGTGGAACACCGAGGTCAGCGGGTACTCGTCGGGGATCGACGCCAGCAGTTCGCGCAACGCGTCCCCGTCCGAGACGTCACACGCCGCCACCGTCACCCGGGCCCCGGTCGCCGCCAGCTCGGCCACCAGTCCGGCGGCCCCCGGCGCGGTCTCCCCACGTCGGCTGACGAGCAGCAGGTGCTCAGCGCCCCGCTCGGCCAGCCTGCGGGCGATCCGCGCGCCGAGGGCGCCGGTACCTCCGGTGATCAGGACCGTACCGCTGCCCGGCCGCCAGTCGTCGGCCTCCGGCACACCGGCCGGGTGCGCGGCCCGGACCAGCCGTCGTCCGTAGGTGCCGGTGTCGCGCACAGCGACCTGGTCCTCCTGAGCGTCCGCGGCCAACACCGCGCACAACCGGTGCATGCTCCGCCGGACCGCCGTTTCCTGTGCACCTGGTGTTCCCGGTGTCTCCGACACCTCGGACGTCTCCGGCACCTCGGGCGTCTCTGGTGCCCCGGGCGTCTCCTGGGTCCCCGTCGGCTTCGGGGTCCCCGCCGGCTTCGGCAGGTCGATCAACCCGCCCCACTGAGCCGGGAGTTCCTGCGCCGCGACCCGTCCCAGTCCCCAGAGGGCGGCCTGCTCCGGACGGGCCAGCGGATCGTGTTCCCCGATGGACACCGCGCCCTGGGTGACGCACCACAGCGGCACGTCCCGGCCCGTCACCGCCTGGATCAGCGGCAGGGTCGGACGGAGCCCGAACCTGTCGTCGATCGCCAGCAGTGACACGAGACCGGCCGCCGAGGGGTGCTCGGCCAGCAGAGCGGCCCAGCGCCCCGGATCGTCGGGGGCCACCAGCGTCTCCGCTACGGCTCCCTGCTCGCGCAGAGCTTCTACCAACGCCCGATGCAGCTCACCGTCCACCTGGGCCGGTCCAACGGCCACGAGCCAGGTGCCGGACAGCCCGGTGGGAGCGCCGTCGGCCAACGGGACCCAACTCTCCTTGTACCGCCAGGAATCCAGCGCCGTCCTGGCGTTCCGCCGTCGATGCCAGGTCGACAGCGCGGGCAGCACATGGGCCAACTCGCCCTGGTTGTGATCCAGTCCGAGGATCTCCGCCAGCCCCTTGGAGTCCTCGCGCTCCACGACGGCCCAGAAGTCGGCATGAGGGTCGGACGACGCGATGGCCTTGTCCTTGGGCCTGTCCGGTACGAGCCAGTAGTGGTCGTGCTGGAAGGCGTAGGTGGGGAGGTCTGCGGGGGTGGTGGCGGGCAGGACGGTGCTCCAGTCAGGGGCGACGCCATGGACCCACAGCTGGGACAGCGCGGTCAGGAACTGCCGGGTCCCGCCGTGGTCGCGGCGCAGGGTGCCGGTCGCGGTGACCTGCTCACCGCTCTCCTCGATCGCACCGGTCAGCACCGGGTGTGGGCTGACCTCCAGGAAGAGGCGGCTGCCGTCGGCGACCAGCGCCTGGACCGTGTCGTGGAAACGGACCTGCTCACGCAGGTTGCGATACCAGTAGCCCGCATCCAGCGCCTCCCCCTCAACAACCGAAGCGGTGACAGTCGAGTACATGGGCACGTCCGTGGCCCGCGGCGTGATCGGGGCCGCCAGCTCCATCAGCGCCTCACGGATCTGCTCCACGTGCGGGGTGTGCGAGGCATAGTCCACCGCGATCACACGCGTACGGATCTCCGGGACGGCCTGCTGCAACTCCGCCAACGCCCGCGGGCTGCCCGCGACCACCGTGGACTGCGGCCCATTCACCGTCGCGATCCACACATCATCACGACCCGCCAGCAGCCCCGCCACCTGCTCGGCAGACGCCGCAACCGACAACATCCCGCCCAGGCCCGCCAGTTCACCGGCAATCACCCGGCT
>NZ_JBIAUQ010000013.1:0-286966 GCF_042893155.1 Streptomyces sp. NPDC001668
ATGGTGTGCCGGGAGCGCGGGTCGAGCCCGGTGGTCGGCTCGTCGAGGAAGATGATCCGCGGGCTGCCGACCAGGGTCATGGCGATGTCGAGACGCCGCTTCATACCGCCGGAGTAGGTGGAGGCGGGCTTCTTCGCCGCCTCCACGAGGCCGAAGCGCTCCAGCAGCTCCGCGGTGACCCGCCTGCCCTCGCTCCGGGGGAGGTGGTGCAGGTCCGCCATCAGGAGCATGTTCTCCTCACCGGTGATCAGCCCGTCCACGGCGGAGAACTGCCCGGTGACGCCGATCGCGGCCCGCACCGCCTGCGCCTCGGCGGTGAGGTCGTGGCCGCCGACCTCCGCCTGTCCGGCGTCGGCGGAGATCAGGGTGGAGAGGATCTTCACGGCGGTGGTCTTGCCGGCGCCGTTCGGTCCGAGCAGGGCGAACACCGACCTGGCCGGGATCCGCAGATCGATGCCGTCGAGGACGGTCTTGTCCCCGTAGGACTTGCGCAGGCCGGTGGCGGAGACGGCGGCCGGGGAGCCGTCTCGACTGGATGTGGGCATGACAGAAGAAGGCATGAGGCCCTCCCGTTCGAAGGCTGAAGTGACCGGGCGATGGGTGAGACGGGCGCTGGTGCGGGCGGGGCCGACCGGGAGACGGTCAGGCTTTGGCGCGGAAGACGTCGATGTTGCCCCAGTTGGTCCGTGCGCGGACCTTGACCGTGTCCTCGGTCTGCTCCGGGGCCTCCGAGGCGGCGAGCGTGTTGCGCACCAGCCCGCGGTTGGAGCTGACGTCGAGCCAGGCGGCGGCGCCCTCACGGATACCGACCTCGATGGAGCCGTTTGAGGTCTCCAACTTGACGTCACCGCAGGCGACTTCGGCCACCCGAAGAACGCCGTTGGTAGCGGTGCCGGTGACCGACGCCTCCGCGCACGCGATGTCGATGGCGCCGTTGGCACCGCTCACGCGCAGGTCACCGGAGACGGCACCGACAGTGGTGTTGCCGTTCGAGTTCTTCAGGACGGCGGGACCGGCAACGGTGCCGACGCGCAGGTTGCCGGAGCTGGTGGTGATCTCGGCCTTGCCCTCGATCCGGTCGACGACGATCGAGCCGTGGGAGGCGGTCAACTGGACCGGCCCAGTGGTGTCGAGACGAACGTCACCGACCGAGGTCTTCACCCTGACCTCGCCGAGCCGGCCCTCACCGAGCACCTGGGCCCAGGCGCCGGTCACCTCGACGCGTGAACCCGTGGGAAGTTCGACCGTCACGTCGGCGACACCGGAGGGGCCGATCATGCGGCGCTCCTTCGTCTTCACGGTCAGAACTCCGCTCGCGTAGCTCACTTCGGTCTGCTCGGCGGCGCGTACGTCCTTGTCCCGCTGCGGGTCGCGGGGCCGCACCTCGACGACGGTGTCGAGGCGGTCGCCCGCGGTGAGGCGGAGGGAGCCGGCGGCCACGTGGGCGTTGACCGAGATCGGTTCGGGAGTGTCGAAAGAAGGCATGGCTGTCCCGTCCTCTTGAGTCTTTGGGGCGTCCCCGCTGGTGGGACGTGGTGTGAGTGAAGCGCCTTTCCGTGCGGGCAGATGCGGCTAGCGCACCCAGCCCGTGAAGCTCTGTCCGACGTTCTGGACCTTGCCCGGCGTACGCTGCGGCCGGGTTCCGCCGTCGACCGAGGCGGCCACGGCACGTACCAGCCAGGCGTTGACCGACAGGCCCTCGCGGCTCGCGGCCTCCTCGGCGCGCGCCTTGAGGTGGGCAGGCAGCCGGAGGTTGACGCGAGCGGTGCCGCCCTCCTCGCCGTCAGCCGGGTCCTTGAACGGTTCGAGCGGGGCGGCCGGCGCCACGGGGGCGTCACCCTCGGTGGGCGGCAGCGTCACGACGAAATCGGGGTCGAGGCCGCGCAGCCGTACGTCGACCGAGCCTGGGGCGAGTTCACGGGTGATCTCGTCCATCGCGGCGGAGAGCACGTTGAGCATGACCAGCCGGGTCGCCGACTCCAGGGGAGCGGTCAGCCTCTCGGCCAGCTCACGGGCTTCGTCGCCTCCGGCTTCGGCAGCCACCGCGAGTTCGCGGCGGAGGTTGTCGACGTACGGTGTGAGGTCCATGGCGTCATCATGGCACCACAGTGATGCCACACGCAACCCCGCTACATCGAGTACGGCGATAGAAGCCGCCTCACCAGCGAGAATGCGGCGAGGACGGGAATGGCACCGGGTGGTGTCATCCGGTGCCATGCTGCGCCACCCGGTGCCACCCGGTGCCACCCGGTGCCACCCGGTGCCATGCGGCGCCAAACGTCGCGCTTCAGTGAGCCGTCAAGCGGGCCTGGCGGATGCAGGTGTCGAGGGGCCCGGGAACGGTGGTGGTCATCGGTCGTCTTCTCCTCGGGGGCGCCCTGGTCAGGGGCTGTGTGACGACGCCTGTGCGTCATCCCTGACGGCCTGCTGACGGCGCTGGGGTGCCGTGCCCACGACCAGCACCATGGTGAGGCCGCCGCCCGGGGTGTCCTCGGCGTGGATCGTGCCGCCCATCGCCTCGGTGAAGCCGCGGGCGACCGCGAGCCCGAGGCCGACGCCGGCGCCGCGCGGGGAGTCGCCGTAGCGTTGGAAGGGTTCGAAGATGCGGTCCTTGGCCTGGTCGGGGACACCGGGGCCACGGTCGACGACCCGCACCTCGACGCGGTCGGCGAGGGCGCTTGCGGCCACCAGCACCTTCTCGCCCGGGGGGCTGTACTTGACGGCGTTCTCCACGATGTTGGCGACGGCCCGCTCCAGCAGGCCCCGGTCGACGTCGACCATCGGCAGGGTCTCGGGGATGTCGAGGTCGACGCTGTCCTCGGGGACACCGCCGAGCGCCATCGGGATCACCTCGTCGAGGTCGGTCTCGCGGATGATCGGCGTGACGGTGCCGGTCTGGAGGCGGGACATGTCGAGGAGGTTGCCGACCAGGTGGTCGAGGCGGTCGGCGCCCTCCTCGATGGCCTCGAGGAGTTCCGCCCGGTCCTCGTCCGACCACTCGACGTCGTCGGAGCGCAGGGAGGTCACCGCGGCCTTGATGCCGGCCAGCGGGGTGCGCAGGTCGTGCGATACGGCGGCCAAGAGCGCCGTGCGGATGCGGTTGCCCTCGGCGAGCGCGCGGGACCGGTCGGCCTCCTCCTGGAGACGTCGGCGGTCCAGGACGACGACGGCCTGTGCGGCGAAGGCCGCGAGCACCCGGCGGTCCTCGGCCGGCAGTACCCGTCCCGTCAGCGCGAGCGCCATGTGGTCGCCGACCGGTACGTCGACGTCCGCGTCGTCGGGAACGGCGCAGGGGTGTGCGCCCACGCTCCCGGCACAGGTCCAGGGCAGTACGTCGCTCTCGCGTTCCAGCAGTGCCACCGACTCCATGCCGAAGGTCTCGCGGACTCGTTCGAGCAGCTCCTCCAGACCGGTCTCGCCGCGCAGGACGTTGCCCGCCAGGAAGGAGAGGATTTCCGACTCCGCGCGAAGACGGGCCGCCTGATGGGTGCGGCGGGCCGCGAGATCGACGACGGATGCGACGGACACCGCGACCCCGACGAAGATCACGATGGCGACGATGTTCTTCGGGTCGGCGATCGTGAACGTGTGGACGGGCGGGGTGAAGTACCAGTTCAGGAGCAGGGAGCCGGCCGCCGCCGAGGCCAGGGCGGGGAAGAGTCCGCCGAGGAGGGCGGCCGCCACCGTCAGCGTCAGGTACAGCAGCATGTCGTTGGCGAGCCCGACGTTGGGGGACACGCTGCTCAGCAGCCAGGTCAGCAGCACAGGGCCGCCGAGACCGACCAGCCAGCCCCAGGTCACGCGGGACCGGCCCAGCCGTGCACCCCGGTTGACCGGCAGCCCGCGTCCCTTGCCGGCCTCGTCGTGGGTGATCAGGTGGACGTCGAGGTCAGGTCCCGAGTCCCGGGCGACCGTGGCGCCGACGCCGGGTCCGAAGACGTACTGCCAGCTCCTGCGGCGGGAGACGCCGAGCACGATCTGGGTGGCGTTGACCCCGCGCGAGAAGTCGAGCAGGGCGACCGGTATGTCGTCGCCGACGACGTGGTGGAAGGTGCCCCCGAGATCCTCGACGAGGGTGCGCTGGTCGGCCAGCTCCTTCGGGGAGGCGGCGGTGAGGCCGTCGCTGCTGGAGATGTACACGGCGAGCACCTCACCGCCGGCGCCCTTCTCGGCGAGCCGGGCGGCCCGCCGTATCAGCGTCCGTCCCTCCGGACCGCCGGTCAGGCCGATGACGATCCGTTCCCGTGAGCCCCAGATGGTGGAGACCTGGTGCTCATTGCGGTACTCGGTGAGATAGGCGTCGACCCGGTCGGCCACCCACAGCAGCGCCAACTCCCGCAGGGCGGTGAGGTTTCCGGGGCGGAAGTAGTTGGAGAGGGCCGCGTCGACCTTGTCTGGTTTGTAGATGTTGCCGTGCGCCATACGTCGGCGCAGGGCCTGCGGGGACATGTCGACCAGCTCGATCTGGTCGGCACGGCGTACGACCTCGTCGGGGACCGTCTCGCGCTGCCGTACCCCGGTGATCGACTCGACCACGTCCCCCAGGGACTCCAGGTGCTGGATGTTGACCGTGGAGACGACGTCGATCCCGGCCGCCAGCAGCTCCTCCACGTCCTGCCAGCGCTTGGTGTTGCGGGAACCGGGGACGTTGGTGTGGGCGAGCTCGTCGACGAGGGCCACGTCGGGGCGACGGGCGAGGACCGCGTCCACGTCCATCTCGGTGAACACCGAGTCCCGGTACTCGATCGCCCGGCGCGGGATCTCCTCCAAGCCGTGCAGCATCACCTCGGTGCGCGGCCGGCGGTGGTGCTCCACGAAGGCGACCACGCAGTCGGTGCCCCGCTCCACCCGGCGGTGCGCCTCGGACAGCATCGCGTAGGTCTTGCCGACGCCGGGAGCCGCGCCGAGGTAGATGCGGAGCTTGCCGCGTGCCATGTTCACCCTTCGAAGCGGTAGCCCATGCCGGGCTCGGTGATGAGATAGCGGGGGTGCGCCGGATCTGCTTCCAGCTTGCGCCGCAGCTGGGCCATGTAGACCCGCAGATAGTTGGTCTTGTTGCTCTGGGAGACGCCCCAGACCTCCTGGAGCAGCTGCTTCTGGGTGATCAGCCGTCCCGGGCTGGTGACCAGGATCTCCAGCAGGTGCCATTCGGTCGGGGTGAGGCGTACGTCGCGGCCGTCCCGTACGGCCCTCTTGGCCAGCAGGTCGATGGTGAAGTCCGCCGTCTCGACGAGCGTCGTCCCGGTGGCGAGCGGCGTCTCCTCGGTGCGCCGTACGGCGGCCCGCAGCCGGGCGAGCAGTTCGTCCATGCTGAACGGTTTGGTGACGTAGTCGTCGGCGCCGGCGTCCAGCGCGGCGACCTTCTCGTCGGAGCCCTGGCGGGCGGACAGCACCAGGATGGGCACCCGGGTCCAGCCGCGCAGGCCCTTGATGACATCGACGCCGTCCATGTCGGGCAGGCCCAGGTCGAGCATCACGACATCGGGTTGCCGGGTGGCCGCGAGCCGCAGCGCGGTGGCGCCGTCGGCGGCCGCGTCGACCCCGTAGTGGCGTGCCTGGAGATTGATGATGAGGGCCCGTACGAGCTGCGGGTCGTCCTCCACCACCAGCACCCGTGTCATCGGCGTGTGCCTTCCTGTCGTACGTCGTGGGGACGTACCCGCTGGGTGACTGCGGGAGTCGGCGCACCCGGTCGTCCGGGCCGCCGACTCCGCTGTGGGTCGTGTAACGCCATCAGCTTTTGGCCGTGAGTGCCTTGAGCGCGATGTTGAGCTCCAGGACATTGACCCTGGGTTCGCCGATGAAGCCGAGGGTGCGGCCCGTGGTGTGCTCGTCGACCAGCTTCCGCACCTGGGCTACGGTCAGGCCGTTCTTCTCGGCGACCCGGTGGACCTGGAGGTCCGCGTAGGCCGGGGAGATGTCCGGGTCCAGGCCGGAGCCGGAGGAGGTGACCGCGTCGGCGGGGACCTGGGAGGGCTTGACCCGGTAGTCGGCGGTGGAGTTGTCCTTGACGACCTTGGCCTTGGCCTCCTTGACCGCCTTGACGAGCTCGGGGTTGTCGGCGGAGCGGTTGGTGGCGCCGGAAAGGATCAGCTTGTACTGGGTGTTGACGGAGTTCTCGCCGAGCCCATCCGCCGGCCGGGGCTGGAAGTAGTCGGGGCCGTAGCCCTGTTGGCCGATCAGCGAGGAACCGACGACCTTCCCGTCCGCCTTGATCTCCGAGCCGTTCGCCTGGTCGTGGAAGAGGGCCTGGGCGATGCCGGTGACGGCCAGCGGGTAGAGGACGCCGGTCACCAGGGTCAGCACCAGCAGGGCCCGCAGCCCCGCCCACAGCAACCGGCCGGTGTTGGTTAGGGAGTTGTTCATGGCTTTCAGCACGCTTTCAAGGAGTCACAGCCCGGGGATGAGGGAGATGAGCAGGTCGATGAGTTTGATGCCGACGAAGGGGGCGATCAGGCCGCCGATGCCGTAGATCGTGAGATTCCTGCGCAGCATCTTGTCGGCGCTGACCGGCCGGTACTGCACGCCCCGCAGGGAGAGCGGGACCAGCGCGATGATGATGAGCGCGTTGAAGATGACGGCGGACAGGATCGCGGAGTCGGGCGAGGACAGGCCCATGATGTTGAGCTTGTCGAGGCCCGGGTAGACGGCCGCGAACAGCGCCGGGATGATCGCGAAGTACTTCGCGACGTCGTTGGCGATGGAGAAGGTTGTCAACGCGCCCCGGGTGATGAGCAGTTGCTTCCCGATCTCGACGATCTCGATCAGCTTGGTCGGGTTGGAGTCGAGGTCGACCATGTTGCCGGCCTCCTTGGCGGCCGACGTACCGGTGTTCATGGCCACGCCGACGTCGGCCTGGGCCAGCGCGGGCGCGTCGTTGGTGCCGTCCCCGGTCATCGCGACGAGTTTGCCGCCGGCCTGCTCCCGCTTGATGAGCGCCATCTTGTCCTCGGGGGTGGCCTCGGCGAGGAAGTCGTCGACGCCCGCCTCCTCGGCGATCGCCTTGGCGGTCAGCGGGTTGTCACCCGTGATCATGACGGTCTTGATGCCCATGCGCCGCAGTTCGTCGAAGCGTTCGCGCATGCCTTCCTTGACGACGTCCTTGAGGTGGATGACTCCCAGGACGCGGGCACCGTCGGTGTCCTCGACCGCGACGAGCAGCGGGGTGCCACCCGCCTCGGAGATACGGTCGGTCAACTCTCGTGCGTCCGAGGCGACTTCACCGCCCTGTTCGTCCACCCAGGCGATGACCGAACCGGCCGCGCCCTTGCGGATCTTGCGTCCCTCGACATCCACTCCGGACATCCGGGTCTGGGCGGTGAAGGCGATCCACTCGGCGCCGACCAGCTCACGCTCGCGCAGGCCGTACTTCTCCTTCGCCAGTACGACGATGGAGCGGCCCTCGGGCGTCTCGTCGGCCAGCGAGGAGAGCTGGGCGGCGTCGGCCACCTCGGCCTCGGTCGTCCCGGCCACCGGGACGAACTCGGCGGCCTGGCGGTTGCCGAGCGTGATGGTGCCGGTCTTGTCGAGCAGCAGCGTCGACACGTCACCGGCCGCCTCCACCGCACGCCCCGACATCGCCAGGACGTTGCGCTGGACGAGCCGGTCCATGCCGGCGATGCCGATCGCCGAGAGCAGGGCGCCGATGGTCGTCGGGATCAGGCAGACCAGCAGGGCGACCAGCACGACCATCGTCAGGTGCGTGCCGGCGTAGTCCGCGAAGGGCGGGAGGGTCGCGACCGCCAGCAGGAAGACGATCGTCAGGGACGCCAGCAGGATGTTCAGGGCGATCTCGTTCGGCGTCTTCTGCCGGGCCGCGCCCTCGACCAGGTTGATCATCCGGTCGATGAAGGTCTCGCCGGGCTTCGTCGTGATCTTGATGACGATCCGGTCGGAGAGCACCTTCGTGCCACCGGTGACCGCGCTCCGGTCACCGCCGGACTCCCGGATGACCGGCGCCGACTCGCCGGTGATCGCCGACTCGTCGACGGAGGCCACGCCCTCGACGACGTCACCGTCGCCGGGGATGACGTCACCGGCCTCACAGACGACCAGGTCGCCGATCTTCAGCGCGGTTCCGGGGACCTCAGTGCCGTCCACGAGACGTGCCACCGTGTCGGTCTTCGCCTTGCGCAGGGTGTCGGCCTGCGCCTTGCCGCGGCCCTCGGCCACCGCCTCCGCGAGGTTGGCGAAGACGACGGTCAGCCACAGCCAGGCGCTGATGGTCCAGCCGAACCAGTCCCCGGGGTCCTTGAAGGAGAACACCGTGGTCAGCACGGACCCGATCCACACCACGAACATCACGGGCGACTTGACCATCACCCGCGGGTCGAGCTTGCGGAAGGCGTCCGGCAGGGACCTGAGGAGCTGCTTGGGGTCGAAGAGGCCCGCGCCGACACGGCCCTCGGCGGACTTGTGCCCGGTGGGTACGTCGCTGTGCGGCGCCCGGGTCGGTGTGGCTGTGGACATCTCTTCGCTTTCGATACGGGTGGTCATGACGCCAGCCCCTCGGCCAGCGGCCCCAGCGCGAGCGCCGGGAAGTACGTCAGACCGGTGATGATGAGAATCGCGCCGACCAACAGGCCCACGAACAGCGGTTTGTTGGTGCGCAGGGTGCCCGCCGTCTCAGGGATGGGCCGCTGCTCGGCGAGTGAGCCGGCCAGGGCCAGTACGAACACCATGGGCAGGAAGCGGCCCAGGACCATCGCCAGGCCCAGGGTGGTGTTGAACCACTGCGTGTCCGCGTTCAGCCCCGCGAAGGCCGAGCCGTTGTTGTTGGCGGCGGACGTGTAGGCGTAGAGGATCTCGGAGAACCCGTGCGCCCCGCTGTTGGTCATCGAGTGGACCGGGGTCGGCAGGGCCATCGCGATCGCGGCGAAGACGAGCACCAGCGCGGGCGTGATGAGGATGTAGCAGGCGGCGAGCTTGATCTCCCGGGTGCCGATCTTCTTGCCCAGGTACTCGGGCGTACGGCCGACCATCAGCCCGGCGATGAACACCGCGATGACCGCCATGATCAGCATGCCGTAGAGGCCGGAACCGGTACCGCCGGGCGCGATCTCGCCCAGCATCATGCCGAGCATGGTGATCCCGCCGCCGAGCCCGGTGAAGGACGAGTGGAAGGAGTCCACGGCACCGGTCGACGTCAGCGTGGTCGACACCGCGAAGATCGACGAGGAACCGACGCCGAACCGGACCTCCTTGCCCTCCATCGCCCCGCCCGCGATCTGCAACGCCGGGCCGTGGTGGGCGAATTCGGTCCACATCATCAGGGCGGTGAAGCCCACCCAGATCGTGGCCATGGTCGCGAGGATCGCGTACCCCTGCTTGACCGAACCGACCATCACCCCGAAGGTGCGGGTCAGCGAGAACGGGATCACCAGCAGCAGGAAGATCTCGAACAGGTTCGTGAAGGGGGTGGGGTTCTCGAAGGGATGCGCGGAGTTGGCGTTGAAGTAGCCGCCACCGTTCGTGCCGAATTCCTTGATGGCCTCCTGCGAGGCGACCGCTCCCCCGTTCCACTGCTGCGAGCCGCCCACGAACTGGCCGACCTCGTGGATCCCGGCGAAGTTCTGGATGACACCACAGGCGACCAGCACGATCGCGGCGACGAAGGCACCCGGCAGCAGGATGCGGGTCACCCCGCGCACCATGTCGGCCCAGAAGTTACCCAGTTCACCGGTGCGGGACCGGGCGAACCCGCGCACCAGCGCCACGGCCACGGCGATGCCGACGGCGGCCGACACGAAGTTCTGGACAGCCAGTCCGGCGGTCTGTACGACATGGCCCATGGCCTGTTCGCCGTAGTACGACTGCCAGTTGGTGTTGGTCACGAACGAGACCGCGGTGTTGAACGCCTGGTCCGGGTCGATCGCCTTGAAGCCCAGCGAGCCCGGCAGTACACCCTGGAGCCGCTGGAGCAGATAGAGGAAGAGCACGCCCACGGCGGAGAAGGCGAGGACACCGCGCAGGTAGGCGGGCCAGCGCATCTCCGTGTCGGGGTTGGCACCGATGCCCTTGTAGATCCACTTCTCCACGCGCCAGTGCTTGTCGGTGGAGTAGACCCTGGCCATGTAGTTGCCGAGGGGAATGTGGGCGAGCGCCAGCGCCCCTATGAGGGCGAGCAGCTGGAGAACGCCGGCGAGTACGGGACCCATGTCAGATCTCAGAACCTCTCCGGGAAGATCAGGGCGAGGACGAGATAGCCCAGCAGGGCGACGGCCACGACGAGGCCGACGATGTTCTCGGCGGTCACAGCTTCGTCACCCCCTTGGCGACGAGAGCCACCAGCGCGAAGACCGCGATCGTGGTGACGACGAAGGCCAGATCGGCCATCGCGAACTCCTAGAAGAGGTTCGGAAGAGATACGGACAGAAAGAGGAAACCCCGCCCCTGGCCGGAATCGACCGGCCATTGACGAGTCCCTTACGGCGGCCCCCGCACCTTTGACGGACCCCTTACGGCCCCGTCCCAGCCGCTCTCACAACGGCCCGCACAACGGCCCGCACAAGGGCTCTCACAACAGGCGGAACCGCAGCCGGCAGATCACCGCGTCGGTCTCCCTGCGCACGGCGTGCGCGACGACGGCGCCCCGCTGGTTCTGCAGCAGCCGCTGCCACAGCCGCTCCGGCTCCGCCTCCGGGATCAGCACCGTGACCCGGGTGGCGGGCTCGGCCGCGGCGATCTCGCGGACGTAGGCGGCGATGGGACGGCCCAGGGAACGCCGCTCGCACGACAGCCGCACGAGCGGGACACCCGGGTCCCACGCGGCCCAGGACCGTTCCAGGGCGTGCAGGGCGGCACGGTCCTCGGGATCGGGGTAGCAGACGGTGACCGCGCGCACCTCGTCGCCCAGGGAGGCGGCGGCCGTCAGGGCCTCCGACGTCAGCCGGGACAGGGAGGAGACGGGCACGATCACCAGCGAGCGCTCGCGACGCGGGGGTTCCGGGATACGGCCCAGACCGAGCCGCTCGCCGATGCGGCGGTAGGCGCGATGGACGGCGAGGAAGGCGGCGACCAGCAGCGGCAGCGCGATCACGACCAGCCAGGCGCCCTCCTCGAACTTCTCCAGCGTGACGACGACCGTGGCCACGCCGGTGAGCAGGGCACCGAAGCCGTTCAGCAGCGCCTTGCCCTTCCAGCCCGGCCCCCGCTGAAGCAGCCAGTGGCGGACCATTCCGACCTGCGCGACGGTGAAGCCGACGAAGACACCGATGGCGAACATCGGCACAAGGGTGTTGGTGTCACCCCCGGAGAACACCAGCAGCGCGGCGGAGATCGCGGCCAGGGCCAGAACACCGTGGCGGTGGACCTGGCGGTCGGCCTTCAGCGCGAAGACGTGCGGCAGGTAGTTGTCGCGGGCGAGCAGCTTCAGCAGCACCGGCAGCCCGCCGAAGGAGGTGTTGGCCGAGAGCGCGAGCAGGATCATCGTGGCGAACTGGATGACGTAGAAAGCCCAGTTGTGCCCGAGCGAGGCGTCCGCGAGCTGGGCGAGGACGGTGACGCCCTCGACGGGCTGGAGGTGGAAGCGGCCGATCAGCACCGACAGGCCGATCAGCATCACACCGAGCACGGCCCCGAGGGCGACCTCCGCGCGCTGGGCCCGCCTGACCCGTGGGCGGCGGAAGGAGGGCACCGCGTTCGCGATCGCCTCGACGCCGGTGAGCGCGGCACACCCGGAGGCGAAAGCTTTCAGCAACAGCAGCGCGCCCACGGTGGTGGCGTTGTCGGCGAGCACGGAGGCGTGCCCGTCGGCGGTGGCCGTGCTCACCGGCCCGGACCGGAACAGGCCCACGGCTATGAGCGCGAAGATCGACCCGACGAACACCACCGTCGGCACGATGAAGACCCTCGCGGACTCGACGATGCCCCGCAGGTTGACGCCCGTGATCAGCACGAGCACCGCCAGGCACAGCCACAGCCGGTCTCCGTAGAGGGCCGGAAAGGCCGAGGTCAGGGCGGCCACACCGGCCGTGACCGCGACGGCGACGTTCAGCACGTAGTCGAGGACCAGCGAGGCCGCCGCCACCAGGCTCGTGCGCGCGCCCAGATGCGTCTTCGCGACGGCGTACGAACCACCGCCGTCCGGGAACGCGGCGATCACCTGCCGGTACGAGGCCACCAGCACCGCCAGCAGTCCGGCGATGGCGAGGGTCACCGGCAGCGTGAAGCCCAGACCGTGCGCCCCGGCCGCGGCCAGCACGAGCACGATCGCCTCGGGGCCGTACGCCACCGACGCCATCGCGTCCAGCGACAAGGCGGCAAGGCCCGTGACGGCGGTGAGGCGATGGCGCTCGCCGGTATCCGGTGGCTCCTCACCGGCGGGGACGGCGCCCGGTTCGACGGTCAGAACGGACATGGCGGCGAGCTCCTTCGACGTATCTGGACCCCGCGCCCCCGGATCCGTGCGCGGTGCACCCAGGGTGTGCCGTCTCCATCCGCCGCCGACCGGTCTTAGCGGCTTCTTCGCGCCGGAGCAGGTGACTTTGACGCGACCTTGACGGGGTGCGGACGACCCGGGTGAGAGCGGCATCAGAGTCCCGTCAAAGGGGGTGCGTTCCGGTCCCCCGCATCCCTACGGTCACCTGCATGGCAACCCGCGACGACACGTGCGAGACCACCGGCACGGCACACGACCTCCGCTGGGCACGGGACGTGCGGGACTCGGTGCGCTGCGCGGGCGTACTCCTCGCACTGCTCCTCCTGCTCGACTGGGGCACGGGGCGGCTCACGCTCCTGCGAGGCGCCCTGTGGATCGCCCTGGCGCTGCTGCTCTTCCTCACGCTGTACCCGGCTCACGTCCACGCCGGTGCGAACTGGCTGTCGTCCCGTCGCCTGCTGCGCGAACGCCGGGTCCGTACAGATCTGTTGGTGTCCGTGCGCCGTCTGGACGGCGTCTCGCAGCGGCTGTTGCTGCGGGACGCGCTGGGTGGACGGGTGGAGATCGACCCCGAAGTACTGGTGAGGAACCCTCAGTTGTGGTTCCGCCTGGAGGCGGGCGCCCGGAAGGCGGCGACGGACGGCACGCTGCTGTGCGGGGCGACCGCCTTGCGCCACCTCTCCCGGCGCGTCGACCACGAGACGGCCCACGCCGTCTTCAGGGCGTCGGGGCTGGAGTGACGCCTTCGCGTGCCATGCCGCATCAAACGACCCAGGTAGTGGCCGTTGCCGTAGGCCCGCAGCTCGACCTCCTCCGAGGCGCAGCCGGTCACGCTGCCGTCCAGGTCCGTGCGGAACGGTACGAGGGCGAACGCCCCCAGGGATTCGGGCACCTCCTACGCTCGGCGCACCACTGGGCGCGGGGTCTGCTCGGGCCGCTCGGCCCCGGCCTGTTCCGCGCAGGGCAGCGACACGACCATCGTCAGGCCGCCGCCGGGTGTGTCCTCCGGGGTGAGGGTGCCGTTCATCGCCTCGGTCAGACCGCGTGCCAGGGCGAGGCCGAGCCCGAGGCCCGTGGTGTTGTCGGTGTCGCCGAGCCGCTGGAACGGCTCGAAGAGGCGCTCCCGGCCGTCGGGCGGAAGCCCGGGGCCCCGGTCGACAACTCGCAGCTCGACCCGGCCCGCCAGGGCACTGGCGGTGACCAGCACCTTCTGTCCGGGCGGGGTGTGCCGGACGGCGTTGCCGACGAGGTTGGCCACCACCCGCTCCAGCAGGGGCGGATCCGCCAGTACGGCCGGGATCTCCTCCATGTCCCGTGCCTCGGCTTCCGGTGCTTCCGCGAGCGCCATCGGGAGCACCTCCTCCAGGGTCGTGGCCCGCAGGTTCAGGGTGAGGACACCGGCCTCCAGGCGGCTGAGGTCGAGGAGGTTCTCCACCAGCCGGCTGAGCCTGGCCATGGACTCGTCGGCGGTGGCGAGGAGTTCGTCGCGGTCCTCCGGGCTGAACTCCACCTCCCGGCTGCGCAGTGAGGTCACCGCCGCCCAGCCTGCCGCCAGCGGGGTGCGCAGATCGTGGCCGACGGCCCGCAGCAACGCCGTACGCGTCCGCTCTGCGGCCCTCACCGGCTCCACCTCGGCCGCCACCTCGGCCAGCCGGGCCCGCTCGACGGCGGACCCCATGTGTGCGGCGAACGCGGCGAGGACGCGCCGCTCGGAGGAGGAGAGCGGGCGTCCGCGCAGCACCAGGTAGGCGTCCGGGCCGGCGGGCACGGCGGTGGCGCCGTCGCCGTCGGGCGGTTCGTCGACGAGCTCCGCGGAGTCCATGCCGAAGGTCTCGCGGGTGCGTTCCAGCAGGGCGGGAATGGTGGCGCCGCCGCGCACGATGCTGCCCGCGAGCGACGACATGGTCTCGGCCTCGGCGGTGGCGCGGGCCGAGCGGCGGGACAGCCGCAGGGAGCGGTCGACGACGGCGGCCACGGTGGCGGCCACCACCGCGAACACCCCGAGCGCGATCAGCGCGTCGGGGTCGTCGAGGGTGAAGGCGCCGATGGGTGGGATGAACCAGTAGTTGAGCAGCAGGGACGCCGTCACCGACGCGATCAGGGCGGAGGCGACCCCGCCTATGCAGGCCACGCCCACCACCGTGAGCAGGAACAGCAGCGCCTCGCTGGTGAGATCGAGAGAGCCGCGCAGGCGGTCCAGGACGAGGGTGAGCAGCACCGGCGGCACCAGCCCGGCCACGGGGCCCTCGACCAGCCGCCCGGTCGACAGGGTCCGGCGGCGGGACGGCAGCAGGGTGCCCCGTCCGGCCCGCTCGTGGGTGACGCGGTGCACGTCGATGTCGCCGGACAGCTCGGTCACGGTCTCCCCCGTGCCCGGCCCGGTCAGGAACCGTTCCAGACGGCCCCGGCGGCTGGTGCCCAGCACCAGCTGGGTGGCGTTCTCGGCGCGGGCGAAGTCGACCAGGGCGGTGGCGATGTCGTCGCCGACGACGGAGTGGTAGCTGCCGCCGAGGTCCTCCACCAGCCGCCGCTGCCGGGCCAGCGAGGCATGTGAGACCCCGGCGGCCAGGCCGTCGCTGCGGGCCACGTGCACGGCGAGGAGATCACCTCCGGCCGACCGGGCGGCGATCCGGGCGGCCCGCCGGATCAGCGTGTCCCCCTCAGGACCGCCGGTCAGCGCGACCACGACCCGCTCCCGGGTCTCCCACACCCCGCCGATGGAGTGCTCGGCCCGGTAGGTCTGGAGCGCCTCGTCGACCCGGTCCGCCACCCACAGCAGGGCCAACTGCCGCAGGGCGGTCAGGTTGCCGGGCCGGAAGTAGTTGGCGAGGGCCGCGTCGACCTTCTCGGGGGCGTAGACGTTGCCGTGTGCCAACCGTCGCCGCAGGCCCTCGGGCGGCATGTCCACCAGCTCGACCTGATGGGCCCGCCGTACGACGTCGTCGGGCACCGTCTCGTGCTGCGGCACCCGTGTGATCTTCTCGACCACGTCGCTCAGGGACTCCAGGTGCTGGATGTTCAGCGCGGTGACGACGTCGATGCCCGCGGCGAGCAGCGCCTCGATGTCCTGCCAGCGTTTGGCGTTGCGGCCGCCGCCGGGGGCGTTGGTGTGGGCGAACTCGTCGACGATCGCGACCTGTGGGCGGCGGGCCAGCACCCCGTCGAGGTCCATCTCCTCGAACTGTCCGCCGCGGTAGTGGCAGCGGGCCCGCGGGACGATCTCCAGACCGTCCAGCATGGCCTCGGTGCGCGGCCGGTCGTGGCACTCGGCGAAGCCGACCACCACGTCCGCGCCCCGGGCGGCACGGCGCCGCGCCTCGTCGAGCATCCGGTAGGTCTTGCCCACCCCTGGGGCCGCCCCGAGGTAGACCTTCAGTCGTCCTGGCCGTACGTCACCACTCATCGCCGCCGACGCGCTCCGCTCACTGGCTCAACTCCCACAGGAGGCGGGTTACTTCTCCTACCGAAGCGTCTCCGGGAGCCGGCCGGGGTGTGTGTTAGCGCTTCCTTGGCGCCCGTCGCAGGGACCTTGACACTGCCTTGACGTCCCCCGGGCGGATAGGGTGAAGGCGGTGTGCCGGGAAGTCTGGTCGGCGTGGGAGTCATGGCGGCTCCCTCATGACCCCAGGGGGACGGCATGCGCGGCGTGGGCACGGTTCTGGCACTGGTCGTCCTCGCCACCCTGGTGGCGACCTTCGCCCGCCGGTGGCGCATCCCGGCGCCGTCCCTGCTGGTCGTGGCCGGTCTGACCGTGGCGCTGCTGCCGGGCACCCCGGACATCGAGATCAGCCCGGAGGTCATCGGCCTGGTCGTGCTGCCGCCGCTGCTGTACGCCAGCGCCGAGGAACTGTCGTGGCGTGAGCTGAAGGCCGTGTGGAAGCCGGTCGGCGTCCTGTCCATCGGCCTGGTGCTGGCCTCGGCGGCTGCCGTCGGCTGGGTGGCGTCCCAGGTCACGCCCCTGTCGTGGCAGATGGCGCTGGTGCTGGGCGCGGTGCTGGCCAGCACCGACCCGGTGGCCGTGACCGCACTCGGCAGACGCCTCTCCCTGCCGCCCAAGGTGCAGGTCCTCGTGCAGGCGGAGAGTCTGTTCAACGACGCGACCTCGCTGGTGCTGTACCGGGTCGCGGTGAGCGTGGCGGTGGCGTCGGCGGCCGGATGGGGCCCGGCGGGCGGCGAGTTCGTCGTCCTCGCGGGCGGCGGCACGGTCATCGGCGCCGCGGTCGCCGGGGTGGTCGCGCTGATCCGCCGGCGCACCGAGGACCCGGTCCTGGAGACGGTGATCTCCCTGGTCACGCCCTATGCCGCCTACGTCCTCGCGGAGGCCGCCCACACCTCCGGTGTCACCTCGGTCGTGGTGGCCGGTGTCGTCCTGGGCGGACGCGGCGACCGCCTCACCAACGCCCGGATCCGCCTCCAACTGCACGCCGTGTACGGCACGGTGGTGTTCCTGCTGGAGAGCGTGGTGTTCTCCCTCATCGGTCTGGCCCTGCCCGCGCAGGTCCGGGCCTTGGACGACGGCGACCGGGCCTGGCCGCTCTACGCCCTCGCCGTGGCCGGCACCCTGGTCGCCGTACGACTGCTGTGGCTGGCACCGCTGTCGGCGGTCGTCCAGCGCAAGGGCGGGATCCAGCGGATGAACTGGCGGGTGCCGTTGGTGCTGACCTGGGCCGGTACCCGGGGGGTCGTCCCGCTGGCGGCGGCCCTGTCCATCCCGGAGACCACGACGGCGGGCGCCGCACTGGCAGACCGTCCGCTGGTCCTGGTCCTGACCACGTCGGTCGTGGTCGTCACCCTCGTCGTGCAGGGCTTCACCCTCGCCCCCGTGGTCCGCCGCTCCGGCATCGCCCTGGAGCCCGACCACACCGAGCGCGAGGAGGCCGCGGCCCGCTGCCGGCTGGCCGACGCGGGCATCCGGCGCCTGGACGAACTCGCCGAACTGGAGGCCGTCCCGGACATCGTCCTGGACCGCCTCCGCCGGGGCCTCACCGCCCGCCTCGACGACGCCCGCGACCGCCTCAACGAGGACACCGGCACGTCCGGGTCGGCCGACCTGGTCTACCGGCAGCTGCGGCGCGACTTGATCGCCGTCGAGGCGGTGGAGTTGCAGCGGCTCTACGACGACCACGCGATCAGCGATGTGACGCGCCGTCGGCTTCAGCGGTCGTTGGACTTGGAGGAGGCCCGGTTGGCGGATGTGTGACGCCGCGAGGGTCGTCGGTCGGGTGCGGCACCGTTGTGGCTGATCGCGCAGTTCCCCGCGCCCCTGAGGAGCTTCAGCCGAACTCGGTGAGACGGGGCCGTAGTCCGAGCGCTGTCAGCAGCAACGCGGCGAGCAGCAGGGCCCCCGTCCACGGCAGCAGGTCGGCCACAGCCGAACGGCCCTCCCGCACCGAGTCCGTGAAGTGGGCCTTGTTGATGTCCGTCACCTGGTCCAGCGCCGCCATCCACGCCCCGAAGTGCGCGTTGGAGGTGCCGGGCTCCCAGCCCATGCAGAACTCCACGGCCTGCCGCTCCTTCCCCGCCGCCAGCAGCGCCCGGATCCTGCGGTCGTCGCGCTGGTAGACGGCGTACGTCCGCACCGTCCTCTCGGCGGCGGCCCGCTCCCCGGGGAAGGTGATGTTGTCGAGCTCGCGCCGGAACTCGCCGGTGAAGCGCGGGGCGCGAGGGTCGGACCCGTACGCCTTCCAGGTGGTGGTGAGCCCGGAGTCGTACGTCGAAAGGGTCGCGCCCTTGATGCCGTACAACTCCTGCGACTGGGCGAGGAACGCGCGCGCGTACCGGTCCCGGCGCCGCGGGTCCAGGAGGTAGCGGCTCTCGTCGGCGTTGGCGTCGTAGGCGATCGCGCGGGCGCGGGAGAGGGCGACGACGGAGTCGAAGGCGTCGCGGCGCGCACCCCGCAGGTGCCCGGCGGACGCGGACAGCATCTGCGCGCCGAGGAGCACCGCGAGCAGGGTGCAGACAGTGGCGGCCAGGACACCGGGGTTGAGGATCCGCCGGAAGCGGCGGGCCAGGTACCACTGGAGGACGCCGAGCGCGGCGAGCAGCAGAACCCCGAGGACCAGCACCGCCGCCAGCTGACCGGTGAGAGCGGAGCGGGCGGCCGTGTACGCGGTGTCGAAGCGGCCGTCGTTGGAGGACACCAGTGTGCGCGCGGCGGGCAGGAGACGGCTCTGGAGGAGGTCCGTCGCCTTGCGGTAGTCGACGAGCGCGAGCGCCTTGCCGCCGGTGCGGTCGTCGTTCTCCAGGGCGCGGCCGATCAGTTCCTGGTACTCCGCGAAGTCGTCGGTCAGGTTCTCGACGGTCTTCTCGTCGGCCCGGTCCCCCTGTGCGGCGACGGCCAGCGTCCGCAGGTCGTGCCCGATCTCGCGCCGCGCGTCGCCGTAGAAGCCGACCGCCTTCGCGTACGGCGTCTTCAGGCGGCCCTTCCCCGCGTCACCGTCGGCCAGCAGGATGTTGGCGGCCTGCCCGTCCATGTCGTTGAGGGCGAGTTCGAGGTCGGCGGCGCTGGTGGTGCGGGGTGCGTCCCGGTCGGCCACGGACTCCCAGGTGCCGTTCGCGGCGAGCCCGGCGACGAGAAGCAGCACGGCCAGGGCGGCGGTGAGCGAGGCCGTGGCCGCGCGCAGGAGGCGCAGCCGCGCGGGCACGGTGTCCCGGAAGCGGCGGTGCAGAGCGGCCCGCGCGGCCACGGCCCGTGGTCGGGCGCGGGGGCCCGGATCGGGTGCACCCGTGGGCCGCGGGCCATGGTGGTGCGGGACGGCCACCGGTGGCCGGGGCTCTTCACCCGCCTCCGGCTGGGCCGTACCCGCCGTACCCGCCGTACCGGCCGTGATCGTCACGGTTCCCCCAACGCCACGCCACGGACGGTCTCCCGTCCCTCGACGCCGATCAGTCTGCGACCGGATTCGGCCACCGGCGACCGGCGTTGACGCTCTTCTGACGGTGTACCGGGGTCATTTGACGGATCGTTGACGGCATCCGAAGCCAGGCCGTCCAGCAGTCGAGTAACGCGGGGACCAGTTGGACGAACGCCTCCAACAGGTGCTCACCGCCAGGACACACAGCGAGCTCGAGCCCGCACTGGGCTCGCTCCCGGAGGCCCCTGGCGGGTGCCCCGGAGTCTCAAGGTCGAGTCCGCCTACGGAAACGTGCGCCTGGACCTGTCCCGGGCGGTCGTCGAACATCGGGTGGTCGACATCGAGCTGCACCTCGGGACGGGCAAGGCGAAGATCACCGTGCCTCGCGACGCGATCGTCGAGTTCGAGGCGCTGCACACCGTGTGGAAGGACACGCGGTACCGGACCCGGCGGAGCTCCCGTCCCGGCGGGCCGACGATCCGGATCTCCGGGACCATGGGGTTCGGACGGCTGAAGATCCGCCACGCGCGGCGTTGAGGCCCGTCCGTCCCCGAGGCACGGGCAGTCCCCGGTGCCCCGAATGGCCGAGCCCTCCCCCGACAAACCGAAAGAGCCCTCCTCGATGCACCGCCGGTGCCGTCGCGGCCGGTCTTAACGCAACCCTGACGCGAGCGTGTGATCCATCCCTCGGCCCTCGGGTCACTCTCTGCATACGCTGATGCCGCCGTCTGTGTGATGGCCGGATCCCATGCTGAGCCGCACATCAGGAGAGCTCCCCGATGGTCACCACCGAACACCCGCCGCAGAACCGTCTACGGACGTGGATGCTCCAGGGTCTGTCCGACATGGGCAAGGCCGGCGGCCACACGGGCCCGCACGCCGAACCCGGGCCGCCGCACCAGGGCCAGCGCTGGTGGCGGGTGATGTGCCTGACCGGCGTCGACTACTTCTCCACCCTCGGCTACCAGCCCGGCATCGCCGCGCTCGCGGCCGGCCTGCTCTCCCCGATCGCAACCATCGTGCTCGTCATAGTCACCCTGGCCGGCGCGCTGCCGGTCTACCGCCGGGTGGCGGAGGAGAGCCCGCACGGGGAGGGCTCGATCGCGATGCTGGAGCGGCTGCTCTCCTTCTGGCAGGGCAAGCTGTTCGTCCTGACCCTGCTCGGCTTCGCCGCGACCGACTTCCTGATCACCATCACGCTCTCGGCGGCCGACGCCTCCACCCACCTGGTCGAGAACCCGCACCTGAACAGCGCCCTGCACGACCAGCAGATGCTGATCACCCTCGTCCTCGTGGCACTGCTCGGAGCGGTCTTCCTCAAGGGCTTCCTGGAAGCCATCGGTGTCGCGGTCGCCCTCGTGGGTCTCTACCTCGCGCTGAACGTCGTCGTCGTGATCGTCGGCCTGTGGCACGTCGTCACCGCGGGCCATGTGGTCACCGACTGGTCCAGCGCGCTGACGGCCGAGCACGGCAACGTCTTCGCCATGGTCGGCGTGGCGCTGCTGGTCTTCCCCAAGCTCGCCCTCGGCCTGTCCGGCTTCGAGACCGGCGTCGCGGTCATGCCGCATGTGAAGGGCGACGACGGTGACACGGAGGAGCGTCCCACCGGCCGGATCCGCGACACCAAGAAACTGCTGACGGCCGCCGCCCTGATCATGAGCGTCTTCCTGATCGCCACCAGTTTCATCACCACCCTCCTGATCCCGGAGAAGGACTTCGAGTCGGGCGGCCCGGCCAACGGCCGCGCGCTCGCGTACCTGGCGCACGACTACCTGGGCGGCGTCTTCGGCACGGTCTACGACGTCTCGACGATCGCGATCCTGTGGTTCGCCGGCGCCTCGGCCATGGCCGGCCTGCTCAACCTGATGCCGCGCTATCTGCCCCGCTACGGCATGGCCCCGCACTGGGCCCGCGCCGTGCGCCCGATGGTCATCGTCTTCACCCTCATCGGCTTCCTCGTCACGTGGGTCTTCGACGCGGACGTCGACGCCCAGGGCGGCGCGTACGCCACCGGCGTGCTGGTCCTCATCAGCTCGGCGGCGATCGCGGTGACCATCGCGGCCCACAAGGCCGGCCAGCGCGGCTGGACGATCGGCTTCGCGGTCATCTCGGCCGTGTTCCTCTACGTCACCGTCGCGAACGTCATCGAACGCCCCGACGGCGTCAAGATCGGCGCCTGTTTCATCGCCGGCATCATCCTGGTCTCCCTGCTCTCCCGCCTCGCGCGCGCCTTCGAGCTCCGCGTGACCGACGTGACGCTCGACGACATGGCGGAACGTTTCATCCGGGACATCGCCAGCCGCAAGATCCGTTTCATCGCCAACGAGCCGGACCGGCGGGACAAGGCCGAGTACCGGGACAAGATCGAGCAGATCCGGGCCGACAACGACATGCCGGAACAGGAGGACTTCGTCTTCGTCGAGGTGACGGTGACGGACCCCTCCGAGTTCGAGGCGAGCCTGACCGTGCGCGGCGAGGTCATGCACAACCGCTACCGGGTCCTGACCCTGGAGTCCTCCTCCATCCCGAACGCGCTGGCCGCTCTCCTCCTGCATGTCCGCGACACCACCGGCTGCACCCCGCACATCTACTTCGAGTGGACCGAGGGCGGCCCGTTCGCCAACTTCCTGCGCTTCTTCCTCTTCGGCCAGGGCGAGGTCGCCCCGGTCACCCGGGAGGTCCTGCGCGAGGCGGAACCGGACCGCGCCCGCCGTCCCCGCGTCCACACCGGCTGATCCGATTGATCCGGCGCGCGGCGTAAGGATCCCGTCAGGATTCACGCGTACGGCGTCAGGACCCCGTCAGCGGCAGCCGCCTGCCCCCGGAGGGCCGCCTAGCCTCAGCGACATGCGACGTTCCGACGACCGGTGGACCCGAGCCGGTGACCGCCACTGGCGTGGCAGCGCCCGGCTCGCGGCGAGCTGCGCCGCACTGTTCGGCGCCATGTCCCTGCTGGTCGACTGGGACGCGGGCAGCCTGACACCGCCGCGCGTCGTGCTGTGGCTCGGCCTGTCGGCCGCTCTCCTCACCGTCCTGCTCCCGCCGCGGGTGACGGCAGGCCCCGGCTGGCTGGCGGTACGCGGCCCCTTCCGCAGACGCGTGGTGCACACGGACACGCTGACGACCGTACGGCGCTACGACGGCGTCTCGTCCCACCTGGTCCTGCGCGACACCTACGGGCACCGCCTGGAACTGGACCCCCGCGTCCTCGCAGCCAACCCGCTGATCTGGCACGAACTCGACACCGGCGTCCGACGCTCCGTGGAGCGCGGCACGCTGCTGCAGGGCGCGGACGTGCTGGACCGGCTCGGCCACAGCATCGACGACGAGACCGCACGAGCGGTACTCAGGGCGTCCGGGCTCTCCTGACCTCGCGGGCTTGCCGCGACCGAGGCGAGAACCCGGTTCCTACCCGGCGCCGGCCCTCCACACCGAGGAACCCCCGCTGACCGCCGTGTGCCGGGGGCCGTAGTGCTTCGACGCCGCTTCCCCTGCCCTGCGGGAAGCACGCCGTCGGTGCCGATCGAAGGGCCCGCTTCACCAGTGTGCTGCTGCGGGAATCATGGCCTCTCCCTACGTGGACCGCTCATCGGCCGGGGGTGGGTCGCGCCTTGGGCCTTCCGCGTAAAGCCGCCGCAGGGCACGCCGCAGCGCCCGCTGCATCCGCTCCGGGAGCGGCTTGCCCTCCCAGGCGGCGACCATGGCCGCGGCCACCTCCGAAAGTTTGGTGTTGGACTGCCGAGAGATGTCGACCAGGAGGTCCCTGGCCGTCCCGCGGCTGCAGGGGGTCAGGACCATCATCATGCCGCGGGCCTGGTCGATGCCCGCGCGGCCGGCCAGCGCCCGCCGCAGCTGATCGTTCTCGGCGCGCAGTGCGACGAGATCCTCTCCCGCGGCTGCGTTCCCCCACGTGGCCTCGGCCCGCAGCTTCCAGTAGTCCTCTTGTAGCAGAGTCGTGCGATGCATGACATGCACCTCTCAACGAGTTCGGACTGCCCGGCCCGGCTGAAGCCGTCCGGCACACATGACGGCCAGGTCGCTCCACGAGTCACCCGTGGTGTTCGCGGTACCGGCGGTCCTCGCGCTGCCAGCGCGCCCGGTTCTGGCGGCTGTAGCGGCGGTCCCAACGGTCCTGACGGTCCCGGCGCTCCTGGTAGTCGCGGTAGTCCCCGAGATCGGAACCGCCGCCGTGGCCCCGGCCTCCGCCACGATCGCGGGCGTGCCGGGTCGCGCCGTAGACCAGCACCGCTGCGGCCACCCACCAGATCGGGTGAAGGAAGCCCAGGGCGAACAGGGCGGCGATGAGGATGAGGAGCAGGACGAACACGGTGGGCCTCCCCGGGGTTGGACACTGCATCGAAACCGGGGACCGGGGCCTCACTCCAGAGCGTAGTCCTGCCCAACGGTTGTGGATACCGTGCGAGGTCAGCGCATCTGCCCGGCGTGGGAGGACCACATCCTGCCGACGTCGCCGACCGAGCCGGCCGGACCACCCGCCGAGGCTCCGTTCACCCCGGCGGCCCCTGCTCAGCTCCCCCAACTCCTCAGTGTCGACACAGCGTTGACAAGGGAGGATGCCGGGCGTTGACTGGCAGCACGGTGCAGGGCCATGCCACTCCGGATCATTCGGGCGCGGCATTCCGCCCTCCCGCTTCGCCCGGACCCCGCGGAAATCACGACATCCCCGCGATTCGGAGGCCCGGCAATGATCTGGATGCTTCTCCTTCTGCTGATCCTGGTGGTCTTCGGGTTCGGCTTCACCCTGCAGATCCTGTGGTGGGTCGCCGCCGTCCTCCTGGTCCTCTGGGTCGTCGGCTTCGCCATGCGGGGCCGCGGTGGCGGCCGCCGCCGGTACAGCCGCAGGTAGGCCGTTCCGGAACTCGATCCCGCAGGAGGCTGCCATGAGCGTCGGACGGACCACCAGGCACAGAACCCGAAGCAGTCCGGCGACACGGCCGGTGGCGGTGGGCGCGAAGTCCGCGGCCGGTTCCCCGGAGCGCGAGACGTTGACCGCCGCAGGGCGGGCGGGCTTTGTCGCGGGCGGCATCGTGTACGTACTGATCGGGCTGCTGTCCATCCGGATCGCCGTCGGGAACGGCAGCGGCCAGGCGGACCGGCAGGGCGCACTGCACGAGATCGCGACGCAGCCCTTCGGGAAAGCGATGCTCTGGGCGCTGGTGGTCGGTTTCGCGGCCATGGCGCTCTGTCGGGGAGCCCGCGCCGTGCTCACCACGGGGCCCCGGCGCAAGGCGGGCTCACGCGTGCTGGACGGCGGGCGGGCGGTCTTCTACGCCTTCGTCTGCTGGACCACGGCGGTGTACGCCGCCGGGGGCGGGCAGGGCTCCAGCGGCAATGCGCAGTCGCAGGACTGGACGGCCTCGGCGCTCCAACTGTCGTACGGGCGGGTGCTGGTGGGAGCCGGGGGCTGCCTCCTGATCGGCATCGGCGGGGTACTCGCCGTCCGGGCGGCCCTGCGGAGCTTCCTGAAGCAGTTGGACACCGGCGGCATGAGCCGGCGTACGCAGCAGGTCGTCACCGCTCTGGGCGTGGGTGGGGGGTGGCGCGTGGCGTGGTGTTCGCCGTGGCCGGGGTCTTCGTCCTGGTGGCAGCCGTCCGCTTCGATCCGGACGAGGCCAAGGGCATGGACGCGACGCTCCGGAGCTTCGCGCAGACACCGGCGGGGCCGTGGCTTCTGGTGGCCGTGGCGATCGGGCTGATCCTCTTCGGTGTCTTCTCCTTCGCCTCGGCTCGTCGGCACCGGCTGTGAAGGCTGCCCCGAGACACAGCGGAAGCCGCCTCGGCAGCGTCCACGGAGGCGACAGCCCGCGCCAGGGTGGTCAGGACACCAGCCCGGGGAGGGGTTCGGAGTCGTCGATGAAGGCGCGGGCCACATCGGACAGTCGCCGGTTGTGGGCGCGGGCGTAGCCGCGCAGGGCGGTGAAGGCCCGTTCCATGTCGATGCTCTGGCGTTCGGCGAGTTTGCCCTTGGCCTGTTCGATCAGTACGCGGCTGTTCAGCGCGGTCTGCAGCTGTTCGTTGAGCACGGTGCTTCGGTGGGCGGACCGTTGCTGCAGAACGCTGATGGTGGCGACGTCGGCCAGGGCCTGGGCGATGAGTGTGGCGGACGGGTCGAAGGGGCCGGGCGCGGCGCGGAAGAGGTTCAGGGCGCCCACGGTCTCGTCACGCAAGCGCATCGGCAGGGCCTGTACGGCGCCGAACCCGCTGCGGTGGGCCGCCGTGACGAAGCGCGGCCAGCGCTCGGCCTCCCGCGTCAGGTCGGGGACGATCACCTGTGCGCCGGTACTGAAGCACTCCAGACAGGGGCCCTCGTCGTTCTGGAGCTGGAAGAGCTCCAGCAGGCGGACCTCTTCGTCGGAGGCGGCCATCACGCGCAGTTTGCCGTCCCGGTCGGCGAGCAGCAGCCCGGCGGCGCTCGCGTCGAGCATGCTCACGCAGCGGTCGGTCAGCAGGCGCAGGAAATCGATCAGGTCGAAGTCGGCGACCAGGTTGTCGGCGAGCTCGACGAAGGTCTTGGCCAAAAGCTGCTGATTCATCGTGACACCCTCGATTGAGACTAGTCCCGCCGGGAGGGGGCGGGAAGCGCAGCGCGTTCGTCGGCCTGAGCCGATGGTCAGTTGCCGTTGCCGGTCCGTGTCGGTTCGCTGTCCGGGGAGAAGCGGAGTCGGTGGGCCACCACGTCGGCGGCCACGTCGGCGAGCCGGCGCCCTTGCGTATAGGCGTAGGCGCGGAGCCGGACGAAGGCTTCGTCGATGCCGACTTCGAGCTGGACGGTGAGGACGCCGGTGGCCTGGTCGATCTCCGCCCGGTTTCCGCCGAGGTCCTCGAAGCCGTGGTCCCGTGTCGGTGCGCCGGCCTGCCCGCCCGTCTCGTCGATCCGCGCGTCGAGCAGCAGCAGCGTCGCGAGATCGGCGAACGCCAGCGCGTCGGCCAGCTCCTCCGCGTCCAGCACGGTCGGCACATCGGCGTACAGGTCGAGGACTCCCGGGCTGATCGCCCCGATCTGCAGGGGGAGTGCGAAGACGGCGCGTGCCCCGGCTTCCAAGGCCGCGTCGGCGAACACGGGCCAGCGGTCCTGCACCCCGCCGGTCAGCAGATCGGGGGACAGGACGGCCGAGCCGTGGGCGAAGGCGTCCACGCAGGGGCCCTCGCCCAGGGTGAGCTGGAGTTCCTCCAACTGCCGGCTGATGTCGTCGGTGCCGCACAGCGGATGGCTCGCGGTGGTCCTGGACATCGCCGACGCCCCGGCTCCGCCGACCGGCAAAGCGGCCACGGCGGCAGCGCACACGTCCACCACACCGACCGGGGCGCCGCGGCGGGCCGCCTGCTCGGCGACCAGCACCTGGATGCGGGCCGACCGGCTGTCGGCCCTCATCCGGGCCACCGCGTCCAGGCACCGTGGGCCACGCCCTCCAGCCGCGCCGTGGCGCGTTCCCCGAGGGGGAGTACCAGCGCACGGAACATGGTCGGGCCCGTCGGCCGCCATACCTCTCCCATGTCCAGCCATCCCCAGGAACGGAGCGACGTGAGGGTCGGGTGATCGCCCGGATCCGCCAAGGTGGCGCCGAGGGATGCCTGGTGCCCGCTCAGCAGCCGCTCCTGCAGACGGCGGGCCACGTCCTGGTCCCGCGGGTGTGGCCGGACCAGGACGCTGGTGATGGCGAAGACGCCGCCGGACGCGGTGAGCTGCTCGATGCTCTGCGGCAGTGCTCCGTCGAACCCGAGCCACCAGGTGCCGTCACTGGCCACCGGGAACCCGAAGGCGCATCCCGCCAGGCGGTCCGTCTCCGCGATCACCATGGCGAACCCCGACCGCCGGATGTCGCCGGTGAGACGGTTCAGGAAGTCCTGGCGGCTGCGGTTGTGGTACGCCTCGGCGGCGGACGTCTCCCGGGAGTCGACGTACAGATCCGCCAGCTCTTCGCCCAGGTCCTGCGCCAGCCAGCGGTTCACGTGGCGCAACCGCACCGCGCCCCTGGTGGACGAGTGGCCCGCATGCGGCTCGTGCGGCTGCTCCTGTCCGGGCCGGGCCTTCACCGCACATCGCCCGAGAGGACAGTCACCAGCGGAACACTCCGGTCCGGCCGGGCTGGAGCGACCGGGTCGGGGACGTCCCCGAGAGACGGCGGCAGATGCCCGAGCGGAAGGCCGAGGAGCAGGAAACCGCAGCCGGTGAGGTCGAGGATCCGCCCCAGTGACTGTGGCGGGTTGTGCAGTTGCAGGACCCCGCCGGCCTCCTTGGTCCGCTGCGCGGCGTCGAGGAAGGCGTTGAGGCCGCTGCAGTCGCAGAAGGTCACAGGAGTGAGGTCGACATCGACGACGCGGATGCCGTCGCTCAGGCATCGCGCCAGCACCGCGCACACCAGCGGTGCCGTTTCCAGGTCGATCTCACCGGCCAGGGTGATCAGTGCCCGTTTCCGTCGGTCATGACGATGGATGGTGAGCCGTGGGAGGGGCATGACGCCTCGGTTCCGAAGACCATCCGGCAGCGAGACGAGGACGCCGGGAGCCCGGCTCCTCTTGGCGCACCGCCGGCAGGGGCGTACGTACGGCGGAGGCGGAACGACGGGTGGTCCGAGGGCCTGCGCAACAGGACATGGGGCCCGCCCGGTTCTCTCCAGGGACGCGTCGGATGACGGACGGGAGGTCCGCTCCGCGCAGCCATCTGTGTCGCGAAACGACAAGCCGCCGGGGTCTGGGACGCTTGTACGGCAGCATAGTCCTGGCCCAGTGCGACAGACGGCCGAAGCCGCCTAATCTCAGCATGTGGACGATGTCGAAGTGCCGCGGCGCTGTCATATCCGGTGTCCTGCACGGTACTTGACCCCATGACGGGAAGGCGGCCGCTCGCATCGGACTGAGCTCTGGATCTTTTGCAAGGGCTGCGGCAGGAGGACGTCGGGGCGGTCTCGGCCGTCGGCGTCGCCGGTGCACTGCAATTGAGGCGGGCGGTGGCGGGGCGGCGGGCCGCGACCAGCAGGGCCCCGGTCAGCAGTCGGTGGCGGCGGGGCAGCCGGGCCACGCTGTGGCGCCATTCACCGGCCGGCACGCCGGCCGCGAAACCGATCGCCGTCCTGTTCTTCTGGTGGTCGCAGCGGATGCTGCTCGGCGGGCGGATCGCCTGGAGTGCCCTCGTTCCCGGCCCGGAGGTATCGGCGCTCGGGCTGCTCGGTCTCCGGGTCTTCTCCCAGCTCGTCTTCTCACGGATGTCGTCGTCTTCGGCGGTGCGCTGACCGGCCGCCTGCCGCTCGAGGAACTCCCGCGCGTGGCACAGGCATCGGCCCTCCAGGCCCACGCCGGAAGTGACCCGGGCGCCGGTGACGTTCAGGACGATGGCCGGTGAATCGTCCTGTCCCGTCCAGGCCGCGCTCGTCCGCTGCGCACATCGAATGCCCGGCCCGGGACACTTGCCCTGCCCCGTCACGGTGTAAGACCTGCCCGGCAGGGCACTCGCAGCCAGACAGGAGGTCTGCACGGCCGTCGGCTGTCGAAGCGAACGTCATCCTCGCTCCCCGGTCACACGATGCGCTTCCCGCTGCGGAGCAAGCGCATGACCAGGCTGCGGCCCGGTCTCAGCGGCTCCCCAGGCAGCGCCGAGCCACTGCCTCCTTCGGAGAGAGTTTCATCATGAGCAGCAATACTCGCCCCCTTCTCCCGAAGACCTCGGGCAGCGACTTCGCCCGACTGTCGCGAAAGATCACTGATGCCGGCCTGCTGGAGCGCCGTCCCGGCTATTACGCACTGCGGATCACGGGGGTCGCCGCGCTGTACGTCAGTGGGTGGGCCGCCGTCGCACTCATCGGCGACAGTTGGTGGACCCTGGCGGTCGCCGCGTTCCTGGCCGTGGTCTTCGGCCAGGTCGCCCTTCTCGCCCATGACGCGGCCCACCGTCAGGTGTTCCGTCGACGCCGGGCCAGCGAAGCATCCGGGCGGATCGCCGGCGCCGGCGTCGGGATGAGCTACGGGTGGTGGCAGGACAAGCACACCCGCCACCACGCCAACCCCAACCATGAGGAACTCGACCCCGACCTCGATCCCGACCTGCTGGTCTGGTCCCAGGACCAGGCCCGGGCCGCCAAGGGGCTCCCCCGTCTGATCGGCCGCTGGCAGGCGTTCCTGTTTTTTCCGCTCCTCACCCTGGAGGGGTTCAACCTGCATGTGTCGAGCGTGAAGGCGCTGGCCAACCGCTCGCTCAAGCACCGAACTCTCGACGGTGCCCTGCTGTTCGGACACTTCGCGCTCTACCTGACCGTCCTGCTGTGGCTGCTGCCGCCCGGCATGGCGATCGCCTTCCTCGCCGTCCACCAGGGCCTGTTCGGCGTCTACTTGGGCTCCCTCTTCGCGCCCAACCACAAGGGCATGCCGATCCTGACAGGCGAGGACCGCCCGGACTTCCTGCGCCGCCAAGTGCTCACCTCACGCAACGTGCGCGGCGGCCTGTTCACCGACATCGCACTGGGCGGGCTGAACCACCAGATCGAGCACCACCTGTTCCCGAGCATGCCCAGCCCCAACCTGCGCAAGGCCCGGCCCGTCGTGCGGCGCCACTGCCAGGAGCTGGGTCTGGACTATGCGGAGACCGGGCTGCTCACCTCCTACCGCCTGGCCCTCGCCAGCCTCCATCAGGCCGGAGCACCGCTCCGGCACACCAACGTCGCAGCCCAGGCACCTGCGGCCGCCATCGGCGGCAGTGACGTGTAGCGGACGGCACACCCCGCCAACTCCGCACCCGGATCGCACGGTTACTGCTCTGCCTTCGCTTCCCGCCCGCGCTCCACGACGAGTTGCGCGATCCGTCGGCCTGGAACCGGAGCCGAGGAAGGTCCAACACCTCTCGACGGCACGGAGGAAGCGGAACCGGCGGATGCGAGAGTCGGTGCTGACCGCCCGCGAGTACCAGTGGCCCGCTGCGGCTACGACGGCAAGATCAGCGCGGTGCCGGTCGGGTTGAACGCCGCGCACGTGCGCTGGCGGACCCTCGCGGCCCGGACAATGTCACCAACGCTCCGCGCCTGTGCTCACTGCACCGCAAACTCCTCGACAAAGGCGTCCTCGGCATCGGCGACAGCCACCGCGTCCTGGTGTCGCAGCGCTTCGCCGGCAGCAGCGCCGTCGCCGGCCAACAGGTCATATCGCTCGCGGGCTGCCCCCTTACAGGCCCACAGCCGGGCACCCGCCCGTCGCCGCGGCCCACGACGCTCGCACACCAACCAGGTCTCCCACGACACTCCGCGCGCTGCCACTGCGACCTGTGCAAAGACACAGCCCTCGGCCTCCTGATCGACGCGCTGTGCCCCGTGCCGCCCGCCGGACACAACCGAGTGGACACCGACGACGGCACCAACGTCCCGCTCTGCTGCGCGATTGCGCGGCGCGTCCGCACCCGTCACACAGTCCTTCTCGCACGCGGACGCTACGGCAGGCACCTCCTCGCAGAAGCAGAGCTTCACCGGCGGCTGACCATCGGAGCGTATGCGGGTGGAGCGAGCGCGTGAGCAGCTCGCGGCGGCCGGGGGAACAGAGGACCGGTTCCAGCGCCGATTCCGCCGCCGCGACCGGCTCCGGGCGCACCTCGGCCGCCGCTCACCGGGCGCCCGGGCGGCGAACGTCCGTACTACTGACGCTCGTTGCCGTGCTGGCGGGGGTCGGCGGATTCGCGCTGGGCGCCACCACGTACCCGGTGGAGGAGGCCGGGGAGAACGGGCCGGAGGTCGGTACGAAGGTGGCCGCGAGCCCTTCCCCGACCGTGACCCGACACGCGTATCCGCACGGCCGGCAGGCGGGGCTGCGCGAGGAGCTCACACCGGGACAGTGCGGCCGACCACAAGGCCTTCAGTTGCTCGACGGTACGGCCTGCGACGGCACGAGTGCAGGCTCTCCGCCCGGCGGAGCACCCGTACTCCAGACGGGTGGCCGCCCGCGAGTGCGCCGCCACAGTCGTCCCAGTGACCGGTAGAAGCGGTCCGGCAGGAACACGGCATCCGCGATGATCATCGCGCCGGAGAAGAGGGGCAGCCCCATGAGGACGGCGATGCTCAGGTGCATGCCCAGCAGCATGGTCAGGACCGGGTACTTGAGCCGTCCGAACAGGACGAACGGGAACCCGACCTGCAGCAGCACCGTCAGGTAGCAGGCGATGCTGATCATCACGTCGTGCTCGTCCACCATGAGCGAGAGCTCGGGCCAGGGGCGGAACAGGTCAAGGTTCAGGACGTAGTGGAGGGCGGTGCCGTTGCCCCACGAGCCGCCCTGCACCTTGTACAGACCCGCGGATCCGTAGAGGAAGCAGACCTGGGCCGCGATGACGAACATGCCGCAGTTGTGGAGTACCGCCGTCAGCGTCCGGCGAAATCGACAGAGTTCCTCTGCGCCCGGAGTCATCGGTGCGTGCGGTGTCGTGCCCGCGGAGGTCCGAAGGGAGGTTCTGCGCGCATCCAGCGACCAGCGCCTGCCGCACGCGGTGAAGACGAGGTACAGGGCCATGAGGAGGATCAGGTTGTCCCCTCCGTCGGTCATGAAGATCGCTCTGGCGTGGAACGAGGCCACCACGACAGCGAACAGAACGGACACCGCTCTGGTCCGCCAGCCCAGCATGAACAGCGCCGACGTGACGAGGGCCAACACGTAACAGACCTCGAAGTACGCTCGGCTGTCGGAGAGCGTGAGGATGCTGGCCCACCCCGTCTGGTCGAACAGCTGCCTCGCCAGCTCGGGAGTCCACGGCGACCCGGGGCCCCAGATCTCGTCGCGGTGCGGAAACTCGCGCAACAGGAAGACGAGGTAGAGAAGTCCGTAACCGATGCGCAGGACCGCCGCGGCGTAGAGGGAGACCGGCCGCTCGGCCAGGACGGTGAGGAACGCAACGATCCGGTGCGGTGCGCGTGTCTGCTCAGTTTCCATGGGAGGTCACCTTCCACCACGGCAGATACCGCGTTTCGGGAGACGCCGGTGCGGCGGCGGGCCCGGCGATGGGCACCGTGATCACCCGCAGCTGGACCGACTCGAAGGCGCCGCCCCGATGACCGGAGATGCGTTCTGCGGCGATGTTGGTCAGGTACTTCTGGATCATCAGCGCCCGCTCCGAGCGAGGGCGATCGTCACCACCGTGGGTTTCCACGTACGAACTCCAAGCCCGCCGCAGGGTGTTCTGTGCCGTGTGGCTCGGGAACGCGTTGTGCTTCACCGCCGAGTTGTCGAGGGCCGTCAGATCGAACCAGCCGCTCACCTGCACAGTGCCGTCCGGGACGGTGTGCATGGTCCTCGCCGAAATCTCCCGGTTGACCGACTCGGGATCCGGCGCGAAGAGCCGCCAGTTCTGCTCGAACAGCGGGAAGACCCACGCATCGACCTGACGGCTGTACTGCCGGGAGAGGGGATTCGGTGGTGCCACGTGCAAAAACACGAGGAGGACATGGGTCAGGGCCGTCGCCAGGCAAAGGATCACTGCAGCACTCGTTCCCGCTTTCAGGAGAGCGGGCGAAGGCTTGGCAGGCGGGTGGTGGTGCGCAGAGGTTGTCCCACCCCGATCTCTCCGTTCTGTCGGCTCAACTCGGGTCCTGGCTTCTCTCATCGCTTCTCCTGAGAATTCGCCAACGGCGCGCGACGGAATCGACAACGATCCGCCGCGCGCCGCTCGTTCTGCTCGCTCACATGGAGTCAGGCAGCCTTCTTGTCGTGGCCTTCGTGCTTCTTGTCGTGGCCTTGGTAATCGCTGTCATAGCCGCCCGGCTTCTCGCCATGGTCATAGCCGCCCGGCTTCTCGCCATGGTCGTGGCCACCCGGCTTCCCACCGTAATCGTGGCCACCCGGCTTCCCACCGTGATCGTGGTCTTCGGGCTTCCCACCGTGATCGTGGTCGTGGTCGTGGTCTTCGGGCTTCCCACCGTGGTCGTGGTCGTGCTCATTGCCGCCGGTCCCACCACCGCTTCCACCGCCCGTGACGCTGCCCGTGGTGCCCGCGACGAGGCCGCCCAAGGCGCCTCCGGTGGTTCCGCCCGTCGTCAGGACACCGCCGAGAAGACCACCCAGGGCGCCGCCGGTTCCGCCACCCGTCGGCACGCCGCCGATGACGCCGCCCGTCGTGGTGCCGCCTGTCGTGGTGCCGCCCGTCGTGGTGCCGCCCGTCGTGGTGCCGGCGATCACACCTCCCGTGATCAGGCCACCGGTGGTGCCACCCGTGCCCCCGGCCGCGCACGGCCCCAGGAAGATCCTGTTGGTGTCCAGCGTCACGGCGCCGTTACCGGTACCGCCCGCGTCGGCCAGCAGTCGGCCGTTGATGGTCGCCCCCGTGGTGGCACTGATCGAGGTGTTGGCCAGGATGGTGCCCACGAACGAGGTGTGTGTACCGAGCGTGGCCGAACTGCCCACCTGCCAGAACACATTGCACGGCGAGGCGCCATTGACGAGGCTCACCGTGCTGTTCTCGGCCGCCGTCGTCAGGGTCGAACCGATCTGGAACACCCAGACGGCATTGGCGTCGCCCTGGGCGTCCAGGGTGAGTGTGCCGGTGATCTGTGCGCTGCTGTTCGCCCTGTAGAGGCCCGGCGTCAGTACTTGGCCGCCGAACTCGTGGGGAGCGTCGTTGTACACGACGGGGTTCAGCGACTGTCCGGCGGCCTGGTTGTACGCCGTGGTCAGCTCGACCTTGGCCTGGCCTGCGTGGGCATCGGCAGCGTGCAGAGTCCCGGGCGGCGTCACAACGCCGGGCGGGAACCCGGTGATGGCTGTACCGGGGCTCACACCGACGTTGAGACCATTGACCACCGTGGGGCCGGTATTGGTGACCGTCGCGCCACCCAGTACTCCGTAGGTGGCCAGCGTCGTACCGATTGGCACGGGGGTGGCAATGGCACTTGCGCGCGTCGGCGTCAGAACGAGGACAACGGCGGCGATCACCACAGCCGCTACCGCCGTGATCCACACCGACATGGTGCGCCGTAGCGGCGCATCGGGAATGTTCAGCGTCATCGAGGGGCCAACTCCTTGGTACGGATGAAAATCCTGGCAGTCCCGGTCGCAGAGAATCACCTGTTTGCGGCGTTTGCATATTACTGAGGGGCATGCCGGTCGATGATTTATCTGAGCAAGTTCTCCGGAATCAGGGAACGAACCTCGAAATGCATAGGAATACTTAATAGGCTGGATGGCTCTGAAATATGAACTATCGCCAGAGGCGTCCAGCCGGCACGATCGACGGAGCGGGAGACCGCCGCCAGAGGATCACATGTCACCCATGGTGGGCCGTCGGCCCTATCGGCAGCGACCGAGACGGGACGACTTAATGATCTTTCTATCGCGACGAGAATCCGGTCCACTGTCTGCGCTTATCCGATGAGGGAGGGTCTGGTCGCAACCGCCAAAGCCACGGGCGATACACCCAGCACACTCACACCGACACACCAGGCATCCGGCGCCTGGCAGGCCGCAGGAAGAGCGCGGCCGAGGCAGCGCTCGGAACATTTCCGAGCAGCACGGTCCGCGGTACTATTGTCTGTGGGTTGGTTCACTCTCACGTGCAACCACCCGGAAGGGCGTCTCCGGCGTGTTACGCCGGAGACGTTGTCACCGCCGTCGGCGGGCCGCCCGATCAGTGCCGGGCAACATTGCATGGGCCGACTGCACGGCAGGCGCGTGGGTCGGAACAAGAGAGCATGATCCAGGGCAGCGGATGTCCGCGAGCGGCGCGATCGCCGGGTCATCGATCCGAAGGGCCAGAAGATCGACGTGCTCGAAGCGGCGTACGTGGACACCACCACCCGTGAGCCGATAAGTCCGAGCGCGGAGAAGGCGACGGGCACGGCGCTCGTTCGCTTCACGGAGTCGTTCCCATAGCGTGCCCTTCAGAGCGGACAACCACGGTCAACAGCGGCGTCACCAGATCCTCGCGCCTCCGGTAGCCCAACGAATCCACGCAGATCAGAAGCCATGTGGCCATACAAGCGCCGACGCTTCCCAAGCTGAGAGCGCGAGTCCCATTCTCGTCACCCGCTCCATGGATAAGGCCCAGGTCAGAGACCCGGGCCTTTTTGCTGTTCGTGGTGATCAGTTGTCGCGTGCCAGATTCGTGCCAGATGGTTGATCGTCCGGGCTGTCCGGCTCTCCTTCGTCATGGAGGACGGTCAGACCGTGATGGGCCGCGGTGGCGGCGATGACAAGGTCCGCGGGCGAGGCACCGCGATGCTCCCCAGCCCGGGCCATACGGTGTTGCACCGCGCCGATCCAGCGCCCCGCGTTCTTCGGCACCAACCACCGTCGGGGTAGAGGTCGGTGAACATCTCCACGATCTCGTCGTACTCGCGTCCGTTCCGGGCCCGGTGGAGAAACTCGGCGCGCTGCACATAGCAGGAGGCGATGGCCCGGCGTCGATCGCGTCGTACCAGGCCGCTTGCAGTTTCGGATCGCGGAGCAGCCGGACCAGGCCGGACGTGTCGAGCTGTCGTCCCCTCCTGGGGCAGTATTCAGGTGTCGCGGGCTCGCCCTGAGTGGCGAAGCGGAGGGCTCACCGACTGATCCCGCTGAGGTGTCTCGACCTCGTCAGATCGCTACCTTCTCAATACATTCGTGTCTCTGCTGCCGCGTCCTTTCCTCCTGGTGGCTTACGCCGCTGCCACTCTCGCGCCAGTTCTGTGGGGAAGCGCCGACCGCTGCGTGCCAGAACCACACCCTCGGTCAGCTCCAGCTGGTCACCGCTGCGAAACTCCCGTGGCACCCCTGTCGTGAGATCGTGCCACGGAGTAAAACCCGACCTGCCTCGGGTGGACTGCCAACGGGTACCGAAGGTGCTCCGATCCGTTACGTGTACGACACCTCCGACAGTCCGGAGCTCCACATGTGTGCGACTGATGCGGATGGCCCGCTCCGCGGACACCAGATCGTGCAGAGAGATGCCACCGGGCGTCGGTGCACGGCCGATGCGTACGATCGCCCCGTCCTCCAGTGTGAAACGCGCCGCGCACGAGCCTTCCAGGATCAGCTTCACCTGTGCGGTGGCCGTGCGTGGTCCGTCGTCGATGAGTGGAAGGCCGTGCACGTCACACGTGGGCAGGCCACGACGCATCCGGGGTAGTGCCACGTAGGTGCCGCTGTGTGTGTCGTACAGGGTGCAGCGCTTCTCGGGGCAGCGCCAGTTGCGTCTGACCACCTCCGAGCGGGGAGCACGCGAAGGGCGGAGGAGGCCCTGCTTTTTCAGTGCTGTCTCCTCCGCCTTCCGTGAGATGTGCATCGCGCTGGCCACCCCCATGTCAAGAGGCACGAGTACGACCGTGTCGCCAGGGCCGGCGACAGGCTCCAGGAAGTCGTCCGCATTGCCTTGAAGAAACGCGAATTCGTCCCTTTTGTCCCGGTAGTAGTCGCCGGTGATGACCGGGATTCCAGTCATCTCGCACAGTTCCAAGACACGCTCATCAGCGTCGTCGAGCTCTTCGACGAGCCCCTGTCGTACCCATTTCGCCAGCAGGCGCACATCCGCAGGGTCGTTGAACTCGTCCCTGCCGCCGTGCCGCAAGCTGCGGTCCGCCACCAGATAGAGCCTGACGTCCGGGTCGCGGGCGAGGGTCGCCGCAGCGTCGACGACGAGGGCGAGGCGCCGCAAAGAGCGCAGTCCTGGCGGCCCGATGTCCCGTCGGCGCACCACGTTCGACAGGTCGACGATGAAGCACGCGTCCTCGAAGTCGGCGGTCAAATGTTCCTCCACAGACCCCTCCGATTCTACGAATCCCTGACGAACCGAGCCGATGTGTTGTTAATTACCTTATGGGCGCCCCACGTTGAGAGGTGTTCTATTGCGCAGATCGCGACGAGAGGTCCAGCGCAACCAGACGCGGTCACGGGGCATGGCCGGGAACGGGGGGCATTGTGTCCGAATGGGGTTCATTCATCGATGAAGCTCCACCGGGGGACGAGGAGCCGGGCTCTGCCGTGGGCGAACCTGGGGCGTCAGTCCCCGGCTCCGCTGGGGCGGACAACTTCTGGCGCACTGACTTCGTCGAGGAAGAACAGTCCGCGGGCGGTGGTACGCCTCCGCGTCCCACCGGCACTCCGGTTCCGTCGTCGGAGGCGGTCGCCTCACTGCTGACGGCCGGCGAGACCCTCTGGGCCGAAGTCGACGGTTCCGTGGCGGTGTTGGGCTCTGGTTGCGTCCTCACCGCTGTCTACGACGACGAGCCCGACGGCTTCACCGGCTGGCGTCCGGTCACGGTGGTGGATCCGGCCCGACTGCTGGTGCGCCCCGCGCCGCTGTCACTGGCCGAACCGCCGGTCGGTGTCGCGACGTCCGTGGCCGAGCTCTACTCGGACACGGAACCGTTGCCCGACGACGAGCCGCTCCGGGTCCGGCGTTTTCCGGTAGGCAGGGGACCCGACCTGGACGCCCTGCTGCGCCGGGCGGAAACAGAGGAACGGGAGCGGGTGAGGGCCGAGGCCGAGACGCAGGCGCGCCGGGCTGCCGAGGAACTGGCCTTGATCAAGAGGGGGCTGGCGGAAAGAGCCGAGCTTGCAGACCGGCACGCCCGACAGCGCGAAGAGCGCGCGCATGAGGCCGTACTACGCATCCGGAGCGAAGCGGACCAGCGGATCTCCACGGTCGAGGCGGAAGCCCAGCGGGAGGTGGCGGCGGCCCGCGAAGCAGCGGAGCAGATGGTGCGGCGGTGGCAGTCCCGCGCCGAACGGGCGGAGGAGAAGCACGCCGGACTGGCCGAGCAATTGAAACAGGTGCATCGTGCGAGTGTGCAGCGCCTTGTGCTCGTCACAGTGCTGGCTGTGATCGCCGTTCTGCTGGCCGTCGTACTGAAGGGGGCATGAGCGCATGGAGTCACCGGTGAGAGCAGCGGCGGAGTCGGAACTACCGAAGAAGGCCGGGGCGCCCGCGTCGGAGGAGGCACTGGACGAGGCCGCCAAGGAGCCAACGGCGCGGGAGCCGGCCGAAGAGGGACCGGCACCGGTGAAGGAGAATCCGGCGCAGAGTGGCACGCCCGAGGCCCTGAAGGGGACGAAGGACGCGCCACAAGAGGTGTCCACTGCCGCAGAGGGACCGGCTGACAGCCCGACGCCAAGCCCAGCAGTGGTCCCGGCAGACGGTTCCGCGCAGGTGACGGAACCGGACGCGCCCGCCGAGTCCCAGGCGGTCGTCATCCCCGAGATCACCGTCCGGTGGGACCAGACACTGGCACCGACCCTGCGCGAGAGCATGCGCCACGAGGCTGGCCTGGACACTCCGGAACTGCTCGCGGCCCTGCCCGGGCTTTGGGAAACGGTGGACATGGCTCTGAGGCGCGTCGGCCCAGGATGCCTGTCAACGGAGTCCGTGCGGTACGACTCCTACGGTTGGCAGGTGGCCACTCTGCCGCGCTACGACCTCGACGGCGGCATCGAGCCCCGCAACTCCCTGCGGGACGTCGCCCCGCAGGCACGTGACCGGCGTGCACTCGTCCAAGCGCTGGTGGACGCGGTCGCCGACCGGCCCTGCCTGGACCTCAGCGACGCGCTGAATCTGTCGGAGATGTCCGCTGGCGTCTTTCCGCCGGGCCTGGACGCGGTGTGCCGCCGGTTGCTCTGGCACGGGCTGCGACAGGGCCTGGCCGTGGGGATGGCTCCGCTGCACGAGGCACTGGAGCGTGGCTGCGACGGACGCGTTTCCATCGCCTGCTACCAGGAGAGTGCGGTCGGGTCGCACAAGGCCAAGGGCGACCCGGACGGGGACAACGAGGACGCGGCAGGTGCCCGGCGGGGCAAGGACGGGATCCTGCGCTGCGCCGTCTTCGACGGAGTAACGGGCGATCACGACGGTTCCGGCGCCGTCGCCTCCCGTGCGGCGCTGGCCCGGGCCAGGCTGCAGTGGACGACGGAAGAGGACCTGGAGCCGCAGGCACTTGTCGCGGAGCTCGACGACGCAGTCTTGCGGGCGGGCGGCAGCGCGGCCGTGGTCCACGCCACTGTGCGCCCGGACGGCATCGCGTCCCTGGTGTCCCTCGGCGACGCGGAGGCCTGGCTGGTACGGCCGCTGCGTGACCCGGCGGGTGGATCCGGCCGCCAGGCAGGCCACGAACCCCGCTACGTGACATGGAAGCTGACGCCGTCCCACACCGGTTACGCCGAGCATCTGCGCATTAGTCCGGAAGCGGAGGGGCAGGAGTCCACGCTGGTGCGCTATCTGGGGCCCGGCGGATCGCGTTGCGGGAGCCACCGACCCATCGGCCTAGCGCCCGGAGATCTGTTGCTGCTCGCCTCGGACGGAGCGACCCGGCCGGAGCGGGACCGCTGGTTCGGGGCGGTGCTGGCCGAAATGGCCACGCAACTGGAGGGATCGGGGCGCCGTGTGGCGCCCGCGTTGGCTGCGGCCCTGGTGCAGCGGGCGGAGTCACTGGGCGGCTGGGACAACGCCACGGCGCTGGTGTGCGCGATCGGAGAGGCGGGGGACATATGAGCGAGGACATCGACATCGCAGCGGACCGGCACGAGATCGACACCGGCGACGAGTTCCATGTGTCCGTGGCTGTTCGTGTGCTGCGCCGGTCCGATCGCGTGACCGGGGAGATCTCGTACGTCCTGGCGGTCGACGACAGTCTGTCGATGAGCATCAGGGCCGACGCCGCCGACAACGAACGGGCTGATCCCGACGATCCCGACGACCTCAGCCGCAAGGACCTCGCCGAGGAGGGCGTTCGCCGGCTGGCCGCCGCACTGCCCGAGGACGCCCGGGTCGACCTGATCACCTTCGCACGCGAGGCCGGGCTGAGGTTCTCCGGCACGGCTGGGGAACTGCGGAGCCTGGACGGATGGGACGGAACCCGCGGGGAAGAGCAGGGCTCGACGAACATCGAGGACGCTCTCCGGCAGGCATACACCCTGCTCGAACAGCGACAGGCGCGATCCCGACGGGTCGTACTGCTCAGCGACGGCTGGCCCAACGCCGGTGAGACGGATCCCGAGCGGCTGGCCGCAATCGCCCGGAAGGCGGCCGACCGAGAAGTGCACACCGACGCCATCGGGATCGGTGCGGGAGCCGACTACGCGCTGCTGAGGGGGCTTGCGCCCACCGGCATCACTTGGCATGTGAGTGCGCGCGCCACGGCTCCTGACCTGATGAAGGAGATCTCGGCGCGTTTCGCAGCGTACGGCAGGGACGTGGTCGTGGGCAGCGGAGAGTTGTCCGTGGAGGTCAACCCGCACTGCCAGGTGCTCGCCGTCTATCAGCTCGACCCGATCCGTCATCGGCTCGACGGAGTGGTGTCCGACGGCGCCGGCATCCGTCCCAGCGAGGTACGGCTGGAACTCGGTGCCATAGCCGAGGGAGTCGACGGCCAGGTGCGCTATGTGCTCAGGCTCCGCGCCCCCGGCCGGGTGAGCGCGGGGCCCATGCCCATCGTCAGAGTGACCGGACGCCTCGGATCTGGCGCCGGGGCCCGGCAGTTGAGGCCGAGGAGCTTGGAGCTGCCCACCGTACGCAATCCGATGGCCCAGAACATCCGGCCGCAGTACGGCTGGGAGGTCACCGCCGCGGAACTCGAAAGGGAGATCAACGACCGTGCGGCTGCCGCGGGGTCACGCTCCGAGGAGGAGCGGATCTACGAGGAGGGCGTGCAGCGCGCTCGCGATATCCCTGACCCGAACCTCGCGGCGGCCTTCCTGCAGGCGGTCGGCGGACTGCACGAGGGTATGCAGCGCAAGGATGTGCAGAACGAATCCCGTGCCACTTCCAGCAGCAGCTCGACCAGGAACAAGCCCACCTGGTTCCAGGAGATCCCCGAACAGTCTCCGCTCGAAATCCAGGAGAAGCGGAGGCAGCGGAGTCTGTACGACGACGACGAGGACCTGTCCGGGTTCGGGGCGCACGGCGGGGGGTCTTATGGGTACGGAAGCGGGTCATACGACCATCCGGTGGGCGAATCCGACCACGATGTCGGCACCGGGCAGGGCGCGGACGACCCTACTCTCCCGCCGCACCACGGGCGGAGGGCGCCGTGACTGTTCCCGGTGTGATCATCGACGCGTCCAATGTCGCCGCGACCAGGACAGGGCGCTGGCCGTTCTCCCGGGTCGTTGAAGTGCGCGACGCGTGGCTGCGAGATCACCCGGGTGCGGGCGCGATCGCGGTCCTCGACGCGAGTGTCCGGCGGTTCCTCGACGACCAGCATCTCTTGCAGCAGGCCGAGCGAGCCCAGTGGCTGGAGGTGTACCGGGGCGACGCCGACGACCGGATTCTCGCACTGGCGGTCAAGTTCAACGCGGGCATCGTCTCCGGCGACAAGTTCCGCTATGCCCGCCGAGAGCATCCTTGGCTACAGGGCAACGACTCCCGTGTATGGGGCGTGAGCTGGGTGAGCGGGCAAGTTGTCTTCGTTCCGCGCAGGCTCGGAGTGGCCACGGACGAGGAGATCGAGCGGGACCGGGAGAAGAAGCGCAGCAAGGCGGGCCTGCTGCCGGACGACTCCGAGGTTCGGTTCCGCTGCACGTCGTCCACGGACGGCTGTCTGCGCGGTGGTGAAGTGCTGCTACCACGGCATGTCAACAAGGACGGCGACCGCTGGTACTGCCGCTCCTGCAGTTGCGAGGCGGTCGAGATCCTGGTCGAGCCACCTCTGCCGGAAGGCCTCGGCACAGGTCCTGTCCAGGTGACCGTCCGGCACGGATTCACTGTCCGGCGCATACTCACGGTGCCAGCGGAGGGGCTTGTGCTGGGCCGGGCCTCACGTCGTCACCCCGAGGTCACCGACGTCACCAAGGGACTCGCCCGCGACGACGCCGACGCGATCTCACGGCTACACGTGCGGGTCTACCTGGACGATGACGGAAATCCCCTCGCCGAACACGTTCCGGAGAAGGAGCGGAATGTTACCTTCCTCAATCCGGAGCTGGACTTCGAGGGCCAGCCCACTTCGGGCAGGCTCGCCCAGGGGCTCGCGTACGGGCTGGAACAGGGCGACGAACTGTTTCTCGGCCCCGGGCTGGTCCGGTTGCGGGTCGGTTTCGGAGGCGACACGTGAGCGAGTTCGTCCCGCACTGGGAACACGCCGACCACGCGGACGAGTTCGGGCTGCCGCGCCGGGCCTGGATCCCGGCCGAGTACGGAACGGCCAGCCGGTTCGTCACCCGCAGGCTGCTCGCCAGAGCGGGGCAAGGGTATGCAGTACTCGCCGAGGACCGCTGGTCAGGCGGCGATGTCGTGGTCAAGGGCATGTGGTGGCCGGAGACGGCCCTCGACGATCCGCGGCAGGTGCATAGCGTGCTCTCCTCCCAGGAGAGTCGGCGCAGGCAGGGGCTGCACGCTGCTCACCGGGCGAGTCAGCTCACCCAGCAGTGCCCGGTCGTCATCAGCGAGGAGTCGCAACCCTCGCCGTCGCTGGTCGCTGCGGGCAGGCATCCCGACCCGCCCGACGAGAGCTTTCTGATTCAGCAGTTCATCGGCCAGCGTGGGAACGCCTCACGCACCCTGCAGCAGGACATCGAGGAGCGGGCGCAGCACGGGCACTTCTACACGGAGGCCGAACTCCTAGATCTCGCTGAACAGTTGTGCAACACGCTCGCCGCGCTGCACGCCGAGCGGCACACCGGCGAGAAGTCCGCCAAGGGCTGGATCCACGCCGATGTCAAACCGGAGAACATCCTCGTCCTGGGCCCGCCAGCCCGCTACGTGCTGATCGACTACGACGCCGCGGTACAGATCGGCGACCGGATCGCCACCACCACCCGGGCCTACGCTCCGCCCGCCCCGGAGGGCTCCGACGAGCCCGGCGAGACGACGGAGGGAAATGTGCGGTTCGACATCTACATGCTCGGAGCCACGCTCGCGCACGCTGCCGGACTGCGGCGCCTCACCGAGGAGCAGTACCGGCAGTTGTACGCCGAGGACTTCGAGACGATCGGCCCCGCCCGCAATTACCTGAACGGCCTTGGCTACGGGCCGGTCCTCACCACCGCTCTCGCCACCTCTCTCTCCGCCCGCAAGTTCCGCCTCGCCACCGTCGACCGGGTGCGCATCGACCTGGCCCGCGCGCGCAGCGCCACCGTCCTGCTGTCCGCGCTCCGCACGCCGGGAGGTTCCGCGCCGTGATCACGAACGCCGCGTCGGGCCGGTTTCCCGACCTTGTCCGGGGCCGCTCGGAACGCTTGTGGGAGCCGCACACCCTTCAGGTGCGCCAAGGCCATCTACGGTCAGCGGACGCGGCCGAGATCCGGGCCACCCGGTTGGTCAAGGACAGGGCAGCGGACGTATACGGCGCGCTGCGCCTGTTCGCCAACAGGACGCAACGCGGACTGGCCTCCGCCCTGCTCGCAGCGGGCAACCCCGTCACACCCCCGCTGCTGGATGTTGTGGACCAGCCGGGCCTGCCGCCCGGGCTGATCACCGCTTGGGCGCCGGGCGACCCCTTCGTGCCCGCGCGGCGCTTGCAGGAGTGCGACGACCTGGACGCGCTGCTGACCAAGGGCAGCCGCTGGACCCCGGCCGAGGCTCTTCGCACGCTGGTACCGCTCGGCCGGGCACTCGACGACATGGCGAACAAAGGATTCGTGCCGATCGAGCTGTCTCCCGACCACCTCGTGGTGAACTCCGACTCGGTCGTGCTGGTCGGAATCGGCCGGCACTGTTACATACCCAGGGAGGGGGCCCTGCCGGGCCCCCAGGGAATGTCGCTGCCCAGTGCCCTGCTCCTGGGCAGCGACGTGCCGTCGGCCGCCACCGGCCAGGAGGCCCGGGTGCGGTGGCGGGAGATCCAGGTACGTGCTCTGACACGCCTGGCGGGCTGGATGTCCTGCGGACTGGCGCCCGGAGCCTGGGGGGCGGTGGCCGGACCGTCGGACCTCCGCGCCTACCTGAAGGCAGCGGGTTTCCAGCATGTCCCAGAGCTGCGCCCCGGCCAGCTGGCGGACACGCTGGCCCGAGCGGCCGCGGACGAGGAACAGGCCCGCGCGCGGGCTGATATCGCCGACACGCAGGTTCTCCTTGTCTACGATCACGCGGCCCAGTTCCGCGGCGGCTCCCCGCTTATGATCAATCCCGAGGCCCTGAGGCTGGGTCTGTTGCATGATCACGGCCCCAAGGTATTGGCCCTGGCCGCCTTCGAGAGCCGTCGGCAGGGCGCACGCGTCGCGACCCTTCTGTCGGGCGCGGGATGGGTACTGGTGCGACCGACCGAGCTCGTGGACCGGGTCCGCAGCGCGCTGTCGTCGGCTCCCCGGGCACGCGTCGTGATCGTCGGCCGCATGAGCGCCGCTGACCTGCGTCGTATCGAACAGTCGTGGGACGGGCGCGTGGAACGAGTCGATCCCGAGGACCTATCCCTGGCCGTTCCGAGAATCGCCGGCAGGCCGGCCGATCAACTGCCGTATCTGACGGACCCGGCACTGGCGCAGTACTCGGCGGACCTCCTGGAGGACCCCAACGTACCGGCGGCACGTCGGCGCCCCACCGGACAGGCGATCCGCCGCCGGACGTTCGCCGGCGGCTGGACGCTCAGGCTCGGCGACCCCGAGCGGATGAACGCGCGGGAGCGCGGCAACCTCCTGGACCGGATGGCCGACTGCTTCGGCACCAACACCGAGTTGCTGGTGGCAGTGCGGTCCCTGCAGAACAAACGAGGCATGTGGCGACAGAACCGGCTGCTCGACGAGCCCGGTATGCGGCGATTGGTCACCGCTCTGTCCGGCGTGCCCCGCTCGGTGTTCCGCGACTGCCTGATGTCGGCACTCCTCGGGCCCGCCGCCGACGACCTCTACGAGGAGGCGGCCCACCGACTGCTGCCTGTGGCGGTCCGGCTGACCGAAGTCTTCGACCCGCACCGCGAGATCGGCGCGGACGGACTGACCATGGACGACGCCCTGCGCGAGCTGGCCGGGATCCGGCGCGTGGGTCTCCACGGACGGTTGTGCACGGCCGTTCCCACCGTCCACCCCGCCCGGCTCGCGTCCGCGATCGCCGGCATGGACGACACCCTGGTCTCGCTGCTCTCCCGGATTCCCGCTCCCAGTCTCCAGTTCCTCACCGGACGGATGGAGGACCCCGGCCTGCTCGACCTGCTGCGGCCCCATCTCCACGGCGACGACCTGGACCTGCTGGCGCGCTACACGCCCCAGATGTGGCGGCTCCTGCTGGACGGGCTGCGCCAGCCCGAGCACCTGGGCGTGCTCGGGCTCGGCTGGGCCCAGGTGGTGGCGCAGGACCCTCCTGGGGCGGTGGACGCCCGGGTATTGCTGCGGATCGCTGCGGGCGCCGGCAGCACCGGGCCCGCGGTGGTCCGCACTCTTCTGGGCACAGCGCCCGGGGACTGGCCGCTGGTCTGCGCTCACCCGGCCCTCGCCGCCTCCTGGCTGGGGGAGCAAGGGGACCTGGAGATCGCTGGGGTCGTCGCCGGCTTCCCCGACACCGAGACGGCACTCGCACGCTACGGCACCGACGGACTGCGCAACGCCCTTGAACTCGGCCTGAACCAGCGGGCCATGAGTCTGATCAAGGACTATGCGGACAACATCGGCCACACCACACAGGCAGTGCTGGCTGCGTTCCAGGAACGCGGCTACGAACGCCCGGAGGACACCGAGCCGCTGGGCACCGAGGCCGCGGTCGCCTGGTCGCGGTGGCAGCTCGCTCGTGGCAACGAACTGGACTGGGTGCTGGGCAACGTCATTTCACGTCCCGGCAGAATCCGTGAGTGGGCCGTGGAAGGGCCGCACTTGGAGGACCGCGTCGTCACCGCGGTCCTCGGATCCCGAGCCGCCTCGGACCGGGCCGCGGTTCTCGCCGCCGACCCGAACCTGCTGCCCCTGCTGGCCGACCTGCGCAGCGCAGAACAGCGGGCGTCCCTGCTGGAGTTGTACGAAGTGGATCCCGAGGGCGTCCTGGATCCCCGCGCGCGTCGCGAACTACCGCTCGTCCTTGCTTCCGCGGACTCATCGTATGCGCTGCGCACCCTGTTGTCTGAAGGGCTGGGTGTGGCGGCGCAGCAGTTCGCCGACCAGTACCAACTCAGTCCTGAGAGGCGTCGCTTGCTCGCCGAACTGACCCCTCTGACGGAGCGGCTGGCAGCCAGTTCTCTCCAGTCCCTGCTCGACGTCGGCGGGCGATTCGGGCCGAGGGCGGCGGTCACCGCGGCGGTGGTCGAGCAGAACCTGCCGGGGACCGCAGCGGTGATCGCCGTCTGGGGGCCACGCTGGCTGCCTCTGCTCGCAGGCGGTTCTGGAGAGTCCGTGCTGCGGCTGCTGGTGGCGCACCGAGAGAAGCACGGCGCCCGCGCGGGTCGGCTCACCCCGTGGCTGCTGGCAGCGGGCGAGGACGGACTCTCGCTGGTCGGGAACTTCGGCTCCAAAGCGCTGGACCTCGTACTCGCCACCGACGCCTCGCCGACGGAAGCCCGGATGCTGGGTGAACTGCTGACGCTGCCTGGATCAGCACAAACGATGTATCGACTTGTCACGGACTGGGGGCTTCCTGCAGCCGTCTGGCTGGAGGCAGCTCGGCGTCTCGCTCTGGGGGAACAGGCGGAACGTGTACTGCTCCACTTGTGGAGCCGCGGTCCATCGGCCTGAGCAAACTGAGCGGGGCCCACCGATACCGGTGCACCTGCTCCACGATGTGGACAAGCCACATCCGGAGGCGCCGGCTTGCCTCGTGCGGTCAAGTGCTGTGGTGTCCGGAGTTGATGCCGGTGCGGGGCCCCGTATCGAGCTGGGCGGCGCGGTGTCCGTTGACCTCGGACTGGGCTGCGAGGAGCCGTCCGGCGGCCACCATCAGCGGCACCGACAGCACACGGAACACCCTGCCCGGCGCCGAGTGCGGCCCACCAACGACCGTACGAGCAGCGGTGTTCACCGCTGCTGCTGCTCGGCAATCGCAGCCCAGTCATCCGCACCGCGGCCGTCGGCGATCGCCTGGTCGAACACGCCCGTGAGCAGTTCACCGAACGGCAGGGAGACCGCTTGACCGTCCGCTGCATCGAGGGCGAGGTGGGGATCCTTGCGTCCAAGTGCTGTGGTGGACCCGGCCGGCCGGTATCTGCGCTGCGCGATCATCCACCCGTATCCGGAGTAGACGGGTCCGGGGAACAGCGTCGAGGCCAGCAGTTCGACGAACTGACCCAGGTCGGCGCCGACCGCATTGACGACGGTGTTGGCACGCTCGGGCCGCTCACCCAGGCGCCAGGTGCGCAATCCGATCGCGTCGAAGACGACGCTGACCCGACCGAATACCGGGGCGGCAACATATCCGATCCCGAGTGTTGCGTGCGCCTTTACGTCCCGCCGGGCCAGCCTATCCGCCGCACCGGGCCGGGCCGGCTGGCCACGCTCCGGACCGCCACCCGCGCCTACGACAGGGCCAGCCACCTGAACAGGTAAGGCCTGCATCATCGCGCCAACTTGCCCCGATCCCGGTCTCGATTCCGATCAGGACCGCATCGCTCGTTCGAGCCTTCTACGGGATCCGGACCGTGTACACCCCGCTGGACACGTCGGCCGCCGTGGGCTTGACGGTCACGCCGCCGAGGGACTGTGTCCAGCCGGGCGCGTCGCAGTTGCCGGTCTCCCAGGCGGAGATGCCGTAGGTGGTGCCCGGGGTGATCTTGTAGTCGGTGGCGAATATGATCCGGCCGTTGCCGCCGGAGGTGCGCCCGCCCCACCCGCTCAGGCAGGTGACGGAGGTGCCGTCGTCGATGCGGAGACTGCCGAAGTACACGACGGAGTTGCCGGCCCCTCTGGCGGCCAGCGGTACGTCGGCGGTGAGGGAGGCCGTGGGGGCTGCCGACGCTGCCGACGCCGTGGGGGCTGCGACGACGGCGGTGGCACCCGTGAGGGCGAGCAGGGCGGCCAGGGAGGCCGAGCGGACCGTGTGGCGGGTGCGGCCGTGGGGGGACGTGAAGAGCATGCCGTTTTCCCATCATCGAAGGGTCGTACAACTCTCAAGCAGTTCCGGTGACCAGTGTTACCCGAGGGAACAGCGGTACGGGACCCCGGTTTCGGCCATGTTGTGGGCCGTGGTTACGGCGGGGACAACAGGCCGCCGCCCGTGACGCGCAGGAACTCCAGTTTTTCCGCGTCGGCGGAGCCCGCGGCGACCGTGTAGACGACAAGTCGGATGTCGCTGCCCGGGACGGTGAGCACGTCGCAGTCGCAGACCACCTCGCCCACCTGGGGGTGTACGACGGTCTTGCGGGCCGAGACGTGCGGGCCGACGGTTCCCTCGTCCCACAGCCGGGCGAACTCCGCGCTGGTGGACCGCAGTTCCTCGACGAGGTCGGTCAGGCCGCGGTCGCGGGGGTAGTTGACGAGAGCGGTGCGCAGGTCGGCGACGAGGGCGGGCTGTAAGGCGTTGTCGTCCGGGAGGACGGGCCAGGACGCGAGCCGGCCGGCCCCCGGGGCGAAGACCGCCCGGGCCAGATTGCGCTCGTCCTGTGTCCGTGCGCCGGGGTCGCCCATCAGTACGGACCATGCGGGGGTCCAGGACAACAGGGTCCAGTCGGCGCTGAACACGCCCACCGGGAATTCCCCGAGGCGGGCCAGCATCCGCTGGACCCCGGCGGGGACGTGCGTGGAGACCGTTCCCTCCTGGGGCGGGAGGAGGCCGGCCAGCCGGTAGGCGTGGTCGCGCTCCATGGGTTGCAGCTGGAGGGCCCTGGTCAGGCTCGCGACGACCTGCGCCGATGGACTGGTGGCGCGCCCCTGTTCCAGGCGGACCACGTAGTCGACCGACAGCCCGGCGAGTTCGGCCAGTTCCTCGCGTCGCAGCCCCACCGCACGCCGTCCGGGCCGTGAGGTCAGTCCGACGTCGGCGGGGGAAAGCCGGTCGCGCCAGCGGTGCAGTGCCGTGCCCAGGGTCTCGTCCACCCGGTCATTGTGTCCGCCGGACCGTCGTCGTTGCCTGGTACTGGCGGTCCTACCGTCACGCAGAGCACTGGCTGTCCCTCTCGCCACGGGTCGAGAGTGGGCGCATGACGACAACCTTCATCACCGGAGCCAACAAGTCCCTCGGCTACGAGACCGCCCGCCGCTTGATCGAGGCCGGCCACACCGTCCTCATCGGTGCGCGTGATCCGGAGCGCGGCCGGGCGGCCGCCGACGCGCTCGGGGCCCGGTTCGTGCGGATCGACGTGACGGACGACGCGTCGGTGGCCGCTGCCGCCGCCGATGTCGCGGCGCACGAGGGCGGCGTCGATGTCCTGATCAACAACGCGGGTGTCCTCGGGACACACCGCCCCGCCGACCAGATCACGGCCGCTGACGCCGGCGAGGTCTTCGAGGTCAATGTCGTGGGGATCGTACGGGTGACGCACGCGTTCCTGCCTCTGCTGCGCAAGTCCGAGCACCCGGTCATCGTCAACGTGTCCAGCGGCATGGGCTCGTTCACGCTGACCCATGACACCGGGCGCGCCGAGGGGCGGAACCTCGCGCCGCTCTACACGGCGTCGAAGGCCGCCGTGACCATGCTGACCACGCAGTACGCGAAGTCCCTGCCGGACGTGAAGATCAACGCGGCCGACCCGGGCTACACCGCGACCGACTTCAACGCGCACAGCGGCCCACAGACCGTGACCGAGGGCACCGACGCGATCGTCGCCCTCGCCACCATCGGCGCGGACGGACCGACCGGAACCTTCCGCAGCCGTCACGGTGAGATGCCCTGGTGATCAGTCCCTTCGCCCATCAGCCGTACTCGGGCTGCCACATGGCGTCCTGAACCTGCTGGATCACGTCGTCGAGGCGGGTTCGGGCAACGTCGTCCTCGGCGGCTCGGCGGGCCACGGCCGCGGCGACGACGGCCGAGGATGTGCGGAGGTTCTCCACCGCGGGGAGCAGGGGGGCGCCGGGCTCCGACAGGTCGGCGAGGCCGGCGACGGCTTCCGCGGCCGCCTGGAGCATGCCGTCGGTGACGCGCTCGGCGCGGGAGACCACCGCGCCCAGCCCGAGTCCGGGGTACAGGAGGGCGTTGTTGGCCTGGCCGATGACGTACGTGGTGCCGTCCAGCTCCACCGGAGATACCGGGATGCCGGCGGCGACCAGGGCCTTGCCTGCGGTCCACCGGAGCACGTCCTCCGGCATGGCCTCGATCTTCTCCGTGGGGTTGGACAGCGGCAGGACGACCGGCCGGTCCACGTGGCGGGCCATGGAGCGCACCACGTCCTCGGTGAAGGCCCCGTGCTGGGTGGAGGTGCCGACCAGGACCGTCGGGTGCACCCGGTCCACCACGCCCGGCAGGTCGGCCGGGCTGTCGTCGGGCCACTCGTCGTCGGGGCGCGCGTACGGCCGCTGGTAGTCGCGCAGTCCCTCGGTGGACTGCCGCAGCAGGCCCTGCCGGTCCACGCACCAGATGCGGCGGGTGGCCTCCTCACGGTCCAGTCCGTCGCGGACCATGGCGTCGCGCAACTGGTCGGCGATGCCCACGCCCGCCGTCCCGGCGCCGAAGACCACGATCCGCTGGTCCCGCAGGGGGGTGCCGGTGACCTGTGCCGCGTTCAGGACGCAGGCCAGTGTGATCGCGCCGGTGCCCTGCATGTCGTCGTTGAAGGTGCGGATCTTCTCGCCGTACTGCTGGAGGATGCGGCGGCCGTTGCCGGGGCCGAAGTCCTCCCAGTGCAGCAACGCGTGCGGGAACAGCTCGCCGACCGCCTCCACGAAGGCGGCGACGAAGGAGTCGTACGCCTCGCCGCGCACCCTGCTGTGCCGGTTGCCGACGTAGAGCGGGTCGTTGAGCAGCGCCTGGTTTCCGGTGCCGACGTCGAGCATCACCGGGACGGCCCGCCCCGGGTGGATGCCCGCGGCAGCGGTGTAGACCGCCAGCTTGCCGACCGAGATCTGCATGCCGCCGACGCCCCAGTCGCCGATGCCGAGGAGCTGTTCCGCGTCGGTGGCCACCAGCAGGTCGACGTCGTCGGGGCCCAGGCCCAGCGCCTGGAACGCCGGGCGGATGTCCTGGGGGCGGTCGATGGACAGGTAGACACCGCGCGGCCGCCGGTATTCGTGGCTGTAGTGCTTGACCGCCTCGCCCACCGTCGGGTCGTACACGATCGGCAGCAGCTCGGTGAGGTGGTCGCAGAGCAGCCGGAAGTAGAGGACCTCGTTGCGGTCGTGGAGCTGCTCCAGGTACACGTTCTTCGCCAGGTCGTCCGGCTGCGCCCGCAGCTGCTCCCAGGCGCGGCGCGCCTGGAGCTCCAGCGAGAGCACGGCGGGCGGCAGCATCCCGACCAGGCCGTGGCGTTCCCGTTCCTCCTCGGTGAAGGCGACGCCCTTGTTGCTCAGCGGGTCCGCGAGCAGGGCGCGGCCGCTCGGTCCCTTACGGCCGGTGCGGCCTGTGCCCTCTCCCTCTCCCTTGTGTCCGTCTCGTGCGCGGTTCCGGGGCGGGGCCATCGGGTCTCCTCACGTCGAGCGCTTGCCGTCGGGGCTGGTTCGTCCCACGCACCCGGGTAACCCGCTCGCCGGGACAGGGGCGTGGTCGCGCTCCCTTTTTGCCGCTCCTTTGACGTAACCGGTCCCTCAGGTCCGAGGCGCACCCCCGTGGGCTCGTCGGGGGTGCGTCCGTCCCGGCCGGCCGGCCGCTAGCGGCGGGCGCGGTGGATGCCTGCCCGCTTCGCCTTCTCGACGCGCTCCGGTCCGGCGTCGGCCCGGTCCTCCTCCCTTGCCCTCCAGTCCCTGGGCTGGAGGAAGAGGAGTTCACCGCCGCCCGGCACGATCATCGCGCCGCCGAAGGGTTCGTCGCCGGCGAACCAGACGCCGTCGGTGATGCCGACGGGCCAGCGGCCACGGCCCACGGCGTCCTTCGCCCGCAAGGTGAAGGGGGTGCCCTTCTGATCTCCGAGGCGGAGGTAGAGCGTGTGGGTCGACTCCATGCCGATCTTCTCGACGGGGGTGCGGAACTCGAGCGGGTAGGTGCGGAACACTTTCGCGCACCTCCGGGTCGAACTCACGCGGCCGGCGAGAAGGAAGAGCGTCCACACCATGCCGAGCATGCCGACAATGGCCACCGGCAGCAGCCAGTCGCTCCGGGTGAAGAAGATCTGGATCCACAGCAGCACGAACACCGGGAAGAACTTGATGAAGTTCTGAAAGGCGACCCGGTAGTGGTATCGCACCGCGCCCCGGTAGTCCGATCCGTCGGTCGGGTACGGCGCGGGCGGGGTGTCCGACTCCAGACCGTCTTTCCATCGTTCCGGCACCGTCATCCGAACGGGCTCCTTCCGTACGGGCTGGGCACATCGTCCACCGGGTCGGGTTCCGGCGCCGCCGGGTCGTCGAACGTCACCGTACGCGCGACGCCGAGCAGCACGCCACGGTAGTCGTCGGCGAGCTCCACCGCGGGGGTGACCAACTGCACGGTGATGATCGACGAGGTGCGGGGGACCGGGATCGCGACGGTGCCCTGCCAGACGGTCTCCTGCACGGGCTCGTCCTGGCCGTCGGGGGGAGCGGTCGGCGCGAGCGTGGTCCGCTGCGTCTCCAGTACGTATCCGGTCCCTACGGGCAGTTCCACGGGCACGATGCCGTTGTCCGGGCCGGACCCCAGCATCTGGAGCAGCACGGCTTCGGGGTGCGCTCCCGAGGTCGGGACGGTGGAGACCGTGAGGACGGACAGCGTGGGCTCGCCGCGCTCGCCGGGGTGCATGCCGAGCGCACACCCCATCACGGCCTGGCTCCGCAGCAGCGTCAGGACGACGGAGTAGAGCCGGAACACCTGGTCCGCACGGTCCCGGACCTCGTCGGGCAGCGAGGCGAGCAGCCGGGCCACCTCCTGGATGCCCTCCGGTGTGGGCCGGAGGTCCAGCTGGAGGTATCCGTAGGGCAGCCCGTACCAGAATTCCGGCTTCGGCTCGGCCTCCACCGTGTCGAGGAATCCACTCACAGTCGGATGCCGCCCATCAGTTCGCCGATGTCCTTCGCGATCTCGCTCACGCCGGCCTTCAGACCGGTCGACGCTGCCGCGCCCTTCGTGACCTCGGACGCGTCGTGCCCAGGGCCGTTCTTCGGGAACACGCCCAGGTTCTCCAGGGACGACGCCATGTTCGCCGCCACGTTGACGCCGTTGATGCCGTACTGGAGCGCTCCAGTGGCGGGGTCGGTGGCCACGTCGAGCGCCTTGAAGTTGAAGGCGGGCACGATCTCCCTGCCGAACGCGCCCAGCTTCGAGCCCAGCGACAGGGCCTCGCCGCCCTCTCGGGCGACGGCCGCAGCCAGACCCGCCTCGCTGCCGGCCCGGGCGAGGGCGCCGACGCCGGGCACCATGCCGAGGGTGTCACCGGCCATGGAGGCCCAGGCGAACGCGCCTTCCTTGAAGCCGTACTCGCCCATCAGCGAATCCCTGAAATCCTCGCTGGCGAGGTTCTTCGCCATGGACACCGCGGCCGCCGCGACCGCGATACCCGCGAACACCGGGGCCAGCGGGGTGGGAAGCAGGGCCAGCAGCCCGGCGATGGCCCCGATGGTCCCGGCATGCTCCACGAGGAACTCGCCGACCGCCTTGAGGCCCTCGCCGATCGCATCGAGGGTCTTGCTGAACCAGCCCGGCTCCTTGGGGGCCAGATTGTCGTCGGCCTCGTCGAGGGTGCGGGCGACCGCCTCGGCCGCGTCGGTGTGGGTGCCCTCCAGCTCCTTCGCCTTGGTGATGACGTCGTTGTAGGCGGCGTTGGCGTTGTTGAGGTGGGTGGTGGCCTCGTTCAGTTCGCGCTCGGCGGTACGCAGGCGTTCCGTGGCGGCGTCCGCCTCCGCCTGGCTGGGGTACTCCTTGCCGGCGAGCTTGAGGTCGGGGTTCTGCTTGGCCTGCTCGTAGCGGGTACGGGCCTTGTCGGCGTCGGCCTTGTTCTCGCGCGCGGCATCGTCGTACTTCTTGGCCAGGTCGCGGTGGGAGGTCAGGTCGCCTTCCCAGGTGCCCAGTGCCGCAGCGGCTTTGCCGAGCGAGTTCCCGGCGTTCTTCATGGCGGTCTTGAGGTCGCCGTCCAGGGTGTCCCGGAACGCGCTCGCCGCGTCTCCCTGCCAGCTGGAGCTCGCTCCGAGCAGGTACTCGATCTGACGGTGGCAGTTGTCGAGCGTGTCGGCCGCGGCCTTCACCTTGCGGTAGAGGGAGCTGACCTGCTCGGGAATTCCGGGTACCGGGTTCCAGCCGAGGCTCGGGTAGGGGTTGTCGGCCACCGGTCAATTCCCCCCGGTGTTCGCGGCGTTGGTCTCTTCCATCTTCTTGAGGGCCTTGGAGAGGTTCTCCTCGAACTGCTTGTAGCTCAGCGCGGTCTTCTCCACGCCCTCGTCGACCGCTTTGATCATGTCTTTCAGCTGGCCGGTCCCGTACTTCCATCTGTTCTGGAAGGTCTCACACGCCTCGTCCAGCCGCGGAGTTCCGATCTGGTCGGCGCCGACCGCGGAGAGCGCTTGGCGCGCTTCCTCCAGATCGGTGACCGACTGTTTCAACACCCGGCCAAAAGAGCTCAGTTGGCCCAGGTCGACCTTGAATTCATCCGCCATGCGGCGACCCCCGTCTTCGACTGCGAGCGAACAACGCAGGCCGCGCGAAGTGCAGAACACGTGTTCCCCCGCGCGGTCGGCGCACGACTACATTAAAGGACGCGCAAAGAGGGGATCACGCCGAGCCTGTGGGAGCTTCGTGAATTGACGTGCGGCGGTGGTGGTGGTGAGAGGTGGGGGGCTGGGCGGGGCCCAGGGAGTCCTCCGTGAACCGAGGCCCCCCACCCCTCACCCCCAACCCCGTCACCCCCGCCCCCTCACCTCCGCACCCCCGCCGTAGCCGTCGGCTCCGGGCCGTCCGCCTCCAGAGGCGCCTTCCCCGGCTTCGGCGGCTTCGGCGGGTCGGCGACCACCGTCCCCTTCTTGTGGTGGCGGGGGACGACGTCCTGGGGGAAGGTCAGCTGCTGGTTCATCCACTTCAGGGCGGGGGGCATCTCCTGCACCCAGGTCGGGAAGTTGTGGCTGCCGTGCTCGGGGAGGATCGACGCGACCCGCATGGGTGCCTTGACGGCCCTGATGAAGGCCTGGGTCTGCGGATAGCCGCGTTCGCCGTGCTTGCTCTCGGCCACCAGGACGGAGACCTGGGGCGCGGGCAGGTGCTTGAGGCGCCACATCAGGTCGTGGCCGTTGATCCGGTCGGCGCGGTCCGGGCCGTGGCCGAAGAGATTGCCGGTCGTCGGGTCGTCCTTGACCCTGTAGTCGGGCGAGAGGGCCGCGGCCGTCGTGTACACGCGCGGATCGCGCATCGTCAGCTGGAGGGCGCAGCTGCCGCCGGAGGAGTAGCCCATGACCCCCCAGGCACTGGCGTCGTGGCCCACCCGGTAGGCGGACTTCAGGGCTTCGGGGAGGTCCTTGGCGAGGAAGGTCTCCGTCTGCGGGCCGCCCGGGACGTCCACGCACTCCGTGTCGCGGGGCGGGGCGATCGTCGGCCGGATCATCACCATGATGGTCGGCTGCATCTGACCGCTCTTCTGCAGTTCACCGGCGGTCTGGGAGACCCGCAGGTACTGCGCGAGGTTGAAGATGCTGCCCGGGTAGCCGCTGAGCGCGACGATGACGGGAAAACGCTGCCGCTGGTACGCCTTCTGGAAGTACTGCGGCGGCAGGTAGACGAAGGCCGGGTCGACCACGCCCGTGCGGCGGCCGATGACCTTCACGGACTCCACCCTGCCGTTGACCGCGGCGGGGCCGGTGGGCAGTCCGCTGACCCGGCTCAGCTGCTCGTCGGAGGCCGGCTGCACCAGGGTGCCCTTCACGGCGACGCCGCTCACCGTGCCGGTGCCGCCGTCCGCCGCCTGGGTCACCCCGACGGGGGCCGTCTCGACGCGGCCGAAGAGCTCGCCCCACGAACCGAAGAACTGGTACGACGAGTTCAGCCAGCACGCGAACGCCGCGATGATCACCACCTGGGTCGTCCCGAGGGCCACCAGGCGCCCGAGCACCTGCAGCACTCCCTGCCGGGCGAACCGTGGCCACCACCAGACCAGCAGCGCCACACACACGGCGGCGAGCCCCGCCATCACATACACGGTCGTCTCGCTGGTCAGCCCCATACCGGTCGATCCCCGATTTCCCTGCCTGTGCGGCTTCTTTCACACAGGAGGAGGGCAATCGACCCCGTCGCGTTCCCCAATTAGTGCAAATGGGGTAAAGAATCGGCCAGCATCCACTCAAGCGGCCGTCTGGGGGCCACCGGAGTCCGGGTCAACCACCGGCCGTGCCGTGGCCGCCCATCGTGCTGGCCCGCGGGATGAGCCGGTGCGGGGCCCGGATCTCCATGCCGGGGACAGGGGTCGGGCTGCCGATCCGCTTGAGGAGCCGCTCCACCGCCGTCTCGGCGATCATCTTCTTGTCCGGGGAGATGGTGGTGACGGGCGGGTTCGCGTAGCGACCGTCCTCGATGTCGTCGTAGCCGACGACGGCGACGTCCTCCGGCACGCGCAGCCCGCGGGCGGCCAGGGTGTGCAGGGCGCCCAGGGCCACCAGGTCGCTGTAGCAGAAGACCGCGTCGGGCGGTTCCTCCAGGTCGAGCAGGTGGGCCATGGCGCTGGCGCCGTCGGAGCGGTTGAAGCGCGGGGTGGAGATGACCAGTTCCTCGCGGACCGGGATGCCGGCCCGCTCGTGGGCCAACCGGTAGCCCTGGGTGCGCAGTTGGGCGGCCTCACCGGTGCGGTAGGGCTGGTCGCCGATCGCGGCGACGCGGCGTCTGCCGAGGCCGAGCAGATGCTCGGTGGCTTCCCGGGAGGCGGTGACGTCGTCGATGCCGATGTGGTCGAAGCCGCCGTCGCTCACCCGCTCCCCGAGCACGACCAGCGGGAGCGTCGCGTCGCGCTCGCCCAGGTCGGACTGGGCCAGGCCCAGCGGGCTGAAGATGACGCCGTCGAACAGCAGTTGCTGGGAGCCGCGGCTGAGGAACTGCTTCTCGTGCTCCGCGTCGCCGTCGGTCTGGTCGATCAGGACGTTGTAACCCCGCACCCGGGCCGCCCGGATGATGCCCTGGGACAGTTCGGCGAAGTAGGGCGTGTCCAGGTAGGGCACCACGACCGCGATCTGGCCCGAGCGGCCGGAGGCGAGGTTGCGGGCCAGGATGTTGGGCTGGTAGCCGAGCTCGTCGACGGCCTTCTGCACCCGGGCCCGCATGGCCTCGGAGACCGGTGCGTAGCCGTTGACGACGTTGGAGACGGTCCGGCTGGAGACGCCGGCGAGCGCCGCGACGTCGCGGAGTGTGACGCCATTTGCCATATGCACACCTTCGTCCCGGATGTCGTTTTCAGCGCTGAAAGTTTCCTTCGAGTTACCCCTTGCAGCGCGGCAAGTTCTCGGTTAACACTTTTGCAGCGCTGCAAAGCGTAGCAGAACGGGGCCTGATCCAGCCGGGTCGGGAACCCAGGGATCGTGACGTCACCGCGTCACGGACCACATCCGTAGGAGCCGCAGTGGGAAGAGCCACGACGCAGGGGCCGGGAGCCGCACCGGCCCTGACAGGGCTTCACTCTTTACTCATGGTCGTCTGACAGCGCCCCCGCGCTGACCACCGAGCTGTCGCTCACCTCACCGACGTCACCTGCGCCCACCCTCCCGCGCCGGCCGGCGTCACCCCTCACCGGGCCGCGGTGCCCGCACACCCCGGCCCGTATACGACGGACCCGTGTGTGTCCGTCGTACCTCCGCTTTGCCTTCCCCAGCCCTGCCCTGCCCTCGGGCACCACACCCAGGAGATCGCTCATGTCCTCCACCAGCAAGCCCACGACCCGTACCCTCCGTCGGACCGCGGTCGCGGCAACCTCGGCCGCCCTCGCCGGCGTGCTCCTCGCGGCCTGCGGGTCGGGCGGCGGCAGCGGCAGCGGCTCCACCGGCGGCGGCCCGGTGCACATCAAGGTGTGGGCCTGGTACCCGCAGTTCAAGCAGGTCGTGGCCGAGTTCAACAAGACCCACAAGGACGTCCAGGTCGACTGGGTGCAGGCGGGCGTCGGCCAGGACGAGTACACCAAGCTGAAGACCGCGCTGAAGGCGGGCCAGGGCGCCCCGGACGTCGTCATGCTGGAGTTCCAGGAGCTGCCCACCATCCAGCTCACCAAGGGCCTGCTCGACATGGGCAAGTACGGCGCCAACGACGACAAGGGCAACTACGTCGACTGGGCCTGGAAGCAGGCCTCCGACGGCGACCACGTCTACGCGATCCCGGTCGACGGCGGCCCGATGGCGATGATGTACCGCGCCGACCTCTTCAAGAAGTACCACCTCAAGGTCCCGACGACCTGGGCGGAGTACAAGCAGGAGGCCGAAAAGCTGCACAAGGCCGACCCCAGCGCCTACATGACCGACTTCGGCAGCGACGAGACGGCCGCCGGCTGGCGCCAGGGCCTGACCTGGCAGGCCGGCTCCCGCCCCTACACCTACTCGGCGAGCAAGCTCCCGGACATCGGCGTCAAGCTCAACGACGACAACGCCAAGAAGGTCTACGAGTACTGGGGCGACCTGGTCAAGAACAAGCTGGTCGACACCCAGTCGTACGCCACCACGGACTTCTACAACGGCCTGAGCACCGGCAAGTACGCCACCTACATCGCGGCCGGCTGGGGTCCGGGCTACCTCTCCAGCGTCGCCGCGAAGACCTCCGGCAAGTGGCGGGTCGCCCCGCTCCCGCAGTGGACGGCGGGCGGCAACGCCCAGGGCGACTGGGGCGGTTCGAGCTTCTCGGTGACCTCGCAGACCCAGCACCCCAAGGAGGCCACCGAGGTCGCCCGGGAGCTGTTCGGCACCTCCCAGGCGGCCTGGAAGATCGGCATCGACCAGGCCTACCTCTTCCCGCTGGCCACCCCGACCCTCAACAGCGAGTACTTCAAGGACAAGAAGTACGACTTCTTCGGCGGCCAGCAGATCAACAAGGTCTTCGTGCCCGCGGCGAACGGCATCGGGGTCTTCGACTGGAGCCCGTTCCAGGACTTCGCCTACAACACCGACACCAGTGAGGTGGGCAAGGCCCTCCAGGGTCAGAACGCCTGGTCCGCCGTGAACGACAACGTCCAGGACCAGGTCACCTCCTACGCGGCCAAGCAGGGATTCAAGGTCAGCAAGTAACCGGCCCGTATCCCGCCCCCCACTGCCCCCGCCGGCGCCCGCGCGTCGCACCGCCCGCCGGCGGGGGTCCCGTAAGACGCGCAAGGAGATGTGATGAGCCTGCTCCGACAGCAGGGACCCGCGACGGCCGCGCCCCCGAGTACCGTCCGCACAAAGGGACTCCGCTCCCCTGTGACCGGATCGGGCGCGGGCCGCCGGAACGGACGGCAGTCCGCACACACCCGCCACCAGGCCATGGGTCTGCTGCTGATCACCCCGTTCGGGCTGCTCTTCGCGGCCTTCCTGGTGGCCCCGCTGGCGTACGCCTTCTGGCTGAGCCTCAGGACCTCGACCCTGGTCGGCGGTGACCACTTCAGCTGGTTCGCCAACTACCAGCAGACCTTCAGCGACCCGCACTTCCTGGCCGGTGTGCGCCGCGTGGCGGTCTTCGGCCTGGTGCAGATCCCGGTCATGCTCGGTCTCGCGCTGCTCGGCGCCCTCATCATCGACGAGGTCTCCAGCAAGCTCGCCAAGGTCTTCCGAATGACGCTGTTCATGCCGTACGCCGTCCCCGCGGTGATCGGCGCCCTGATGTGGGGCTTCCTGTACAGCCCCACCTTCGGGCCGGTGAACTCCCTCAGCCACGCGCTGGGCACCGGGAAGATCGACCTGCTGGGCCACAGCCTGATGCTGACCTCGCTCGGCAACATCGTGACCTGGCAGTGGACCGGCTACAACATGATCGTCCTGTACGCGGCACTGCAGGGCCTGCCCCGCGAGGTCTACGAGGCGGCCAAGCTCGACGGCGCCGGACAGATCCAGACGGCGCTGCGCATCAAGATCCCGATGATCTCCTCGGCCATGGTGCTCACGCTGATGTTCACCATCATCGGCACCCTGCAGTTCTTCACCGAACCGCGCGTCCTGGAGCCGACGGCGTCCTCCGTGATCACCCCGGACTACACGCCGAACCTCTACGCCTACAACCTCGCCTTCCAGTACTCGGAGTTCAACTACTCCGCCGCGATCTCCTTCTCGCTCGGAGCGGTGGTCTTCATCGGCTCCTACTTCTTCCTGTTCGCCACACGCAAAAGGAGCGGACTGAAGTGACCACCGCCGCAGCCCCCGCCCCCGCCGTCGCCGCCCCGGCGCCCCGCCGTACGTCCTCCGCCCGAGGGCGCGTCACCGTCAACGCGGTGATGGTCGCGATGATCCTGTACTTCCTGCTGCCGTTCTGGTGGCTGGTCGTCGCCGCCTCCAAGGACAACGACGCGCTGTTCTCCACGGCCGCCCTGTGGTTCCACTCGCCGGGCGCCTTCTTCACCAACATCCAGCAGCTGTTCACGTACAACGACGGCGAGTACCTGCGCTGGATGGGCAACACCGCGATCTACGCGGGCGTCAGCGGGGTCGGCGCCACCGCCGTGGCCACCTTCGCCGGGTACGCCTTCGCCAAGTACCGCTTCCCGGGCCGCAACCTGCTCTTCTCCAGCCTGCTCGGCGCCATCATGGTCCCGGCGACCGCGCTGGCCATCCCCACCTACCTGCTGCTGAGCAAGGTGGCGCTGACCAACACCATGTGGGCGGTCATCCTGCCCTCCCTGCTCAACCCGTTCGGGGTGTACCTGGTCCGGGTGTACGTGCAGGAGTCCCTGCCCGACGAGCTGCTCGAGGCGGCCCGGGTGGACGGGGCGGGTGAGCTGCGGGTGCTGTTCAACGTGGCGCTGCCGACGCTGAAGCCCGCGCTGGTGACGGTGCTGCTGTTCTCCATGGTCGGCACCTGGAACAACTTCTTCCTGCCGCTGGTGATGCTGAACAACGACAAGCTGTTCCCGCTGACCGTGGGCCTGCAGTCCTGGTACCAGGGAGCGCTGGTGCAGTCCGGCGCCAACACGCTGTTCACGCTCGTCATCGCGGGTTCCCTGGTGGCGGTCCTGCCGCTGATCGTCGCCTTCCTCCTCCTCCAGCGGTACTGGCGCGGCGGGTTGACCGTCGGAAGCCTCAAGTGACCTGACGCGCCCGCCCGTTCCCCCCTCTCCTTCGCGCACCTCCCGGAGCGACCTCCATGCTGCACGCCTCCCTGACCGTCGACCCCGCCTTCCGCGTCGCCGACGTCAATCCCCGTACCTTCGGCTCGTTCGTCGAGCACATGGGCCGCTGCGTCTACACCGGCATCTACGAGCCCGGCCATCCGCTCGCCGACGAGGACGGCCTGCGCCGTGACGTCCTGGACCTGGTGCGCGAGCTGGGTGTGACCGCCGTGCGCTATCCGGGCGGCAACTTCGTCTCCGGTTTCCGCTGGGAGGACAGCGTCGGCCCGGTCGCCGACCGGCCCACCCGCCTGGACCTGGCCTGGCACAGCACCGAGACCAACGCGTTCGGGCTGCACGAGTTCCAGCGCTGGGCCGAGAAGGCCGGCGTCGAGTCGATGATGGCCGTCAACCTCGGTACCCGGGGCGTGGCGGAGGCCCTGGACCTGCTGGAGTACTGCAACCACCCGGGCGGGACGACCTGGTCCGACCAGCGCATCAAGAACGGCGCCACCGACCCCTTCGGCATCCGCATGTGGTGCCTGGGCAACGAGATGGACGGCCCCTGGCAGACCGGCCACAAGACCGCCCAGGAGTACGGCCGTATCGCCGCCGAGACCGCCCGGGCGATGCGCATGGTCGACCCCAAGCTGGAACTGGTGGCCTGCGGCAGCTCCAGCTCCTCGATGCCGACCTTCGGCTCCTGGGAGGCCACCGTCCTGGAGGAGGCCTACGACCAGGTCGACTACATCTCCTGCCACGCCTACTACGAGGAGCTCGACGGCGACCTCGGCAGCTTCCTGGCCTCCGGGGTCGACATGGACCACTTCGTCGAGTCGGTGGTCGCCACCGCCGACCACATCCGGGCCAAGCTGGGCCGGAAGAAGCGGATCAACCTCTCCTTCGACGAGTGGAACGTCTGGTACAACACCCGTTTCGAGGCGCAGGACAAGCCCACCGACTGGGCCGTGGCGCCCCGGGTGATCGAGGACGAGTACAACGTCGCCGACGCCGTGGTGGTCGGCGGACTGCTGATCAGCCTGCTGCGCAACAGCGACCGGGTCACCGCCGCCTGTCTCGCCCAGCTCGTCAACGTCATCGCCCCCATCCGCAGCGAGGCCGGCGGCCCGAGCTGGCGGCAGACCACCTTCCACCCCTTCGCCCAGGCCGCCCGGCACGCCCGCGGCACGGTCCTGCGGGTGGAGCCGGTCGCGCCGACCTATGAGACGAAACGATTCGGCGAGGTCTCCGTCGTGGACGCCGTGGCCACCCACGACGGTGACGAACTCACCGTCTTCGCGATCAACCGGCACCAGAGCGACAACGTCGAACTCGCCCTGGACCTCAGGGCGTTCGCCGGTTACGTCCCGGTGGAGCACGCGGTCCTCAGCGACCCCGACGTGCGCGCCGTCAACACCCAGGACGACCCCGACCGGGTCCGCCCGTACACCGCCGACACCGGCTCGGTCACCGACGGACGGCTCACCGCGAGCCTGCCGCCCGTCTCCTGGAACGTCGTCCGGCTGCGCCGCGCCGGCTGACCACTCCCCCTCGGACACCCGCCGTTCCCGGTCTCCCCCTTTTTCTCCCCGGGAGCGGCGGGCCCCGCACCATCCCCTCTTCGGACATCCTCTGGGAGCCGCCCATGTCCACCACCAGGGAAGGCGCAAGACTCCGCGCCATACCCACCGCTCAGGCGATCACCCTGCTGCTGGCCCTGCTCGCAGCCGCCTTCGCCCTCGTCCTCCCCGCCTCAGGCCAGGCGCACGCGATCTCCCGCGCCTCGCAGACGATGTACACCCCGCCGTCGAACGCACCGTCGCCCGGCTCGCTCTACCCGCGCGCCATCCGCCTGCAGAACAGCGGATCGTCCAACGGCACAATGCTCGCCACCTTCGAGCAGTACAGCTCGGGCACCCCGGTCTTCCCCATCTACCGCAGCACCGACAACGGCAACAGCTGGAGCCAGATCTCCAGCATCAGCGACACCCACAACGGCTTCGGCAACCGCTACCAGCCGTTCCTGTACGAACTGCCCACCGCCATCGGCAACTTCCCGGCCGGCACGATCCTCGCCGCCGGCAACTCCATCCCGAACGACCTCTCCTCGACCGAGCTGGACCTGTACGCGAGCACCGACCACGGCGTCAGCTGGTCGTACGTCAGCTCCATCGCCCAGGGCGGCAGGGCCGACGTCACCAACGGCGAGACCCCGGTGTGGGAGCCGTTCCTGATGGTGTCCGGCTCGAAGCTGATCGTGTACTACTCCGACCAGCGTGACCCCAACCACGCCCAGAAGATCGTCCACCAGACCACCACCGACGGCATCACCTGGTCCTCCGTCGTGGACGACGTGGCCATGCCGACCTACACCAACCGCCCGGGCATGCCGGTCGTCGCGCAACTGCCCAACGGCAACTACGTGATGACGTACGAGTACGGGGGCGCATCCGAAGCCAACTTCGCGGTCTACTACAAGATCTCCTCCGACCCCGAGGCGTTCGGCTCCGTCACCGGCACCGTCCTGAGGTCCACCGACGGGTACGTGCCCACCAGCGCGCCGTACATCACCTGGCTTCCCACCGGTGGTCCCAACGGCACCCTGGCGGTCAGCGCGCAGAGCACCACCGACCTCTTCCTGAACACGCAGAACGGCGCGGCGGGCTCCTGGACGCGCATCGCCTCCACCGTCCCCCGCGGCTACAGCCGCGGCATGGTGCCCCTCGCCGACGGCCACAGCCTGGCAATCTTCAGCGCGGGCGTGGTCGTCAGCACCGGTGTCAACCCGGTCACCTACGGCACGATCGACCTGGGCGGCGGCATCTCGGACGGCGCCACCTACACGATGTCCAACGCCAACAGCCACCTGATGCTGGCCATCGCGGGCGGCTCGACCACCAACGGCGTCAACGCCACCCAGCAGAACGCCGACAACGCCACCGACCAGCAGTGGAAGTTCGTCCAGCAGACCTCCGGCTACTTCAAGATCTTCAACGTGGCCAGCGGCAAGGTCCTCGGCGTGCAGAACCAGTCCACCGCCAACGGCGCCAAGGTCCTGCAGTGGGACGACAACGGCACCCTGGACCACGAGTGGGCGATCGCCCCGAACCAGGCGGGCGGCTTCACCGCCACCAACCGGATCAGCGGCAAGTACCTGGAGATCCCCGGCGCCTCCACCACGGTCGGCACCGCCGCCGGGCAGTGGTCCGACACCGGCTGCGCCTGCCAGCGCTGGAACCTCGCCCAGACCGCCCTGCCGAACCTGGCGACCGGCCAGTACCGGCTGGTCAACAAGAACAGCGGCAAGCTCCTGGAGATCCCCGGCGCCTCCACCGCGACGGGCAAGCAGGCGGGCCAGTGGGTGAACACCGCCAACAACTGCCAGCTGTGGTCCTTCCAGTCGCAGAGCGGCGGGGCGTGGACCGTGAAGAACGTCAACAGCGGTCTGTTCCTCGACAACAACGGCTCGACCTCGGCCGGCGCGGCCGTCGTCCAGAACGCCTCCTCCACCGCGAGTTCCCAGAAGTGGACGCTCACGGACGCGGGCGGCGGCTACTACAAGCTCGTCAACTCCGGCAGCGGCCTGGTGGCGGACGTCGCCTCGGCCTCCACCGCCAACGGCGCGCTGATCGTCCAGTCGGCGGACAACGGCGCCGATGACGAACTGTGGCAGGTCGTGCGGGTCAACTGACCTGCCAGGGGGCCCGGTTCAGGCCGGGCCCCCGCTCTTCTGCCCAAGATCCCGAACAGTGACCGAAATACCGAACAAGAGAGGTGGCCGCCATGCCCGAGGAACCCTGCGTCGTAGGCGTCGACTACGGAACGCTGTCCGGCCGGGCCGTCGTCGTCCGCGTCCGCGACGGCGCGGAGCTCGCGTCGGCGGAGCACGTCTACCCGCACGCGGTCCTGGACCGCGAGCTGCCGGACGGCACCCGGCTGCCCCCGGACTGGGCCCTCCAGGTGCCCTCCGACTACCTCGACGTGCTGCGCATCGCCGTACCCGAGGCCCTCGCCCGCGCCGGAGTGGCGCCCGAGCAGGTCATCGGCATCGGCACCGACTTCACCGCCTGCACGATGGTGCCGACGCTGGCCGACGGCACGCCCCTGTGCGATCTGCCCGAGTACGCCTCCCGCCCGCACGCCTACGTCAAGCTGTGGCGCCACCACGCGGCGCAGGGCCAGGCCGACCGGATCAACGCGCTGGCGGAGGAGCGGAAGGAGCCGTGGCTGCCGCGCTACGGCGGGAAGATCTCCTCCGAGTGGGAGTTCGCCAAGGCACTTCAGGTCCTGGAGGAGGATCCGGAGGTCTACGGCCGCATCGAGCGGTGGGTGGAGGCGGCGGACTGGATCGTGTGGCGGCTGAGCGGGACGTACGTCCGCAACGCCTGCACCGCCGGTTACAAGGGCCAGTACCAGGAGGGCGTCTACCCGTCACCCGCCTATCTGGGCGCTCTGCACCCGGAGTTCGCCGGTTTCGTCACCGACAAGCTGGACCAGCCGATCGGACAGCTCGGCTCCCCCGCGGGGACGTTGACCGCCGAGGCCGCCGCCTGGACGGGGCTGCCCGAGGGCATCACGGTCTGCGTCGGCAACGTCGACGCGCATGTCACCGCCCCCGCCGCGGCGGCCGTCGAGCCCGGCCAGATGGTCGCCATCATGGGCACCTCCACCTGCCACGTCATGAGCTCCGACCAGCTCGGCACCGTGCCCGGCATGTGCGGGGTCGTCGACGGCGGCATCCTGCCGGGCCTGTGGGGCTACGAGGCCGGACAGAGCGGCGTCGGCGACATCTTCGCCTGGTTCGTCCGCACCGGCTTCCCCGCCGAGTACGCCGAGAAGGCCGCGGCGGCCGGGCAGACCGCGCACGAGTACCTGACCGAGCTGGCCGCCCGGCAGAAGGTCGGCGAGCACGGACTCGTGGCCCTGGACTGGCACAGCGGCAACCGCTCGGTACTGGTCGACCACGACCTCAGCGGCCTGATCGTCGGCCAGACCCTGTCCACCCGCCCCGAGGACATCTACCGGGCACTCCTCGAGGCCACCGCCTTCGGCACCCGCACCATCATCGACGCCTTCGAGTCCGCCGCCGTACCCGTACGGGAACTGATCATCGCGGGCGGCCTGACGAAGAACGCCCTGCTCATGCAGATCTACGCCGACGTCACCGGCCGCCCGCTCGGCGTCATCGGCTCCACCCAGGGCCCGGCGCTCGGCGCCGCGATGCACGCCGCCGTCGCCGCCGGGGCGTACCCCGACATCCGCGCCGCCGCCCACGCCATGGGCAAGGTCCACCGCGGCCTCTACCTGCCGGACCCCGAGCGGGCGGCCGCCTACGAGCGCCTCTACGCGGAGTACCGGGTGCTGCACGACTACTTCGGCCGCGGCACCAACGACGTCATGCGCCGGCTGCGCCGCCTGCGCACCGAAGCCTCCGCCTGACCCCCTCGAAAGGAACCCTCATGGAGAACAGCACCACCTACCCCTACCCGGACCAGGAGATCTGGTTTCTCACCGGCAGCCAGGGCCTGTACGGCGACGACGTGCTGAGCCAGGTCGCCAAGCAGTCCAGGAACATCGCCGAGATCCTCGGCGGCCCCGGGAAGGTCCCGGTGCGGATCGTGTGGAAGCCGGTCCTGACCGACGCCGAGTCGATCCGGCGGATGTGCCAGGAGGCGTCCGCGTCCGACACCTGCGTGGGCGTGATCGTGTGGATGCACACCTTCTCCCCGGCCAAGATGTGGATCGCCGGACTCAGCGCCCTCGACGTGCCGCTGCTGCATCTGCACACCCAGTACAACCTGTCGCTGCCCTGGCCCAGCATCGACATGGACTTCATGAACCTCAACCAGGCCGCGCACGGGGACCGCGAGTTCGGCCACATCGAGTCCCGGGTCGGCGTCGACCGCAAGATCGTCGCCGGTCACGCCACCGACCCGCGGGTGATCCGGCGGGTCGCCGCCTGGGCCCGGGCGGCTGTGGGCCGGCACGCCTCGCGCACCCTGCGCCTGGCCCGCTTCGGCGACAACATGCGCGATGTCGCGGTGACCGAGGGCGACAAGGTCGAGGCGCAGCTGCGGTTCGGGTTCTCGGTGAACACCTACGGGGTCAACGACCTGGTCGCCGTCGTCGACGCGGTCGAGGACAAGGCGGCCGCCGAACTCGCCGAGGAGTACATCGAGTCCTACTCCGTCGTGCCGGCCCTGCGCCCCGGCGGCATCCGCCACGACTCCCTCCTCTACGCGGCCCGCCAGGAACTGGGCCTGCGTACCTTCCTGACCGAGGGCGGGTTCACCGCGTTCACCACCAACTTCGAGGACCTGGGCGGCCTGCGCCAGCTCCCGGGCCTGGCCGTGCAGCGGCTGATGGCCGACGGCTACGGCTTCGGCGGCGAGGGCGACTGGAAGACCTCCGCGCTGCTGCGCACGATGAAGGTCATGGGCACCGGACTCCCCGGCGGCACCAGCTTCATGGAGGACTACACCTACCACCTGGGCCCCGGCACCCCGCGTGTCCTCGGCGCCCACATGCTGGAGGTCTGCCCGTCGATCGCCGCGGACCGGCCCAGCTGCGAGATCCACCCCCTCTCCATCGGCGGCCGCGAGGACCCGGTCCGCCTGGTCTTCAACGCGGCCGAGGGCCCCGCCGTGGTCGTCGGGCTCTCCGACCTCGGCGACCGCTTCCGGCTCACCGCCAACGCCGTCGACGTCGTCTCCCCCAGCGAACCGCTGCGCCGCCTGCCCGTGGCCCGTGCCGTGTGGAAGCCGCGCCCCTCCCTCGCGGAGTCGGCGGAGAGCTGGCTGCTGGCCGGCGCCCCGCACCACACCGTGCTCAGCTCCGCCGTCGACCTGGAGACCCTCACCGACTACGCCGCCATGACCGGCGTGGAGCTCCTCACGATCGACGAGCACACCACCACCGAGCAGTTCGGCAAGGAAATCCGCTGGAACGCCGCCTACCACCGACTCGCCCAGGCCCTGTGACCTCTCGCCGGCACGAAGGAGAACACCGATGACCACCACAGCCCGGGAGCGCCTGCGCCGGGAGGTACTGGAGGCGAACCTCGCCATTCCCCAGGTCGGTCTCGCGACCCTGACCTGGGGCAACGTCAGCGGAGTGGACCGCGAGGCGGGCGTGTTCGTGATCAAGCCGTCCGGAGTGCCCTACGAGACGCTGTCGATCGAGGACCTGGTGACGGTGCGGCTGTCCGACGGCGCCGTGGTCGAGGGCGATCTGCGCCCCTCCACCGACACCGAGACCCACCGCTGCCTCTACCGCGCCTTCCCCTCCATCGGCGGCGTCACCCACACCCACTCCACCCACGCCACCGCCTTCGCCCAGGCCCGCCGCGACATCCCCGTCCTGGGCACCACCCACGCCGACACCTTCAACGGACCCATCCCCGTCACCCGCGACCTCACCGCCGCGGAGTGCGCCGACGACTACGAGTACAACACCGGCGTCGTCATCGTCGACACCCTCGACAAGGACGACCAGAAGGCGGCCGAGGTCCCCGCCGCCCTCGTCGCCGGCCACGGCCCCTTCACCTGGGGCACCACCGCCCGCAAGTCCCTCGAACACGCGATCATCTGCGAAGCCGTCGCCGACATCGCCCTGCACACCCTGTCCCTGTCCCCGACCGCCCCACCACCCGCCCACCTCCTGGAACGCCACTACACCCGCAAACACGGCCCCGACGCCTACTACGGCAACCCGGAGGCAGCCCTCCCCCAACGGTGACCGAGGCCCCCGCGCCACATGAGCCGCGGAGCGGACGACCGCCAGGTCGTCTCGGTGGTGGACCGGCTGCTGGACACGTCCTCCGTGCAGGGGTTCCTGCGGCGTCTGGTCGACGACGCCGTCCACGTCTCCGGCGCCGACGAACTCGACCGGGGCATCGCCCTGGCCGTCCGCCAGGCGCCGTCAGTGACCGCGGCGGCGGAGCCGGGGCACCCGGTGGCGCCCCGGCTCCTGCTCACCGGTCGAAGTAGCTGAGATCGCCCACGGTCCACGCGCTGACGTCCTTGATGGCGACTCGGTACATGCCTCCCGTCTCCGGGATTCCGAGGCTGCCCTGCAGGATGCGGGCGAGGTGGAAGTGCAGATGGGTGGGCGCCTCGGCACGGTCGGGCCGGTCACCTCGGGGTTCGCCGGCGAAGACGTCGGAGAAGGGGCCGAGCCGGTCGGAGTCCTTGAGGACCTCCGCCACCCGCTCCCTCCACACGGCCTCGGGAGCCAGCCGGCCGGTGATGACGGCACCGCCGACGACCACGGTCAACGACATCTGATTGCTTCGCTCGGACTCCACCGCGGTGCAGAGGGCGACGAGCAGCTCGTCAGGGTTCGACATGAGAGCAGATCTTATTCAGTCCCGGAACCGCCGTGCGGTCCGGGCGGCAGTTTCCCGACCCAAAATCTACTTTTGTCAGACTAGACATCCTCACTCGACGTGATTACGCTTCATGTCGTAGACGGAGTTCAAATCCCTTCGGGGCCCTGGTGCCGCACGGCACCGGGGCCCCTCGACGTATATAGCGGCGTACCAGCAGCGGGGAGACGACCTGCGGGTCCAGGACGGAACCGCCCCCGGCCACCCGGCGTGCCCGCCGACTCGGGGAACCGCACGTGTTGAGCGGGTGAAGCTTGGGCCCGCGTTCGTGTCGCGGGGCATGCATGAAGCTCCCCGCCGTATCCGGACGAGTCGGCGGACACGACACGCTGGAGGCGACTTATGAACCACAAAGCGGGCCAAGCCGACCACACGGCCCTCCGGGTCCCGGTCCTCATCGTCGGCGGTTCCCTCGTCGGACTGTCGACCTCGGTGTTCCTGGGCCGGTTGGGCGTACGGCACACCCTGGTGGAACGGCACGCCGGCACCTCGATCCACCCCCGGGGCCGCGGCAACAACGTACGCACGATGGAGCTGTTCCGCACGGCCGGCGTCGAGCCGATGATCCGTCAGGCGGCCGCCACCCTGGCCGGCAACCACGGGATCCTGCAGACCCCCACCCTGGTCGGCGACGCGGGCGAGTGGCTGTTCCGGGAGATCGACCCGGGCGGCGGACTGGCCCGGTTCAGCCCCAGTTCCTGGTGCCTGTGCAGCCAGAACGACCTGGAGCCGGTACTGCTCGAACACGCCAGGCAACTCGGCGGCGACCTGCGGTACGGCACCGAACTGCTGTCGTTCGAGAGCGGGCCCTCGGGCGTCACCGCGATCCTCAAGAGCCGGGAGACCGGCGAGCACACCACCGTCCAGGCGGACTACCTCGTCGCCGCCGACGGCCCCCGCAGCCCCGTCCGCGAGCAGCTCGGCATCGGCCAGAGCGGTCCCGGCGACCTGTTCAGCAACGTCAGCATCACCTTCCGCTCCCGCGGCCTCGCCGAGGTCGTGGGCGAGCGCCGGTTCATCGTCTGCTATCTGACCGACCCGGCGGCCGACGGCGCCCTGCTGCCCGTGGACAACCGGGAGAACTGGGTCTTCCACGCCCCCTGGCACCCCGAACGCGGCGAGACACTGGAGGAGTTCACCGACGAGCGGTGCGTCGAGCACATCCGCCGCGCGGTCGGCGTCGCCGATCTCGACGTGGAGATCACCGGCCGGGCCCCCTGGCACGCCGCCCAGCGCGTCGCCCGGAGCTACCGCTCGGGACGGGTCTTCCTGGCCGGCGACTCGGCCCACGAGATGTCGCCCACCGGGGCGTTCGGCTCCAACACCGGTATCCAGGACGCGCACAACCTCGCCTGGAAGCTCGCCGCGGTCCTCGGCGGCTGGGCCGGGGAGGCGCTCCTTGACTCGTACGACGCCGAGCGCCGCCCGGTGGCGGAGGCGACCAGCGCCCGCGCCGCCGTCCGGTCGGCCGAGCACAGCCACCCCGGCTACGCGCCGCCCCCCGGCACCGGCGGCGGCCCGCAGCGCGGCATCCTCAACGTGGCCCTCGGCTACCGCTATCCGCAGGGCGCCGTCGTCGGCGCCGACCCCGCGACCCCGGTCGTCCCGGACCGCCTCGACCTGTCCGGTGAACCCGGCAGCAGGGCACCCCACCTGGCGGTGCGTCAGCAGGGTGAGCGGATCTCCACGCTGGACCTCTACGAGAGGTCGTTCGTCCTGCTCAGCGGCGCCGGGGCGGCGAGCGGCTGGCACGAGGCCGCCGTCCGCCTCGCCGGGGAGACGTCGGTCCCGCTGGCCTCGTACCGGCTGGGTGAGGGACCGGACGCCGAACTGGTCCCCGAGGGCGGAACGGACTGGTCGGCCGCCCACGGGACGACGCCCGAAGGAGCCGTACTCGTGCGGCCCGACGGGTTCGTGGCCTGGCGCTCCGCGGGGCCCGTCCCGGATGCCGGGCAGGAGCTGCGGCAGGTCCTGAGCACCCTGCTCGGGGCGGTCTGACACCCCGTTGGATCGGGCGGATTCACCCGGGTGACCGCCCCGAGTGGTGGCGGCGGCCGAACTGGCTGACGGTGGATCACGTCGGGGGCGGGCCACCTCAGCTGACGAAGCACCAGCTGCCCGGCCGCCGACGGAAGGAACGTCCCATGCACTCTGCCCGCATGATCCTGGCCACCGCGGCGGCCTCGGCCGTCCTCGCTCTCGGCGCATCCGGCGCCTACGCCGCCGCCGGCGACGACTGGGACCAGTCGGACTCCTCCTCCTACAGCAAGGAGCACAACCCGAAGCACGACCCGGAGACCTACAAGGACAAGGACAGCGAGCAGGGCGGCGGGAAGCACGACGGCGGCTCCTGGAGCGGCGACCACGAGAAGCCCAGCGGTGGCATGCACACCGGTGGCGGCGGTCTGGCCTCCCCGACGGTGACCGCGGGCGGGATCGCGATGCTGGCCGTCGCCGGCACCGGCCTGTACGCGGCACGCCGTAGGAAGCTCGCCGGAAGCATGGCCTGACCCATGCCGGACGCGATAGCCGCCGGGGCCGCCACGCGTGCGCGCCGCGTGGCGGCCCGGCCGGTCCTCCCCGTGCCCCGTCAGTCCGCTCTGCTGCCGTCCCCTGGTGAGGTGGTGTCCGATGGCAGTCCCTCCTTCTCCCCCCGCAGACAACCCGGGCCATGACGAACCGGCCCCGGCCGGGCAGGGATCCCCCAGCAAGCTGATGCTGGGCGCCGCGGCCGCCGTGGTGCTGGCCGTGGTCCTGTTCGGCGGGAACGACGACTCGGCCCCCGACGCCTCCCCACCCGCGCCGGCCGTGTCCGCGTCCGTGCGGGACGCACCGCCCGAGCAGGCGGCCGGACAGCCGGCGGGCAGGACCCTGCCGCGGTCGAGACCCGTGCGGCTGCTCATTCCGAAGATCTCCGTCGACGCCCCCTTCACGGACCTCTTCATCGGCCCCACGGGCCGCCTCGAACCTCCCCCCGGCTACGACACCAACCTCGTCGGCTGGCACGCCAAGGGCGTGTCCCCCGGAGAGGCGGGCACCGCGATCATCGCCGGGCACGTCGACACGGCCACCTCGGCCGCCGTCTTCGTGGAACTCGGGGAGCTCCGGAAGGGGGACGTCTTCCACGTCGACCGGGCCGACGGGCGCAGGGCGACCTTCACGGTCGACAGCGTCGAGACGTTCGACAAGAGCAACTTCCCCAGTCGGCGGGTGTACGCCGACACGCCCCGCGCCGAGGTCCGGCTCATCACCTGCGCGGGCGACTACGACCACACGGCAAAGGACTACACGGACAACCTCGTGGTCTTCGCCCACCTCGTCTGAGCCGGCCGGTCACCCCCACGGTGCATACGAGTCGCGCGCTTCCCGGGGCGGCCTGACGATCGAGGAACGCCGACGGCGTCCCCCGTGGCCGGCGTCCGTCCGCCTCTGCCCCCGAAGGAGTTGTGCCCAGGATGACCACCACCTCCGACCGTGTCTCTCAAGCGCCCACGCAGCAGGTGTCGCAGCGGGTCTCGCAATCCGTGTTCGACGGCTCCAGGCTCCGTGTCGTCCTGCTGGTGGACGTCTACGACGGGGCCCAGCAGCAGTTCCTGGAGGCGTACGAGAGTCTGTGCAGCCAGGTCGCCTCCGTCCCCGGACACGTCAGCGACCAGCTGTGCCAGTCCATCGAGAACCCCTCCCAGTGGCTCATCACCAGCGAGTGGGAGAGCGCCCCGCCCTTCCTCACCTGGGTCAACAGCGAGGAACACGTGCGGATGGTGGAGCCGCTGCACAGCTGCGTCCGGGACACCAGGTCGCTGCGCTTCCACATCGTCCGCGAGACCGGCGGCCCGGCGGTGCCGACCGGACCCGGGAAGCGCCGGCTCCAGGCCGCGCCCAGGATCGGTGACGGGCTCATCCGCCACGCGCTGACCTTCACGGTCAAGCCGGGCAGCGAGGCCACCGTCGCCGGGATCCTCGCCGGCTACACCTCACCGGAGCCGCGGGTCGACGACACCACCCGGCTGTGCCGCACCTCCCTGTTCATGCACGGCAACCGGGTCGTCCGGGCCATCGAGGTGCGCGGCGACCTGCTCGCCGCACTGCGCCACGTCGCCCGGCAGCCCGAGGTGCGGGCCGTCGAGGAGGCCATCAACCCCTATCTGGAGCAGGACCGGGACCTGGACGATCCCGAGTCCGCCCGGGTCTTCTTCACCCGCGCGGCACTGCCCGCCGTCCACCATGTGACGGCCGGCCAGGAGAGCCCGGAGGCGGAGCGGCACGCGCTGTACTACCCGGCCCGCGAGGGGTGCGGCATGCGGCTTGCCGAGCTGCTCGCCCGGCAGGACGAGGCGGCGGCGGACGACCCGCGCGGGCCGGTGCTGCGCAGCACCATCTTCCAGCGCGACGACGTGGTGATGCGGCTGGTCGACGTGCGCGGCGCGCTCGACAGCGACCCCGGCCCCGTGCTCGGTCTCACGGACCACGGCCGGGCATCCGAGCTGACGGAGCTCCTCGACGGCGCGGCCCTCGGTGTGGACGGCCCGGCGCTCAGGGACATCGCCCCCGCTCGTCTCCTCGCGGTCTCCCGCATGGACCTCGTCACCGACCGCCGCGCGCCCGACGCCTGAACCACCGGGTCCCCGGGCCGTGACCGGCCACGCCCTCATGTCGATGCAGCACCTGTTCGGAGGAACGTCGTGATCAAACGTCATCCCGGAGTTGTGGATCTCAGCGATGTCGCGCCCAACACCCGGCGCGGGGGCGATCTGCGCGCCATGCTCACCCCCGCCACGGTCGGCTCCACCAGCGGTTTCATGGGCGTGGCCATCGTGCAGCCCGGCGACCGCATCGCCGAGCACTACCACCCGTACTCCGAGGAGTTCATCTACGTGGTGTGCGGGCAACTGGAGGTGGACCTGGACGGTGAGCCGCACGAACTGCGGCCCGAGCAGGGGCTCCTGATCCCGACCCACATGCGGCACCGCTTCCGCAACGTGGGCAACGTGGAGGCCCGGCTGGTCTTCCATCTCGGCCCGCTGGCCCCGAGCCCGCCGCTCGGGCATGTCGACACCGAGGACGCCGACGGCGTGCCGATCCCTGAGGCGGTCCCCGCCGGCGGGGCGGCCGAGCGATCCGGGTTGCGCTCATGACCAGGCGCGTGGCGGTCACCGGCATAGGGATCGTCGCTCCGGGCGGCATCGGTGTCCCGGCGTTCTGGGATCTGCTGACCAGCGGCCGCACGGCGACCCGCGGCATCACGTTCTTCGACCCGTCCGGGCTGCGTTCGCAGATCGCCGCCGAGTGCGACTTCGACCCGGCGGCCCACGGACTGGACGCGGAGCAGATCGCCCGGTCCGACCGCTACCTCCAGTTCGCCCTGGTGGCCGGCGAGGAGGCGGTACGGGACTCCGGCCTCGACCTCGCCGCGGAGAACCCGTGGCGGGTCGGGGTCTCCCTGGGGACCGCGGTCGGCGGCACCACCCGGCTGGAACACGACTACGTCCTGGTCAGCCACGGCGGGCAGCGCTGGGACGTGGACCACCGGGAGGCCGGTCCGCATCTGCACCGGGCGTTCTCGCCCAGCACCCTCGCCTCGGCGGTGGCGGAGCGGTTCGAGGCCCGCGGACCGGTGCAGACCGTCTCCACCGGCTGCACCTCGGGCCTCGACGCCGTCGGGTACGCCTTCCACACGATCGAGGAGGGCAGGGCCGACGTGTGCATCGCGGGCGCCTCCGACTCGCCGATCTCCCCGATCACCATGGCCTGCTTCGACGCCATCAAGGCCACCTCCCCGAGCAACGACGACCCCGCCCACGCCTCACGCCCCTTCGACGCCCGGCGCAACGGGTTCGTCATGGGCGAGGGCGGCGCGGTGCTCGTCCTGGAGGAACTGGAGCACGCCCGGGCCCGGGGCGCGCACGTGTACTGCGAGATCGGCGGCTACGCCACCTTCGGCAACGCCTACCACATGACCGGTCTGACCGGTGAGGGCCTGGAGATGGCCCGGGCCATCGAGGACGCCCTCGGCCAGGCCCGGCTCGACCCCACGGCGATCGACTACGTCAACGCGCACGGGTCGGGCACCCAGCAGAACGACCGGCACGAGACGGCCGCGGTCAAGCGGGCCCTGGGCGCGCACGCCTACGACACGCCGATGAGCTCCATCAAGTCCATGGTGGGCCACTCCCTCGGCGCGATCGGGGCGATCGAGGTCGTCGCCTGCGCGCTGGCCCTGGCCCACCAGGTGGTCCCGCCCACCGCGAACTACGAGACCCCGGACCCCGAGTGCGACCTGGACTACGTGCCGCGCGTCGCCCGTGAGCGCAGGCTGCGCAGCGTGCTCTCGGTGGGCAGCGGGTTCGGCGGTTTCCAGTCCGCGGTGATCATGACCCTGCCGAGGGAGAAGACCGAATGAGCGCACCTCGTCCCCGGCGCGCGGCCGTCACCGGAATCGGCGTGGTCGCGCCCAACGGAACCAGCACCGAGGCCTTCTGGAAGGCCACCCGGGAGGGCGTCACCGTCCTGGACCGGATCACCCGTGAGGGCTGTGAGCACCTGCCGCTGCGGGTGGCGGGACAGGTCCGGGACTTCGATCCGCCGTCGGCGGTCGAGGAGCGCTACCTCGTCCAGACCGACCGGTTCACGCACTTCGCGATGGCCGCGGCCGACCTGGCCCTGGAGGACGCCGGACTCAGCCGGTCCGACACCGACACCGCGCCGTTCTCGGTGGGCGTGGTCACCGCCGCCGGTTCCGGCGGCGGTGAGTTCGGGCAGCGCGAGCTCCAGCAACTGTGGGGCAAGGGAAGCCGCTTCGTCGGGCCGTACCAGTCCATCGCCTGGTTCTACGCCGCGAGCACCGGCCAGATCTCCATCCGGCGCGGCCTCAAGGGGCCCTGCGGGGTGGTCGCCTCCGACGAGGCAGGCGGTCTGGACGCGCTGGCGCACGCGGCGCGGGCCGTGCGGCGCGGCACCGACGTGATGGTGGCCGGCGCGACCGAGGCGCCGCTGGCCCCCTACTCGATGGTCTGCCAGCTCGGGTACCAGGAGCTGAGCACCGTCGCCGAACCGGACCGCGCCTACCGTCCGTTCACCACCGCCGCCTGCGGGTTCGTGCCCGCCGAGGGCGGTGCCATGGTCGTCGTGGAGGCCGAGGAATCGGCCCGGGAACGGGGCGTGCCCGTACGGGCCACCCTGGCGGGACACGCGGCGACCTTCACCGGCGCCTCGCGCTGGGAGGAGTCCAGGGAGGGGCTGGCCCAGGCGATCCGGGGGGCCCTGGACGAGGCCGGGTGCGCGCCCGAGGAGATCGACGTGGTCTTCGCCGACGCCCTCGGGGTGCCGGCGGCGGACCGCGCAGAGGCGCTGGCGATCGCGGACGCCCTCGGCCCGCACGGCACCAAGGTGCCCGTCACGGCGCCGAAGACGGCCATCGGCCGGGCCTACGGCGCGGCGCCCGTGCTGGACGTCGCCGCCGCGGTGCTCGCGATGGAGCACGGGCTGATCCCGCCCACCCCCAACGTCTTCGACGTCTGCCACGACCTCGACCTCGTCACCGCCCGCGCGCGCGTCACCGAGGTGCGCACGGCGCTGGTCCTCAGCCGAGGACTCATGGGGTCGAACGCGGCGCTGGTGCTACGGCGCGGCGCACATCCCCCCACCCATCCCGACACCCGTCCCGACACAAGGAGAGCAAGCGCATGAGTGACCGCATCACCGTGGAAGAGCTGGCCGAGCTCATGAAGAAGGCCGCCGGGGTCACCGTCACCCCCGAGGAGCTCCAGCAGCGGTACGACTCCGGCTTCGACACCTTCGGCCTCGACTCGCTCGGGCTGCTCGGCATCGTGGGCGAGCTGGAGAACCGGTACAGCACCCCGATGCCGCCCGACGCGGAGAAGAGCAAGAGCCCCCGGCAGTTCCTCGAACTCGTCAACAGCGCGCTTCTGATGGGGGCCTGACATGACCGGACACACGCAGAACGAGATCACCATCGCGGCCCCGCTCGACCTGGTCTGGGAGATGACCAACGACGTCGAGAACTGGCCGCAGCTGTTCAGCGAGTACGCCTCCGCCGAGATCCTGTCCCGGGAGGGCGACCGGACGACGTTCCGGCTGACCATGCACCCCGACAAGGACGGCAAGGTGTGGAGCTGGGTCTCGGAGCGCGAGCCGGACCGCGACACGCTCACCGTGCGGGCACGCCGCGTCGAGACCGGCCCCTTCGCCTACATGAACATCGTGTGGCAGTACGAGAAGGTCGCCGAGGGCACCCGGATGGTGTGGACGCAGGACTTCGCGATGCGGCCGGACGCCCCGGTGGACGACGAGTGGATGACGGACAACATCAACCGGAACTCCAAGATCCAGATGGCCCTGATCCGGGACCGCATCGAGAAGGCCGCGAAAGAGCGCCGGCCCGTGCCGATGCTGTCCGACTGAGCGGGACGGAGCCCATGCCGATGCACCAGTCCCTGATCGTCGCCCGTATGGCCCCGGAGTCGGCCCTGGACATCGCCAAGGTGTTCGAGGAGTCGGACCGCGGAGAACTGCCGCACCTCGTCGGGGTCGCCCGGCGCAGCCTCTTCCAGTTCGACGACGTGTACCTGCACCTCATCGAGTCGGAGCGGGACCCCGGGCCCGCCATCGCGAAGGTGGCCGGGCACCCCGAGTTCCGGGACATCAGCGAGCGCCTCGCGGCGTACGTCACCGCGTACGACCCGGCGACCTGGCGTTCGCCGAAGGACGCGATGGCGCGCTGCTTCTACCGCTGGGAGCGGGACGCCGGCTCCTGAACCGGCCCCCGTTGAACCGCCGCCCGCCGGACGGCGGTTCAACGGAGCCCGTCCCCGGGCCCGGTCAGCCGGGGATCGTGCAGTCGAACGCGTGCAGATAGGGGTTGACCGGGCGGACGTCACCGATGACCAGCCCCGCCTGCGTCAGCCTGCCGGTCAGGGACTCGGTGGTGTGCTTGGCCCCGCCGACGTTGAGGAGCAGCAGCAGGTCCATGGCGGTGCTGAACCGCATCGAGGGCGAGTCGTCGACGAGGTTCTCGATGACCACGACCCGCGCTCCGGGCCCGCCCGCCTCGATGACGTTGCGCAGGGTGCGGGTCGTGCTGTCGTCGTCCCACTCCAGGATGTTCTTGATGACGTAGACATCGGCCCGGACCGGGACGGCCACCCGGCAGTCGCCGGGGACCAGGCGCGCCCGGTCCGCGAGCGCGCCGCCCGGGCGCAGCCGCGGATCGACGTTCTCCACCACCCGCGGCAGGTCGAGCAGCGTGCCGTGGAGCGTCGGGTACTTCTCCAGCAGGCTCGCCACCACATGCCCCTGGCCGCCGCCGATGTCGGCGACCGACGCGCACCCCGACAGGTCGAGGAACTGCGCGACGTCCCGCGCGGACTGCACGCTGGAGGTCGTCATGGCGCGGTTGAAGACGTCGGCCGACTCCGGGGCGTCCTCGTTGAGGTACTGGAAGAACTCCTTGCCGTACAGGTCCTCCACGACGTTGCGGCCGGAGCGCACCGCCTCGTCCAGCTGGGGCCACGCGTCCCAGGTCCACGGCTCGGTGCACCACAGGGCGATGGCGCGCAGGCTGTGGGGATCGTCCTCGCGCAGCAGCCGGGACATGTCGGTGTGCGCGAAGGTCCCGTCCCCCTGCTCGGCGAAGACGCCGTAGCAGGACAGGGCGCGCAGCAGCCGGCGCAGCGTCCTCGGCTCGGTCTTCACCGCGGCCGCGAGGTCCTCCACGGGCATCGGGCTGTCGTCGAGGGCGTCGGGGACGCCCAGACGGGCGGCCGCGCGGACGGCGGCCGCGCATGCCGCCCCGAACACGAGCTCCCTGAGCCGCATGGACGCCGGCGGAGTGGTCTGTACGGCCGTCATGGGCCGTCCTCCTTCTTCGAGTTGTTGGATGCCCACGGCCGTCAGCACAGCCCCGCGGGCTTGGAGGCCCGGCAGGTGTTGTGGTCGAAGGTGTTGTTGCCGGTGTCCGTGTTGACGAGATCCGCGGGGGAGTTGCCCTCGAGCACGTTGTCGGTGATCCGGTTCCGCTCGCTGGTGGTGCCCACGAAGCTCTTGAACAGGACGATGCCGCCCGACAGCGAGGAGGTGCCGGCGTTGCCGATGACGCGGTTGCGGGTCACCAGGGTGTCCTCGGCGCCGGTCAGCACGATGCCGGAGCCCTGCAGCGCATCCAGCCGCGCGGTCTTCGGGCAGGACTTGTTGTTCTTCTCGAGGGTGTTGTCGCGCACGGTCAGCGCGCCGGCCTTCGGCTTGTTCTCGTCGCCCACGACGAAGACGCCCGCGCAGTTGCCGGTGAGGTGGTTGCCCGCGACGGTGAGGTTCCTCAGGCGCCGGACGGTGATGCCGATCCGGTTGCCCTCCAGGCGGTTGTGTTCGACCACGGTTCCCCGGGTGTCCGCGGCGCCCGCCTCTTCCTTGATCGTGTTCGCCAGGAACAGGCCGGCGTCGCCGTTGTCCCGGGCGGTGTTCTTCCGGAACACCCCGCGCACCGAACGCTCCTGGGCGATGCCCCACACCCCGTTCTTCACCGCGGTCACGTTCCGCACGGTCAGACCGTCGGTCGCCATGGCGAACACCCCGGTCCCGGTGAAGCCGGTCACGGTGAGGGAGGCGACGGTGACGCCCTCGAGGTCGTGGTCCTTGGTGCCGACCACGCAGATGCCGTTGCCGTACTCGGCACAGCTGTTGGCGGCCTTCTTGGTGTCGGGCTCGATGACGGTGCTGCGGCCCATGCCGCTCAGGGTGATCCCGGGCGTGCTCACCTTGACGCTCTCGCGATAGGTGCCGGGGGTCAGCAGCACGGTGTCACCGGGCTCGGCGGCGTCCACCGCCCGCTGGATCGACTGCCCGGGGAAGACCAGGTGGGTCATCGGGGCGACGTGGGGCGTCTGGTCGGCGGCGACGGGCGGGGCGGCCCCGAACACCGCCCCGAGGATCGCCGCGGTACATGCCAGCAGGGAGATATGAAATCTCATCATATTCGGTACGGTATGACCCGAAAGGCCGGAAACAGGCTGGATAACCCATCCGGTGGCGTGTCACGGCCGGGCGGCACCCACCGCCCCTGGGAGTTGCAGCCACCTGCGCCAGGACGCTACGGGTTGATGATCACCTTCCCGGCGACGGTGCCGGACTCGGCCAGGCGCAGGGCGTCGGCGACGCGGGCCAGCGGGAGCTGGGCGGCGATCTGGGCGGTGACCTCGCCGCGCTGGAGGGCGGCGAAGACCTCGGTGAGGTCGGCGCGCAGGCGGGCCCGGAAGCGGTTCTTGGCCAGGGCGCGGCCGGCCCATATGTTGAAGAACAGGGCGCGGCGGCGGTTGGGCAGCGCGTTCCACACCCACACCCGGCCGAGCAGCTTCAGCACGGGCCACTGCTTGGAGCCCTCGGCGTCGCGGGTGGCGGCGCTGCCGTACGCGACGAGCGTGCCGCCGGGGGCGAGGAGGCGCCAGGAGTCGACGATGCCGGGGCCGCCGACGTGGTCGAAGACGGCGTGGACACCCTCGCGCGGGGCGAGTTCGCTGATCCGTGCGGCGAGGCCGTCGGCGCGGTAGTCGACGGGGACGACTCCCCGCTCGCGCAGGGCGTCGTGGTGGCGCGGGGAGGCCGTACCGATCACCTGGGCGCCCGCGGCCCGGGCGAGCTGGACCAGGACCGAGCCGACGCCGCCATTGGCGCCGTGCACGACGACCGTCTGCCCGGCGCGGACGCGGGCCTTGCGGTGCAGCATCTGCCAGGCGGTGACGCCGCTGACGACGAGGGTCTCGGCCTCCGCCGCACCGATCCCGTCGGGCACCGGCACCACGTCCGCCGCGTCGACGAGCACATGGCTGGCCCAGCCGCCGACCTTGACCAGCGCGGCGACCCGGGTGCCGGCCAGGTGCGGGTCGACGCCCTCGCCGGTCGCCTGCACGGTGCCGACGAGGTCGTAGCCGGGGACGAAGGGGAACGGCGGCTGGTCGAAGTAGCGGCCGCGGCGCATCTGCTGCTCGGCGAAGGAGACGCCGGTCGCCTCCATCCTGACCACGACCTGGCCCGGGCCGGCGGCCGGGACGGACCCGTGCCGGATCTCCAGCCCCTCGGGCTCGACCTTGCCCGGCAGGACGACCTCGACGAGTCCTTCGGTGTTCATGACGACCTCCACAGAGACGGTTGGTTACTCGGCCTCGCGTTCGTTAGAAGTTATAACTGCACGGCATCGAGAGTGTCAATAACTTCAGTGATACCCTCTAACTATGGTGAATCCGGAAGCGAAGACTCCCCGCGAGCGCTACCGCGCCCAGGTGCGGACGGAGATCAAGGACCGCGCATGGGAGCAGATCGCCACCGCGGGCGCGTCCGCGCTCTCCCTCAACGCGATCGCCAAGCAGCTCGGCATGAGCGGGCCCGCGCTGTACCGGTACTACGCCGGCCGCGACGAGCTGATCACCGAGCTCGTCAGGGACGCCTACCGCAGCCTCGCCGACACCCTCCGCGCGGCCTCCCGCCGACCCGGCGCCGACGTGGCCGCGCTGGCGCACGCCCTGCGCGCCTGGGCCCTGGAGGACCCCCAGCGCTACTTCCTCATCTTCGGTACGCCCGTCCCCGGCTACCACGCGCCCGACGACATCACCGCGATCGCGTCCGAGGTCATGGCGACACTCCTGGACGCCTTCGCCGCACTGCCGCAGAACGGCCCGGCGTCGTCGTTCGACGCCCACCTGGAAGAACACCGGGACTGGGCGGACGGCCACCCCGCCCCGACGGGGGCCCTGCGCCGGGCGCTGGCCTTCTGGACCCGGCTGCACGGCACCCTGTCCCTGGAACTCGCGGGCCACTTCGACGGGATGGGCTTCGACCCCGCGCGGTTCTACGCCGCCGAGCTGGACGAGCTGACCGGCGACGGCCCGATGTGATGTTCGTCGTGTCGGGCGCGTCCGGCGCCGGCCCCGGACGAGGACCGCGCATCTCCCGTCACAGGAGGTCACAGGGCTGCGGGCGGACGGCACGGGAGGAAGATCGCGCCCAGGGGGCGGCAATATCTGTGCCCACGAAATGAGAAATAGGTCCGGGGCCCGGCAAGTATTCCCGGAACACCGACCCGGTCAAGAATTATGGTCCGTGCGGGGCCGATCGCACCGTGCTACTGTCGATCTCAGTTGCAGGTGTGGTTGCCAGAAGGTTCATTTCCTTACGGGCTAATCAGCACGGCGACACGGAATTCACACAGGGTGGATTCTGATACCGCCTCCGAAGGAGAAATAAAATGGCATCTGGCACCGTGAAGTGGTTCAACGCGGAAAAGGGCTTCGGCTTCATCGAGCAGGACGGCGGCGGCGCCGACGTCTTCGCCCACTACTCGAACATCGCCGCCTCTGGCTTCCGTGAGCTGCTGGAAGGCCAGAAGGTGTCGTTCGACATCGCGCAGGGCCAGAAGGGCCCGACGGCCGAGAACATCGTTCCCGCCTGACGCTCGGCACCGCCGCGCATACTTCGCAGCTGGGGCCCGCACCTAGGGGTGCGGGCCCCAGCTCGCGGCATTTTTCAAGGCGCATCACACATCGCCTTCGGCTCGTTATCGCGATTCTCTGCGCCGTTCATCCGCTGCGGGAATTCCTTGATACGCGCCGCATCAAGGAAGGTTTCGCATGAATCGCACATACACAAACTCCACCCGTGGCCGCTCCAACGGTCCGCGCCGTGGTTCCAGGACGGCGTACGGGAACCGGCAGACCGTACAGGGCGAGTTCGCGCCGCCCAGGACGCTCACTCCCGCACTGCCCGCCGTCGAGACGTTCGCCGAACTCGCCATGCCCGCACAGCTGTTGGCCACGCTGGGCCATGAAGGCGTGACCGTGCCGTTCCCGATCCAGGCGGCGACCCTGCCGAACTCCCTGGCCGGCCGTGACGTCCTCGGCCGCGGCCGCACCGGCTCGGGCAAGACCCTCGCCTTCGGCCTCGCCACCCTCGCCCGTACGGCGGGACGCCGCGCCGAGCCGCGCCAGCCGCTCGCCCTCGTCCTCGTCCCCACCCGCGAGCTCGCCCAGCAGGTCACCGACGCGCTCACGCCCTACGCCCGCTCCGTGAACCTGCGGCTCGCGACCGTCGTCGGCGGCATGTCCATCGGCAGGCAGGCCGGCGCGCTGCGCGCCGGGGCCGAGGTGGTCGTCGCGACACCCGGGCGCCTCAAGGACCTCATCGACCGCGGCGACTGCCGGCTGAGCGAGGTGGCCGTCACGGTCCTCGACGAGGCCGACCAGATGGCCGACATGGGCTTCATGCCGCAGGTCACCGCCCTGCTCGACCAGGTGCGTCCGGGCGGGCAGCGGATGCTCTTCTCCGCCACCCTCGACCGCAACGTCGACCGGCTGGTGCGCACCTACCTGCACGACCCCGTCGTCCACTCGGTCGACCCCTCCGCAGGCGCCGTGACCACGATGGAGCACCACGTCCTCCACGTGCACGACGCGGACAAGCACCGGACGACCACCGAGATCGCGGCACGGGACGGCCGGGTGATCATGTTCCTCGACACCAAGCACGCCGTGGACCGGCTGACCAAGCACCTGCTGAGCAGCGGCGTCCGCGCCGCGGCCCTGCACGGCGGCAAGTCCCAGCCGCAGCGCACCCGGACGCTCGCGCACTTCAAGAGCGGTCACGTGACGGTGCTGGTGGCGACCAACGTGGCCGCCCGCGGGATCCACGTCGACAACCTCGACCTGGTCGTCAACGTCGATCCGCCCACCGACCACAAGGACTACCTGCACCGCGGCGGCCGTACGGCCCGTGCGGGCGAGTCCGGCAGCGTGGTCACCCTGGTGACACCCGACCAGCGTCGCGGCATGAGCCGGCTGATGGCCTCGGCGGGCATCACCCCCCGGATCGCCCAGGTGCGTTCGGGCGAGGCGGAGCTGAGCCGCATCACCGGCGCCCAGGCCCCTTCGGGTGTCCCGGTCGTGATCACCGCCCCGCAGCCGGAACGCCCCCGCGGCGCCTCCTCCCCGTCGTCGTCCCGAGGCCGGCGCGGCCGCCGGGGCCAGGCGGGTCAGGGCCGTCCCACCGGTGACGCGGCACGCCGCGGCGCACCGCGACGGACCGGGTACGGCTCCGCCGCCTAGGGCGGCCGGACCGACCGGCCCGCGCACCCGAACCGTTTCCCGTTTCCCGTCCCCCGCAGGAGGCACCCATGACGCCGACGCCGACCCAGACGCAGCACGTGGCCCTCGACCGGGGGGCGTCCGGACCCCGGGTCTGTGACGACATGACGGTCGAGGTGGCTCTGTCCCTCATGGCCGGTGCCCGTGTCGACCACCTCGTCCTGTGCGACGGGGACGAGCAGCGCACGGGCCTGGTCACCCTGGCCGGACTCGCCGTCCTCCGGGACAGCGCCGCCTACACGGACCAGCTCCAGCTGCGGGACGTACTGGGCCTCGCCCGCTGATCCACCCCCACAGCCCGGAGGGGCCCTGCCGACGCCCGTCGGCAGGGCCCCTCCGTCGTGGACGCCGAAAGATGTCTGCGTCCCCCGAACGCCAAAATCTCCTCTTGTCAGAGTAGACATTGGCTCCTGGCGTGGTTATTGTTTTTCCCGTAGACATGGTCAAGAGAGACCCGGCAGACACGAACTGCCGGGTAGCAGTCCCCGCAGTACCTGTTCACAAGGGTTGGTTCGTAGAAAGAACGGAGGAGCAGACGCCATCAGGATCGCCCGGCCCGTCGTTCTCGGACCGGGTACCGCAAGACCCCGGATTGGATGGTGGTCCCCGGTCACGCAGCCGCGATCCCCGCACCCCTCCCGTCACCGGGACGGGTAGCGGAAACAGAAGGTCGGCACAGCATGAGGGCCGACAGATGGTGTTGAATTCCCTTCGGGGCCCTGGTGCCGTACGGCATCGGGGCCCCTCGACGCGTTGCACGACGAGGTGACATGGCAGCAGATATCCCCCTGGGCGACCGCCTGGACGACGACGACTACCCCGCGTACACGATGGGCCGGGCGGCCGAGATGCTCGGCACGACCCCAGGCTTCCTCCGAGCGATCGGCGAGGCCCGACTGATCACCCCCCTGCGCTCGGAGGGCGGCCACCGCCGCTACTCCCGCTACCAGCTGCGGATCGCGGCACGCGCCCGCGAGCTGGTCGACAGGGGAACCCCGATCGAGGCAGCCTGCCGCATCGTCATCCTCGAGGACCAGCTCGAGGAAGCACAGCGCATCAACGCCGAGTACCGCCGCGCAGCGAACGCCACGTCCGACAACTCCGCCTCCCGCTCCGCCTGACCCGAACGGGCGGCGAGCGGGCGGGCGGGCCGCTGCGCGCGGTCTTCGCTCACCAGCTGACCGCGTCGTCCATCGACTGCTGCCAGTACGTCACCTTGAGGGAGTCGTCGACGTAGAGGCCCTTCGCGGGGAGCGAGGGGTGGGCGCCCGTGCCCACGCTCCCGCTGCCGGAGCGGCCCTGGAAGTAGACGGTCAGGGACTTCGCGGTGTGGCCGTTCGCGGCGCTGCCGTCGGTGGCGGACAGGTTCACGGAGGCGTACCCGCTCTCGCCCGGCGCGAGGGTGACGACCGCCTGGGGCTGCGAGTCCTCGATGACCGGGGGTACGGCCTGGGCCTCGCCGAAGCGGACGACCGGGTAGCCGTACAGATAGCAGCTCTTGCTGCCGGTGTTGGTCACCGTGAGCAGCATGTGGTTGACGGGGCGGGTCAGCGGGGCCGCGACCGTCTTGGTGACGGAGCCCTCGCAGGTGACCGGCTTGCCGGCGGAGGAGGGCGGCGTGGCCGCGGGGGTGTGTGCGGTGGGCGCCGCAGCGCCGCCCGCCGAGCCGCCGCCGGAGGAGGAGCCCGTGGTGGCCGCCGTCTCGGTGGAGGACGACTGGTCCGTGCCGGCCGAGGGGGCCGGGGACCCGGAGGCCGTGGCCGCAGACGAGGACGCGGAGGACGGGCTCGTGGAGGCCGCGCGGCCCTCGTCCTTCGTGCCTGTGCCGTTGTCGCACGCCGTCAGCGAGAGCGCGGCGAGGACGGTGGTCGCGGCGGCGGCGACGAGACGGACGCGGGAGGTGCTGGACATGTTCGTGTGCCCCTTCGGAGTTCGGGTGGCGGTGGTGATTGGATGACCGAAGCTTGTGAGGTGATCCGTCCCGACCGCCACGCCCAGCGGGCAGTTGGGGACACTGGAACGCCGAAACGGGCTCTGACCAGGAGGAACACAGTGACCCTGGAATGCGTGAATGGGACACGGGGGCTTGAGGGGAACGGGTGTCGGAGGCAACGGGGAACGAGCGGACCGAGGATTTCGCACAGCTGCTGCGGGAGCTCAAGGACCGCTCGGGGCTGAGTTACGGGACGCTCGCCAAGCGTCTGCACATGAGTACGTCGACGCTGCACCGCTACTGCAACGGCACCGCCGTGCCGGTCGAGTACGCCCCGGTGGAGCGCCTCGCGAGGGTCTGCAAGGCGACCCCGCAGGAACTGGTGGAGCTGCACCGGCGCTGGATCCTGGCGGACGCGACACGGGGGCGCAGGCCGGACCAGGTGACGGCGAAGGGTGCGGATGACACCAAGGCCGACGCGGCTACCGACGCCGAGGCCGAGACCGGCGCCGATACCGGGGCCGCGAACCGTGAGCCCGTCGTCATCCACGCGGCCGCCGAGGCCGAGCCGCCCCGGCGGTCCAGCCGGCTCCGTCATCGCCGTACCGCGCTGATCGCGGCCGTCGCGGTGGTCGCCGCGCTGGGTGCCGTCGCGTACGCCCTGCGGCCGACGGGAATCCGCGCCGGGGACGACACGGCGCCGACGATCGCCGGGACCTGGGACACCGGCGCCGGGCGGTCCTCCGCCGCCCCCTCCCCCGACGCGAGCCGGCCCAAGGCCTCCACCTCGGCGACCGGCACTCCGACCCGGACGTCCGGTACCGAGGGCGCCGGGGCCGCTCCCCCGAAGGGCGAGGGCGGACAGGACCCGGGCAGCGCCACCACCGGCGCCGTCCCGCTCACCGTGGGCGTCCGCCCGTACGTGTACGAGGATCCGTGCAGTCAGCACTTCCTCGTCGACAGCGAGCCCGAGCAGGTCGGCCCGCCGGCCACCGAGCAGGACGCGCGGCGCTGGGCCGCCGCGTACGGGGCGGTCTCCGGGGGCGAGCAGCGGATCGCGCTCACCGTGCAGGGCACCGGTGAGGAGACCGTCGTCCTGAACGCCCTGCACGTCCGCTTCCTCACCAAGGGCGCGCCGCTCGCCTGGAACGACTACTCGATGGGCGTCGGCTGCGGCGGCGGTGTCGGCACCAAGTCCTTCGACATCGACCTGGACAACGGCAGCCCCGCGGTCACCGCGAAGAACGGCCAGCGCGACTTCCCGTACAAGGTCAGCGAGTCCGACCCGGAGGTCTTCTACATCACCGCCCGCACCACGGCGCACGACGTGCGCTGGGACCTCAGCCTGGACTGGTCGAGCGGCAGCCGCAGCGGCACCGTCCACCTCGACGACGACGGCAGGCCGTTCCGTACCAGCGCGAACCTGGGCCGCCCGGGCTACGACTATCCGCTGGGCGGCAGCGAGTGGATCGAGCGGGTGGGCGGTTGATCCGGGGGTCCGCCGCGGGTCACAGCAGTTCGGGCTGCGGCTGCGGCTGCCGGGACGGCGCGGGCGCCCGCTCCCAGCGGGCGACGGTGCGCGTGTAGCCGTAGATCACCGAGACCATCGCCAGCAGGAGAAGCGGTCCGGCGAGCCAGGGGTACTCGGCCATCCGTACCGGCAGGAAGCGGTACGACACCAGCAGCGCGACGAAGACCGCCGTGCCGTAGGCGGTCAGCCGGAGTCCTGACCGGTCCCAGCCGCGGTCGTACGAGCGCAGTCCCGCCTCGATGGTGAGGGTGAAGACCACGCCGGCGACGAGGTCCACGCCGTAGTGGTAGCCGAAGCCCAGCGTGGCGCAGAGCGTGGCGATCAGCCAGAAGGCGCCCGCGTACCGCAGGAGCCGGGGGCCCTTGCGGGAGTGGATGAAGATCGCGGTGGCCCACGCCGTGTGCAGGCTGGGCATGCAGTTGCGCGGGGTGACCTCGTCGAACGGTATGGAGTGGGGGGTGGAGACCGTCGGCGGTGTCTGCGGCCACAGGTTCGCCACCGCCCAGTGCCCGTCGCTCGGTATCTGCGGCGACCACAGGGCGATCGACGCCCAGTGGTCGGTCCCGGTGCCGTAGGCGAAGACCGGCCCGACCACCGGGAAGAGCATGTAGATGCCGGGGCCGAGCAGCCCGATCAGCAGGAAGGTGCGCACCAGGTGGTGGCGCGGGAAGCGGCGCTCGGCCGCCACGTTGCGCAGCTGGTACAGCGCGACGACCACCGCGGCCACCGCGAGCTGGCCGTAGATGGTGTCGAGGAAGTTGAAGCCGACCGCTCCGGTGGCCGTGATGACCCGGCCCATCAGCCACGACGGATTGCCCAGGGCGTGATCCGCCATCGCGAGGTAGGGGTCGAGGACCTGCGGCCGGCTCTTCGCGGTGATGAGGAGCCAGGTGTCACCGGCCTTGCGGCCGGCGATCAGCAGCAGGCCCAGCCCGACGCCCTTCAGCAGCAGGACGCGTTCGGGTCCGGTGCGACGGGTGAGGGCGAGGACCGCGCAGCCCAGGATCACCCACAGGGCGCCGTTGCCGAAGGGGTGGCCGGGTGCCGCGTGGATGTCGAACACCCACCTGATCAGCGCGATGACGAGGTCGACGCCGATCGCGGCACCGAGCGCGAGGAACCGCTGCCGCCAGGTGAACACCACCATCATCAGGGCCAGGCCCGCGTACAGCAGGGGGCCCGACTTGGGCGGGCAGACCAGTTCTCGCACGTTGGTGGTGAGCGGTCCCGGCACGCCGTAACGACGCGCGGTGACCTCCAGCGCGATGAAGAAGCCGAGCGCTACGACAGCCGCCACGGCCCAGAGTCTCGCCCGCGGATGAATCTGCGGTGGCATATGTATCAATTTCGGCCAATTTCACTAGATGCTCGTCAAGGAACCGCCCGCCCGACTGAGAAAGAGGGAGGGATCGCGGTCCGGGTTCCTGTGTCCCCCCTGAGCAGCCCGGCTCACCGAAGATGCAGGGTATGACACGGCGGCCCGCCGGAACACCGGGCGGTGGCCGTCCGTTCGACACCAGGACGGAGGATGCGTCGTAGGTCACGGTGGGGAGCGGGGGGCTTTTCCGGATCTTCGCCGGGCGGTCAGAAGTCTGCTGTCGTGACGGCACATATGGGCGTGGATCGGCGCCAGGGTTGCGAGCCGCCACCGGCACTTGAGGGCGGTCGGCAGCCCGAGGGCGGGGGCGGGCACCGCGGCAGCCGAAAGAATAACTGTCGTGGCCGCAACAGATTCCTGCGCGGAGCGCGGAGAAGTTTTCGGACCGGCCGCCACGAGGGTTCCGGGCGACGTAGATCCGCCCACCTACCGTGTGTTACCGTGAAAAAAGTTGCAGTTTTGGTTTCCGGAGAATTTAGAAGTTCACCGGCGTCTTTCCGGATCTTCCGGAGGGGAGTCCATCGCGGCGACTCGGGGTCCGTACAGTGCGGGTCCCGGCACTGCCCCCTAGGGAGATTCAATATGGCATCTGGCACCGTGAAGTGGTTCAACGCGGAAAAGGGCTTCGGCTTCATCGAGCAGGACGGCGGCGGCGCTGACGTGTTCGCGCACTACTCGAACATCGCCACCTCCGGCTTCCGCGAGCTTCAGGAAGGCCAGAAGGTTACCTTCGACGTCACGCAGGGCCAGAAGGGCCCGCAGGCCGAGAACATCGTTCCCGCCTGACGCTGACGCGTCTTCACGGCTGGGGCCCGCACTCTTGGGGTGCGGGCCCTGTCCCATTCTCCCGAAGAATCTGCGTTCTTCGTTTCTCCCCGGCTCTTTCTTGCGAATTCTCGTGCGGTTTCGCCGCGCCCCGGAGGAATTCCTCGACACGTGCCGCACGCATCGAGGAAGGGTTCCCCTCCCATGAACCGCACCCGCCGTACCGGGAACACCGGGAACAGCACGTCCCGCCACCGCTCCCGCGGCGCGAGCCCCCAGCGCTCCCGCCCCGCCGCCGCTCCTCGCGGCGAGTTCACCCTCCCCACCACCGTCACCGAGGCCCTGCCTCCGGTGGAGGCCTTCGCCGACCTCGACCTGCCCGAGCGTCTGCAGGCCGCACTCCTGGCCGAGGGTGTGACCACGCCCTTCCCCATCCAGGCGGCGACCCTGCCGAACTCCCTGGCCGGCCGTGACGTCCTCGGCCGCGGCCGCACCGGCTCGGGCAAGACCCTCGCCTTCGGCCTGCCGCTGCTGGCCCGCCTGGACGGACAGCGCGCCGAGCCCCGGCAGCCGCTCGCCCTGGTCCTCGTCCCGACCCGCGAACTGGCCCAGCAGGTCACCGACGCGCTCACCCCCTACGCGAAGGCGCTGCGCCTGCGCGCGGCCACCGTCGTCGGCGGCATGTCGATCGGCCGGCAGGCGTCCGCGCTGCGGGCCGGCGCCGAGGTCCTGGTGGCCACCCCCGGCCGGCTCAAGGACCTCATCGAGCGCGGCGACTGCAGCCTGAGCCAGGTGACGATGACCGTCCTGGACGAGGCCGACCAGATGACCGACATGGGCTTCATGCCGCAGGTCACCGCCCTGCTCGACCAGGTACGCCCGGACGGCCAGCGGATGCTGTTCTCCGCCACCCTCGACCGCAACATCGACCTGCTGGTGCGCCGCTACCTGCACGACCCGGTGGTGCACTCCGTCGACCCGTCCGCGGGCACCGTCACCACCATGGAGCACCACCTCCTGCACGTCCGCGACGACGACAAGCACGCCACCGCCACCGAGATCGCCGCCCGCGACGGCCGCGTGATCATGTTCCTGGACACCAAGCACGCGGCCGAGCGCCTGGCCAAGCACCTGCTGTCGGTGGGCGTGCTGGCCTCGGCGCTGCACGGCGGCAAGTCCCAGCCGCAGCGCACCCGCACCCTGGGCCAGTTCAAGGACGGCCAGGTGACGGTCCTGGTGGCCACCAACGTCGCGGCCCGCGGCATCCACGTCGACGACGTCGACCTGGTCGTCAACTTCGACCCGCCGGCCGACCACAAGGACTACCTGCACCGCGGCGGCCGTACCGCACGCGCCGGCGAGTCCGGCACCGTCGTCACGCTGGTCCTGCCGCACCAGCGGCGCTCGGTGGACCGTCTGATGTCCGACGCCGGCGTCAGCGCGCGCACCACCCGGGTCCGCCCGGGCGAGGCCGAGCTGAACCGCATCACCGGCGCCCGCACCCCCTCCGGAGTGCCCGTCACGCTCCCCGCCCCCGCGCCCGCCGAGGCCCCCAAGCGCTCCGGGTCCGCGGGACGGGGCCGCAGCGGCCGCCCCGGGCGGGGCCGCCGCCGCTCCACCCCCACCAGCCGATAGCCGTACCACCCACTGACGGGCCGGCGGCCGCTCCGCCGGGGTACCCGTCGCGAAGGAGACGAACAGGGCCGCACCCTGACCGTCCTCACCGTCACGTCCCGACCGCCCCCGTGGAGGCACCATGCGCATCGTCATCGCACGTTTCCCCTTCGACCTGACCATGAGCGAGGTCGAGAGGTCGATGGACGGCGTCCAGCCCGAACCCGCCACCGGCCTGTGTGTGACCGTCGGCCCCCACGTCTACCCGGTCAAGCAGGTCGGCCAGGTCATCACCCGGCAGGACCGCCGCGACTTCACCGCCAACGAGGTGGGCCGCGCCCTGACCCGGCTCGGTTTCACCTGCCACGAGGTCCAGCCGCCCCGCCAGGAGGCCTTCAACGACCCGGCGGCCTCCCTTCCCTGGGCCGACAGCCCGCTGGGCTGACCTCCCCCTGCCTCTCCCTGCCGGGCGCTGCGCGCGGGACGGGACGGGACACTGGGATCATCCGTTCCGTTCCCCGCCCCCGCCGCCCCGTGCAAGACTGCGGCTCCCCACGGCAGTGCCGCCGTGTTCCTCCTGTCATCGCTTGAGCGGGGAGCTGCGCGGCGGGACGCTGGGAGCATGGACAGCAGGGGCGGCACACCCGGAGGCACCGTGGAGGGACGCGTACCCGAGGACCTGGCGGTCGTCGTCGACGCGGGCGGGACGATCACGGTGTGGAGCGCCGGGGCGCGTGAGCTGCTCGGATACGAGGCCGAGGAGGTCGTGGGACGTCCCGCGGCCGGACTGCTCGCCGCCGACCTGCCGGAGTCCGCTCGCCGCCACGTGGCCGTGGGCCGGCGCTGGGCCACCGAGGTCGCGCTGCGGCACCGCGGCGGCGGCCGGGTCGTCGTACGGCTGAAGGCGACACCGCTCACCGACGGCGACGGCGCGCGGCCGTGGCTGGTGACCACCGCCGCCCCGGAGCACATGGCCGGGCCCGCCGAACCGGACGCGGAGGCCCTGTGGGACCTCACGCTCGCGCAGCTGCCCGTGCCGGTGGCGGTCTACGACACCGAGGCCCGGCTGGTGTCGGCCAACGAGGTCATGACCCGGGTGATGGGCCGCAGCGTGGCCGAGATGCGCGGCCTGACCCTGTGGGAGATCGAGCCGACCCCGCCCTTCGACGAGTACGACCGTCTCCAGCGGCAGGTGCTGCGCACGGGTGAGCCGGTCTTCCACGAGAACTACGGACAGGCCCCCGGCGAGGTCCGCGGCCACGCCTGGTCGATGTTCCTGTCCCCGCTGAAGGACGGGAGCGGGACGGTACGGGGCATGTCCGCGGCCGTCTTCGACACCACCGAGCAGTACTGGGCCCGCCGCCGCCTCGCCGTCCTCAACGACGCCAGCCTGCGCATCGGCAGCACCCTGGACGTGGCCCGGACCGCCGACGAGCTGGCCGAGGTGGCCGTGTCGGGCTTCGCGGACTTCGTCACCGTGGACCTGCTGGAGTCGGTGGCGCTCGGCGAGGAACCGGAGCCGGTGCCGCCGGACCGGCCGGTCACCGTACGCCGTACCGCGCAGCGGTCGGTCCTCGGTGGCTGCCCCGAGTCGGTGGTCCCCACCGGCGAGCGGACGTTCTACCCGGTGGACACACCCCCGATGCGGGCCCTGATCGCCGGCCGCGGCACCCGGCCGGGGCCCTTGGCTCCGGGGATGCGGGAGTGGGTGGCCTCCTCCCCGGCCCGTGCCGAGTCCGTGGCCGCGTACTCGATCCACTCGGTGATGATGGTGCCGCTGCGGGCCCGTGGGGTCACCCTGGGCCTGGTGCACTTCCTGCGGCACCGTACGACGGAGTCCTTCAGCGAGGACGACCTGCTGCTCGCGGAGGAGATCGTCGCCAGGGCGGCGGTGAGCGTGGACAACGCCCGCCGCTACACCCACGAACGCCGCACCGCGCTCACCCTCCAGCGCAGCCTCCTGCCCGACCGACCGCCGGACCTCGCGGCCATGGAGGTGGCGTACCGCTATCTCCCGGCGGGCTCCGGCGCGGACGTGGGCGGGGACTGGTTCGACGTCATCCCGCTGTCCGGCGCCCGGGTCGCGCTGGTCGTCGGGGACGTGGTCGGCCACGGCGTCCACGCCTCGGCGACGATGGGCCGGCTGCGGACCGCCGTACGGACCCTCGCGGACGTGGACCTCGCTCCCGACGAACTCCTCACCCAGCTCGACGACCTGGTGGTCAGGCTGGACCGGGAGGTGGGCCCGGAGACCCGCGACGGCGGCACGTCGGAGGCCGCGCCCGCGGGCGAGGTGGGGGCCACCTGCGTCTACGCCGTCTACGACCCGGTCTCCCGGCGCTGCACGATGGCCCGCGCCGGCCATCCCCCGCCGGCCGTGGTCACCCCCGACGGCGAGGTCCGCTTCCTGGACCTGCCGACCGGGCCGCCGCTCGGCCTCGGCGGTCTGCCCTTCGAGTCCGTCGAGGTGGAGCTGGAGGAGGGCAGCCTGCTCGCCCTCTACACCGACGGCCTGGTCGAGGCCGCCGACCGCGACATCGAGGTCGGCCTGAACCTGCTGCGCGGGGCGCTCGCCGACAAGGCGGGCCCGCTGGAGGACACCTGCGACGAGGTCCTGCGCACGGTCCTGCCGGTGCGCCCGGCCGACGACATCGTCCTGATGCTGGCCCGCACCTCGGCCCTGGACACCGCGAGGGTCCGCACCTGGGACCTCCCGCGCGACCCGGCGGCGGTGGCCCGGGCCCGGAAGTCGGCGAGCGAACAGGTGACGGCGTGGGGCCTGGGGGACGCGGCCTTCGCGACGGAACTGATCGTCAGCGAGCTCGTCACGAACGCCGTCCGCTACGGCGACGATCCCGTCGTCCTGCGGCTGATCCGTGACTCGGCGCTGATCTGCGAGGTCTCCGACGGCAGCAGTACCGCTCCGCACCTGCGGCGGGCCCGGGTGTTCGACGAGGGCGGGCGGGGGCTGCTGCTGGTCGCGCAGATGGCGGAGCGCTGGGGGAGCCGGCAGACGGCCACCGGGAAGACGATCTGGGCGGAGCTGGGGTTACCGGAGGAACAGCAAACGGAACGGTGAGTTCACCCACCTGTGCGACGATGCGCCCGTGAACGCACCCCCCAGCCCTTCCGCCGGCGGATCCTCCACGGAGCCGGCCCCCAAGTCCCATGGTTTCGCGGCGGAGTTCAAGGACGCCGTGACGTTCCGGGCCTTCGGCCTGGTCCTCGGCGGCCTGCTGGTCCAACTGGCCTTCATCGTCTCGTACGTGGGCGCCTTCCACTCCCCCACCCCGCACCGGATCCCGGTGGCGGTGGTGGCACCCCAGCAGGCCTCCGCGAAGATCGTCGCTCAGCTGAACGCGCTGGCCGGCGAGCCGGTGAAGGCAACAGCGGCCTCAAATCAGGCTGTTGCCCGCGACTGGGTCATGACCCGCCGCACGGACGCGGCCTTCCTCTTCGACCCGCAGGGCACCGAGGACACCCTGCTCGTCGCCTCGGCGGGCGGCCCGTCGGTCTCCCAGACGGCCACCCAGATCGCCCAGAAGATCGAGGCATCGGAGAAGCGCCGGATCACGGTGACGGACATCCGCTCCCCCAACCCCGGCGACGGCCGCGGAATGACGTCCTTCTACCTGGTCCTGGGCTGGGTGATCGGCGGCTACCTCACCGCGACGATCATGGGCATGGCGTCCGGCTCCCGCCCGGCGAACCGCCCCCGCACCCTGATCCGCCTCGCGGCCCTGATCCCGTACGCCGTCGTCTCGGGCCTGGCCGGAGCGGTGATCGTGGGCCCGGTGTTCGACGCGCTGGGCGGCCACTTCTGGGCTCTGAGCGCGATCGGGGCCCTGACGGTCATGGCCTCGGCGGCGACGGCGCTCGCGTTGCAGACCCTGCTGGGCCTGCTCGGCACGGGACTCGTCGTCCTCCTCTTCGTGGTCCTCGGCAACCCGAGCTCCGGCGGCGTCTACCCTGCCCCCCTCCTCCCCGCCTTCTGGAGCGCGATCGGCCAGGCCCTGCCGCCGGGCGCGGGAACGACCCTGGTCCGCAACACGGTGTACTTCTCCGGCCACGCGACAGGTTCGGCGCTGTGGGTCCTGGGGGCGTACGCGGTGGGCGGGGCGGTGCTGGCCTGGGGGGCGTCCTGGTGGCGGGAGGGACGGAGGGCTGACGCGGGGGCGGGGGCTCCGGTGGCTGTCTGACGGGGGGTACGGCGTTCCGCACGGGGCCGTGTGTGCCCGGTCCCCGTGCGGGGCGCCGGCCGTCCGAGCTCTCTCCGTCGGTTGACGAGTTCGGACTGTCTCGCACCTCGTCCACGAGGCGAATGATCCTCGCCCGCGTCCCGGAGGCGTCTTTGGAGGACGTCGTCGCCGTCGAGCGGCTGGTCGGGTATCCGATGCCCGAGCTGTTGAAGCGGATGTATCTCGAAGTCGCCAACGGTGGGTTCGGGAGGTGGGCGGCGGTGTCCCTGCCTACGGCGGATTCACCGGCCCCGACGACGTCCTCCAGCCGGGAATCGTCCCTCTCATGGACCGCGGCTGCGGCATGTGGGACTGGGACCCCAACCTGTGCTGCATCCGGCACGCCCCCGCACCGATCGGCCGATCACTCGCGCAGTGGCTCACCGACTGGTTGCGGCTGACTCCTCCCCTTGCGAGCCCTCGGTGATGTGACCGGCGGCGGCTCCCCTACGCCACAGCCGGCGCCGGCTGTGGCGGCCTCGGTGTATGGGCCCTTCGCAGGAACGGCCTCTCGACGGCGTAGTACGACAGCAGTGCCATCAGCAGGGTCAGGACGACCGTCGCGGCCAGTCGGCCCTCCTGTACGCCGAGGGACGCGAGGAGGCGTACGACCGGGTAGTGCCAGAGGTAGATGCCGTAGCTGAGGTTGCGGCCCACCCAGGCGAGGGGAGCCAGGGCCAGGAGTCGGGACAGGGTGGTTCCGGGGTGGAGTTCGAGGGCCGTGACCAGGGTGGCGGAGAGGGCGGCCACCGCGAGGAAGCCGATCGTGTACCAGGTCGCGGTCCACGGGCCGAGGTCCTCGGTGACCGGGACCTGCCAGGCGACGAGGCCCAGCAGGGCCAGGGCCGGCCAGGCGAGGCGGGTGGACCAGGTGCGCAGGAGGGCGAGGCGCGGGTCGTCGGCGCGCAGACGGGCCAGGGCTACGGCGACCAGGGCGCCGGCGAGCAGTTGGTCGGCGCGGGTGTCGGTGCCGTTGTAGATGCGGTGGGCGGCTTCCGGGTTCCACAGGACGCAGCGCCACAGGAGAGGCAGCACGCACAGGGCCGCGGTGCACAGCAGGACCGTACGGGCCCGGAACCGTCGTAGGAGAACCAGCAGCACCAGGGGCCAGAGCAGGTAGAACTGCTCCTCCACGCCGAGCGACCAGGTGTGCGCGAGCGGGCTGGTGAGGTCGGAGTAGGGGCCGGACTCCATGGCCCGCACGACATTGGTGAGGAACGCCGCCGACAGGCCCGCGGCCTGGAGCGAACCGTCGAAGCCCCACAGGTTCGTGGTCGAGGCCAGCAGCACGCAGACCGCGCACAGGGCCAGCAGGGCGGGGACGAGCCGCAGCCAGCGGCGGCGGTAGAAGGACATCAGGGAGATGCCGCCGCGGCGGACGTACTCGGCGATCAGCAGGCGGGTGATGACGAAACCGCTGATGGTGAAGAACACGTCCACGGCGACCGCGCCGCCCGGCAGCGCCTCGGGCTCCACGTGGTGGACGATGACCAGCGCGACCGCGAGGGTGCGCAGTCCGTCCAGACCGCTCACCCGGCCGGTGCGGGAGACCGCGGACGGAAAACCCCGGCTCGCACGGCGTGCGCCCGGGGCCGGGGGTCTGTGGGCGCCGACCGCCGTGTCCGCTTTGCCCTGTCCTTCCCGGTCCGTTTCCGCAACGCCTGTCGAGTCCGTTGTCTTCGCCATGGAAGAGATCTCTGCTCACCTGCCCGCTGAATCGAGTAATCCCGGTGCGCCTAACCGGAATCCACGCTCGCATTCCTGTCTGGGTGCGGGCTGTGTCGAATCACCGCCGGGCCACAGCCCACGCACAGGGCGGGGTCAGAGGGCGGGTACGGGGTGGGTGAGCTGGGGCGTACCGCTGCCGCGGACGGTGTTCACGCTGCTGGCGGCGGGCACGGCGAAGGTACGGCCGGCGGACGACCACGGCGGTCGGCCGTCCATGTCCGGGCCCCTGGCCGGCGCGTACGGCGCGAGCCAGGGGGCGGCCCGATCCGGAAGCAGGTCCACTCGGTGGTCCGCGTTCCGAACGGCGACGACCACGGAAAGGAACTCATCGGGCAGCACTGACCGACCCCACCGCGCGGTGAGGCGGGCTAGGCCGCTTCCGGCCGCGGGAAGGTCTCGTCCTCGTCGTCCCCGAAGTCCGGGGCCTGGAAGGGGTTCGTGGTGGGGGGCGGCAGGACCGCCGAGGTGCGCTGGGGCTGCCCTTCGGGGGCGGAGAACAGCGAGGTCAGATCGATGAGAGGGAGTCCTTTCTCCTACAGCTTGGTCATCTTCGAGTACGGACTCAGGATCCGCATCTGCGACGAGCCGAAATCGACGAGCACCGCGATTCCGTCCTCGACGCCGATCACCCGGCCGAGACCGTACATGTCGTGTGTGACCTGGTCACCCACGGCGAAGTGCTTGGGTGCGGGTGCGACCGGCGCCTTGAAGGGGCTGGTGGGCAAGTGACGCTTCTGTGCAGCAGGCTTTGTCATCCTCCTCAGTATGCGCCTACGGCCGCCCGGCCCGCGCCGTCCGTCCAGGACCGATACGAACACGCAACGGGCGGGTGCGGCGCAGCGCCTCGCCGCGCGCCCCTCCCCGCCTCCCCCACTGATCAAGAAGTGGGTAAGAACTCCCTGGCCACGCGCAACTTTCGCCTCCGTGGCGGCGTCCAACTCGCGCCCGGCCGGGATCACTGCGCCGGGATCCTTCTGTCCCATGTGGGGGATGTCGATGAGTTCTGTTTCCGTCGGGCGTGTGGTTGCGGGGGCCCTGGTCCTCGCCGGGCTCGGGAGCGGGGTCGCGTACGCCGACGACGCGGCGCCGAGCGACGGGCTGGAGATACAGGCGCCGTACGAGCAGGCGGTCGTCGTGGCGCCCGGTGACGGCGGTGCGGCGCAGTACCGGTCGATGGCGCTGGGGCTTCAGCACTACAACAGCGACTTCACCGTGACCGACGGGCGGCTGACCGTCGACGCCTCCGGGCTCGCCGGGGTCGCCGAGATCGCCTGGCCCGACACCTGCACGCCGGACGAGGCCGGCACGGTCGCCGTCTGCGACACCGGTGACGTGCCGGTCCGCTACAGCCCGCAGGTACAGCTGAAGGTGCGGGCCCTGCCCGGTGCCGCCGTGGGCGCGCAGGGCGCGATCGAGTACTCCGCGACCGCCACCGGCGGCCCGGACGGCACGCTGACCGCCCCGGAGTACTCCGCGGAGACCTTCGTGACCGTCGGCTCCGGTCCCGACCTCGGCGTCACCGCCCCGCAGGACCTCACCGGCGTCACGCCCGGCACCGGCCTCACGGTGCCGTTCTCCGTCACCAACACCGGCAACGAGACCGCCCACGGCTTCACCGTGCAGATGTGGGCGACGTACGGCCTCGGCGTCAGCACCCGCTACCCGCAGTGCGCCTACACCGACCCGGACGACGCCGACGCCCAGTACCCGGCGATGACACATGTGACCTGCGCCTTCGACACCGACGTGGCACCCGGCGCCGCCGTGGAGCTGCCCGAGCCGCTGCGGCTCGCCGTCACCGACCACGCGCTGCACGAGCGGTTCGACTACGAGGTCGAGCCCGCGGACGGCGTCACCGACCTCGACAGCTCGGACAACGGCCGCGCCGTGCACATCGACGCCGACAACACCGCCGACTTCGCCGTGCACGGCACCGAGGTGAGCGGCGCGCAGGGCGAGACCGTCGCCGCCGGTTTCCGCTTCGTCAACCGCGGTCCCGCCTGGGTCGCCGACGTCGCCTCGGGTGACCCGGTCCCCGCGATCGACTACTACCTCCCGCCGGGCACCACCGCCACGTCCGTGCCCAGCACCTGCCGGACCGGCGCGCCCTCCGCCGGCGACCCGGCCGTCCCGCACTACGTGTGCACCCTGCCGACCTGGACCAGGCCCGACCTGAAGGCCGGCTTCCCGTTCCGGCTGCGCGTCGACCAGGTGATCCCCGGCGCCACGGGCCGGGTCGTCGTCCGTCCCTACGACGGCAGCGCGGCCTTCGCCTTCGACCCGGACACGAAGAACAACACGGCCAAGGTCGTCGTCAACCCGGCCGACTGACGGCGGTGACGGGGCTGAGGGTGCCGCGGGCCGGCCCCCTCAGCCCCGTATGCTGCCCATCTCCGCCATGAAACCCGTGGGGTTGCTGTCGAAGCCCCGGATCAGCTCCCTGATGTGCCAGGCGCCGGACGGGTCCCGGGTGAACTCCGCGATCGTCGCGGCCGTGGCGTCCGCGACGCCCGCGAAGTCGTCGGCCAGCAGCCTGCGGTAGTCCTCGACGACGAGCACCCCGGCGTGGGTGAGGTCGCCGAAGGTGCGCGGGCCGCCGTCCTGGTGGATGGCGACGCCGACCACCACCCGCCCGTAGGCGGAGGACAGGCGCTCGAACTCCAGCTCCATCACCTCGACGAACCCGAGGCCGAGACCGGTCTCGCTGTGCCGGGTCATGGTGATGGTGCCGTCCGGCGAGCGGCTCTCGGTGTGCACGACGTACTCCGGCCGCCCGTACGGGTCGCCCGCGGCGTAGGTCGCGGCGACGATGTCGAGGTGCCGGGCCGGTTCCCCGAAGGGGCTCGGGTCCCACCTGAGCCGCACCTGCACCTTGCCAAGACCCGCGCCGTCGGCATGCATCAAGCCGCTCCCCGTCCAAGCTCCCCCGGGACCCTCCCGCTTGCTGAAGTATGTGCTCCTGTCGGCCTCTTGATGCCTCACTGACGGTCATCTCCTGGTCAGATCCGGTCGGGGGCCGTCAGCCGGCCTCGGCCCCCGACCTGCGCCAGAGGTCGGCCGTCTCCTCGGCGGCGCCCGGCGCCACCAGCAGCAACGGCTGGTTGTGGGAGGGCAGTTCGGGCAGGGCGACCGCTCCCGCCTCCCGCGCGATGAGCAGCGCGGGGAGTCCGTCGACCGCGTGGAAGCCGCCGATCGCCGCCGCGGTCGCCCGGCCGGCCGCGACCTGCGCGAGGGAGAGCGCCGTCGATCCCATCAGGCGCACCGTGCAGTGCCGGTCGGCGAGTTCGGCGAGGAGGGCGTCCATGCCGGGCCAGTGGGCGTGCGCGGCCCACTCGGTGAGGAAGACATGGCCGGTGAGGGTGGTGTGGGCGGCCGCGTGCGTGCGGACGCCGTTCAGGTAGGCGCCGCGGCCCCGGACCGCGGTGAAGGTCTCGTCGCGCCACGGGTCCGCCACCACACCGAGCAGCGGGCTGCCGTCGGGGGCGGCCAGGCCCAGCGAGAAGGAGCACCAGCCCAGTCCGTGGGCGTAGTTGGTGGTGCCGTCGACCGGGTCGATCACCCAGTGCGGGGCGCCGGCGGAGCCCTCCGTCGTGCCGTACTCCTCGCCGACGATCCCGTGGTCGGGGAAGGCCCGCCCGAGCACCTCGCGGGTGTGGGTCTCCACCGCCTCGTCGGTGGCGGTCACGATGTCCGCGGGGCCGTCCTTCTCCCGCACCTCGGCACCCGGGTCGCGCGGGCGCCGGATCGTCTTCGACGCCCAGGCCGCGAGGTCCTTCGCGACCTCCAGCGCCCGGTCGAGGTCCACGTCAGCCACGTCAGCCATGCCGGCCACAGTACGGGCACGGGCCCGGCGGCCGGCAACCTCCCGGTGAACCCCGGATGGCCCCTGTCCTACGGCCGGCACCCCCAGCACCTCACACCGTGTCCTGCCCGCTCACCGAAGGCTGGAGCGGCAGGGCCGTGCTCACCTCGAAGCCGCCCTCCGGGCGGTGTCCCGCCCGCAGTTCCCCGCCGATGGAGTGGGCGCGCTCGCGCATGCCCATCACGCCGAACCCCTTCGCGGACTCGGGGGCGGCCGGGGCGGGCGGGCCCTCGTCGGTGACGGTGATGAGGAGGCGGGGGCCGGCGTAGACGAAGCGGACGTGCGCGGTCTGGGTGGCGGCGTGCTTGGTGACGTTGGTGAGCGCCTCCTGCACGATCCGGAACGCGGTCAGGTCCACGCCCGGGGAGAGGGGCTGCGGCTCTCCCTCCGTGGTGACGGTGACCGTGATCCCGGCGGAGGCGCACGAGGAGACCAGTTCGGGCAGCCGGGCGAGACCCGGGGCGGGTTCCAGCGGGGCGCCCTCGTCGTCGGTCTGCCGCAGCAGGCCCAGCGTGGCCTTCAGTTCGCGCAGTGCGGAGGACGTGGTGCCGGTGAGGTCGTGCAAGATCTGCTGGGTCTGCCGCGGGTTGGCGAGCGCGAGGTGTTCGGCGGTGCCGGCCTGGGCGTTCGCGAGGGCCAGGTGGTGGGCCACGACGTCATGCAGCTCCCGGGCGATCCGCATGCGCTCCTCGGTGACCCGGAGCCGGGCCTCCTCCTCCCGGGTGCGCTCGGCGTGCTCGGCGCGGGCCTGGGTGGCCGCGAGGTAGGCGCGCCGCAGCCGGGTCATGGTGCCGGCGGCGAGGGGGAGGAGCAGCCAGAAGACCGGGCCGATGGTCCGCAGGAGCAGCGACATGTGGTCCATGGAGTCGGAGACGGCCGCCGCGAGCGTCAGCATCACCGTGGTCGCAAGGCCGTAGACGCGGATGGTGCGCCGGCCGGTGAGGACGGACAGCCAGTACAGGGACGCCATGACGTGCTCGCGTCGGTGAGGTCGGCTGCGGCCACCTTGTAGGTGACGGTGGCGTACGCCGTCGTGCCGTCCTTGCTCACCGCCTTCGCCTGGAAGGGGTTCACGGCGGACGCGACCTGCGAGCCGTCGGCGAGGTCGGTCACCGTGTCCTCGACGGCCCTCCGGTTGCCGGCCGCGGTGACCTTCTCACCGTGCGGCGCGACGAAGACCACCCGCGCGGTCGCGCCGTCCGCCGTGACGCCCGGGAAGCGCTCCTCCATGAGGTCGAACGCCTTCTGGGACTCGATGCCGGGCATCGAGAACCCCTCGTCGGCGGCGCCGGGCGCCTTCAGCGCGCCGAGCCCGACGGCGGCCAGGACGGCCGCCCAGACCAGGGCGACGTACCAGCGTCGCCGGAAGGCCAGGCGGCCCACGCGGTAAAGGAAAGCAGCCACGGCGGAGGTCTCCCCATCTGGTGCCGAACGGTCCCTCCAGGCTGTCGGGACGAGGGCCGCCCAGTCGTCGTGCGCCTGCCGACAATCCCCTGTACTCAGAACGCAGTACACGGCGGTCCACGGGTAGGCCGCCGGGACGACGGCGGGCACGCGGGAACCGGTACGCGTGTTTTTCGGTGTTCCTTCTGTGAGACCACCCGTTCTTTGAGGCTTGACCAGCCCAAGGGGGAACAAAAGCAGTGAAGTTGAGACGACTCAGACTCGCCGGAGCCGCGGTGAGCGCGCTCGCCGTGGCCTGGACCGCGTCCCCGGTGTCGGCGGCCGCGCAGGACACACCGACCGTGCCGGCTCCGACCGTGCCGACCCTGACCTGGTCGGACTGCCAGGGCGGCTTCCAGTGCGCGAACGCCCAGGTGCCCCTGGACTACCGCGATCCGCAGGGCAGGACCCTCACCCTGGCCGTCATACGCAAGCCCGCCGCCGACGCCTCCCACCGCAAGGGCACCCTGTTCCTGCAGCCCGGCGGCCCCGGCAACTCCGGTGTGGACTTCGTCCGCAACAACTACGCCGACCTGCCGGCCGCCCTGCGCGACGACTTCGACGTGTTCGGCTACGACGTGCGGGGCGTCGGCCGCAGCTCCCAGGTCGTGTGCTGGGACGACCCGACCTACACCCGGGCCGTCACCGCCGCCAAGGGCGTGCCCGGCCCCGACGCCTACGAGCCCGCCGTCCGGCAGGCCGCCGACTTCGACCAGGCCTGCCAGGACAACGCCGGCGACCTGCTGCCGTACGTCGGCACCCAGTACGTGGCCCGGGACATCGACCTGCTGCGTCAGGCGCTCGGCGAGAAGCAACTGACCTACTACGGGCGCTCGTTCGGCTCCTACATCGGTACGGTCTACGCCGCGATGTTCCCGAAGCGGGTCCGCGCCCTCGCGCTCGACGGCGCCTACGACCCGGAGCACTACACCAACAAGCCCTACGCCTACGACCGGCCGCAGTACCTCGCCCTGGACGGGGCGATGAGCCGCTTCCTGGACTGGTGCGAGGCCGACCAGGCGACCTGCGGCTTCGGCGACGGCGACCCGCGCGGGGCGTTCGAGAAGCTGAAGGCCGACCTGGACGCCAACCCGGTGCCCACGGCCAACGGGGGCCAGGCCAACGGCTACACCCTCGTCTACCGGCTGATGTTCAACATCAACGAGGGCAAGGTCATCTGGCCGTCGTTCGGCGAAGCTCTGCGCAAGGCGCAGCTGCGCGACAACACCTCGTTCCTGCTGCGGCCGCCGTCCCCGGCCAGCTTCGACTTCCTCAACCCGAACGTCGTGGTCGAGTGCGTCGACAAGAAGTACCCGGCCGACGCGGCGCTGCTGAAGCGCCAGGTCACCACCAACGCCAGGCTGGCCCCGCTGCTGGGCCCGGCGATGGCCTACGGCCCGCCCACCTACGACCACCAGCACGCCACCGCGTGCGTCCAGTGGAAGGGCGAGCACACCAGCCGCTACGCCGGGAATTTCCGTGCGAAGGGCTCCGCGCCGATCCTCGTCATCGGCAACACCGGTGACCCGGACACCCCGTACCAGGACGCCGTGGCGCTCTCCCGTGAGCTCGACAACGGCCGGCTGCTCACCTTCGAGGCGGAGGGGCACACCGCCTTCAACCGCAGTGCGTGCGCGACGGACGCGATCACGAACTACCTGGTGGATCTGAAGGTCCCGGCCCGCGGCGCGAGTTGCGCGGACGAGACCCAGCCGCCGTCGTCCACCCCGACGGTGGCCCCGCCCGGCACGACGCTGACGGAACTCCGCAACGGCGTGAACGAGCGGGTCGACCGCATCGGCTCGCTGCGCTGACCGCATGACCGGGGGCCCGGGTCTCAGGCGAGACCCGGGCCCCCGCGTGTGCCTAGTTGTAGAGCGCGATCCTCGGGAGCACGGTCCCCTGGGCCGCAGGGTCGGTGACCGTGATCCGGTAGACCTGGGTGAGGGTCCCGCCCGCGTGCAGGGTGCGCTGGGCGCCCGTCAGATCGGTGAAGAGCGTGCCGGTCCGGCTCGCGGTCCCGACCGTCCGCCAGCAGCCGTGCGCGGTGCGCTGCTCGACCACGACGTCCGACGGCGCGAGGAAGGGACCGGCGTCCGGCGACTCCAGCAGGAGCTGCGGGGCGACGGTCCGGTCCGCGGAGCTGTCGTTGCGATAGGTGACGGTGACCTGGTGCTGCCGGCCGTCGGCCACGAGGGCGCTGGTGGGCAGGTCCACGAAATCGATCGGTGCGGCGGGCTGTTCGGCCCGGACGGCCGCCGTCGTGGTCGTGGAGGCGGGCGCGGCGACCGCCGGGCCCGCCGCCGCCAGACCGGCGAGGGTCATGGCCGCGGCGACGAAAGCCACCTTGAGACGAGTGCTGTTCATCAACACGTTCGCTGTTCCTTGTGGTTTGTGGGGGATTTCGTCAAAGGAGACCCCGGCCGAAGGAAATTCGTTGGTAGATTCTCGTGGATATTTCGTGAATACCGCCCGGTAGATCACCCACGACACCCAATACGGCCATAGCGGACTGATAACTTCCGCGTCACCGGCCTGGGGGAGCGTAGAGCCGGTACCCCCCACCCGTTTCTCTGAATGACCGGACGGAATTCCTTGCGTACTTTCCGTGAAAGCCCCGGCGGAAGACACCGCTGGCGCGTACCGAAAAGCCGGCGGGGCCGGATAGCCGCGGCCGGCGCGATGTCCGTGCTCTCGCTGGCCCTCATCGCCCCGCTGGCCTCGGCGGCCCTGACCGACCCCGCCGACCCGACGCCCGCCCCGAAGGCGGACCACGTCACCGACACCTCCCAACTCCCTTCCGGCTGGCAGAAGTCCGGCGACCGGATCGTCACCTACGACGGTGACGGCACCGGACTGCACGTCCTGGTCGCCGACGCGGCCGACGCCTACAAGTGGCACACCGCGGCCACTCTGTCCGAGCCGGGCATCGACACCGACCAGTGGATCGGCCAGACCTGTGTCACCGGGTCCGGCGACCGGGCCGTCGTGGTCTATGCGCCCCGGCAGGCCGTCAACGACCAACAGGGCTTCCAGCAGGGCGCGTTCGCGGCCGTGGTCGACCTGGCGGACGGCACCGTCACCAAGCTGCCCGAGCTGGTCTCCCTCGCCTACTTCAACCCCGGCTGCGGCGACGGCGAACAGGCCGTCCTGACCCGGCCGCAGGGCTCCGGCACCCAACTGCTCACCGTCGACGCCCGAAAGGGGCAACTGGTCCGGCAGCAGACCGTCGCCGGTCAGCTCACCTCCGCCGTGCCCTTCGGCGACAGGATCGCGGCAGCCCTGGGCGACTCGGTGGTCTCGGTGGACGCCAAGGGCGCCACCAGCACCCTGGCCAGGACCGGCGGCACGCCCTTCCGGCTGGTGCCGGACGCGCACAGCGGGCTCGCCTACCAGGTCCCGGCCGGGAAGAAGGTGCAGGTCCGCCGGGTCACCTCCACGGGCTCCGACCGGCTCCTCGGCACCGGCGCGCTCGGCGCCCTCGCGGTGCGCGGGAACGGTGGCCGGGTCTTCGTGACCGGCACGGACGCCGAGGACGCCGTGAAGAACCCGCCGAAGAGCTGGCGGACGCTGGACGTGCCCGCCGCCGCCGAGGTGTCCACCACCGGCGGCCTCGCGCTGACCTCCGTCGGGAACGGCGCCGAGGCGGCCGGTGGCAGGAAGGCCGCGCCGGACATCGCTCAGCCCGTCGGGATCGGCGCGGTGCTGCCCGGCAGCGACAGCACCGTCGACTTCACGGTGAAGCCGAAGATCTCGCGGAAGTCGCAGGGCGCCGAGCAGTCCCCGGCGCTGTCCGACGGTGTGCACACGGACAGCGTCACGCCGGCCGACGACGACCCCTCGACCTCCACCACCGACCCCGACCGCGCCTGCGCCGTCACCCGCAACGACCCGAAGCTCCAGTCGCTCCAGCCCTCGGCCGCGCAGGTCGAGTGGGCGACGGACCTCGCCGTGCAGGGCAAGCTGGACGTGCGCCGGCGCAGCGGCTGGAACGGCAGCGAACTCCCGTCGTACACCCCGCAGGGCCTGTTCCCCTCCACCGCGCTCAAGGGCGGCGGCCGGGTGCCCGCGCAGATCATGCTCGGGGTGCTCTCCCAGGAGTCCAACCTGCTCCAGGCGAGCTCCCGGGCGGCCGCGGGCGAGAGCGGCAACTTCACGCAGGGTGGCTACTACGGCAACGCCGGCAGCGTCCACACCGTCAACTGGTCGGCCGCCGACTGCGGTTACGGCATCGCCCAGGTGACCGACGGCATGGCCGGGTCGGCCACCAAATACACCGCCGAGCAGCAGCAGGCGATCGCCGTGGACTACGCGGCCAACATCGCCGCAGGTCTGGAGAACCTCCAGGGCCAGTGGAACCAGCTGTACGACAAGGGCCTGCTCGTCAACGGCGGCGACCCGAAGTACCTGGAGAACTGGTGGCTCGCGCTGTGGGCCTACAACAGCGGCTTCAACCTGCCCAGTTCCACCGACGCGAGCGCCCCGTGGGGTCTGGGCTGGTTCAACAACCCGGCCAACGGCCTCTACCCGGCCGACCGGAAGATGTTCCTCTCCTCCGGCTACGACGACGCCCGCAACCCCAACCTGTGGACGTACCCGGAGCGGGTGCTCGGCTGGGCGGCCTACTCCCAGCAGAAGACGGACCCGGCGACCGGGGCGACGGTGAGGGCGTTCACCGTCGGCGACTGGCCCGCGGGCGCGCCGGCCGCCGAGCCCGCGCACGACGTGTTCTGCGAGCCCACCGTCAACGACTGCGACATCAGCAAGCCGCACAAGGTCGAGGGGTCCAGCCAGCCCGAGGGGCCGTGTCAGCGGGACGACTTCAAGTGCTGGTGGAACCAGCCGGTGAGCTGGACCGACTGCACGGCCACCTGTGGCACGGAGGTACTGAAGTACGCCGTGACCGACCCCGAGCCGAAGGTCGCCGCCCCGCATCCGGCGGCCTGCGCCTCCACGCTCCCGGCGAACGCCCTGATCGTGGACGACGTGCCGAACACGGTGAAGTTCCGGGTGGGTTCCGCCAACCCCTGCGCGGGTGAGCGCAATTGGATCAGCCGGGGCACGCTGACGTTCACCTTCGGCTCGGCACAGCAGAACGGTGCGACGGTCTACCCCTCGAAGATCGACTTCCACCAGCTGGGGGCCGGCTTCGGCGGGCACTTCTGGCTCACCCACACCCGGGTGCCGTCGTACACCGACTCGGTGGTCACGGGCACCTGGACGCCGGACCGGAAGGTGCTCGGGTCGGCGGAGGTGCTGGTGCACCTGCCCGACCACGAGGCGAACACGCCGTCGGCGAAGTACCGCATCGACCTCGGTGACGGGACGGTGGTCGAGAAGACGATCTCGCAGGACACGGGTGGGAAGAACGCCTGGGTGTCCCTGGGGTCGTACGAGTTCAAGGGCACGCCGAGTGTGTCGCTGGGCTCGGCGACGGCGGACGGTACGGGGGACGCGTCGATCGCTTGGGACGCGTTGGCGTTCGTGCCCCAGCAGAAGTAACACACCGGGGCCGGCCACGATGGGCCGCAGGCGGTACCTGCGGCACCATCGTGGCCGGTCACCCGGACGTCTCGAACCAGAGCAGCTTCCCGGCACGGCGGTCGAGCGGACCGTCCGCGAGGGACCAGGCACCCCAGCGGTCCGCGTACTCCCGTACGAGGTGCAGGCCGCGCCCGTCGGCGGAGTCCGGCGGGACGTGCTCCGAGGGCAGTGCGCCGAAGAGGGCGGGAACGTGGGGGTGGCTGTCCCACACGCCGACGCGCAGGCGTCCGTCCGCGAGGGCGGTCAGGCGGAGGGAGGCGGGGCCGCGGGTGTGCCGGTAGGTGTTGGTGACCAGTTCAGAGGTCAAGAGCTCGACGGTGTCGAGGAGTTCTGGTCGGCGATGACTGTCGAGCACGGCTCGTACGGTCATACGTGCGACACGTGCCGCGCGGGGGTCATGGGGCAGGCGGAGGGCGTACACCCAGGTGTCGTACGGGGCTACGGTGACCATGAACGGCTCCTACGGCGAGGGGACTTGGCGTGCTCAGCGATCCGGTCGGGCGGTGGCAGTGCCGCGCGGCATCAGCGGGCGCGGTGCGCTTCCGGCTTACTGCCGGGGGGTTGAGCGGCTTGGGTTCCACCATAGACTGGGCGTACTGAAGGTTTTGCAGAATCGAGCAAAACGTTCAGATATGCCCCTCGTGTGGGTGACCCATACGTCAGGTGTACGGAACGGAGCGAGGACATGGCACCGAGGCCCGCCCTCACGGCACGTCGTGCCCGCATCGGCGCGGAACTGCGGCGGTTGCGGGAAGGCTCTGGGATGACCGCCGCCCAGGCTGCCCGGTCGCTGGGCACGACCGTGGGTCAGATCAGCAACATCGAGGCCAACCGCTTCGGCATCAGCGCAGACCGCGTCCACACCCTCGCCCACATCTACGGCTGCACGGACCAGCCTCTCGTCGATGCCCTCGCCACCATGGCCGCCGACCGTACGCGTGGCTGGTGGGAGGAGTACCGAGACACCTTGCCGCCCCGTCTCCTCGACCTGGCCGAGTTGGAGCACCACGCTACGGCGCTGCGCGTGGCTCAGGTCATCAACATCCCCGGCCTGCTCCAGACCCCGGAACACGCCCGTGCACTCTTCCGCGCAGCGATTCCGGCTCTGCGCCCGCACGAGATCGAGCACCGCATCTCCCACCGCATCAAGCGGCAAGCCCTTCTCTACCGCGATCAGCCTCCGCCGTACACGGCGATCGTCCACGAGGCCGCCCTGCGCATGCAGTTCGGCGGCCGTGAAGTGGCCAGGGCCCAACTGGAGCACCTGACCAAGATGAGCGAACTACCGCAGGTCACCTTTCGCGTGATCCCCTTCGACGGCACCGCGTTCCCCACCACAGGTCACGCCGTCGACTACTTCCACGGCCTGGTCCCCGCACTCGACACCGTCGAGGTGGACACCGCACACGGGAGCGAACTCGTCCATGCGACAGGACGATTGGAGATGTACCGTCACGTCCTGGACCGCATGGAGGCCGTCAGCCTGGCCCCCGCCCTCTCACTCGACCTCGTCCATCGCATCGCCCACGACATCTGAGGGAAGAGCCGTGACCGAACTGACCTGGCAGAAGTCGACGTACAGCGAACAAGGCTCCGCCTGCGTCGAGATAGCCCCCACTCCGACCGCGATCCACATCCGCGACTCCAAGAACCTTGCCGGTCCCCACCTCGCTCTCCGGCCCACCGCCTGGGCGGAATTCGTCTCGTACGCGGCACACGTGGGGCGCTGAGCGCAGGCACCAGGCGTGCATCCGCGTGCAAGTTCTCGCAAGTTCCTCGCCTCTGCCCTGGCGTTGGGCACAAGCTCGAGCACGGATGCGCAACGACCAGGAAGGCAGCGATGGCTCTGATCAAGCTTGGCCAGGACCCCGACAGCCCGGACGGCAAGTCGCCCACCATCTACCTCGACGACGAGAAGGACACCTACCTGGTGCAGGGCTGGAAGGTGGTCGACGAAGCCCGGCGTGCGCAGTTGGGCCTTCCCGGCCACGAGGACGTGGTCGAGATCCCGAAGCGCATGGTGCGGTTCTTCCCGGAGGTGAACGACGGTGTCGGCGCCGACTCTTGAGGACCGGCTACGGAGCTGCACCCGCCGCGCCGTCCACCTGGAGATGCGTGACGCGTACATGAGCTCGGACCCCAGGTTCATCGCCTGGCAGAACGGTGTCCGTGACGACCCCGCCGACCGCGACCCCGAGCGTCGGCCGTGGCTACGGCTGATCGCCGACGTCGTGGCCCAGGGGGTCGAAGTACACAGAGCCAGGATCGTGTCGGAGCCCGTGTCGGACTACATCCGCTTCGAACACCACCTGACCGACCCCAACGTGCACGTAGGTGAGCATGTGCGCTGGTTGCCCCGCCGACGCGCGTCGGGGCTGGCTCTGCCCGGTAACGACTTCTGGCTCTTCGACGACAGCTCGGTCGTCTTCCACCACTTCACCGGTGAGGGCGAACTCGCTCCGGAGGACGAGGAGTTCACGGAAGATCCGGCTGTCGTGAAGCTGTGCGCGGATGCGTTCGAAGCCGTCTGGGCACTGGCGGTGCCCCACTCGGACTATCGGCCCGCCTGATCCACAATCCCCGGTGTGACGTCATCCAGCGTTCAGCAGGCACGCCAGTCCCTCGGTCGGCGTCTTCGCGAGATCCGCAAGGACGCGGGCCTGACTGCCCGGGAGCTGGCCAGGCAAGCCGACTGGCACGAGTCGAAGTGCTCACGGCTTGAGAACGGGCACGCCTCTCCGTCCGACGCGGACATCCGGACGTACACGACGCTCTGCGCCGCCCCGGAACAGACTGCCGATCTGATCGCCACGGCACGTGGCATCGATGGTGCGTACGTCCAGTGGCGGCGCATGGAGCGGGCGGGCCTCAAACGCGTCCAACAGTCCGTTGCGCCGCTCTTCGAGCGCACCCGCCGCTTTCGCATTTACCAGTCCTGGGTGATCCCGGGCCTTCTGCAGTCGGCCGCGTACACCCGCGCCGTACTGAGCACGGTGGCCCACCTCCGGGACGTGCCCGACGACATCGACGACGCGGTGGCCGTCCGCATGGACCGACAGCGCATTCTGCACTCCGGCGACCACCGGTTCGCCGTGCTCGTCGAGGAATGGGTCCTGCGTACGGTCATCGGCGACAGCGACATCATGGCGGGTGCACTCGGCCACCTGATCTCTGTCGCATCGCTGCCCTCGGTCAGCCTGGGCGTCATCCCGCTCGGCACACCACGTGGCGCCGGGTGGCCTGTCGAGTCGTTCACGATGTATGACGACGAACAGGTCAATGTGGAACTCGTCTCTGCGCATCTGACGGTCACCCAACCCGGAGAAATGGCTGAGTACGCCACAACGTTCACCGAGTTGTCCGCACTTGCCGTCTACGGAACGCGAGCCAGATCGCTCATCACAGCTGCCATCGACACCATCGGGTGATCACCGCGCAAGTTCACGCAAGGCCGTGGAGGGAGCAGTCGGTATCTCCCTACGGTCATTGCACCGAGAGCGGACAGCCGGGGAGGCCGCAATGTCGCAGAAACCGCAGGGCTATGACCTGACCGAATGGGCGGCCGAACCCTCCGCCGTGCCGTGCTGTGACGCATGTCTGTCCCTCGTCAACGCGAGACAGAACGCCCGATCCACCGGTGACTACAGCGCTGTCTCCGACCGTAACGTGGAGCTGCGAGCGCACCAGGCAAAGGTCCACTGATGGACATGCAGACATGGCGGGACAGCCGTAAGCAAGCGGACCAGGCCACCTACGCACTCCGCGAAGCACTGGCCGCCGTCGGCGTTCCCGAACGGATCCAGCGGCATCTGCGGCCGGTGGTCACTCATCACGGCCGACCACTCGTGCACGTGGGTCTGCTCCGGGCCGAGCACGCCGCGCAGATAGCGGAAGTACTCCGTGTCAGAACCGACTCTCAGCAGGCCGGGCCGTGACTCCGAAGGTCAGGTGCCTGCCTCTCTTCCCTTTGAACTCCCGTCCGACCCGGGCGGCGGCGGTCACTCATGACCGCGATCAGCTGAGCAGGAAGGTGGCAGTGATGCTGGACGGAAGCGGACTGTACGCGCTCGACATCAGCGGGGTCTCGTTCGTGCAAGCGTGCGGCGGCCCCTGCACCGAAGGGTGCGTGACCCTGGCCCGGATCGCTGACGACGCCTGGGCCCTCGGTGACAGCAAGCGGCCGGATGCCGAGCCGCTGCGGTTCACCACGGCGGAGCTGGACGCGGCCGGAATCGACCCGGCTCGGTTCGGTCTGCCCGCCTGACTCACCCGGCCGGTCCCGGTTCCCGGAGGCAACTCGGGACCGGCCTCCCCCTTCGCCCGCAGAGGGACGTACTCGTGCACCACCACGGCTACCTGTGGATCGGACCGAAAGAGCGCTTCGACCAGGAGGCCCTACGGCGACCCGCGTACCCCGAGCCACCCCCGGCGGGCAGCAGACCGGAGCTGATCCAGCGCTACCGGGAGATCGCAGCCGAGTTCCCCACCTCGGATCTGCCGCCCCTGGAGACCGCGCACTGGCTCGTCAAGCCCCGCCCCCTGGTACGCGGTACCTGGCAGGAGGCCAAAGAAGCCGCGTCCTGGCTCGCTGATCAACTGGCCCAACATACGCACCGGTTCGCCTCGGCGTACGACCGCGACACATACCGTCTGACCGCGCTCGCCGACTCCGCCGCCGTACGGCTCGACACCGGAGCCGACCTGTCGTACGGCTTCTACCTCGAGCGCCCCCACTACCTGCACGTGGCCATCGTGACCTGCTCCCCGAACCGTTTCGCACCCGAACTCACCTGTCCTTTGCGGTAGTTCAAAAGGCCAGGAAGCCTGCTGCATGCCCGCTCACTCCGCCCGCGCCGCCTCCACGAACGCCGTGATCAGGGCCGGGTCCTTGACGCCCCGGCTCGCCTCCACGCCGCTGGAGACGTCGACGCCCCAGGGGCGGGTGACGTCCACCGCCTCGCGCACGTTCTCGGGCGTCAGGCCGCCGGCCAGCAGCCACTTCTCCCCGGCGCCCGCCACCTGCTTCCTCGACCAGTCCCACGCGATGCCGGAGCCCGGGACGGGGGCGTCGAGCAGCAGCATGTCCTCGCCGAACTCCCCGCAGCGCGGCACGGTGTCGCCGAAGGCGGCCGCGCGGATCAGCGTCCGGCCGTCCTTCGCGAGGTCGGCGTAGTAGTCGCGGTCGTCGGGGCCGTGCAGCTGGACCGCCCCGATGCCCGACTCGGCGGCCACCGAGCGGACGTACTCCAGGGGTTCGCGGCGGAACACGCCCACCGTCAGGACGCTCTCGGGGACCCTGGCGGCCAGCCTCGCCGCCGTGGCGGGGTCGATGCGGCGCGGGCTGTCGGAGAAGACGAAGCCGATCGCGTCGGCGCCGGCCTCCACGGCCGTGTCGACGTCCTGCTCGGTACTCAGGCCGCAGATCTTCACGAAGAGCGTCATGCCGCCCACCGTATCCAATTCGTATGTGTGAACAGCGATCACATACACAACCGTTGACGCGACCATGGCAAGCGCTTACCGTCCGAAGAATACGGGCCCCCGTCGCCGCACACCATGGAGACGAACGATGCACTTGAGACCAGTCATCACGTCCGTCGGCCTCATCGCCGGCACGCTCGTCGCACTCTCCGGCACCACCGCCCAGGCCGCCACCACCCGCTACGAGGCGGAAACATCGCCCGCCATCTGCACCGGAGCCGTCGAGACCGAGTACGCCGGCTACTCCGGCAGCGGTTTCTGCAACGGCACCAACGCCACCGGCGCCTACGCCCAGTTCACCGTGTCCGCACCCGCATCGGGCACGGCGACCCTGAGCGTCCGCTTCGCCAACGGCACCACCACAGCCCGCCCCGCGGACATCATCGTGAACGGCACGACCGCCTCGTCGGCGTCCTTCGAGTCCACCTCCACCTGGACCGGCTGGACCACCAAGACGCTCACCGTCCCGGTGAACGCGGGCAGCAACACGATCCGGCTCAACCCGACCAGCGCGAACGGCCTGCCCAACGTCGACTACCTGGACGCCGAGACGTCCGGCACGACGACCCCGCCGTCGAGCAGCGCCCTGTACGTGTCGCCGAGCGGCACCGACGGCGCGGCCGGCACCGTGACCGCGCCCACCACCCTCACTTCGGCCATCAGCCGTATCTCCGCCGGCGGCACGATCTACATGCGCGGGGGGACGTACGCCTACTCCTCGACGGTGACCATCCCGGCCGGCAACAACGGCACCTCGGCCGCCCGCACCACGCTCTCCGCCTACCCGGGCGAGACGCCGGTGCTCAACTTCTCGGCGCAGACCGAGAGTTCCACCAACCGCGGGATCCAGCTCAACGCCAACTACTGGAAGATCTACGGCCTGGTCGTCGAGCGGGCCGGTGACAACGGCATCTACGTCGGCGGCAGCAACAACGTCGTCGAGCGCACGGTGACCCGCTTCAACCGCGACACCGGACTCCAGCTGGGCCGGATCGCCTCCTCGACCCCGGCGAGCCAGTGGCCCGCCAACAACCTGATCCTGAGCGCCGAGTCCCACGACAACGCCGACTCCGACGGCGAGGACGCCGACGGCTTCGCCGCGAAGCTCACCACCGGCACCGGGAACGTGTTCCGCTACGCCGTCTCGCACAACAACATCGACGACGGCTGGGACCTCTACACCAAGACCGACACCGGCGCGATCGGCCCGGTGACCATCGAGTACTCGCTGTCCTACAACAACGGCACCCTCAGCGACGGCTCACAGGCCGGCAACGGCGACCGCAACGGCTTCAAGCTCGGCGGCGACGACATCGCGGTCAACCACGTGGTGCAGCACTCCCTCGCCTACCACAACGGCCACCACGGGTTCACGTACAACAGCAACCCCGGCTCGATGACCATCACCAGCAACGTCTCCATCGGCAACACCGAGCGCAACTTCAACTTCGAGACCGGCACCTCGGTCTTCCGCGGCAACACCTCGTGCGACAGCGGCGGCAACGACCGGTACGCCGGTGACGCCGACAGCTCCAACCAGTTCTGGTCCGGCACCAACGGCTCCCGCTGCGCCACCTACGCGGGCGCCCTGGGCTGGTCCTACGCCTCCAACGGCAGCCTGGTCGTCACCTTCGGCGGCAAGCAGGTCACGCTGTAGGGCACGGCGGGGACCCCGGGCCCGGTGATCCGGGCCCGGGGTCCCCTTCCTTCTTCTACTGCTTGGGCGCGGCCTGCTGGACGACCTCGAAGCTCCACAGCGTCGAGCCGGAGGCGGCGGGCTTGGGACGGCCCTGTTCGCCGCCGCCCCCGTGCGAGGCCTGCGACATCCCGGTCATCCACTTCTGGAAGTCCTCCTCGCTGCGCCAGCGCGTGTACACGAGGTAGGTGTCGGTGCCCTCGACGGGACGCAGCAGCTCGAACCACTCGAAGCCGTCCGAGTTCTCGACGGTCCCCGCCCGGGAGGCGAACCGCTTCTCCAGCGTCTCGCGCTGCTCCTCGGGGACCGTGAGTACGTTGATCTTGACAATGCTCATGGCCGCCATTGTGCGCCCCCGGACATCAGAAGGACGTCAGCGGGCCACGGCCCGGGCGGGCACCTCACCCTGCTTGTCGACGACGGCGGTCTCCATCACGGCGCTGGTGCCGGCGAGGGCCTCGGTGGTGATGCCCCGGTCCGGATCGGTGATGTAGAAGCGGGAGCCGAGCAGGGCGAGGGTCTGCTTGTCGAAGATCCACTCGTCGCGGGTCGCGAAACCGGTGTCGTCGAGGGTGATGGCGATGCCGTGCCGGCCGGCCGCGTCCACGGCGTCCGGGATCACCCGCACTCCGGGCAGTCTCGCGGCCGCCCGGTAGAACGCGGCGGCGTTGGCGGGCGGCATGACCGCGCCGCCGATCAGGTCGCCGATCAGCGAGAACACCGCCTGGTCCCGCGACTCGCCCTCGACCGGCCTGGCCTCCTTGTAGAGCCGGGCGAGCAGGGCAGCGGGGTCGGTGGGCAGCGAGGCCAGCCACCGGTAGGTCGGGTGGAGGACCCCCTCGGGGACCGGATCCGTGCTCTCGATCGGACCCAGCCGGCCGGGCATGATCGCGTCCTTGCCGCTGGACCGGAGCCATCCGGTGACCCGCACGGGTTCGGGGTCCTGGGAGGTCCACCTCTCCTCGGTGTGCAGGGCGCCGAGCCGCACGGGGCCGGAGAAGCTGCCCGTGTTCGACCGCTCCAGCGTCCTGACGTACACGAACTGGTCGTCCCGCACCCGGATCGCGTCGCTCGCCATGGCGGCCGTGGCGATCCGGTTCAAGGTGAGGGAGGCGCCGGCGGCGGTCGCCGACGGGGCGGAACCGGCGGCCGGGGCACGGCCGTCCACGGAGAGGGTCACGAGCAGGGCGCCGGCCAGGGCCGCGGAGGCCAGCGGCACCAGTACGGCGGGCCGCAGGAACCGGCTCCCGCGAGTCGTGGCCGCCGTGTCGTGATCGATCTGCTGCATCAGTACGTCCTTGAAGTGACGGTGGCGCTCCGGCGGGAGGTCCCATTCCGCCGGGGTCGACAGCAGTTCCTCGGCCTCGCTCATCGGGTCTCCTCCCGCAGGAACAGGGCCGCGAGCGCGGCCTCACTCTCCATCTCTCCGTGGGCCGGGGGCGGTTCCGCCTCCGCGCTCAGCCGGGCGAGCCGGGCACGGGCCCGCGACAGCCGGGAGCGGACGGTGCCGACCGGGACGCCCAGGGCCTCGGCGGCCTGGCGGTAGTCGAGGCCCGCCGACACGCACAGCGCGAACACCTCGCGGTCCTGCCTGCCCAGCCCGCTCAGGGCACGGTGCACCACCGCGAGCCGCCGGGCGTCGTCGATCCGGCCGGCGGTCTCCTCGGCGAAGTCCTCGACCGGGCGCGGCTGCGGACTGCGCGCGAGGAAGGCGAGCCGGCGCCGCAGGCCCCGGTTGGCGTTGTGCGCCTTGTGCGTGGCGATGCCCAGCAGCCAGGGCTTGAGCGAGCCGCCCTCCGGCTCCACGGTCCCTCTCGTCCGCCAGGCGGCGAGGAACGTCTCGGACATCGCCTCCTCGGCCTCCGCCCAGTTCCCGGTCAGCCGCAGGGCGTGGTTGTAGACCGCCCGCGCGTAAAGGTCGTACAACTCCCCGAAGGCCGCCCGGTCACCGGCCCGTATCCGCGCCCGCTCCGGTTCCGCCGCTTCTGTTTCCCTCACACCCGTAACGCTCCGCACCCCGGTCCCGGGTTCCTGTGTCCTGCACCACACGCAGCGCTTACTCTGCGGCCATGGAACAGCGCGAGGTCATGCAGAACGTCGTCGGTATCCTCACCGAGGCTCTGGAGATGCGGCGGCAGGTGCGCGAGCACCCCGACCAGCAGGTCTCCCTGACCGGGGCCGTTTCCGCGCTGCTCGTGGAGACCCTCCCACAGATCCACCTCCCCGCGGACGCCAGTGGGCACGCGGCGGCGGACGCCGTGGTCGAGCAGCTGGGGCCCGCCATCGCGAGCATCGCCCACTGCTTCGCGTTCGCCTTCGTGCAGCTGGCCGAGGCCCATGACGCGGGCCGCACCGACAGCTCCGCGGAGGTGCTGCGCCGCATCTCGCTCCAGCTCGCGGGCGGCGCCCAGACGTAGCCGCGCGTCCCGTCGGGTGGATGCCGGGTGGGTGCCGGGTGGGTGCCGGCCACCGCTCTCGCCGTACGACGCGTGCGCACCGGCCCCTGAGTGACCACGTGAGGTACGGCTGCTTGAGGTACGGCTACTTGAGACCGATCGCCGCGCAGTCCGCCGCGTACTGGGCGGTGCAGATCTGCTTCACGGTGTACACACCGTCCTTGATCACCGTCTGCTGGATGTTGTCCTTGGTCAGGGCGACCACCGGCACCAGCACGGACGGGATGTCCTTCTGGGTGGGGCTGTCGACCTTGTCGGTGACCAGCGCGTCGAACTGCAGGTCGCGGCCCTGGATCTTGTACACCGCGATCTGCGCCGCGTTGGTCGCCTCCAGCAGGAACGACTTGTACACGGTCATGTACTGCTCGCCCGACACGACCCGCTGCACCGCGGCGAGGCTCGCGTCCTGCCCGGTCACCGGCGGGATCCTGGTGGCCCCCGCCTCCTTGAGCTCGTCGATGACCGCGCCCGCCATGTCGTCGTTGGCCGAGTAGACGGCGGCGATGTTGTTCAGGCCGAGGGAGGCGATCGCCGCCTTCATGTTGGCCTTGGCGACCGACGGCAGCCACTCCCGGGTGTCGTACTGCTTGGCGATGACGACCTTGCTGTTGAGCTCGTCCAGCGCGCCCCTCTTGAAGAGGGCGGTGTTGGGGTCGGCGGGCGAGCCGTTCATCATCACGATCTTGCTGGTCTCGGCCTTGTCGCCGAGGGCCTCGACGATGGCCCGGCCCTGCACCTCGCCGACGAGTTCGTTGTCGTGCGAGACGTAGGCGTCGATCGGGCCCTGGGCGAGCCGGTCGTAGGCGACCACGGGTATGCCCGCGTCCTTGGCCTTCTGGACGTCCGGCTCGATCGCCTCGGCGTCGACCGCGTCCACCAGGATCACGTCCACCTTGTCGGCGATCATCTGCCGGAACTGCTCGCTCTGCCGCTTCGCGCTCGCCCCGGCGTTGGCGTAACTGACCTTGCCCTTGCCGTGGGTGAGGGTCGCCACCTCGTTCTTGATGAGGGGGTAGTCGAACCGGTCGAAGCGGGTGGTGTCCCGGTCGGGCAGCAGCAGACCCAGCGTGATGTCGTCACCCTTCTTGGGGCTCACCGCGGTGTTGCTGCTGCCCACCCCGCAGGAGGTGAGCAGAAGGGCCGACACGCAGACGGCCATGACAGGGGGGATGCGACGCATGGCGATCCTGTGGGTGGGGGGCTGTCACGTAGGCGCAACAGTAAGTGCCCTCAATCCCGATCAAACGCCCTGACCGTTTCCTTCAAGGGATCACCACCCGGCGTTCGCAACTGGGCGTCGATGCTCACAAGTTGTCCGTCGGTCAGCGCGCGCACCATGAGGATCCCGGCGACGGCCGCGCCGACCACGGCGAGGTCGGCGACCAGCAGGGTGGTCACGCCGTGGTAGGCGCGGGCGATGACGTCGTCCGTGTCGCCGTCGTACGTCAGGCCGACTCCGGTGACCATGCCGACCAGCCACAGCCCCCACCACACGTTCACCACGGCGGGCAGCTTCCGGCCCGGGGCGCTCCTGCGGTGGATGTCGGCGACGATGCCGCGCGGGAACCACAGGTTGACGACCGGCACGATCCAGGAGGCGTAGACCCAGATCCCGGCGTGGCGCGGGGGTTCGCCGGACAGGGCCCGCGCGCTGTCCCGCATCCGCCACAGCCAGCCGATGAACAGGGCCGCGCACAGCAGCACGAGGAGGTCTCCGGCGGTGCTGACCAGGTGGTACGAGTTCTCCAGGGCGTTCAGCGGCCGGTGCCGGCCCTCGCCCTGGTCCGGCGGCCCCGACGCGGGCTCCCCCGCCACGGCCAGCCGGACGTGCCACACGGTGCGCAGCGCCCAGGCGGCCCCGGCGAGCCCGAGGCCGGCGACGGCGAGGCGGGCGGAGCCGCGCACGGTGCGCGGGTCGGGGCCGACGGTGTTCTCACTCACGGGGTCCCCCTTCGGAAGGATCACTCGCCCCCTCATCGTCGCGAACCCCTCGACCGGTTCACCGCCCGGCTTCTCGGTGCCCCGGTTACATTTCGCTCAACCTCTGGTTGCGGGGCGGTGAGCGGGCGACGATGGGGCCATGACACTGGCCGAGCGTGCCCTGGAGCGCCTGGAGGCGTGGTCCGACCTCAGCGTGGGCCTGCCCAGCTGCGGAGCGGGGCTGGCGCTGCGTTCCGTACACAGCGAGATCGCGCACTTCCACCCGGGGCGGGACGTGGACCTGCATCTCACCGAGTCGGCCATCCGCAGGTTCCACGACGACCTCCAGGAGTCGACCGCGGTCCGGCTGCTGCCGGGCTCCCGCTGGGTCACCGTCCACCTCGACTGCGAGACCGACGTCGACCTGCTGATGAGCCTGGTCAGCGTGGCGCTCAAGGCCCACCAGGCGGGTCCGGACCCCGTCGGCCCGGCCGCGTGCAACTTCCACCGGGTCACGGTGGTTCCCCGGGACGCCGCTTTCGTGCCGATTCGGCGATAATCGGATTATGAGTACCGCGACGTTTGTCCTGGCGGCCTCGTCGAGCGAAGTACTCAACGTGATCGCCGCCTTTGCCGGTGGGTTGTTCATCGCCGGCGCGCTGGTGTGGGCCGTGCAGTTCGGCATGCGGGTCCAGGACCGGGAGCTTCCACGGCCGCTCAGTGAGGAGCAGCCGCACCTTCCGGAGACCGGGCCGATCCGTGAGATCCGGGAGATGCGGGAGCCGGACGAGCTGCCGGCCGCCGTGGAGGGGCAGGAACGGCTGATGCCGTACCAGCTCCATCACTCGGGAACCCGACGAGGAAAGGACCAGCACCGCAAACGCTGGCTGCCCGGCTCCAGCGGCGGCTTCGGCAGCGGCGGCCTCGGCCACGTGTGACGCCCCTCCGGGGCGGGCCATCGGTCCGGTCCGTCGATGCTGCTCGGCGCCCCAAGTCACGTGGGCCACGAGCCGCCTACCTGCGCCCGGGCGGGTTGGGCGAGCCTGGGCCTCCCACCCGCACGCCCGCCCGAAGAACGGCCAACGCGGCTGGGCTCGGTCTACGGACGGTGGTGAGATCGGCGCGCCGGAGAGCGCGCCGTGGCCCAGGAGCCGGCGAAGCTGCTGCGCCCGACCTGCCCCCTAAGAGCGCGCCGAGACGGTGCGCCCAGGACCAGCTGCGCCGACGATACGGCCACAGGCATCCGCCCAGTCCTACGAGACCGCCGCGCAGAGCCCCGCGACCGGCCTGCCCAGCCGCAGAAGCCCTGCCGGGACCTCCGGCACGGAATGCGGCCCCGCACCGCGAGCCCGGTCTCCGCGCTGTGCGCCTGCACCGGATCCGGCCGCACTCCGTCGATCAGCCAGGTGATCCTCGTACCCCCACCACCCGGCCAGAGGGCGAGGGCGCGGGCCAAGTCGGCCGTCCGGTCCACGGGGGCCGAGCGGCCGGGTGGGTGATCCCCGTACCTCCACCGCCCGCCCGGAGAGCCTGGGCCGGGGCCCCCGTCGGGCCGAGCTCACCCGGTCGGACAGTCCGAACGGCGCCCCCCGCCGGCACCGCCCGCGCCGGATGGCGTCAGGCCCGCTTCTCCGGCCGGTACACCGCCAGGGACCAGATCACGAAGAAGGCGATGCCGATCATGATGACCGACCAGAACGGCGCGTAGGGCAGGAAGAGGAACTGGGCGATCATGCTCAGCGAGGCCAGGAAGATGCCGGTCATCCGGGCCCAGGACGCGCCCCTGAGGATGAACGCGCCGGTGACGGCCGCGACCGCGCCCAGGCAGAGCAGGATCACACCCCAGCCGGTGAGGTTGACCTTGTAGACGTAGTCGCCGACGCGGGTCCAGACGTCGTCCTTCGCGAGCAGGGAGATGCCCTGGAAGATCGACAGGATGCCGTGCATCAGCATCAGCACACCGGCGAAGACGACACCGCCGGCGGCCCACGCGGTCTCGGTCGGCGTGGGGCCGAGCCCTGGCGCCGGCGTCGAGGACCTGCCCTGTGTGGCGTGCGGTTGCTGCGTCATGACCGTGTCCCACCTTTCGTGGTCGATGTGCTTCGACCATCCGGCGCGGCGGGCCCGTCCACCACGGGAGTGAGCCGTTCGGGTGACGCCGGGCATGCGGCCGTACCGCGCGAGGCCTTCACTGGAAGGACCTGCACCGGGAGGCGACGAGATGACCCGCTGGACGACGGCCACGCTGCTGGGGGCCCTCACCCTCACGAGCGTCACCGGCCTGACCGCCTGCTCCGACGACGACAGCCCCTCCTCCGTGGCGAGCAAGGTCGCGTCGGCCGCCTCCCGGGCCGGGGACGCGGTGTCGTCGGCGACGGCGGAGGCGGGCAGACGGTTCGACGACATCAAGAACGGCGTCGACGCCAAGGACGACGTACGGCTCGGTACGCCCGCCACCGCCGCGGACGGCCGTACGACAGTCCGGGTCACCGCCGCCAACTCCGCGGACTCGGCGAAGTCCTTCGCCGTCCAGGTCGACTTCACCGACAAGAACGGCAAGCTGGTGGACGCGGTCGTGGTGACGGTGTCCGACGTCCCGGCGGGCGGCTCGGGGAAGGGCACCGCCCGCAGTACGCACGACCTGCCGGGGGGCGTGAAGGCGAAGGTGTCGCGGGCGGTCCGCTACTGACCGGCCGCGCGGGTCACGCCATCCAGAAGAAGACGGCCGTCATCCGCTTGTCCTCCAGCGTGCTGCCGCAGTACCCGGTCGCGCTGTGCACGAGGTTGGCGTTGTAGAGGAGCAGCCGGTTGTACCGGTGCGGTACCCGGACGTCCTCCTCGAAGGCGTCCGGCGCCACGAACCGGGTGCCGAGGGCCTCGACGAGGTTGTTGTGCGGGGCCTGCACGACGTTGCCGCCGAGCCGGCCGCCGGGCAGGGACTGCCGGTAGAAACTGGTGCCGCAGTCCTTGGGGACGTCCGGGTTGAGATACAGCACGGCGGCGTACCGGCACAGCGCCCGGGAGTCGGTGTGCGGCCGGGGCTCGCTCTCGCCCTCCCCGACGACCTGGACGCAGTTGTGGTTGAGGGTCCCGCCGCCGGGCGCCTGCTGCACCCACAGCCGCCCGGCCCCGGTCGCCTGCCTCACCAGCCGCTCCACCCGGCCGAGTTCGGCGGGTTCGAGCCCGGGCATGGTCCGCAGTCCCGGCCAGGTCTCCGAGGTGTACGGGTACCCCCGCACCCAGTCGTCCTTGGCGAGACAGCGTTGCCGTACGGCGTCCACGTCCGGGAGCACGTCGTCGATCACCCAGTAGTCGCGGCCCTTGGTGGGCTTGCGGTAGGGGAGGACGGGCAGGGGCCGGGGCCGCTGCGCCCGTTGTGGCATGGACATGCAGCGAATCTAGGTCCGGGGCCGGTCAGGTCTCTCCCGCGTTTTCCCCCGGACTTCCCCGTGAACCGGTCAACGAACGGTCAACCGGCGTTCGGGGAAACCGTCCTGACGGGGCGGGTGTGAGCCCGGTCATCCCCCGCGGGAGGTGATGAACAACTACGGCCCCGTGTGCGTACTCCTGTGCGTCCGACCCGCCTCCTGGCGGGGAACCCTACTGGGCAGGAGGCACGGTGCCACTCTCGCGCAACGCGATGGGAACGCTGTTCGTCGGCGGAGCCCTCACATTGACCCTTGGCGCACTCGCCTATCCGTCGATGCTCGGAGTGAGCAACGCGTCCACCGCACAGGACAGAGTCATCGCCCAGACGCAGTGGGGTCCACTGACCGAACTGGACCGGGACTTCGTCGTCAAGGTGCGGGCGGCGGGGCTGTGGGAGTACCCACTCGGCCAGGTCGCCCTCCAGAAGGGGACGACCCCGGAGGTGAAGGAGGCCGGACGGCACCTCATCGACGGGCACGCGGCCCTGGACGCCGCCTGCCGCAAGATCGCCCCGATGCTCAACATCACCATCCCGAACGTGGCGAGCCCGCAGCAGGTCGGCTTCGTGAACACGATCGAGTCGAGCAACGGCCAGCAGTTCGACACGAACTTCGCCAACATCCTGCGGGTGACGCACGGTTCGATCTTCAACACGATCTCGAAGGTCCGCTCCACCACCAAGAACTCACTGGTGCGGTCGCTGGCCGACATGGCCAACGACACGGTGCTCGACCACATGACGGTCATGGAGAAGACCGGCTTCGTCAACTTCGACCAGGCCCTCTTCATGCAGACCACCCCGCCGAAGCTGCCCGACACCGACCTCACCCCGCCGGCGCCGCAGCCCGGCGCCCCGATGGTCGTGCTCACCCCGCCGCCGAACCCGACGTCCACGCCGCTCGCGGTCCCGGGCGAGAACGCGAACGGCGCCACCCCGGCCGCGGGCGCGACCCCGACACCGACCATCGGCTGAACCCGGCCCTAGCCGAGCCAGACCGTCGTGTCCGGTCCCAGCAGCCCGTCCTCCAACGGGCTGCTGGTCAGCAGCACCTCCCCGGCCGGCAGCGGGGCCGCCGTGTCCGACAGGTTGGTGACACACCGCCAGCCCTCGTGGCGGACGAAGTCCAGCACGCCGGCCGGGCCCGCCTCCGTCCAGGTGAGCTCCTCACCCTGGAGGAGCTTGCGGCGCAGGCGCAGGGCGGTGCGGTACAGCTCCAGCGTGGAGCCCTCGACACCGTCCTGGGCCTCGACGGCGTACTCGGCGAACCACTCCGGCTGCGGCAGCCAGGCACCGGCCCCGCCGAAGCCGTACGACGGACCGCTCCGCGTCCACGGCAGCGGCACCCGGCACCCGTCGCGCCCCTTGCGGACCCGGCCCGTCTGCTCCCAGATCGGGTCCTGGAGCACCTCGAAGGGCAGGTCGGCGACCTCGGGCAGACCGAGTTCCTCGCCCTGGTAGACGTACGACGATCCCGGCAGCGCCAGCATCAGCAGCGTGGCCGCGCGAGCGCGCCGCAGGCCCCGGGCGAGGTCGATCGCGGGCGCGTGGCCGCCGGACAGCAGCCAGGCGTTCTCGTCGGTGCCCGGCGGCAGGACGAGGCGGGAGGCATGCCGTACGACGTCGTGGTTGGAGAGCACCCAGGTGGCCGAGGCGTGGGCCGCGCGGGCGGTGGCGAGGGACTCGGTGATGGCCTGGCGCAGCTCGCCGGCGTCCCAGGCGGTCTGGAGGTACTCGAAGTTGAAGGCCTGGCCGAGTTCGTCCGCGCGGGCGTACAGCGCGCGGCGCGGGCCCGGGACCCAGGCCTCGGCGACGGCCGTACGCGGCGGGGTGTAGGAATCGAGGATGGTGCGCCAGTCGCGGTAGATCTCGTGGACCTCGTCGCGGTCCCAGTAGGGGTGGCTGCCCGGCTCCAGCCGGTCCAGGGCCTCCTCGGCGACGCCGGGCAGGTCCCCGAGGTCACGCAGGGGCTCGGTCAGGTCCTTGGCCAGGGCGTGGGCCACGTCCACGCGGAAGCCGTCGACCCCGCGGTCGGACCAGAAGCGCAGGGTGGTGCGGAAGTCCTCGCGGACCTCGGGGTGCGACCAGTCCAGGTCGGGCTGCTCGGGGGCGAACAGATGCAGGTACCACTGCCCGTCGGGGACCCGCCGCCAGGCGCTGCCGCCGAAGACGGACTGCCAGTCGGTGGGCGGGAGTTCGCCGTGCGCCCCGCGCCCGTCACGGAAGACGTACCGCTCCCGGGCCGCCGATCCGGGGTCGGCGGCGAGGGCCTCCTGGAACCAGACGTGCTGGTGGGAGGTGTGGTTCGGGACGAGGTCGACGATCACTTTCAGGCCGAGCCGGTGGGCCTCGGCGACCATGGCGTCGAAGTCGTCGAGGGTGCCCAGGCGCGGGTCGACGTTCCGGTAGTCGGTGACGTCGTAGCCGCCGTCGGCGAGTTCGGAGGGGTAGAAGGGGCTCAGCCACAGGGCGTCGGCGCCGAGGGCGGCCAGGTGGGTGAGGCGCTGGGTGACGCCCCTGAGGTCCCCGAGGCCGTCACCGTCGGCGTCGGCGAAACTGCGGGGATAGACCTGGTAGACGACGGCCTGCCGCCACCAGTCGGGGTCGTTGCCGGAGAGGTCGGGCGAGGGGTCGGGCGTGGTGGTGCGGGCGGTCACGCGGGCTCCTCTGCAATGCGGGTGCGATGAAATTCAGGAAGGCGACAAAGGGGATATCTGTCCACCTCTCCAGAAAAGTGAACCTGGGTTTTCCGGAGTTGATCGTTCCTGGTGTGTCGAAATTGTGATGGCCGCCGAACCGGCCATGTATCACCGCAGGTTGACAGCATTCCGCAAGGAGATCCACGATGTGTGAACACCGTGGCGCATGTGACCAATGGGCCCAGTGTTTCTGATGCTTGCTGTTACCACTCACTCTCATCCTGACGGGATACGTATGTCCATAGCGAGACGTGTCACCATGCGGCGCCTGTTGGGGACGGGCGCCGCGACGCTCGCCTTCTCCGCCGCCCTCGCCTCCGTCGCCTCCGCCTCCGACTGCCCCGGCGGCAAGGGCTGGGACAACGGCGGCAGCTACAAGCCCGGTACGGGCGCCGGCTCCAAGACCGAGACCGACCGCTGCGAGTTCTCCCTCGACGGCAAGAACTTCGCCTCGGTCAAGGTCGACGACCTGAACCTGAAGCCGACCGAGGACGGCAAGGTCCACGTCAAGGTCCGCGCGGCGGGCGACGCGTCCACCTGCACCGCCTCCCTCGCGTCCTACCGTGCCCACGGCCCCACCTTCGCCACCTCCGGTGAGCAGGTCTTCCACGACTTCGACACCGTGACCGTCAAGGCCGGCTCCGTCGACTCCCTCGACATCTCGATCCCGGACCTCGGCTGCTACGCGCAGATCGACCTCTACCGGGGCAACACGAAGTTCGACGGCAAGCTCGACGCCAACGACGGCTTCACGCACGGCGACCTCCCCAAGGGCCCGGACCACCCGGTCATCAAGGACAAGCTGATCGCGGCCTGGAACGGCGGCACGAAGGACTGCACGACCACGCAGACCACGCCCCCGGCGACCCCGCCGGCCTCGGAGAGCACGCCCCCGGCCTCGGAGTCGACCCCGCCGGCCTCCGAGTCCACCCCGCCGGCGTCCGAGAGCACGCCCCCGGCGTCCGAGACCCCGGGCACCGGCACCCCGACCCCCTCGGCCTCGGAGTCCACCACGTCTCCGGCCGCCCCCACGCCGAACGGCGGCGGCGGTGACAACCTCGCCGAGACCGGCGCCAGCAGCAACACCCCGCTGATCGCGGGCGGTGCGGCGGTGCTGCTCGCGGGTGGCGCGGGCATCGTGCTCGCCACGCGTCGCCGCAAGGCCTCGCGCGCCTGACCCTTTCCACCGCCTTTCCACTGACAGGGCCGTCCCATCCTTCGGGGTGCGGGCGGCCCTTTCGGTGTCTGCCGCGTCTTCTGCGTCTGTCGCGTCTTCTGACTGCGTCTGCCGCGTCTTCTGCGCCCGGGCCGTCAGTGCAGGGTGGGCCGGTAGACGAGCTCCTGGATGTTCCCGTCGAGCGTCCGGCTCTCCAGCAGCTCCAGGTCGAAGTCGGCCGCGCCCCGGAAGACCGGGTCGAGGCCGCTCCGGCCGGTGATGACGGGGAAGACCGTCACCTGCACCCGGTCGACCAGACCCGCGGCCATCAGGGCCCGGTTCATCGCCAGGCTGCCGTGCGAACGCAACGGCACCTCGGACTCCTTCTTGAGCCGGGCGACGACGTCCACGGCGTCACCGCTCACGACGGTCGCGTCCGGCCAGCCGAGAGTGTCCTCCAGGGTCCGCGAGACCACCGTCGTCGGCAGGTTCCGCATCCGGGTGACCCAGGGGTCCCGTACGTCGTCCCCCTCGCTGCTCTCGGCCAGCATCCGCGCGAACGCCCGGTAGGTGGTGGCCCCGAAGACCATCCGCTGCTCCGCGCCGTACAGGGCGTCGCGGTGCTCCAGCAGCTCGGGGCCCTGCTTGCCCCAGTAGCCGCTCCAGTCGCCGCCGGCGGCGCCGTAGCCGTCGAGGCTGGAGAAGACGTCGAAGGTGTAGGTGGCGGTCATGTCGCTCTCCGGTCCTCTGGATGGATTCTCGTCACGCGGTAGACCCGGGCCGCCTGCGGAACTCATCGCCGCGCCCCGTATCCGGCGGGCCATGGCCCAGAAAATCGAACACATGATTGAATCCAGGCATGCGATCGTTCCCCGACGACCTCGCCCGGGCCCAGCGCGAGTGGAGTGCCACCTACCGGCAGCTCGCCGAGCACCCCGGCCGCACGGAGCTGCGCCGACGCCTGCACCGGCTGTCGGCCCAGGTGTTCTTCCATCCCCACTGGCAGCGCGGGCGCCCCCGTCCCGCCGAGTGGTGGGAGCTGCGTGACCTGGCCCGCGCGGGCACCGGGAACACGGCCGAACGGCTCGACCGATGACGGACCGAAATGCGGGACCGTACGCCCCGGACGATCCTGAAGACATGTCCGGACCGATCCGCGTGATCGTGCACCCCCCGTCCCCCACCGGCGGCCGCCGCGTACGCGTGGACGGCGAGATCCTGGGCCTCGCCCACAACCTGACCGACGTCGCGGAGTTCCTCCGCCGCGCCGGACTGGAGATCGACGCGGCGGAGGTGGCCCAGGTGGCGTGGATCGACTGGCGGGGCGGGGGGCCGGAGCAGTGGGGGGCGCAGGGCTGACGGGCGGCGTGGTCAGTGGCCTCGCCCAGTGCCACGGCTGATCGAGGGCGAGCAGCGCCGCTCCTGCGAGGGGCCCCTCAGCCGAGGAGTCCGCGGATCGCCGCCGCGAGGTTGAACACGGCCGGCATGAGGAAGACGGCGCCGGCGCCGATCCACACGCAACCCGCGGTGCGGTGCCCCCGGCTGGGGGGCGATGGCGGGATGAGCCGGTCGGTGGTCCTCATCGTCTCGCTCGGGGCCGGCGCGTTGCGTCCGGTGCGGCGCTGCCGTCGGCCCAGCCAGATGAAGACGGTCGCGGCCATGGCCGTGAAGGCGGCGAGTTGAAGATGCTCACCCGGTGTGTCGGCACCGGCGAGCGTCACGACCAGGTACGACAAGACACCCCTCCCCAAAGATCACGACGCATGGATCAGGTGGATCACCTCACCATCGCACGATCGTGTCAGGCGAGTTGCGGCGAACCCTCTGGACGGAGCCCGGCGCACCCCGCCGCCGGGCTCCCCCCACGCCCCTGTAGCTTCACGGCATGCCCATGATGTCCGACGTGGTTCTCGGCGCCCTCGGTGTCCTCGCCACGCTGCTGGCCGTGATCAACACCGTGCAGGTCTTCCTCGGCCGCCAACTCGTCAGGCCGTCGGCGAGCAGGCGCCGGGCTCCCCAGCTGCGGGCGGAGTCGGCCGCCGCGGCCGTCACCATGTGCGGAGTGGCCATGGGGTCCTTCGGCATCCTCGCGGGCGGCCTGTGGCCCCTCCCGGGCGCGGTGCTCACCGTGTGCGGCTGGTTCGCGCTCACAAGGGCCCGTCGCCGGTTCGGCGTTCCCCCGCGGAGCTAGCGGACCGGCACCTGCTTCCCTCACGACACCTGCTTCAACAGCCCCCGTACCTCGTCGTCCACCACCGAATACCGCACCACCCGCCCCTCCTTCTCCCCCGCGACGACCCCCGCCGCCCGCAGCAGCCGCAACGCCTGCGACACGGCCGGGTCGTTCATGCCCGTGGCGATCGCGAGGTCGGAGACCGCCAGGGGGCCGGTGCGGTGCAGGGCGAGGAGCAGGGACAGCCGATTGGGGTCGGCGAGGAGGGCGAAACGGTCGGACCAGGTGCGGACGTGTCCCGGGTCGCCGATCGCGGCGATGGCGTCGCACACCCGGTGCCCGTCGATGGTGCGGCGGTCGGCTCGGTCGGCCGGGACGAGGTGCATGGGGCACATCCTCGCAGGCGGTCGTATGTGATCTTCCATACCTGCGCAGGTGTGCAGCTATGCAGGAACCCCCGCCCCCGCCTACGGTGGTCGGGCCGTGGTGCTCGGGAAGCCGGTGACGACCCCTCAAAGGTCCATTCCGGTGCGGCCCTCGCCACTGTGATCGGGGAGTTTCCCTCCCACGTCCCTCGCGGGACAGCCACTGGCCGTCACCATCAGGCCGGGAAGGCGGGCAGGGAAACGCACGACCCGTAAGCCAGGAGACCGGCCACGGCAGCTCACGCGTTCATCCACGAGGTGCTGGAGTGACCACCGTATGACCGATCCTGCCCTGCCCGAGGTCTCCGCTTCGTTCCGCTGGCGGCGCGAGGACACGGTCAAGACGGCCGGCCTGATGGCCGCCATAGCCGCGCTGCACGTCCTCGCCTTCGGCATCCTGTTCCTGCTCGTCGTCCCGGGCCACTACGAGGTCGGCGACAAGGCCTTCGGTATCGGCCTCGGCATCACCGCCTACACGCTCGGTATGCGGCACGCCTTCGACGCGGACCACATCGCCGCGATCGACAACACCACCCGCAAGCTGATGGCCGACGGCAAGCGGCCGGTGTCGGTGGGGTTCTGGTTCGCGCTCGGGCACTCCAGCGTCGTGGTCGTGCTCGCCGCGCTCATCGCGGGCGGCACCCAGCTCGCCGGCAAGGTCATGAACGAGGGCTCCAGCACCCACCAGGTCCTGGGCTTCCTCGGTACGACGATCTCCGGGACGTTCCTCTACCTCATCGCCGCCCTCAACCTGGTCGCCCTGCTGGGCATCCTGAAGGTCTTCCGGGCGATGCGGGCGGGGTCGTACGACGAGAAGGAGCTGGAGCAGCATCTCGACTCGCGCGGCTTCATGAACCGGATCCTCGGGCGGCTCACCAAGTCCATCACCCGGCCGGGGCAGATGTTCCCGCTGGGCTTCCTGTTCGGGCTCGGCTTCGACACCGCCACCGAGGTCACGCTGATGGTGATGGCCGGGTCGGGCGCGGCGGCCGGACTCCCCTGGTACGCGATCCTCTGCCTTCCCCTCCTCTTCGCGGCCGGCATGAGCCTGTTCGACACCCTCGACGGCACCTTCATGAACTTCGCCTACCAGTGGGCCTTCTCCAACCCCGTCCGCAAGGTCTTCTACAACCTCGCCATCACCGGCTTGTCCATCGCGGTCGCCTTCTTCATCGGCACGATCGAGCTCGTCGGCGTCCTGCACGACAAGTTCGACCTCACCGACGCCCTCACCACCTGGATCGCCGACATCGACCTCGACAACGTCGGCTACGTCATCGTCGGCCTGTTCGTGGTGGTGTGGGCGGCGGCGATCGCCTACTGGCGGCTCGCGAAGGTGGAACAGCGCTGGGGCGTCAGCGGTTCCTGAGCCACCCGGGTGGGGACCCGGGCGGGCACCCGGGCGGGGCCTCGGGTGGCTAGACCCCCTCCACCGCCGTCAGCCACAGCTTCACGTACCGCTCCACGTCCACGCCCAACCCCACGTCCACGAGGGTCACTTCGCGCTCGCCCTCGTGGATCTCGGACTCGCCGGGACGACGGCGGCGGTCGACGACGGTCTGGCCGCGGGTCGGGCCGGGGGCCAGGCTCACCTCCACCGGCAGCAGCTCGGTGGTCAGGCCGTCCGGGTCGACGACCGCGCACACCGCGCCCGCGTCGCCGAGGCCACCCATGGGGGTGGGGTCGCCGGAGGTGGCGGGGTCGCGGTGGGCGAGCAGTTCGCCCGCCATGCGCAGGGACGGCTCCGGACTCCGGCGCAGCCGCTGGACGTCGGCGGCCGGCACCAGGACCCGCTCGAAGACGTCCAGGCCGTACATCGTGATCGGCACCCCGGCGGTGAGCAGCACGGCGGCCGCCTCGGGGTCGTGCCAGACGTTGAACTCCGCGACCGGCGTGGCGTTCCCGGTCGCCACCGCGCCGCCCATGAACACGATCCGCTCGATGTTCCGCACCACTTCGGGGTGGGTGCGCAGGAGCAGCGCGATGTTGGTGAGCGGCGCGGTCGGGACGAGCGTCACGGGGGTGGGCGAGGCGAGGATCTCCCGCCGGAGCAGCGTCACCGCGTCCACGTCCACCGCCACCCTGGTCGGCGCGGGCAGCCCGAGGTCCCCCATGCCGTCGAGCCCGTGCACATGCTGTGCGGTGCGCACGGGCTCGATCAGCGGCCGCTCGGCACCCCGGGCGACCGGGATGTCCCCCGCCCCGGCCTGCTCGAGCACGGTCAGCGTGTTGCGGACGACGCCGTCGACGTCGGTGTTCCCGGCGACACAGGTGACCGCGCGCAGGTCGATGCCGGGATGCCGTACGGCGAACAGCAGGGCCAGGGCGTCGTCGACACCGGTGTCGCAGTCGATGATCACCGGGATGGGCTGACCGGTCACGGCGGGGGTCCTTTCGTCACTGGCGTACGTCGCTGACGTACGGGACCGACCTTACGCAGCCGCCCAGAGTTCGGCCCCGCGATCACCGTCCCGGGCGCCGATCCTCTCCAGCAGCTCGCCGACCGGCACGGCTCCCGGCCTACGGCCGTCCCGCAGCCGTACGGCCGCACAGTCCGCGCCGGCCTCCCGCTCGCCGATCACCGCCTGGTACGGCACCAGGCGCGCGGCACGGATCCGGGCGCCGAGGGTGCCGTCGCCGGGGCCGGCGAGTTCGGCCCGGATGCCGCGCGCTTCGGCCCGCCGTACGACGTCCAGGGCCCGCTCCTCCTGCGCCTCGGACACCGGCAGGACCACCAGCTGCACGGGGGCGAGCCACACCGGGAACGCGCCGCCGTGCGCCTCGACGAGATGCGCGACCGCCCGTTCCACGCTGCCGATGATGCTGCGGTGGACCATCACCGGGCGGTGTCTGGCGCCGTCGGGGCCGATGTAGTGGAGGTCGAAGCGTTCGGGCTGGTGGAAGTCGATCTGGACGGTGGAGAGGGTGGACTCGCGGCCGGCGGGGTCGGTGATCTGCACGTCGATCTTGGGACCGTAGAAGGCCGCCTCGCCCTCCACGGACTCGAACTCGGCGCCGTCCAGGACCTCTTCGAGGAGGGCGGTGGCGCGGCGCCAGAGTTCCGGGTCGGGGACGTACTTGCCGTCGCCGTCGCCGTCGCCGCTCGGCAGGGACAGCCGGTACCGGCTCGCCCGGATGCCGAGGTCGTCGTAGGCGCGCCGGATGAGGCCGAGGGCGGCGCGGGCCTCGTCCACGGCCTGCTCCGGGGTGCAGAAGATGTGGGCGTCGTTGAGCTGGATGGAACGGACGCGGGTGAGACCACCGAGGACACCGGACAGCTCGGACCGGTACATGCCGCCCAACTCCGCGATCCTGAGCGGGAGTTCACGATAACTGTGCGCCCTCGACCGGTAGATGAGCGCGTGGTGCGGGCAGAGGCTGGGCCGCAGGACCACCTCCTCGCCGCCCAGCCGCATCGGCGGGAACATGTCCTCGCTGTAGTGGTCCCAGTGCCCGGAGATCTCGTACAGCTCCCGCTTCCCGAGCACGGGCGAGTACACGTGCCGGTACCCGGCGGCCCGCTCCGCCTCCCTGACGTACTCCTCCAGGACATGCCGTACGACGGCCCCGTCGGGCAGCCAGTACGGCAGCCCCGCGCCCATCAGCGGGTCGGTGTCGAACAGGCCGAGCTCACGGCCGAGTCGGCGGTGGTCGTGCTGGGGATCGCTGGGGTTCAGGGGGTGCATGGGGTGCATGGGGTGCATGGGGTTCTCCTCGCGGCGGGGGGCGAGGAACCGACGGGAACGACAAAACCCCGGGGCACTCGCCCCGGGGCTTCGGACTGCGTCAGCTGTCAGCGCGCCGGGACCTGCTCCGGCGTCGTCGTGATCGACGGGAGGGGGATGACGATGGCTCGGTCGCGCTGCATGGGGTGAGGGTAGGGGGTGGGGTGGGGGTGGGGCGAGGGGTTTTCCGTACGTGTCACACCCCCGGTCGGCTGTTCGCCTGCGAGGGGGCCGGCGGAGCTGCGTCGAGTACGGTGTCCAGCATGGCGCGTGATGCCTGAAGGGCCTCGATCTCCTGTGTCATCCGCCGCCGTTCGCCTTCGAGCCGGCGGACCAGGTCCGGACACGTGGGGACCAGGTGGTTGCTGTCGTCGGCAACACAGGGCAGGACTTGAGCGATCACCGTGGTGGAGAGGCCGGCCGTCAGGAGGCTGCGGATACGGCGCACCGTCTCCACGTCTGCGTCGCTGTACTCCCGGTATCCGCTGGGACGTCGGGCCGGGGCGAGCAGCCCCTGCTGTTCGTAGTAGCGCAGGAGTCGTTCGTGCACTCCAGTCCGCTGGACCATCTCCTTCATACGCATGGGACGCTGCCTCTCCCGGCGACTTGACTCTGACACCGGTGTCGGAGTTTAGCGTCGGATCCATGAGTGCTGAGCAGGCCGTTCTCGAACGGAATCTTGATGTGTACGTGCAGGGCAGCGGCCCTGCCCTGCTGCTGGCGCACGGTGCCGGCGGCGGTATCGAAGGCAACTTCGGGCTGGTGCTCGACGATCTGGCGCGGGATCACACGCTGATCGGTCCGCACTACCCAGGAGCGGGCGGCACACCGGTCGCAACGGAACCGCTCGATCCCGACGAGCTCGCAGACGCCCTTGTCGCCTCCGCTGTGGCACGCGGGCACGAGACGTTCGCCATCCTCGGAGAGTCCCTGGGAACCGCCCTCGCGGTGCGCGCCGCGACCCGCCATCCCGAACGGGTGACAGGACTGGTGCTCACGGCAGGGTTTCCCGTGGCCGATCCGGTCCTCGCACACGCCTCCCGGCTGATCGCCCTTCTCGGCAAGGCGGGCGAGTGGGAGGAGGTGGCCCGGCTGGCTTTCCTGGCGTGCCTGTCCGAGAGCCAGTTGAACGGGCTGTCGCCGGCCGACGTGGAGGAGGCGGTGGCGCAGGTGGAGGCCTCGATGCCTCCCGGCATGCTCGACCACTTCGACCTTGTCTCCCGCGTGGACGTCCGCGGCGACCTCACCGACGTGGCGGCCCCCGCCCTCGTGTTCGCGCCGACGGGAGACCGGCTGGTGCTCCCGGAGAGTTCCCGCCGCCTCGCTGCGGGAATCCAGGGGGCCACGCTGATCGAACTGCCCGGAGCAGGGCACATCCTCGACGCGGACAACCGGGCGCTCTGGCTCGGCCACGTACGCCGTTTCCTCGCGTCTCCCGGCCCTGTTTCCGCATGACCGCTACGGACGCGCAGGGCCGGGCCGTCGCGCCGTGCGATCCCGTGGGAAAGCACCGCGGCGGCCTGGCCGTCCTTGCCCTGGCCACCTTCATCGTGGTCACCACGGAGATGCTCCCTGTCGGTCTGCTGTCCGCGATCAGTACGAGTCTGGAGGTGTCCGAGTCCCAGACGGGGACGCTGCTCACCGCCTATGCCTTCACGGTGGCAGTGACGGCGACCGCGTTGACTTCCTGGACCGCGAGCTGGCCGAGGAAGCGTCTTCTTCTCACGGTCGTGGGGATCTTCGCCGCGGGAGCGGTCCTCTCCGGCGCGGCGACGAATTTCGCGCTGCTGGCTGTCGCACGGCTCGTCTGCGGTGCCGCGCACGGCGTGTTCTGGTCCATCGTGGCCGGTTACGCCGCGGCCCTCGCCCCTCCGGAACGACCGGGCCGGGCAACGGCGGTCGTCTTCGCCGGAAACTCCGGAGCACTGGTCCTCGGCGTCCCCCTGACCGCTGCGCTGGGCGACGCCGTGGGCTGGCGAGCAGCCTTCTGGCTGGTGGCCTTCGCCGCGCTGCTGACGCTGGCAGTGGCCATGCGGGTGCTTCCTCCGGTTCCAGGAAATCCACCAGGAGCCGGCCGAGGCCCTCATGCACTGCGCCTGCCTGGTCTCCTTCCGCTGGTGATGACCACGATGGTGCTCGTGCTTGGCCACTTCACGCTGTACAGCTATGTCACCCCACTGCTCCACAGCATGGGGATACCGGCCGGCGCCGGAGTGAGCGCACTCCTGGCGACGTACGGCGCAACAGGGATCGGCGGCACGTGGCTTGCGGGTCTCTGGGTGGACCGCGCGCCGTCCGCCGCCATATTCGGAACCACTGGAGCGATGGCGCTGGCGATCGGCCTGTTGGCATGCGGAGCTTCGCTGACGCCCGTCGCCGTCGCGGCTGTCGCCGTCTGGGGGATGGCCTTCGCAGCCGCACCGGTGTGCTTGCAGGCGACAGTTCTGCGCATCGCCAGCCCGGCTCGCGACACAGCCTCGTCCTGGTACGTCGCCGCCTTCAATCTGGGAATCGGTGGAGGTGCCCTGGCTGGTGGCGCTGCGCTTGCCATCGCCGGAGTCCGAGCGCTCGGCTGGGTGGCGCTCGCAGCGGTCTCCCTGGCCGCGGCGACAGCGTGGCGCTCAAGCAGACACTGGCCCACGCAGGACCGGAACGTCGCGCTCTGACGTCGACGGGACATGAGTTGCGCAGACCGGGGTGGTCGGGCAGCGGTCCCTGGTCGTCCAGAGGATGAGCAGGAGTCGCGGGAGCTCGGATCTCAGCACGAAACGCGGGACCCGGTGCCCCCCGCTTCCCCTCCACGCGTGCCCACCCCCCGCACCACCGCCACCGCCCCGAGCGCGGCCGTCAGGCCCAGCGCGGTCTGGGGGGTGAAGGGTTCGTCGAACATCAGGGTGCCCCAGACGGCGGTGACCGGGGCCATGAGGAACATGAGGGTGTTGACCTCGGTGACTCCGGAGCGCTGCAGGACGAGCCAGTACAGGCCGTAGCCGCCGAAGGTGGACAGGGTCACGAGCCAGATCGTGGCCAGCCAGAAGGATCCGGTGGCGGGCGGGGTCGCGGTGCCGGTCGTCAACGCCGCGGCTGTGAAGACGAGGGCGCTGGTGGCGCAGTGGACGGTCATCGACACGGCCGGGGTCACCGGGGTGCGGGAGCGCCGGTCGAGGAAGGTGGCCGCGACCAGCGAGAGCATGCCGGCGAAGGGGACGAGGTAGGTCCACCAGGCCACGCCCGTGGTCGAGGCGGCGTCGGCCATGGTGACCAGGGCGACTCCGCCGAGGCCCAGGCACAGGCCCAGCCACTGCCGGGCCGACACGTACTCGCGCAGCAGCGGACCGGCGAGTGCTCCCGCGACCAGCGGCTGGGTGCCGTCGATCAGGGCCGTCGTACCGCTGGAGACGCCGAGCTGGATGGCGTAGTAGACGGTGAGCAGGTAGCCGCTCTGGGAGAGCAGCCCGATCAGGGCCTGCCGTGCGAGGTCGCGGGGTGTCAGGGTGCGCCATGCGGCCGGGCCCCGGTGCGCGGCGAACGCTGCCAGGACGGCCGCCAGTGGCAGGAACCGCCACATCAGGAGCGTCATCGCACCGGCGTCCTGCGTGCCCAGCTTGGCGCCGACGAATCCCGAGCTCCAGCACACGACGAAGGCGGCGGAGAGCAGGACGTTCATGAAGGTCACCACCCGTGACTAAACAGATCTGTATACGTCCTTGCCGTGACCACTATACAGATCGGTATAGTCGGGAGGGTGGGAGACAGTACACAGCGGGTACGGCGGATCACCATGACCCCGGGCGCCCGCCGCGCCCTCTCGGCGGCGTCCCGGCTGTTCTACGAGCGCGGCATCCACGCGGTCGGCGTGGACCTGATCGCCGCCGAGGCCGGGGTGACCAAGAAGACGCTCTACGACCGGTTCGGCTCCAAGGAGCAGATCGTCGTGGAGTACCTCGCCGACCGGGACGAGCGCTGGCGGACGTATCTCATGGAGCGCCTCGAGGCGGCGGGGCCGGGGGCCGTCGACCGGGTCCGTGCGGTCTTCGAGGCCTCTCGGGAGTGGATGGACGACAACAGCCCCAAGGGGTGCGCCATGGTCAACGCCCACGCCGAGATCAGCGATCCCGCCCACCCGGCGTACGCGATCATCACCGAGCAGAAACGGTGGATGCTCCGCCTCTTCACCGAACTGGCCCCCGACCACGCCCGTACCCTGATGCTGCTCCACGAGGGCGCGCTGGTCGCCCACGGGCTGCGCAGCTTCCCCGATCCGATCGGGTTCGCGTGCGGGGAGGCGACGGGGCTCGTCGGACGGGACCGGTCGCAGGGCAGAGCCGACCGGGACGACGTCACTCCATCGACGTGAGAAGGCGGTCGAGTGTCCGGCGCCCCAGTTCGCTCATCGTCGGATTGCTCTCGACGTAGTACCAGACGAGACCCATCGCCTGCTCGAACGCCCAGGCCTTGCCGCGCTCCCATTCCAGATCGTCACAGTCCAGTGCCCGCCGGAGCACTTCGCGCGGACCTGGCCGCAACAGATGCCAGGCGCTGACCAGATCCAGTGCGGGGTCGGCCGGGCCGTACCCGCCCGTGTCGAGTACGCCGCCGAGCCGGTCCCCCGCGACCAGGACGTTGCCGGGGATCAGGTCGCCATGGCTCATCACGTCGGCACCCTTGCGGGGCAGTTCCCGAAAGCGGGCCCACAGCCGACGCAGCCGGGGCATGTCGAGCAGCCCCTCGCTCTCCTCGAAGCACCTCGCCATCCAGTCGTCGTGGTGAGCGAGAACACCGCCACGGCCCTCGCCGCCGAAGGGGCGCCCTCGCGTCTCGGCCTTCCGCAGGGCCGCGATGAAGACCGCGAGATCCTCGGCGAAGGCGTACGACCCGCTCGGGTCGGCATCCGAGGCGACCGTTCCCGGCAGCCATGTCTGGACCGACCACGGCATGGGGTAACCCGCTCCGGGCGCTCCCAGGGCGACGGGTTCCGGAACGGGAAACGGGGATGTCCGCGCCAGCTCCGCACTCGCCCGGGCTTCCTGTTCCAGTACCGCCAGCACCTCGCCGGCGTCGGCCTGCCGCAGGGGGAAGCGCGCCGAAAGGTCGTCCCCGATACGGAAGATGGCGTTGACCGTCCCGGCCGACGGCAGGGGCCGGATCGTCCTGCCACTCCACCGGGGGAACTGTTCCCGGACCAGAGCGGCAACGGTTTCGGCCGTCACGTCCACTTGGTCAGCGTGCATGGTCATCCCAGGAAGCAGACCAGAACGACCCGGACGACGGCCAGTGATTATCGGCTGTCCGCGCTTAACCCATACGGCCCGGACCGCTGGTGACCTCCGTGAACCCGGTGATCACTTGAAGCATGACCCCGCCCCGCGCCGCCCGCGTCGCCACCCCCGTCCTCGTCCTGTCCGGGCTCCTCGCCGCCACCGGCTGTTCCGCGCTCTCCACTCCTCCCACCGCTCCGAAGCCGCCCATCACCCGGCCCAGCAGCGCGCCTCCGCCGTCTCCGAAGGCGTCTCCCGCCGCGTCCTCGGCCCTCACCGAGGCCATGGCGCAGGCCGCGCTCGTCACCGACGCGGATCTCGGGGAGCCGTGGACGCCGGCCCAGGGCGTGGCCACCTGGCACGACGGGGTGCTGAAGGCGAAGGCCGACCGGCGGGGGTGCCAGCGGCTGCTGGACGCGCTGTACGCGGACGAGCTGTTCGGGGCCGACGCCCAGCCGCGGGCGGTCGTCGGGATGGACGACGAGTGGAACCAGGCGCAGATGCGGTACCAGGTGCTCGCGCGGCCGCCGGCGGAGATCGACAGGACGCTCGCCTGGCTCAGGAGCCTTCCGCGCACCTGCGCGCAGTTCGCGGCCACCACGATCACCGGGGCCGTCCTGGGGGTGCAGGTCACCGACCTGCCGTTGCCGGAGGCAGGGGACGACCGGCAGGGGCTGCGGGTGCTGCTGACCGGGCAGTCGCAGGACGGCGAACCGACGACGCTCACGCTCGATGTCGCCGCGCTCCGGGTGGGGGACGACGCGATCAGTGTGACCAACGGCGGCTTCGGCGACGTACTGACGGACGCCACGCAGGCCGCCGTACAGCTGGGCGCCGAGCGGCTGACGGAGGTGCGGCGGCGGGGGCGGGTGCAGGTCTGAACGGGGGCGGACCCCGGTGAGTCGAGTCGCTCAGTCCCGGTCGAACCGCTTGCGGTGCCGGACCACGTCGTGCGCCACCTCGAGCGCGGTGCGGTTGTGCGAGAAGGCGTGCGCGCGCAGCCGGGCCAGCGCCTCGTCCGAGTCCACCCCGAGCTGCACCATGATCATGCCGACGGCCTGGTACACCTCGTCGTGCGCGGTGCCCAGGCCGCTGAGCCAGGGGTCGTCGTCCCCGGGGCCGTTCTCCTCCCCCCGGGGCAGGGACATCAGCGCCACCGTCATGACACCGGCCACGAGTTCGGCGACGCGCAGCTCACGCCGGGTGAGTTCGCCGGGGTCGTCCCGGTAGAGGTCGAGGGTGCCGACGCACACGGTGTCGTTGCCGAGGGGCATGGAGTACACCGCCCGTATCCCGGCGGCGGTGGCCTGCTGGGCGAAGACCGGCCAGCGGCCCTGGTCCCGGCCGGACGTCAGATCGGTGGCGAACACGGCGGCGCCCGACCCCGCGGCCGATGTGCAGGGCCCGTCGCCCAGGGTGGCCTGGATGTCCGACAGGTGCGCGGCCCGGTCGCTGCTGGCGCTCAGCTGGACCGGCATGCCGTCGCTGCGCAGCGACACACTCGCACCGGTCACCGGCAGCAGCTCGACGGCGGCCACGCACAGCTTGCCGAGGATCTCGGCGGGGGTGGCACCCCGCACCTCCGCCGCGATCACATCGGAGGCCCGCAGGTGGTGGGGGTCGTCCCGGGCCTGGTGGTCCTGACCGGCTCCGGGCCGCCCGGCCTCGTCCCCGCGTCCGGACCCACGCTCCCTCTCGGCCTCCCGCTGACTCCCGGCGCCGGCTTCACCGCCCGCCCTGGGGAACGGACCTGGCTCGTCGCCGTGGGCGTCGCCGGGATCCTCCCTGGGCCGCACGGTCACCGCCTCCTTGGGTCAGCGCGGGGCTGTCCGCCGTCGGTCCCCGAGCAGGCTCACCGTGAGCCGGGGGCGCCGCTCGTGGCGTGGCCGCCCAGGGGCACCGCCCGGCTACCCCTCGTCCACCGGGCGAAACGCCCGGGATCCCTACGGCGGACCAGCGCCGGCACAGCCCCCACGATGACGATGACGATCAGCGCCGTCCCGCGTCCGGATCGTCACAGAGGGGGCTGCGCGGGTGCGGGTCCGAGGGTGGTGGTGCCGGGGGCCGTACGGTGTCCCAGGCCCGTCCGGTACGCGTCCAGCGCCGCCTCGACCCGTCCCGTACGGCGCAGCAGATCGCCCAGCAGCCGGCACAGGTCGGCCAGGTCACCGGCGGCGCCCGCCCGTTCCAGGAGGCTCAGGGCGCGGACGTAGTGCTCCTCGGCGGCCTCGGTGTCGCGGGCGTCCTCGGCGATGATCCCGAGGAGCCGGTGGGCGGCGGCGGAGTGCAGTGCGCCGCGTTCGGAGCTGAGGTCGCTGAGCACGTCGTGGAGCAGGGCGGCGGCCTCGTCGGACTTGCCGCGCCGGTGCAGCACGTCGGCGAGCTCGACGGCGGCCTGGCTGGAGTACAGGGCGGCCCGCTTGGCGGAGAGCATGGTGAGGGCCTGCCTCAACTCGGCTTCGGCGCGCTCCAGTTCGCCGTTCTGGGCGTAGACGTAGCCGCGCATCCAGTGGCAGTTGGCGAGTTCGGTGCGGAGCTGGAGCTGCCGGTACAGTTCGGCGGCCTTGGCGAGGGAGGCGTCGGCCTCGGCGAGGCGGCCCTCGGCGAGCAGGGTGCGGGCGACGGAGCGGTGCATCCGGGCGACGAGCGCGGGGTCGGCGGAGCGCGGGGCGAGGGCGAGGGCGAGTTCGGCGGCCTGGGCGGCGCGGGCGTGGGCGCCCATGTCCATGTAGGGGCCGATGACGCTCGCGTAGAGGAGGAGCAGGGCGTCGGGGTCGTGCAGGCCACCGCGGTTGAGCTCGTCGATGGCGGACTCCAACAGGTAGACGGAGTAGCGCAGTTCACCGGTGAGGTAGTGGGCGAGGGCGCGTCCGCGCAGCGCGGGGACCCGGGCGGGCAGCGGGACGTCGTCGCCGAGGGCCTGCTCGGACCGCTCGAAGTACTGGCGTGCGGCGGCGAGTTCGCCGGTCTCCACGGCGCACTCCCCGAGTCCGAGCAGGGCGGCGGCCCGCACCTCGGCGAGGTCGAGCGCGTCGGCCTCGGCGAGGAGACGGGAGTACTGGGCGGCGGACTCCTCGGCCTCCCCGGTGGCGAGGGTGCGCTGGGCCCCGGTGAGGCGCAGCCGCAGGTCGGTGACGAGATGGGCCGGGCGGCCGGTCGCCAGTTCCTCGAAACCGACGCCGAGGCGGTCGGCGAGATGCCGCAGGGCGTCGTCGGAGGGCCGTACCCGGCCCGACTCCAGGGTGGAGATGTAGGCCGGTGTGTAGGCGGGTTCCGCCAGCTGTTTCTGCGTCAGCCCGCGTTCGACCCGCAACTGTTGCACCCGTCGCCCGATGACGCCCGGGTCGTCCCGCTCCGACATGGCCAACTCCCCCAGCGCCTCTTGCCGTTCGGCTCGCGCAGCCCCTAGGTTAAACGGCGTATTAACCCTGCTTAATACACCGTCACCGCCATGGGTACTCACCGCCACCGCTGCGAGGTCGCCGTGCTCGAACGCACCAGCACCACCGCGCGCTACGCCAGGGGTTTCGCCGCCGCGGTCGTGGCCGTGGCCACGCTGGTCCTGGCGGCCAACGCGGGGCCGGCGAAGGCGTCGGGGGAGCGGCCGGCCGAGCGGGCGGACCAGGTCCAGCAGGTCACCGGGCACACCTCGGAATGAGACCGGCCAAGGCCGTCACGTCCCGTCCGTCTCCGGGCCGAGCATCATGTCCTTGCGGCGGGGTGCCGTGCGGCTGCTTGTGGAGACGGTTGGCGTAGTCGCGGCTCTTGACCTCGTAGTCGTTGCCCGGGTTGGAGGGCGAGAGCGTGGGTCCAGTGGGCCCTCGGGGAGCTGCGGATCCAGCTGACGTGCGACGTCCTTGGCCGTGACCTGATGGCGCGGGCGGGGGCTCATCGTCATGACGAACGTCCCGTCACTGATCTCCGGGTCCGTGAAGCCGGGCGGCGGTGTGAAGTGCTCACGCAGCTCGCGCAGGTGTTGACAGACCGCCTGCTCGGTCATACCGCCGCCCCCTTCGAAGTCGTGGAGCACCTGCTCAGAGCTGGAACTCCGCCGGGTTCACCCCCAGGGCCGCGCACGCCTCCCTGAGGATCGACTGCTCCGCCTGGGAGAAGTGGCCGTCGGCGCCGGCGATGACGATGCCCGTCTGGATCACCGCGCGCGCCTCGGTGGGCTTCTTGGCGGCCTTGGCGATCTCCTGGAGCGCCTCGGCCTTGCCCTGCGGGAAGTTGCGGGTGAGCTGGTCCACATGCTTGTGGAAGCGGGTGCGCAGCTGCTCCGGCGGGAAGTTCTGCAGCACGTCGTTGCCGAGGATCAGGGACTCCATCTGCTGCATCTCGGCCGCGTCCACCTGGCCGTCGGCGGCCGCGACCAGGGCGCACATCGCCATGCTGGCGTCCCGGTAGGCGCCGCTCTTCAGCTCGGTCTTCAGGGAGCCGAGCTGGGTCTTGAGCACGCCGACGAGCTGGGCGCGCGAACCCCCGCGCGAGCTGCCGTGCCCGGCCCCACCGGTGGTCGTGCCGCGCCCGCCCTGAGCCTGCTGCTGCAGGTTCTTGGCCTGGTCCTTGAGCCGGTCGAACAGTGCCATTGACGTCACCTCGGTACTCGTCTGAGTGATCTCATCCGGTCAACGGACACGCCCGGGTAAAGGTTCCACCAAGTCACCTCGGCAGATCTCCCGGTACCCGGCGTCCGGAACGTACGGCCGGGGAAGACCTTGCGCGGCACGCCCGCGCGGGGCCTGAGCGATCCGTCCCACAGGGCGACCCGGCCCACAGGGCGACCCGTCCCGTCCGGTCGCCCGCCCCGCCGCGGTCCCCGCCTTCTGATCCCCGCCCCCTGCCGCGGCCGCCGCCTACGCTGCCCGCATGACGTCTGCCGCCGCCCGTACCGCTCTGGAGCTCACCGCCGACCTCCCGGTTCCCGGCCTGGAGGACTTCTACCGGGACCTGCACCGCCACCCCGAGCCCTCGTTCCAGGAGCACCGCACCGCGGCCCGGCTCGCCGAGCGGCTGAAGGCGGCCGGCTTCGAGACGGCCGAGGGCGTCGGCGGCACCGGTGTCGTGGGCGTGCTCCGCAACGGCGACGGGCCCACCGTCCTGCTGCGCGCCGACATGGACGCGCTGCCGGTCGAGGAGCGGACCGGGCTGCCGTACGCCTCCGAGACGCCCGGGATGATGCACGCCTGCGGGCACGACCTGCATGTGACCTGGCTCGCGGGGGCGGCGCGGGCGCTCGCGGACGGCCGGGACGCCTGGTCCGGGACGCTGCTCCTGGTGGGCCAGCCCGCCGAGGAGACCGGCGGCGGGGCGGCCGCGATGGTCGCCGACGGGCTCTACGAGCGTGTCCCGCGCCCGGACGTGCTGCTCGGGCAGCACGCGGTACCGGGACCCGCCGGGCTGTACCCGCACGTGCCCGGCCTGATCATGTCGGCGACGACGGACGTCGAGATCGTGGTGCACGGCCGGGGCGGGCACGGCTCGCGCCCCGAGACGACGGTCGACCCGGTCGTCACGGCCGCGTACCTGGTCACGCGGCTCCAGACGGTCGTCGGCCGGGAGATCAAGCCGAGCGAGCCGGCCGTGCTGACCGTGGGCCGGATCGAGGCGGGCACGGCGGCGAACATCATCCCGGCCACCGCCCGTATCTCCCTCAACCTGCGCACCCGGTCCGAGGCGGTCCGGGACCGGATGCTGGCCGCGATCCGCCGGATCGCCGAGGGCGAGTGCCATGCGGCGGGCTGTCCGCGCGGGCCGGAGGTGACCGTGGGCGGCTCGTTCCCGGTCACGGTCAACGACCCGGAGACCGACGACCGGATCGCCGCCGTGCACCGGGAGGTCTTCGGCGACGCCACCGTCTTCGACTCCGGGCCGGCGATGGGCAGCGAGGACTTCTCCCTGCTCGCGCTCGGCGAACTCCCTTACTCCTACTGGTTCGTGACCTCCACCCCGGCCGCGGTGTGGGACGCGGCACCCGGCGAGGACCTGATGGAGAAGTTCGACGCGGTCCCGAGCAACCACAGCCCGCACTTCGCCCCCGATCTGTCGACGGTGGCCCCGGGGGTGCGGACACTGGTGTCGGGGGCGCTGGCGTACCTCCGCTAGAACGGCGTCGCCTGCAACTCCCGCAGCTGCTTGCGCACGTTCTCCAGGGCGCCGGGGCGGCGGCCCGGGACGCGGACGCGCAACTGCGCGAGCAGCGTGCCCAGTTCCTGGGCCCGGGACTTGTCGCGCACCTGGCCCCACTGGTGGTGGGCCCGGTCGACGGCCTTCTCCACGTCCGGCGAGTCCGGGGCCTGCCCCGCGGCCAGCCGGGTCTCGGCCACCGTCAGCCAGATGCGGCAGCTGCGCGCCGAGTCCCTGGCGAACATCGCGAGATCCGCCCGGACCTCGGACCAGTGCAGGGCCTGCTCGGAGGCGGGGCCATGGGCGCCGGCGGCGGCCTGTTCATGTGCGCCGGCGACGGCTTCGGCGTCCTCGTGCCGACCGGCCTGGACAGCGGCGGCGATGTAGGCGTGGGGGTCCATCGGCTGCCGCTGAGGAGGCTGTGCCGGAACGGGTTGTGCCGGAACGGGTTGTGCCGGAACCGCTTGTGCCGGAACGGGTTGTGCCGCAACCACCGGCCGGTACGGGGTTCTGGGGGCCGGACTGCCGGGTGCGGCCACCGGCACCGGCGGCACGGTCAGCACCAGGTCCCCGTACGCCTCGCTGCCCAGCCGCCCGAACGCCTGCTGGTGCAGCTCCGGTTCGGCGGGCCGGTACCCGCTGCGCAGAATCGTCGCGATCGTCTTCATGTACGCCGGCACCGCGACCGAACGGCGGGACGGCGGTGGCGCGATCCGCCCGAACACCGCGTTGTTGCGGCCGGAGTCGAGCGCGTTCGTCCGCAGCCACCCCCAGGTGTCGGCGTCGGCGTGCAGGTCGAGGAAGAGGGTCGTCGACCCCGGGGAGCGCAGCCGGAACTCCTCGCGGATCCACTGCCAGGGCAGCGCGGTGTAGCGCACGGTGGCCGGTGTGGTGCGGGCCAGCGCGAGGTGGGGCAGGTGCTGGCGGCGGTCCAGGGCGAGTTGGCCGGCGATGAACACGGTGAGCGGGCCCGGGGTGGCCGCGACGGCGCGCAGCCGGGTCAGGACGGCCTGCGGTTCCAGCGGGTCGGCGAGCTCGACGACGTTGGCGGTGTCGGTGCCGGAGAGCACGGCCGGCGGCACGGCCGCGAGGACGGGAAGCACGGACGCCGCGTCCACCAGACGGCTCTTGCCCACCGGTGAGGCGGCGAGCAGCAGCACGGTCCCGGGCATCGGTCCCTCCCCATCCCCCGTCGATCACTTACGGCAGCACGGTAACCGGTGCGGCTGCGAACGGGGGTTCTCAGGACGGCAAACGTCCCATTCCTGCCCGCTCGTCGGCCCTGCGCACCGCGAAGACGGTGGTGTCGTCGAGCAGCCGTCCGCCGCAGTGCCTCAGGGTGCCGTCCCGCACGAGACCGACCAGGCGGCGGGGTTCGACGGCTCCCGGGTCGGCGGTGAGGGCGCGGGCCACCTCGCCGGCGAGGGCGTAGAACTCCCCGGCGGGGTCCCGGGCCTCGGTGACGCCGTCGCTGGTCAGCAGGAGGGTCTCGGCGGGGCCGAGGGGGATCCGGTGGACGGGCGGCGGGCCGTCGGCGGACAGCGCGGCGAGGCCGAGCGGGAGTCCGTCGGCGGCGAGCAGCGGGCGTACCCCCGACGGGCCGACCACCAGCGGCGGTTCATGGCCGAAGACCATGGCCTCGACCATTCCGGTGTCGGCCTCGGGAAAGCCCAGCAGGACGGCGGTGGCGAAGCGGTCGCCGTCGTCGCGGCCGAGCGCGGTGATGTGCCCGCCGTGCCGGTGCACCCGGATCTCCAGCCGTTCGGCGACCGTCGCGAGCTCGGCTTCGTGGTACGCCGCCTCACGGAAGGTGCCCAGCAGCGCGGCGGCCGCCTCGACCGCGCCGAGCCCCTTGCCCTGGACGTCCCCGACGAGCACGCGGGTGCCGTGCGGGCCGGGCTGGATGTCGTAGAAGTCGCCGCCGACGCGAGCTTCGGTGTCCGCCGCGAGATACACCTCCGCGTGCTCCAGGCCGCCCCACACGGGCGGGAGCGGGCGCAGCACGGTACGGCGGGTGGTGTCGGCGACGTCCCGCATGTGCAGCATGCTGCGCTCGCCGCGCAGCCGGACCGCGCAGGCCAGGACGGCGAGGATGCCGCCGACTGCGACCAGGATGAAGTCGGGCAGTCCCGACTGGTACTGGTGCGGCCAGGAGCTGTCGGCGACGACGTAGGTGCCCAGGGCGAGCGCGGCGAAGGCGGCGGTGCCGGGGACACCGCAGATCGCGGCCGCGATGCCGGGGACCAGCACGACCCAGGAGATCATCCGGAACTCGGCGGCCGTGTTGTAGTCGATCGCGGTGATCGCGGCGAGCAGCAGGAGGGGCGGCACCCAGGCCACACCGCGGCCGCGGACGCGGAGCACCTGCCCCCGGCCGACACCGCTCATGGGCTCAGCGAAACACGGGGGCTCCCGCGCCGCCATTCGACTTGCCAGGGCCCCTTCCCAGGTGTGCTCTGGAAGGCGGGGGCGTATCGGGGTGAAGAGTAAGGAGTGCTCTCATGGCTCACGCGGCACCCGCGGGCGGGTTCGCCCGGACACCCGATGTCTTCAGTGCCAAGGTGCATCTGGCCGCCAGGTACGGCATCCCGGTCGTGCTGGGGCTGGTCTACGGCTACTGGGCCGCGGCGAACCGCCGTGACGGCGGCCCGATCACCGGCTGGAACGTGCTGTTCGGCTGTGTCACGGCGGTCGCGTTCATCGTGCTGTGCATCGCCGTGGCCACGTTCGCCCCGCTGCTGAAGCGGGAGCTCCACTCGGCCGTGAAGTCCGGCTTCGCCGGGGCGGCCGTCGGGTTCCTGTACAGCCAGACCGGAGAGAGCGTGCTGCGCTCGACGGCCCTGGGCCTCGCGGTCGCGGCGGGAATCTTCGTCGTGTTCTTCTACCGCTACTACACACACGAGGACGGCGAGGGCAACCGGATCCGCTAGCGGACGCGCGTGGACCCCGGCCGGATGCGGCCGGGGTCCACGGCTTCCCTCATCCCACGCTCCAGCTCCAGGATCCCGAGACGCTCCAGGACACGGAGCCGGAGGCCGCCCACGAGTCGGAACCGGCGTCCCAGCTCGGGTCGTTCCAGTCGGCGTTGTTCCAGTTGCCGTCCCGCCACTGCGGGCAGGGTTCCGCGCAGGTGGGCACGGACCGCCGGCCGGTGTCGACGAACTCGGCGCTGACCCAGCCCTGGGCACCGGTGAACCAGTACCAGTACGGGTTGCCGTTGACGCTCTGTCCGCGGACCATGCACTCCACCCGGTCCTGACTGCCCGGTGCGAGCCGGTCGACGACGGCGGAGTGGGTGGTGGGCGCCGCCCGCACGTTGAGCGCGGTGCGGGAGACGATGGTGCCCCAGATCGGACCGCCGCGACCGTGGCCTTCGGCGTACGCGGGCGGGGCTGCCGCCGCGAAGGAGCCCGCCGCCGGGACGGCGAGCGTCGCGCCGGTGAGCATGGCCACGGCCAGGGTCCGCAGGGCCGTAGTGGTGCGCATGGATCGGCCTCCTTCTGCCCTGATCTCCCCCTGCTCTCCCCTGATCCATGAGACACCCGTTCGGGTGAACCCTCCACCGGAGGGCGGAATCCCCAGCTCCACGGCTCGCGCGGCCGCCCGCGGGCGTCTTGCCTGGAGAGGTGACCTCCCGTGTCCGTGACGCCCTGTCGGCCGCCCTGATCGCCCTGGCCTGCCTCCTCGTGCCCTTCGGGGCGCTCGCGGCCTGGGCGGCGTACGGCCTCACCGACACCGGCCGGTACGTCACGGCGATGGCACCGCTGGCCGCCGACTCCGCCGTGCGGGACAGCGTGGCGGACGCGGTGGCGGGCGAAGTCGACGGCCCGGTACGGCCCCTGGTCCGCTCCCTGACCCGGACCCGGGCCTTCGGCACCGCGTGGGACGCGGGCAACCGGGCGGTCCACGAAGCCGTGTTGAGGGCCGTCCGGGACGGCGGCCACCACGAGGTGACCGTCGACATCGCCCCGATCGCCGCCCGGGTGGAGCACCGGGCCGTCCTGCCCCGCACCGAGGTCGCCGTGCTCCCGGCCTCCGCACTCGACCGACTCCGGAAGGGCTACGACGTGCTCGAAGTCGCCGGTTTCTGGCTGCCCGTCACGGCCGCCGCCCTCGCCGCCGCCGGCATCACGGTCGCCGCCTGCCGCCGCCGCGCCCTCACCGCGACCGCCCTCGGCACGGCGCTCGGCGGCGCGCTGCTCGGCCTCGCCGTCGCCGTGGGCCGCCATCTCACCCTGACCGACCTGCCCGACCCGGTGCGCCGCCCGGCCGCGGGCGCCGTCTACGACGCCCTGACGGGCACCTTGCGCACGGTCTCCTGGCTGCTGGTGGCCGTCGGCCTGACCGTGGCACTGAGCTGCTGGCTCACCGGCCGGTACGGCTCGCCGCGAGGCCGGCGAGGGTCCGCAGCGCCCGTTCCAGATCCGGCACAGCAGCCGACGCGAGCCCAAGCCTGACCGCGTCCGGGGTGCGGTTCGGGTCGACGGCGAAGGACGGCCCCGGCGAGAGGGCGATCCCGAGCGCCGCGGCGGCGGCCGTGAAGGTGTCCGCCCGCCAGGGGACCGGGAGGTGCCACCAGGCGTAGTAGGCGCGCGGATCGGACCGTACGGCGAACCCCTGAAGGCACTCGGCCAGCACCCGCTGCCTGCGCGCCGCGTCGGCCCGCTTCGCCTCGACGAGCCGCGCCACGATCCCGTCGGCCGTCCACCGCGTCCCCGCCTCCAGCGCGAACCGCCCCGCACTCCACCCACCGGACCGCACCGCGTCCGCCACCGCCTCCACCCGCTCCTCGGGTACGACGAGGAAGCCGACGGTGAGGCCGGGCGCCACCCGCTTGGACAGGCCGTCCACGACGTGGGTGAGGGCGGGGGCGTGCGCGGCGAAGGGGTCGTCGGCCTCCGCCAGGAAGGACCAGATGCGGTCCTCCACGACCGGGATGCCCAAGTCGCTCACGGTGGCGGCGAGTTGGCGCCTGCGGCCGGTGCTCATGGTGACGGACGTCGGATTGTGCAGGGTCGGCTGGACGTAGAGGGCCGACAGGGAAGCCGTGCGGTGGGCGGCGGCCACCGACTCGGGGCGTACGCCGTCCTCGTCGGTGGCCAGCGGCACCAGCGTGATGCCGAGCCGGGCCGCGATGTCCATGACCACGGGGTACGTCAGTTCCTCGACGCCGACCCGGCCGCCCGGCCGCACCAGGGAGGCGAGGGCGGCGGCGACGGACTGGCGGGCGTTGCCCGTGAAGAGGATCCGGGCCGGGTCGGGCCGCCACCCGGGGGTGGTGAGGAGAGCGGCGACGGCCTCGCGGGCGGCCGGTGTGCCGGTGGCGGCGGCCGGGCGGAGCGCCCCGGTCAGGACGTCGGGGCGCAGCAGGGGCGCGAGGGTGTCGCCGAGCAGCTCGGACTGGCCTTCCACGGACGGGTAGTTGAGCTCCAGGTTGACCGGAGTGCCCGCGTCCTCGATGAGCCCCCGGCCGGGCCGCACGGGCGCGGTGGCCCTCACGAAGGTGCCGCGCCCGACCTCCCCGACGACCAGTCCGCGCCGGACGAGTTCGCCGTACGCCCGCTCCGCCGTCGACGCGGCGATCCCGTGCCGGCGCGCGAACTTCCGCTGCGGGGGCAGGCGTTCGCCCGGGCGGAGCCTTCCGGTGGTGATGTCGGCGGCTATGCGGTCGGCGATGCGCCGGTAGTCGTGCACGAGACCCCCTGTGATTGCACTGACGGCAAAGATTTTATTGCACCGAGAAGTTGGCCCGCCTAGGGTCGGCCGCATGACGGCGATCCCCCTGGTCCTGGTCCACGGCCACCCCTTCGACCACACGATGTGGCGCCCGCAGATCGAGGCGTTCTCCGCCTCCCGCCGCGTCCTCGCCCCGGACCTGCGCGGCTACGGCGCCGCGCCGGTGTCCGCCCCGGTCGGGCCCTTCGAGGACTTCGCCCGGGACATCGAGGCCCTGCTGGACGGACTCGACGTGCCGGCCTGCGTGCTGGCGGGCCTGTCCATGGGCGGCCAGATCGTCATGGACTGCTACCGGCGCTTCCCCGAGCGGATCCGGGGCCTGGTCCTCGCGGACACCTTCCCGGCGGCGGAGCGTCCCGAGGGCGTGAAGGCCCGGCACGCGATGGCGGACCGGCTGCTGCGCGAGGGCATGCGCGGGTACGCCGACGAGGTGCTGGACAAGATGGTCGCCCCGTACGCCTCCCCCGAGGTCAAGGCGCACGTCCACCACATGATGACGGCCACCCGCCCCGAGTCCGCGGCGGCGGCCCTGCGCGCCCGCGCCGCCCGCCCCGACTACCACGAGCTGCTCACCCGGGTCACGGTCCCGGCACTGGTGCTGGTGGGCGCCGACGACACCTACACCCCGGTCTCCGACGCCGAGGCGATGCACGCGGCGCTCCCCGAGTCGGAGCTGCACGTCGTCGAGGGGGCGGCGCACCTGCCGAACCTGGAACGGGCGGGGGAGTTCAACGCCGTGCTCGGACAGTTCCTGGCGAAGGTCGACGCCCGCTCGTAGGCTCGGGACGGTGACCCGCCGAAGACTCGGTATCCGCACCGCCGCCCTGCTCTTCGCCGCCGTGAGCGTGATCCTCGGCTGCCGGCTCGCCGACACGGACGGCGTCACCCCCGTCCCCCAGCTCCTCGCCTTCCTGCCCTGGCTGCTGGCGCCCGCCGGAGCGGGCCTGGCCCTCGCCCTGCTCACCCGCTGGTGGCCGGGGACGATCTGGGCGGCCGTCGTCCTCGGGCTGCTGGCCTGGTTCATCGCCCCCTACGGACACGGGGACGAGCCGGACGGCCGGGTGCTCGCCTCCCTGCGCGTCCTCACCTCGAACGTCGAGTTCGGCCGGGCCGCCGACGCCCTCGTCACCGCCGTCCGCGAGGAGAAACCGGACGTCGTGTTCGTCGAGGAGTGCGAGTACGGCTGCTCGGCGACGCTGCGCCGGTCCCTGTCCGGGGACTACCCGTACCGGCGGTCCGTGGAGGGCGCCGGCTCCACGGGGTCCGTCGTCCTCAGCCGCTTCCCGCTGAAGCCGGCCGCCGGGATCCCGGCCACCATGGGCATGCCGGGAGCCGTCGCCGACGTGCGCGGTCACGCCGTACGCCTGCAACTCGCGCACCCGATGCCCCCACTTCCCGGCCAACTCGACGTATGGCGCCGCGAGTTGGGCAAGCTCAGAGACTTCGCCGCCTCCGCCGGGGCCGCCCCGACCGTCCTGGCGGGCGACTTCAACGCCTCCCAGGACCACGCGGCCTTCCGCGCGATCCTCGACACCGGGCTCCGCGACGCGGCCCGCCTCGCGGGATCCGGGCGCACCCCGACCTGGCCGGCCCGCACCGCCCCGGCGATCGGCGCGCAGATCGACCACGTGCTGGTGTCGGCGGACTTCTCGGCGGGCGACGCCCGCTTCCTGGACCTGGCGGACACCGACCACCGCGCCCTGCTGGTGGACCTCGCACTGCACGGGGCCGGTTGACCCGGGCGCTCATAATGACCCCATGTCCCGCATCGGCCTCACCCCGCCCGACTGGCTGGTCCGGAACCTCCAACCCCAGCAGGCCCCCGTCAACCGGCCCGCCGTGGCCCGCGCGGCGATCGCGATGACCCTCCCGCTGGCCGTCGGCCTCGCCGCCGGCCGGCCGGCGTACGGGGCGATCGCCTCCATGGGCGCCCTGTCCGGGGTCATCGGCGACACCGCCGACGCGTACCGCATGCGCATCCTCAACATCGCCGTCCCCCAGCTCTTCGGCGCGGCCGGCGTCACACTCGGTGCGCTGGTGTACGGCCACGGCTGGGCCGCCGTGGCGGTGGTCACCGCCGTCGCCCTCGTCTCCGGGATGATCTCGACGATCGGCGCGGTCGCCTCGGTCTCGGGACTCCTCCTCCTGCTGAACTCCGTGGTGGGGGCGGGCCTGCCGATGCCGGGCGAGTGGTGGCTGGCCCCGCTGCTGATGACCGGCGGCGGCCTCCTCGTCCTGCTGCTCGCCCTGCTCGCCTGGCCGCTCAGGTCCGGGGTGCCGGAACGGGCGGCGGTCGCGGCCGCCTACCGGACCGTCGCCGACCTCATGGAGGCCTGCGGGCGCTCGCGCTACGACGAGGCACGGCACGCCGTCACCCAGTCCCTGAACCAGTCGTACGACCTCGTCCTCGCCCGGCGCGCCCGGCACCACGGCCGCAGCCCCGAACTGACCCGCCTGCTGGCCCAGTTGAACGCGATCACCCCGGTGGTGGAGGCGGCCCCGGCGGCCCACCTGTCGGGCCGGCCGCTCGCACCGGAGATCCCGGCGGCCATCCGCCATCTCGCGCAGGCCGTCGAGACGGGCTACACCGGCCCGACAGGACTGGGTCTCCCGGTCCCCGTGACGGAGACGGCCCGCGCCGTCGACCACGCACTGCGCCACGCGGCCGAGGTCGTCGCCGTACCGGACGTGGACCCGCGCGGCATCGACGACCGCCTGGGCCGCCCCGCCACACTCGGCGTCCGGGCCGCCCACGCGGCGAGAAACGTGGCCCTGTCGGCGGCCTCCTGGCGCTACGGCCTCCGCCTGGCCCTGTGCATCGGCCTGGCCCAGGCCCTCGTCTCGATCGTCCCCGTGCCCCGCTCCTACTGGGTGGCCCTGACGATCACCTTCGTCCTGAAGCCCGACTTCGGCTCGGTGTTCTCCCGGGCGCTGCTGCGGGCGCTCGGCACGGTGGCCGGGCTGGTGGTCGCGGCGGCGGTGCTCTCTCAGGTGCCGCGCGGATGGTGGGATGTGCCGGCCATGCTTCTGCTGGCCCCGCTGATCCCTGCCCTGACCCCGCGCGGCTACGGCTACCAGACGGCCGCGATCACCCCGGTGATCCTCCTGCTGTCGGACGTCCTCAACCACCAGGGCACGGCCCTGCTGGCACCCCGGCTGCTGGACTCCCTGATCGGCTGCGGGATCGCCCTGGTCGCGGGTTACCTGCTGTGGCCGGAGAGCTGGCACACACGGGTCGGCGACCGCCTGGCCGACGCCGTGGCCGACACGGCGCGGTACGTGGAGTCCGCGTTCGGGGATTCGGCGGCGGGGGCCCGAACGCGCCGCCGCCTCTACCGCGACCTGTCCGTCATCCGCACGGAGTTCCAGCGAGCCCTGACCGAGCCGCCGCCCATGGGACGCAGGGCGGCGGCGTGGTGGCCGCTGGTGGTGGCGGTGGAACGGATCGTGGACGCTACGACGGCGGCGCGGGTGCGGGTGCGGCACGGGGCGGCTCCGCCGTCCGCCGCGGAGGTGGAGCAGGTGGTGCTTCAACTCCGGGAGCTGGCGGACGGCTTGCGCGAGGCGGAGTCCCTGTACGCGGTCCGCACAGACCTGACAGGTCCGGCGGGAAGCGTCTTGGAGCCCCTGCGGCAAGAGGTGGCAGCCGCGAGAGCGATCACTGCACCCACCTAGGGGCGCGGGGAACTGCGCGACAAGCCCCCAGCGTCCCGCAGCCGCCGCTACAAGCCGATGCCACCCCCATCCTTGCGCCATACGGCAACAACAGCAGGCCGCACGATCTTGCCGACCCCGTCAGGCCACGCACTCGCCGGCTTCTCCACCGTCGCCCCGCTGATCTCCCCCGGATGCTGCACGGCAACCAGCACACGCCGCCCCTGCACCAGCGGCCCACACGTCTCGGCCCCCGTCGGCACCGTGAGGAACTGCTTCAGCTCACCCCGCCGTTCCCCCTTGGTCGCGACCCCGAACAGTCCGTCGTGCGACCCGAGCTGGTTCCCGTCCGTGGAGATCCACAGGTTGCCGTGCGGGTCGAAGGCCACGTTGTCGGGGCAGGAGATGGGGCTGACGGCGTCCTTCGGGAACCCGGCGAAGTAGGTGGCCGGGTCCTCCGGGTCACCGGCGACGAGGAACAGCGTCCAGGCGAACCTCGTGCTGTCGGCCCGGTTCCATCGCTCGGTGAGTTCGAGGATGTGCCCGTGCTTGTTGGCGTTGCGGGGGTTGGCCTCGTCGGCGGGGGCGTTGGTGCCGATGCCGCGGTTGGTGTTGTTCGTCAGCGCGACGTACACCTTGCCGGAGTGCGGGTTGGGCTCGATGTCCTCGGGCCGGTCCATCTTGGTCGCGCCGGCCTTGTCGCCCGCGAGCCGGGTGAAGACGCACACCTCCTCGGCGCTCATGCCCTCGACGTGCGACACGGCGCCCTTCGCCGTGGCGGTGACCAGCGGAATCCACTCCCCGCTGCCGTCGAACTCGCCGTCGGCGGGCAGCTTCCCGGTGCCGTCGATCTCGAGGGCGGGGGAGTCGCCGGTGAGCCGGGCGACGTACAGGGTCCCCTCGTCGAGCAGGGAGAGGTTGTGCTCCCGCACGGCCCTGCCGCTGCCGTGCCTCATCCGCTTGCTGCCGACGAACTTGTAGAAGTAGTCGAACCGTTCGTCGTCCCCGGAGTACACGACAGGACGGCCGTCGCGGGTGAGACGTACGGTCGCGCCCTCGTGCTTGAACCGGCCGAGCGCGGTGTGCTTGCGGGGCGCGGAGGAGGGGTCGTACGGGTCGAGCTCGACGACGTACCCGAAGCGGTGCACCTCGTTGGGCTCCTGGGCGACGTCGAACCGCTTGTCGAACCTCTCCCACTTGCGCTCGCTGGCGCCCGTCCCGATGCCGTACCGCTTGTCCGTCGCCCGGCTCGCATGGGCGAAGTACTGGTTGAAGTTCTCCTCGCCGTGCAGGGTGGTGCCCCACGGGGTCGTACCGCCGGAGCAGTTGTTGAGCGTGCCGAGGACCTTGCGGCCGGTCGGGTCGGCGGAGGTCTTCAGGAGGGCCGACCCGGCGGCGGGGCCGGTCAGCCGGAACTCGGTGGTGGCGGTGACGCGCCGGTTCAGGTGGTGCCGGGGTACGACGGTGAGCGCGCCGTTCTTCTTGTTCTCCTCCACGACGACGGCGGACAGGCCGTGCGCCGCCCAGGCGATCTCGACCTGCTCGCGGGTGGGGTTCGCGGCGTCGTACCCGCGGAACATCAGCACTTCGTCGGTGTACTCGTGGTTGGCGACGAGCACCTGCCGGCCGCGCTCGCCCGGGAGGGGGAGCAGCGCGAGGAAGTCGTTGTTGTACCCGAACTGGCCGGCCTGGGCGGCGGCGGTCTGCCGGTCCGGGTCGAAGGCGGGGGCGCCGCGCAGGATGGGCTCGCCCCAGCGGACGACGACGTTCTGCGAGTAGCCGGCCGGGATGGTCACGGTGTCGGCGGTGTTGGGCGCGACGGGGGTGAACCGGAGGCCGCGGGCGGCCCTGCCCTCGGGGTTGCGCCCGGTCGGTGTCCGCGGGGCGGCTTCGGCCGACGGGGCCGTGACGACGGTGCCCGCGGTGCCGGCCGCGGCGGCGACGGTCACGACGGCGGCGGCACGCATCATCGAGCGGCGGCTGAGCGCGGTCGCGATGACATCGCCGACGTACGGGTTGGTGGAGGTGTTGGGCGCCGGGTGGAAACAGGCGTCACCACACCGGAAGCGGCAGGTCAGGGCGGACCGACCGCCAGGATGCGACTCCGACTTCGTGATCAGCGGCAGCTGTGTACGCACTTTGCTCTCCCCTTGCTTCCCCTTGAATCTCGCTTGACGGACGGTAGGTGCGTGTCCGTGCGGGAGCGGGGCGGGGCGGTGAACGGTGGATGAACCGGGGGTGGACGTAGCGGAGTTGACGTCTCGCGGGGGTGAAGTCCGGAAGTAGGTCTTGACGCCTCGGGTTCCGGTCACCTGCCCCTGCCCAAGATCGCAATCCGGGGCCGCTAACCTTACGTGTCCGTCCTGGCCAGGGATTGACGGGCTACAACTCATGCGAAGGGTTGCGCACATGGGCATTCTCACTCTCCTGCGGAACGCGTTCGGCGGCCGATCACGCAAGGGCGCTGCCACCGAGGCAGAGGGTGCGGTTCCTTCGCAGGAGGCGACGGAACCGAAGCTCCCGTCCCCCGCGACCGAGCCGACCGCTCCTACCTCGGCGACGGCCACGGTCCCCGAGCCCCGCACCACCACACTCTCCACCGAGTCCGAGCACGAGCTGGTCGCGGCCGCCTTCGACAAGGTGACGGTCCCCAAGCAGGGGGCTTCCGCGGAGAAGGCGGACGTGCGAGCGACGGAACCGGTGACCGGGACCGGGAAGCCGACGGCACAGTCCGAGGCGTCCGACCAGCAGCAGGCCGCCGACGAGCCGACGTCCGCGTCTGCGGTGCACGACGAGGAGCGAGCCGCTGAGACGGCTGACGCCGGGGCATCCGCGGAGGTGCCGGCCGCTGGGAAGAGCGCTTCCGAGGAGCCGGTCGCTCAGGAGCCGACCGCTGAGAAGCAGGACGCCAAGGAACCGGACGCCGTGGCCGTCCCCGAGGAGCCCGCCTCCGAGGAGCCGCTGGCTGAGCAGGCGGCCACTGAGAAGCCGGACGCCGTGACCGCCCCCGAGGAGCCCACCTCCGAGAAGCCCGCGCCTGAGGCACCCGCCCCCGAGGCGCCCGCCGCTGAAGAACCGGCGTCCGAGAAGCCCGCCGCGGAGAAGCCGGACGCCGGGGCCGTCCCCGAGGAGCCCGCCTCCGAGGAGCCGCTGGCTGAGCAGGCGGCCACTGAGAAGCCGGACGCCGTGACCGCCCCCGAGGAGCCCGCCTCCGAGAAGGCCGCGTCTGAGGCACCCGCCTCCCCAGAGCCCACCCCCGAGGCGCCGGCCGCCGAAGAACCGGCGTCCGAGAAGCCCGCCGCAGACGCGGAACCGGCCGCGGAAGCCGAGGAAACCGCTGAAGAGCCGGCCGCAGCCGAGGAAGCGAAGACGGAGCCGGCGGTCGAGCCTGAGCCGGAAGCCACCGCGGAGCCCAAGGCCGCCGTGGAACCGGCGGCTGCCGAGCCCGAAGCGGCCCCGGAGCCCGAGACGGTCGTACCGGCGGAGTCCGACCCGCAGCCGACCGCCGCCGAGGTCACCGGCGAGGTCACCGGCGAGGACCCCCCCGAGAGCACAAGGACCGTTCCCGCCACCCTCCGCACGGCCTACGACGCCGCCGGAGCCACCCTCTCCACCCACAACCTCACCGGCACCACCGCCACGACCTACCTCGTCCTGGACCGCTCCGCGAGCATGCGCCCGTACTACAAGGACGGCTCCGCCCAGGCCCTCGGTGAGCAGACCCTCGCCCTCGCCGCCCACCTGGACCCGGCCGCGAAGGTCCACGTCGTCTTCTTCTCCACCGAACTCGACGGCACCGGCGAGCTCACCCTCACCGACCACGAGAACAAGATCGACGAACTCCACGCCGGCCTCGGCCGCATGGGCCGTACCAGCTACCACGCGGCCGTCGAGGAAGTCCTCGCGCACCACACCAAGGAGTCCCCCGACACCCCCGCCCTGGTCGTCTTCCAGACCGACGGCGCCCCGGACGCGAAGACCCCCGCCACCCAGGCCCTCACGGAGGCGGCGAAGACCCACCCCACCGTCTTCTTCTCCTTCGTCGCCTTCGGTGACCCGGAGAACAAGGCCTTCGACTACCTCCGCAAGCTCAAGCTCGCGAACACGTCCCACTTCCTCGCGGGCGAGACCCCGAAGGAACTCACGGACGCGGAGATCTACGAGGGCATCCTGGCGAACTGGCGCCCGTAACCTCCGAAGATCACCACAGAGCACCACCGGGCCGCCCGCTTCCCACCCCGTGAAAAGGGAAGCGGGCGGCCCACCCATGTCGGATACGATTTCAAGACTCGCGAAGCGACTCACCCGCACGACCAACCTGGGAGCAGCCCCCGATGGCTCGACACCTCATCACCAGCGCCCTTCCGTACATCAACGGGATCAAGCACCTGGGCAACATGGTGGGGTCCATGCTCCCGGCGGACGTGTACTCCCGTTACCTGCGCCAGCGCGGCCACGAGGTCCTGTACATCTGCGCGACGGACGAGCACGGCACCCCGGCGGAGCTGGCCGCGAAGGAGCAGGGGCTGCCGGTCGACGAGTTCTGCGCGCAGGCGCACGACGCGCAGAAGGCGGTCTACGACGGCTTCGCGCTGGCCTTCGACTACTTCGGCCGCAGCTCCAGCGAGCAGAACGTCGAGATCACCCAGCACTTCGCCCGCCGCCTGAACGAGAACGGGTTCATCGAGGAGCGGGCGATCCGCCAGGTCTACAGCCCCACCGACGGCCGCTTCCTCCCGGACCGCTACGTCGAGGGCACCTGCCCCCACTGCGGCTACGACAAGGCCCGCGGCGACCAGTGCGAGAACTGCACCCGCGTCCTGGACCCGACGGACCTGATCAACCCGCGCAGCGCCATCTCCGGCTCCACCGACCTGGAGGTCCGCGAGACCAAGCACCTCTTCCTGCTCCAGTCCAAGCTCCAGCACGAGGTCGAGGAGTGGGTCTCCCGGCACGAGGCCGACTGGCCGCAGCTGGCCTCCTCCATCGCCCGCAAGTGGCTGACCGAGGGCCTGCACGACCGTGCGATCACCCGCGACCTGGACTGGGGTGTGCCGGTACCGTCCGACACCTGGCCGGAGCTCGCGGCCGAGGGCAAGGTCTTCTACGTCTGGTTCGACGCCCCGATCGAGTACATCGGCGCGACGAAGGAGTGGGCGGACCTGGACCCGGAGAACCGGGACTGGAAGGCGTGGTGGTACGACGTCGACACCGAGGTCCGCTACACCGAGTTCATGGCGAAGGACAACGTCCCCTTCCACACGGTGATGTTCCCGGCCACCGAGCTCGGTGTCCGCGAGCCGTGGAAGAAGGTCGACTACGTCAAGGCCTTCAACTGGCTGACGTACTACGGCGGGAAGTTCTCCACCAGCCAGAAGCGCGGTGTCTTCACCGACCAGGCCCTGGACATCCTGCCCGCGGACTACTGGCGCTACTTCCTGATCGCCAACGCCCCCGAGTCGGACGACTCGTCCTTCACCTGGGAGCACTTCACGGCGACGGTGAACAAGGACCTCGCCGACACCCTCGGCAACTTCGTCAACCGCGTCCTGTCCTTCTCGAAGAAGCGCTTCGGCGAGGAGGTCCCGGCGGGCGGTGAGCCGGGTGAGGCGGAGACCCGGCTGGGCGAGGAGATCGCGCGGCTGCTGGCCGAGTACGAGTCCCAGATGGAGGCGCTCCAGTTCCGCAAGGCGGCGGCGGCGCTGCGTGCCCTGTGGTCGGCGGGCAACTCCTACCTGGAGGAGAAGGCCCCCTGGTTGCAGATCAAGACGGACCAGGACGGCGCGGCCCTGACCCTGCGCACCGCGATGAACCTGATCCACCTGTACGCGGTGGTCTCGGAACCGTTCATCCCGGCGACGTCGTCCGCCATGCGCCAGGCGTTCGCCCTGAAGGACGACACCGCGACCTGGATCACCGCCGACGAGGCCCGCGCCCTCACCGCCCTCGCCCCCGGCGTCCCCTTCACCGTCCCCCCGGTCCTCTTCGCCAAGCTGACGGACGAGGACCTGGAGACGTACAAGGAGCGCTTCGGCGGCGAATAGATCGCCCGAGGACACCGATCGGAAGGACCCCGCTACTGCCGTGTCCGCGCCAAGCCGTATGGTTTGCGCCATGGCCGTGCCCGGTGTCATTCCTGTCGCCTACGAGCCGAGGCACCGCACCGAGACGATCGGGCGGTATGCGGAGGGTCAGTTCCTGGCGTCGATCACGTACGCCTTCCCCGAGGGGTTCCGCCTCGAGGAGGGCTGGGAAGAGCAGAAACGTCTGTACGCGGTCCTGCACACCTTCGATGCGGAGGGCAATTACCGCGACTCGGACATCTGGTGCGCCGGGACCTGGGGGGAGCAGCAGCGCGACCCGGGCGGCGAGGCCTCGCCCCTCACCCGCGCCCAGGTCCACCGCGCGACCCTGCTGCGCAGCCTCCCCCGCCGCTCCTACACGGACATCGCGATCCGCCCCTTCAGCGTCACCCATGAGGGCGTCCGCTTCGGACTGGTGATCCGCGAGGACGAGGGCGAGCAGTGGGCGGAGCTCTACCCGGACCGCCTCGCCTTCGCGGAGCCGTGGGACGGGACCTACGACACCTGAGCGGTGCGGCCGGGTACCGCCTCGGTACGCGAGGGCCGGGGGCTCGTGGTCACCCGGCCCTCGCGTGTCTGTGGTGCTACTGGAGCACGCCCGCGCCGGTCGTCGTGGCCAGCGACGTCGGCAGGTTCTTCACCGCGGCGGCCCCCGACTCCAGGCCCGCCGTCAGGGTCGGGGTCCAGTTGACGGTCGTCTTCAGGTCCTTCGAGGACGCGGCGTTGTAGGCGGCGACCAGGTCCGTGACCGTGCCGTTGACCTCGTTGCCGGAGCCCTTGATCGCGCCCGTGCCGTCGCCGCTCAGGAGCTTCGACACCTTCACCGTGGACGGGACCTTCCAGTAGTTGTCCGCGGCGACGACCTGCGCCTTGGCGCGGGAGTTGATGCTGTACTGCAGCGCGTAGCCGTTCAGGGTCGTGACGTCGTAGAAGTTGTTGTAGATGTGGATCTGACCCACGCGGGACAGCGGCGCCCGCTGGACGATGCCCTTCCACACGTTGTGGTGGATGGAGACCCGCAGCTTGCCGCCCGGTTCGCTGTCGCTGCTGCCGATCAGCATCGTCTTGTCGTGGCTGGTGAACTGGTTGCGGGAGACGGTCACCAGGTCCGAGCTCTTGGTGATGTCCAGCTCCCCGTCGTGGATCTGGTACTCACGGCCGAAGTACTTCGGGTTCGCGGAGTCCAGGTGCGGTGCGTCCGTGAACGAGTTGTGGTCCGCCCACACGTGCGTGGCGCCGCGCAGGGTCACCGAGTCGTAGTTGGAGTTCCAGTTGCCGTCGTCGCCGTCGGTCGGGTCCCACTGCGGGAAGCAGTCCTCGGTGGCGGAGAAGGCGAGGTTGCGGACGATGACGTTGTCCACGTTCTGGATCTGGAGCATGCCGCCGGAGATGCCGGCCTTCGTGCCCGGCACCCCCACGATCGTGGTGTTCGCCGGCACCTTGAAGACGATGTTCGCGGCCTGCTTCTTCTGCGCGGCGGCCCGCGCGGTCTCCTGCGTGCCCGACGGCAGCTTCGAACGGCCGTAGGTCGCGGGGTCGAACGCCTTCAGGTACGACGTCAGCGAATAGCCCGTTCCGGCCGCGTAGTTGGCGCACGTCAGCTTCTTGCCGGCGTCGTCGGTGTTGGCGTCGATGGTGCCCTTGACCTTGATGATCCGCGGGGTGGTCTCGGACGCCGAGCCCAGCGCCTTCACGAGCTGCGCCCGGGTGGAGACGGTGAAGGTGTGCGCCGAGTCGGCCTTCGCGCCACCGGTGGTGCCCGTGCCGGAGGCCGCCCAGCCGTCCTTCGCGGCGAGCGTCTGGTGGAACAGGTCGACCGGCTGGGCGTTCGCGTTCATCACGACCACACCGGCACCCACGCCCGCGGCCACGACGGCGGCGGAGGCGATCAGGGTGCGGCGCTTGCGGAGCGAACGGCGGTGGGAGGCAGAGGCCACGGGGGATTCCTTACGAGCGGGGGTGGGACGTGTGTGTTTCGTGGAGCGCGAGTGAAGGCGCTTCCGTCCTCAAGTAGCCGCCGGGTTCAAGGGGGTTGCCGCGATCGGGAAGAAATTTCGACTCCCGGGCCCGCCCGCCGTGTCCGGTCCTGACGCTGATAGCGTCCGATCACTTGTGCGAGGGCGAGGGCCCTCGCGGGGAGGGAAACCCACATGGGCAGATACGCCCTGTCGCGCCGCCGTCTGGCGGTCGCGATCTCCTCGGTGACTCTGGCCCTGGCGGGCGGCGCCGTGCTTCCGACGACGGCGGCCGTGGCGGCCCCGGCCGTCCCGTGGACCTCGGCCACCGCCGTCACCGGCGCCGACACCGACACGTACGTCAAGGACCTGGTGACCGCCGCCGACGGATCCGCCGTCGCGGTGTGGAACCAGTTCGCGGACACGGACAGCACCGAGCGCAAGCTCTACGCCGCGGTCCGCCCCGCCGGCAGCGACACCTGGGGCACGCCGGCCCTGCTCACCACCACCCCGGACGAGGCGGGCGGCGTCAAACTGCACGCCTCCGCCGACGGCACGGTCACCGCGGTGTGGACGGAGTTCCCGGACGAGACCTCGCCCGGCGCCGGACCCTTCGACAGCCGGGTCGTCACCTCCGTGCTCTCCGCCGACCAAGCGAAGTGGTCCACGCCCGTCGAACTCGTCGGCACCGACACGGCCTGGGGCGATGGCGGCATCGACCTCGCCGAGGCACGGACGGCACGCTCACCGCGGTCTGGAGCGTGCGCACCGGCTCCGGCAGCTCTCCGTGGGAGGTGTATGCCCGCACCCGCGCCGCCGACGGCACCTGGTCGGCGCCCACACAGCTCAGCGACACGGTCGCGGACGGCGCCGACAGCGCCCACGCGCCGAGCGTCGCCGTCACCTCCGACGGCACTGTCGTCGTGGTGTGGAAGCAGACCGACGGCCCGTCCGCCTCGGTGCGCACGGTCTCGCGCGCGCCCGGCGCCACCACGTGGACCGCGCCCGCCGCCGCGACCCCGGCCTACCAGTCGATCAGCGACCCCGAGGTCAGCGCGGCCGACGACGGCACCGTGACCGTCGCGTACGAGGGCACCGACGAGTCCGAGAACCAGTCGATCCTCACCGCCGCGCGGTCCGCCGCCGGCGCCTGGGCCGCCCCCGAGACGGTCACCGCCACCGACGACCTCGCCGGCACTCCCGAGCCGCTCATCGCGCCCGACGGCGACGTCACCCTCGTCTGGGTCGACTACACCACCACCTTCGGCACCCGCACCGCCACCCGCGACGCCGCCACCGGCACCTGGTCTGGCGTGCAGACGCTGTCCACGTCGTACGTGCCCGAGTCCTGGGACGCCGCCATCGCCGACGACGGCACCGTGCACGCCCTGTGGCCGCAGACCGTCAGCGGCAAGCGCGCGCTGGTGGAGTCGGTGCGCAGCGACGGTGCGTGGAGCAGCCCGGCCGCCCTGCCGGGGTCGTCGTTCGCCTACGTCCTCGGCCAGGTCAGCGTCGGTGAGGACGGCAGTGCCGACGCCGTCTGGTCCGGCGCCACTAGCGACTCCGCCAACTGGCACCTGTTCGGCAGCCGTACCGCCTGGCCCGCGCTCGCCGTCAGCGGTTCGACCGTCCCGGCGACAGCCCCGCTCAAGGGCACCACCACCACGAGCAACGCCTGGGCGCCCACCTGGACGCTGAGCAGGCCCACCTCGTCCTGGTCCGTGACCCTCACCGACACGGCCGGCCGGACCGTCCGCACCCTCACCGGCTCGACGACCGGCCTGAGCGCCACCGCGAGCTGGAACGGCCGTACGGCAGCCGGTGGTTACGCCCCCAACGGCCCCCTGACCTGGACCCTCAGGGCCACCCAGGAGGGCGCGGCCTCGGCCGTGAAGCTCGCCTCCGGCACGGTCACCGTCACCGGCGGCGCGGCCGTCGCCCGTGACTTCGGCGGCGCCTCGGCCACCCCCGACGGCACGGGCGACCTCCTCACCCTCAACTCCTCGGGCGCGCTCACCTTCCAGATGGGCAAGGCCTCCACGGGAGCCTTCTCGGCCAAGGCCAGCGGCAGCGGCTGGCCCACCACCATCAAGGCGATCCCCTTCGGCGACCTAAGCGGCGACCGCTGCAACGACGTCCTGGTCCGGCTGAGCAGCGGCGCCCTGCGCCTGTACAAGCCCGGCTGCGGGTCGGCGGTCAAGCCGTCGACGCCGTACACCTCACTCGGCACCAGCGGCTGGAACCAGTACGACGTCCTGACCTCGCCCGGGGACCTCAGCGGCGACGGCCGCCCGGACCTCGTCGCGCGCAACGCCTCCACCGGCACGGTCTACCTCTACAAGGGCACCAGCACCGGCAAGCTCGCCGCCCGGGTGAAGCTCTACGACAACTGGAAGGGCTACAAGAAGATCGTCGGCGCCGGCGACCTCAACGGCGACGGCATCGGCGACCTGCTCGCCCAGGACGCGTCCAACATCCTCTACCGCTACGACGGCACCGGCAGCGGCGCCTTCAAGCCTCGCGTGAAGCTCTTCACCAACTGGGGTGGCTCCTACAACGTCGTCGTCGGCGTCGGGGACATCACCGGCGACGGCAGAGCGGACCTCGTCTCCCGCGACACCGGCGGAGCGCTGTGGCGCAACAACGGTGACGGCAAGGGCTCGTTCGGGGCACGGGTGAAGATCTCGACCGGCTGGCAGGGCTACAAGTCCCTGTCCTAGCGAAGGGGTCCGCCGCTCGGCGCACGGGGGCTCACCCGCCGGGGCGGTGCCGCCGCCACCGGTCGACGCTGCCTGTGATGCGGGAAGGGCTCGGAACCGGTGCCGGTTCCGAGCCCTTCTCCTCCTGCCTGAGTCCTACTTCGGCTGCGGCTTGCGCACCGACAGGTGCAGCTCCCTCAGCCGGGCCTCCTCCAGCTCCGTCGGCGCGCCCATCATCAGGTCCTGGGCGTTGCCGTTGAGCGGGAAGGAGATCGTCTCGCGGATGTTGGGCTCGTCCGCGAGGAGCATGACGATGCGGTCGACGCCGGGGGCGATGCCGCCGTGCGGCGGGGCGCCGAAGCGGAACGCGCGCAGCATGCCGGCGAACTTCTCCTCGACGGTCTCGCGGTCGTAGCCGGCGATCTCGAAGGCCTTGAGCATGATGTCGGGCTCGTGGTTCCGGATCGCGCCGGACGACAGCTCGACGCCGTTGCAGACGATGTCGTACTGCCAGCCCAGGATGTCCAGCGGGTCCTGGGTCTCCAGGGCCTCCAGACCGCCCTGCGGCATGGAGAACGGGTTGTGCGAGAAGTCGATCGCGCCGGTCTCCTCGTCCTTCTCGTACATCGGGAAGTCGACGATCCAGCAGAACCGGAAGACGTTCTCCTCGAAGTGCCCGGCACGCTTGGCGGCCTCGACGCGGACCGCGCCCATGATCTTCGAGACCTCGTCGAACTCGCCCGCGCCGAAGAACACGGCGTGACCGGCGGCCAGCGACAGGCGCTTGGTCAGCTCGGCGACGTTCTCCTCGGTGAGGAACTTCGCGATCGGGCCGGACAGCGAGCCGTCCTCGGCCACCCGCACCCAGGCCAGGCCCTTGGCGCCCTGCGAGACCGCGTAGTCACCGAGCTGGTCGAAGAACTTCCGCGGCTGAGCGGAGACGTCCGGCACCGCGAGCGCCCGCACGTGCTTGCCGGCGAACGCCTTGAACTCCGAGCCCTCGAAGACGTCGGTGATGTCGACGAGCTCCAGCTGGGCGCGCAGGTCCGGCTTGTCGGAGCCGTACTTCAGCATCGCCTCGCGGAACGGGATCCGCGGGAAGGGAGACGTGACGTGACGGCCGTTGCCGAACTCCTCGAACAGCTCGGTCATGAGCTTCTCGATCGGCTGGAAGACGTCCTCCTGCTCGACGAAGCTCATCTCCACGTCGAGCTGGTAGAACTCGCCCGGCGAACGGTCCGCGCGCGCGTCCTCGTCACGGAAGCAGGGCGCGATCTGGAAGTAGCGGTCGAAGCCGGAGATCATCAGCAGCTGCTTGAACTGCTGCGGCGCCTGCGGGAGGGCGTAGAACTTGCCCGGGTTCAGGCGGGAGGGGACCACGAAGTCACGGGCGCCCTCGGGGGAGGTCGCCGACAGGATCGGGGTGGCCATCTCGTTGAAGCCGAGGGCGACCATCTTCGAGCGGATCGAGGCGATCACCGACGACCGCAGCATGATGTTCTTGTGCATGCGCTCGCGCCGCAGGTCGAGGAAGCGGTACTCCAGGCGCCGCTCCTCGTTGACCCCGTCCTCGGTGTTGATCGTGAACGGCAGCGGGGCGGCCGCGCCGAGCAGCTCGACCTCGCCGACCTCGACCTCGATCTCACCGGTGGGCAGGTCCGCGTTGACGTTCTCGGTGCCGCGGGAGACGACCTTGCCGTCGACGCGGACCGTGGACTCCTTGGTCAGCTTGTCGAGGGCCTCGTACGCGGGCGTGCCCGGGCGGGCGACCAGCTGCGTGATGCCGTAGTGATCGCGCAGATCGATGAAGAGGATGCCGCCCAGGTCGCGCCGATTGTGCAGCCAGCCACTCAGTCGGACGTCGGTGCCGACGTCAGAGGAGCGGAGCTCGCCGCAGGTGTGGGACCTGTACCGATGCATCGTCGTTCATCCAGCCTTCGCGGATCGGGGGGTGTTTCACGTGAAACACCCCCAGCCTACCGGGGACCTCGGGAGCGCCTCCCCATCATTACGACTCGGCCAACAGTGGCACTCCCGGATCTCCTGTTCTTAAAGTGGGGCAATGCGCACTGGTGAGCCCCTGCCCGCCGTGGGGGACGTCCTCACCGCCCTCGCGACCGGCCTGTGGCACTGGGACACCGCCACCGAACTGGTCACGGTCGATGCCGAGGCAGCCCGGCTGCTCGGGTTGCCCCGCGAACCGGCCACCCTCACGGAAGCCCAGGCCAGGGCCCGTCTGCACCCGGTCGACTGGAACGAGATCATCAGCGTCGTCGGGCTCGCGGTCGCCGAGGACACACTCGCCGAGGTCCGGATCCGGATCATGGACGAGCGGGGCCTGGTGGTCCGTACCGTACGCAGCCGCTCCAAGCCGTCGTACGACGCGGACAAGAAGTCGTTCCGGCTGATCGGCACCCTCCAGGAGGTCACCGAGCCGACCCCCGGCACGCCCGCAGGACGCACCGCGGTCACCGGCGACTGGCGGCGCTCCCGCGAGGCCTTCCTGCTCGACGCGGGCCGCGCCCTGGCCGAGGCACGCTCCACCGCCGAGGTGCTGCGGGTGGCCGCGGGCCTGTCGATGCCGGGCTTCAGCCCCGACGGTCTGGCCGTCTTCGGCGTCGAGGGCGACCGTCTGACGATCATCGGCCACCACGGCCAGCAGCCGGGTGACGAGAGCCCCTTCTCCCACATGTCCCTGGAGACCGACTATCCGGCGGCCGAGGTGGTCCGCACCGGCCGGGCCGTGTATCTCTCCAGCCCCGAGGCCTACCGCTCCCGCTACCCGGTCACCTGGCCGCTCGCCCAGCGCTTCGACCGCCAGTCCTGGGCGTTCCTGCCTCTGACGGTGGCCGGCCGCACCATGGGCGCGTGGATGGCGGGCTTCGCCTACCCGGTCGCCTTCACCCCGGACGAGCGCTCGGTCCTGACGACGGTGGCCCGGATGCTGGCCCAGGCCCTGTCCCGCGCGGGCCTCGCCGAATCGGAACGCGAGCTGACCGACGGCCTCCAGCGCTCGATGCTCCCCACCCTCGGCCCCGAGATACCCGGCATGACCGTCGCCGCCCGCTACGTCCCGACCGGCGGCGGCCTCCAGGTCGGCGGCGACTGGTACGACATGATCCCGCTGCCCGGCGGCATCTCCCGCACGGAGCCCGGCGGCGGCCGCTTCGCCCTGGTCATCGGGGACGTCCAGGGCCATGACGTCCGGGCGGCCGGCCTGATGGGCCAGCTCCGCATCGCCCTGCGCGCCTACGCCGCCGAGGGCCACCGCCCCGACGCGGTCCTCTCCCGCGCCTCCCGCTTCCTCAACGGCATGACGTACGGCGTCGACGACCCCTCCGACATGCGCTTCGCGACCTGCCTGTACGTCGAGGTCGACCCGGTGACCGGGGTCCTGGAAGTGGCCCGGGCGGGCCATCCCGACCCGGCGACCCGCAAGGCCGACGGCACGGTCCTGGCCCGCCGCACGGCCGGCGGCCTCCCGCTGGGCATCGACCCGGACGCCGACTACCCCACGACCCGGATCGTCCTGGAACCCGGCGAAACGCTGCTGCTGTGCACCGACGGACTGATCGAGACCGGCGGCCACGACTTCGAGACCGGCTGGAAACGCATCCGCTCCATCCTGGAGAGCCACGACGGCGACCTGGAGGAACTCGCCGACGCCCTGGTCCAGGCCGTCCACGGCCCCTCCTCCCACCACACCACCGGCCCCCTCGCCGACCGCCGCGAGGACGACATCGCGGTCCTGCTGCTGTGCCGGCAGGGCGGGGCCTGCGGCGGGGACACGGCCGTCGCGGCACCGGTGGTCCGCCGCACCATGCTCTCCGTCGCCCAGGCCGAACCCGAACGGATCGGGGTGGCCCGCCAGCAGCTGCGCGAACTGCTGCACGACTGGCCCTCCGCCGACCAGGTCGACTCGGCGGTCCTGCTGCTGTCCGAGATGCTCACCAACGTCCTGGTCCACACCGACGCGGACGCCCTGCTGCTCGCCGAGGTCCGCGGTGAGGCGGGCGAGCGCCGGATGCGCATCGAGGTCACCGACACCAGCGACGACCTCCCGCACCAGCGCCGACCCGGCGAACTGGCCTCCTCGGGCCGCGGCGTGATGCTGATCGAACTCCTCGCCGACGCGTGGGGCGTGGACCCCCGGGGCGAGGGCAAGAGCATCTGGTTCGAGCTGTACGAGTAGCCCGGTGGCACGCGCGTGAAAAGGCCCGAAGCCGCCATCCCGACGTGCGGCTTCGGGCCTTTCCCGCCCTACTGGTCCTCGCGGCCCTTACAGGCCGCCCTCCGACATCCCGTGCACGGCGGGGATCGTCCCCAGCCGTCCCTTCTGGAAGTCGTCGAACGCCTGCTGGAGCTCCTCGCGGGTGTTCATGACGAACGGGCCGTAGTGGGCCATCGGTTCACGGATCGGCTCTCCGCCGAGGAGGACGACCTCCATGTCCGGCGTGTTGGAGTCCTGCTTCTCGTCCGCGCGGACGGTCAGCGAGCCGCCGGCCCCGAAGACCGCCGTCTGGCCCAGGTGGATCGGACGGCGCTCCGCGCCCACCGCACCGCGTCCCGCCAGCACGTACGCCAGTCCGTTGAAGTCCTCACGCCAGGGCAGCGTGATCTCCGCGCCCGGCGCCAGCGTGGCGTGGATCATGGTGATCGGGGTGTGGGTGATACCGGGACCCTGGTGGCCGTCCAGCTCACCGGCGATGACACGGAGCAGCGCGCCGCCGTCGGGCGTCGACAGCAGCTGCACGTTGCCGCCCCGGATGTCCTGGTACCGAGGCGCCATCATCTTGTCCTTGGCAGGCAGGTTCACCCACAGCTGGAGGCCGTGGAAGAGACCGCCGGACATGACGAGCGCCTCCGGCGGGGCCTCGATGTGGAGCAGCCCCGAACCGGCCGTCATCCACTGGGTGTCGCCGTTGGTGATGGTGCCGCCGCCGCCCTGCGAGTCCTGGTGGTCGAAGATCCCGTCGATGATGTAGGTGACGGTCTCGAAGCCCCGGTGCGGATGCCAGGGCGTGCCCTTCGGCTCGCCGGGCGCGTACTCCACCTCACCCATCTGGTCCATCATGATGAACGGGTCGAGATGGCGGTAATGGATCCCGGCGAACGCCCGGCGGACCGGGAATCCCTCTCCCTCGAAGCCACTCGGCGCGGTCGTCACGCCGAGGACGGGACGGGCCACCGCGTCCGCCGTCGCGGCCACGCGCGGCAGGGTCAGCGGGTTGTCGACAGTCACTGCAGGCATGTCGGTACCTCCTTGTGGATCGAGTTTAGTTGAGCGTTGAACTTTCTGCCACCCCAACGACAGAAGCCCGGAGGGAATTCCCTCCGGGCGTTCCGTACGGCCGTTCCGTGTCAGTTGCTGAAGTACAGGTACTTCCATGCCCCGTACGTCGTCGAGTTCACGGTGTCGCCGGAGGAGCCGTTGACGTACACCGACCGCATCCGCGCCCGGATGCCGGACTCACCGGCCGCCGGGAGCGTGACGGCCGACTTTCCGTTCGAGCCGATCGGGAAGTACTCCGAGTCCGCCGAGTACCAGGTGCCCTGGTAGTAGACCTGGAGGTCGAAGCGCTGCTCGCGGCCCGGGTAGTAGGTCATCGTCGTGGTGAGCAGCGGGTCGGTGTTCTTGTGGAACCAGTAGTACGAGGTCGAGCCGATCTTGGCAGTCTTGTAGTGCTTGGAGACGGCCGTGGAGATCTTGACCCGGGCGTACGCCGTGGACGCCACCGTCCTCGGCTTGTAGCGGGCGTCGCCCGAGAAGACCGCGGTGACCTTCGTGTCGCGGGTCATGTCGACCACGGCGGAGATGTTGCCGTCGGCGTTGACCGTGCCGGTCTTGATCAGCTTCTTGGGCTTGTCGCCGCCGAAGGGGTCGGCGTAGATCGAGACCGAACGGTTCTTGTACGTCGTGCCCAGGTGGGCGGTGAACCGGACGTCGGTGCCGTAGTTGTACAGCTTGCCGTTGTTGTTCAGGCTCAGCGAGGTGGCCGCGCGGGAGACCTCGACGCTGTCGGAGGCGGTGACCGCGGTGTGCGTGGCGTCGCCCGCGTACTTCACCGTGTACGTCACCTTGCCGCCGGCCGGCGGGGTGTTGCTGAAGGAGTACGTGCCGTCGGCCTTCACCGTGACGGCCGGCAGCGCCTTCCCGCTCGGGCTCTCCAGGTCGGTGCGGGTGACCGAGAGCCGGGCCCCGGCGGGCAGCGGCACCGTCGCCGAGAGCTTGCCGGTGACGGTGAGCGCCTTGGCGCGGGTGGCGGTGGCGGGCGCGTTGACCGTGAGGGTGGGGACGTAGAGGTTGGGGTCGGTGAGCACCTTGACCGTCCAGCCGGTGCTGCCCGCGACGAGGGCGAAGACCCGGGAGGAGTCGCCGGCCCAGACCACGTCGGCCGCGGGCTGGGTGCCGGTGCTGTAGGTGCGGACCGGCTGCGTGGCGTTCGGCCGGTAGATCGCGACCTTGGTGCCGGTGACCTGGGCGATCAGGCCGCTGCGTCCGACGTCCGCCTGCTGCCCGGCCGGGTAGGCGCCGGCCTTGGTGAGGGCGCCGTTCGCGTAGGCGTGCCGGTCGGTGCCGTTGACGAGCACCTGGTCGTCGCCGGCGACGAGGTCGATGTCGCCGACGCCGTCGTTCAGGGCGTACGAGTCGTCGTTCCAGGCGATCACCTTGGGCGTGCCGCTCGACACGTCGAGGACGGCCTCGGTGCCCGTGGAGTCCCCGGTCTCGCCGACGGCCAGCAGGCCCGGCCGCAGCGGGTCGGTGTCCAGCAGGGCCTGCCCCCACAGCCCGACCCCCGTTCCCTCGGTCGGGATCTGGGTCAGCGCCACCGGGTCGGCGCCGGTCGCCGGGTCGACCGCCGGGTCGACCGAGCCCAGGTCGCCGTCCCACTGGTCGCCGTAGGAGAACCAGACCTTGCCCCCGGCGAAGGCCACGTGGCGTGGGCCGGTGCCGGTGGCGACCGGGTAGCGGGCCTTGACCTGGAGGTCGGCCGCGTTCAGGGCGACGATCTCGTGGCTGGCGGGCAGGGCCGCGTAGAGGGTGGCGCCGTCGTCGGAGACGGCGAGGTCGCCGGCGTTGTCGAGGCCCGAGGCCTGTGCGACGAGGGTGCCGTTGTAGTCGGTGGCCAGGATCTGGCCGTCGGCCTGGTCGCTGACGAAGACCCGCCGGAGGGCGTCGTCCACGACGAGGCCCCCGGGGCTGGTGACCACGGCGGAGGCGGCCGACGCGGTGCCGGCCGCGGCGACGCCGAGCGCCACCGAGCTGAACATGACCGCGAGCGCCGTCGCGGTCGAGGTGCTGCGCATGCGCACAGTGATGAACCCCCACAGAGAATCCCGGGGATGCCGGGAGAGCTGAAGCGCCGCGCGGCGTCCGGACGCGAACCGCTGGAAGGCGGTGGCGTGCGGGGCGCGGCTGCCGTAGGGAACTCTATGGCATGACAGTGACAATCGAACGGGGTTTTCGCCTCGTGACGCGACGGCTACCCGTACATCCGCCGCATCGCGAACTCGACCATCTGCTCCACGGCCTTCGCGTCGAAGACGATCCGGTGCTCGCCCTCCATGTCGAGGACGAAGCCGTAGCCCGTCGGCAGCAGGTCGAGGACCTCGGCGCCGGTGATCACGAAGTACTTGGACTCCTTGCCCGCGTACCGCCGCAGCTCCTTGAGGGTGGTGAACATGGGGATCACCGGCTGCTGGGTGTTGTGCAGGGCGAGGAACCCGGGGTTGTCGCCGCGTGGGCAGTAGACCTTGGACGTGGCGAAGACCTGCTGGAAGTCCTCCGCCGTCAGCTGCCCGGTGGTGAAGGCCCGCACCGCGTCCGCGAGGGAGGGCGGGGACGGCTCGGGGTACAGCGGCGGCTGCTGGCCGTACCCGCCGCCGGCCATGGGCTGCTGCGGTGGGACGCCGTACTGCTGCTGGGCGCCGGCGTTCTGGTCGTAGCCGTACATGGGCGTAAGCGTACCGAGCAGGGCGCGGGCCGTGGGCGGCTACCGGCAACCGGGAAACCGACAGCGACCCGACAGCCGCCGGCTCTGGGCCCGCGGGGGCCGCCGCTCGTAGCGTCGGTGCATGCGCCGACACCACGACGACGAGAGCCACGAGCACGACAGAGGGCTCTCCTACGACCTTCCCGTCCTCGCCCGCCGGCGGATGATCCGGCTCATGGCGGGAGCGGGGGTGGGGGCGGCCCTGGTGCCCCTGGCGGGCTGCACCGCCGACGCCACCTCCTCCGCGGCGGCGGACTGCGCGACGGTCCCCGAGGAGACCGCCGGCCCCTACCCCGGCGACGGTTCGAACGGCGTGAACGTACTGAAGGAGAGCGGGGTCGTCCGCGGCGACATCACCCGCAGCTTCGGCGACTCCGCGGGCGGCACCGCCGAGGGCGTGCCCCTGACGCTCACGCTCACGGTGATGGACGCGGCCTCCGGCTGCGGGACCCCGAAGAAGGGGGCCGCGGTCTATGTCTGGCACTGCGACCGGGAGGGCGGCTACTCCCTCTACACCGAGGGCGTCACCGACGAGAACTACCTGCGCGGCGTCCAGGAGACCGACGAGAAAGGGCAGGTCAATTTCACCAGCGTCTTCCCCGGCTGTTACACCGGCCGCTGGCCGCACATCCACTTCGAGGTCTACGGCAGCCTCCGGGACGCGACGCGTGCCACCGCGATCACGAACACGTCGCAGCTGGCGCTCCCGAAGGACGTCTGCGAGACGGTGTACGCCACCGAAGGCTACGAGCGCAGCGTGACCAACCTCGGCCGGCTCTCGCTGGAGTCGGACATGGTCTTCAGGGACGGCCACGACCAGCAGCTCGCGGCGGTGGAGGGAAGCGTCGGGGAGGGGTACACCGCGACGCTGACCGTCACGGTGTGAACCGTCACAGATGGCGGGATCGGGGTTGCGGCTTATTACCGACGGGTAGCATCATCGTAGCTACTTGTTGGTACGTGAACTAGCGCGAGGAACCAAGTGCCTCGCCGAACTCTTAACGGAGCCGTCGCCATGGGGCACTACAAGTCGAATCTGCGCGACATCGAGTTCAACCTCTTCGAAGTACTGGGCCGCGACAAGCTGTACGGCACCGGCCCCTTCGCGGAGATGGACGTCGACACCGCGAAGAGCATCCTGGAGGAGCTGACCCGCCTCTCGGAGAACGAGCTGGCGGAGTCCTTCGCGGACGCCGACCGCAACCCGCCGGTCTTCGACCCCGAGACGAACACCGCGCCGGTACCGGCCTCCTTCAAGAAGAGCTACAAGGCCTTCATGGACTCCGAGTACTGGCGGCTCGGCCTGCCCGAGGAGATCGGCGGCACCACCGCGCCCCGCTCCCTCATCTGGGCCTACGCGGAGCTGATCCTCGGCGCCAACCCGGCCGTGTGGATGTACTCCTCCGGCCCGGCCTTCGCGGGCATCCTCTTCGACGAGGGCAACGACGTGCAGAAGCACATCGCGAAGATCGCCGTGGAGAAGCAGTGGGGCTCCACCATGGTCCTCACCGAGCCGGACGCCGGCTCGGACGTGGGCGCCGGCCGCACCAAGGCGGTCCAGCAGGAGGACGGCTCCTGGCACATCGAGGGCGTCAAGCGCTTCATCACGTCCGGTGAGCACGACATGGAGGAGAACATCCTCCACTACGTCCTCGCGCGTCCCGAGGGCGCCGGTCCCGGCACCAAGGGGCTGTCCCTCTTCCTCGTCCCCAAGTACCTCTTCGACTTCGAGACCGGCGAGCTGGGCGAGCGCAACGGCGTCTACGCCACCAACGTCGAGCACAAGATGGGCCTGAAGGCCTCCAACACCTGCGAGATGACCTTCGGCGACCGCCACCCCGCCAAGGGCTGGCTGATCGGCGACAAGCACGACGGCATCCGTCAGATGTTCCGCATCATCGAGTTCGCCCGCATGATGGTCGGCACGAAGGCGATCTCCACGCTCTCCACCGGCTACCTGAACGCGCTGGAGTACGCCAAGGAGCGCGTCCAGGGCCCGGACCTGGCCAACTTCATGGACAAGACCGCGCCCAAGGTCACCATCACCCACCACCCCGATGTACGCCGCTCGCTGATGACGCAGAAGGCGTACGCGGAGGGCATGCGCGCCCTGGTGATGTACACCGCGGCCCTCCAGGACGAGATCCAGGTCAAGGAGGCGGCCGGCGAGGACGTCTCCACCGAGAACGCCCTCAACGACCTGCTCCTGCCGATCGTGAAGGGCTACGGCTCCGAGAAGGCCTACGAGCTGCTCGCCCAGTCCCTCCAGACCTTCGGCGGCTCCGGATTCCTCCAGGAGTACCCGATCGAGCAGTACATCCGGGACTCCAAGATCGACACCCTGTACGAGGGCACCACCGCGATCCAGGGCCAGGACTTCTTCTTCCGGAAGATCGTCCGCAACCAGGGCGCCGCGCTGAACTCCCTCGCCGAGGACATCAAGAAGTTCCTGGCGCTCGGCACCGGCGGCGAGGAGCTCGCGGGCGCCCGTGAGCACCTGGCCAAGGCGGCCGTCGAGCTGGAGGCCATCGTCGGCCTGATGCTGACCGACCTCGCGGCCACCGAGCAGGACGTCAAGAACATCTACAAGGTGGGCCTCAACACCACCCGCCTGCTGATGGCCTCCGGTGACGTCGTCGTCGGCTACCTGCTCCTCAAGGGCGCCGCGATCGCCGCCGAGAAGCTGGAGACGGCGTCGGCCAAGGACAAGTCCTTCTACACCGGCAAGATCGCCGCGGCGAAGTTCTTCGCGGCCAACGTCCTGCCCGGCGTGACCCTGGCCCGCAAGGTCGCCGAGGGCGTCGAGCTGGACCTGATGGACCTGGACGAGGCCGCGTTCTAGGACACACCAGTACAGCTGCACACCGTCCTCGTGAGAGCCCGCTCCCATCGCCGGGAGTGGGCTCTCGTACGTCGTTAAGGTGAACCCATGAGCGCACCCCACCGCCTCGACCGCGGCCACACCGACGACCTCATGACCTTCCTGGCGGCGAGCCCCACGCCGTACCACGCCGTGGCGAACGCCGCCGAGCGGCTGGAGAAGGCAGGCTTCCGCCAGGTCTCGGAGACGGACGCCTGGGACGGGTCGAGCGGCGGCAAGTACGTGCTGCGCGGCGGCGCGATCATCGCCTGGTACGTCCCCGAGAGCGCGGCGCCCCACACGCCGTACCGCATCGTCGGCGCGCACACCGACTCCCCGAACCTGCGGGTCAAGCCGCTGCCGGACAGCGGGGCGCACGGCTGGCGCCAGGTCGCCGTGGAGATCTACGGCGGTCCCCTGATGAACTCCTGGCTGGACCGCGACCTGGGCCTGGCCGGCCGGCTGACCCTGCGGGACGGTTCGACGCGGCTGGTGAACGTGGACCGGCCGCTGCTGAGGGTGCCCCAGCTCGCCATCCACCTGGACCGCGCGGTGTCGTCGGACGGGCTCAAGCTCGACAAGCAGCGGCACCTCCAGCCCGTCTGGGGTCTCGGCGACGACGTGCGCGACGGTGACCTGATCGCCTTCCTGGAGGAGGAACTGGGGCTCGGCGCGGGCGAGGTGACCGGCTGGGACCTGATGACGCACTCCGTGGAGGCGCCCGCCTACCTGGGCCGGGACAAGGAGCTGGTGGCCGGGCCCCGGATGGACAACCTGCTGTCCGTGCACGCGGGCGTGGCCGCCCTGGCCGCGGTCTCCTCCGGTGAACTGCCGTACATCCCCGTCCTCGCCGCCTTCGACCACGAGGAGAACGGTTCGCAGTCGGACACCGGCGCGGACGGCCCGCTGCTCGGCGGGGTCCTGGAGCGCTCGGTGTTCGCGCGCGGCGGGTCGTACGAGGACCGGGCGCGGGCCTTCGCGGGGACGGTCTGTCTGTCCTCCGACACCGGGCACGCCGTGCACCCCAACTACGCGGAACGGCACGACCCGACGCACCACCCGCGGGTCAACGGCGGCCCGATCCTCAAGGTCAACGTCAACAACCGCTACGCCACGGACGGTTCGGGCCGGGCCGTGTGGGCCGCCGCCTGCGAGAGGGCGGGCGTGCCCTTCCAGTCCTTCGTGTCCAACAACTCCATGCCCTGCGGCACGACCATCGGCCCGATCACCGCGGCCCGGCACGGCATCAAGACCGTCGACATCGGTGTGGCGATCCTCTCGATGCACAGCGTCCGGGAGTTGTGCGGCGCGGACGACCCGCATCTGCTGGCGAACGCTCTGGTGGCCTTCCTCGAAGGGTAGTTCGGGGAAGTGGGGGTACCCGGGATTCCGGACCGGAACTACCGGACCGGACAGGGAGGCGACACTCATGGGCCTCGGCGGGTGCATCATCCTCATCGCCGTGGGAGCAATCCTCACGTTCGCCACCGACTGGCACATGCAGGGGGTCAACCTCGACCTGGTCGGTGTGATCCTGATGATCGTGGGGCTGATCGGTGTGACGACGTTCAGCAGCATCGCCCGGCGCCGGCGCGTGGTGGTACCGCCCACGACGTCGACGGTCGTCGAGGAGCGGCGGGACGGATACTCCGACGGATACGGCGTGTAAGGGACATCAGGCAGGCGGGCGGACGCACAGGGCGACGACGGACAACCGTGAGCAATCCGTAATCACGATTGCCTTGTCCGCTTGTGTGGAAATAGTGAAAACTCGGGAGTCTTGAGAGCCCGGGGGGTCTGCAGTGCCGGGCGTGACCCACCAGCACTCCCGGGGGCTCCCCGTGCTCCACTCCACGACGACACTCACGGCGCACCCTCCGGGATCACCGCGCCCCCACCGGCATGCCGCCCGCCGCGCCCACGCCGCCCCCGACGAACTCGACGGCCCCACACGCCTGGTCGCGCTGATACCGGCCCACAACGAACAGGACCGCATCGCCGACGCGATCCAGGGCCTGTGGCGGCAGACCCGGCGCCCCGACCTGATCGTCGTGGTCGCCGACAACTGCACCGACGCCACCGCCGAGATCGCCGTGGCGCACGGCGCCCAGGTCTTCGCCACCGAGGACAACACGCACAAGAAGGCCGGTGCCCTCAACCAGGCCATCGCCTGGGTGCTGCCCCATCTCGAGGACCGCGACCTGCTGTTGGTGCAGGATGCCGACACCGTGCTCAACCCCTGGTTCAGCGAGACGGCCATCGGCACCTTCAACCGCAAGGTCGGCGCCGTCGGCGGGGTCTTCTACGGCGAGGACGGCGGCGGTCTGCTCGGACTGCTCCAGCGCATGGAGTTCCACCGCTACGCCTGGGAGCTGGAGCGCACCGGCGGCAAGGCCCAGGTGCTCACCGGCACCGGCACCATGTTCCGTGCCCGCGTCCTGCGCGAGGTGCGCGCGGCCCGCCTCGAGGGGCGGATCGGCGGCGGACACGCCTACTACAGCCTCGCCTCGCTCACCGAGGACGACGAGATGACCAAGGCGGTCAAGACCCTCGGCTACCGGGCCATGTCCCCGGCCGGCTGCGAGGTCACCACCGAGGTCATGCCCACCCTGGGCAAGCTCTGGCACCAGCGGCTGCGCTGGCAGCGCGGCGCCCTGGAGAACCTGCGCGACTACGGCTGGACACGTGTCACCGCCCGCTACTTCATGCAGCAGCTCCTCATGGGCTTCGGCGCGCTGTCCTTCCTGGTCTATCTGACCTACATGGTCACCTACACCACGCTGTACGGCTGGCCCGGCTTCTCGCCCTTCTGGACGGCCATCGGGCTGGTCTTCGTGGTCGAGAAGACGGTCTCCGTGCGCAGGGCGGGTCCACGTGCCGTGCTGGTGGCGGCGCTGATGATCCCGGAGATGCTCTACGACCTTTTTCAGCACGCCGTCTACTTCACCTCGCTGTGGGGCCTGTTGCGCCGCAGCGAGGAGAAGTGGGTGGCTACGTAACCCTCATGGAAACCCACACAGGAGAAGCGCGATGTACGGAAGAGTGATCGGCGCCGGTACCACCGGGGCCGGAGGCGCCACGCTGGCGGCGACCGGGCTGTGGCTCAACAGCATGGCGATGGTGGTGGCCGCGACGACGTTGGTGGCGGCGGGAGTCGCCCTGTTCAAGCTGGTCCCGCGCAGGCGGTAGGCCGTCGGACGGGTCACCGGTGCAGCGCGTGGCCCGTCGTCGCGTCCACATGGGCCGGGATCTCGTCGTGGCGGTCGCCGACCGTCGAGGTGCCGGTCGGTTCGAGCAGCAGGATGTCGGTCGGGACGGGGGCGTACGGCTTGTGTTCGACGCCCCGGGGGACCGTGAAGACGGACAGCCTCGGCAGCACGACCGTGCGCTCGCCGGCCGGTTCCCGCAGCGAGATGTGCAGCTCGCCCTCCAGGACCAGGAAGAACTCGTCGGTGTCGTCGTGGACGTGCCAGAGGTGCTCGCCCTCGACGTGCGTGACGCGCACGTCGTAGTCGTTGACGGCGGTGACGATACGGGGACTCCACTGCTCGGTGAAGGAGGCCAGCGCGGCGGGCAGGGAGACGGGTTCGGTTGTCATGACGTCATCGTGCGGGCGCCGCGGCCGCCGTACGAGTGCTAGAAATCGCACATGGCGCAAGAATCCTCTCACCGCGTCGTCCTGCTGGTCGACGAGAACTCCAACCCGTTCGAAATGAGCTGCGCCATCGAGGTCTTCGGGCTGCGGCGGCCGGAACTGGGGCGGGAGCTGTACGACTTCACCCTGTGCGCCGCCGGGCCGAGCACCCGGATGCGGGACGGCTTCTTCACCCTGACCGGGGTCGCCGGTCTGGAGGCGGCGGACGAGGCGGACACGCTGATCGTGCCGAACCGGCCCGACACCGACACCCCGCGCTCGCCCCGCGTCCTGGACGCCGTCCGACGGGCACACGCGCGTGGCGCCCGGCTCGTCGGTTTCTGCTCGGGCGCCTTCACCCTGGCGGAGGCCGGGCTGCTGGACGGGCGGCGGGCCTCCTGTCACTGGATGTGGGCCGACTCCTTCCGGGCCCGCTTCCCGCGCGTCCGGCTCGAACCCGACGTCCTCTTCGTCGACGACGGCGACATCCTCACCGCGTCCGGCAGCGCCTCGGCGCTCGATCTGGGGCTGCACCTCGTCCGCCGGGACCACGGCGCCGAGATCGCCAACCACGTCTCCCGCAGGCTCGTCTTCGCCGCCCACCGCGACGGCGGACAGCGGCAGTTCGTGGAACGGCCCGTGCCCGATGTACGGGACGAGTCGCTTGGCCCGCTGCTCGCCTGGGCGCAGGAACGGCTGGGGGAGCCGCTGACCGTGGCCGGCCTGGCGACCCGCGCCGCCGTCTCCCCCGCGACCCTGCACCGCCGCTTCCAGGCCCAGCTCGGTACGACTCCGCTCGCGTGGCTGACGGGGGAGCGGGTGGCACTGGCGTGCCGGCTCATCGAGCGGGGGGAGGAACGGCTGGACGTGGTGGCCGCGAGGAGCGGTCTGGGGACCGCCGCGAACCTCCGCGCGCGCGTGCGGCGCGAGACGGGACTCAGCCCGTCGGCCTATCGACGGCGTTTCGGGACCGGCGCCGGGGAAGCGGTAACGGCATGAGATTCCTCGTACGCGACCGGCTGCTCGGCATCGGTGACGACTACTGGATCGAGGACGACCGGGGCAACAAGGTCTTCCTCGTCGACGGCAAGGCCATGCGGGTCCGGGACACCTTCGAGCTGAAGGACACCCAGGGGCGGGTCCTGATCGACATCCGCCAGAAGATGTTCGCCCTGCGCGACACGATGGTGATCGAGCGGGACGGCGAGCCGCTGGCGAAGATCAAGCGGAAACGCCTGTCGCTGCTGCGCAACCACTACCGGGTGGCCCTCGCCGACGGCAGCACCGAACTCGACGTCAGCGGCAAGATCCTCGACCGGGAGTTCGCCGTCGAGTACGACGGTGAGCTGCTCGCGGTGGTCTCACGGCGCCGGCTGCACGTCCGGGAGACCTACGGCGTCGACATCGTCCGGGACGACGCGGATCCGGCGCTGCTCATCGCGGTGGCGGTGTGCGTGATCCACCTCGCCGAGAAGGAGCGGGAGGACGACTGAGCCGGCGCCCCGGAGGATCAGAGCACCCGGTCCTTCAGGGCCGGGAACTGCTCCCTCGTCACGGCCACCTTCCCGGGGTCGAACTCCACCGTGAGGACCTCCTCGCCGGCGCCCGCCTCCGCGAGGACCTCGCCCCACGGATCCACCACGATCGAGTGACCGGCCTGCGGAACTCGCGCGTGCGTCCCGGCCGTTCCACAAGCGAGCACGAACGCCTGGTTCTCGACCGCCCGCGCCCGGGCCAGCAGCGTCCAGTGCGCCCGGCGGCGCTCCGGCCAGCCCGCCGGGATCACCAGGGTCTCGGCGCCCGCGTCGACGAGACCGCGGAAGAGTTCGGGGAAGCGGAGGTCGTAGCAGGTGGCGAGGCCGACGGTCGTCTCCGGCAGACGGACCGTCACCAGGTCCTCGCCGCGGCCCATCAGGACGGCCTCGCCCTTGTCGAAGCCGAAGCGGTGGATCTTGCGGTAGGAGGCGGCCTGTTCGCCGGAGGGGGAGAAGAGGAGGGAGGTGTTGTAGAGGGTGCCGTCAGGGGCCCGCTCGGGGATCGAGCCCGCGTGCAGCCACACGCCCGCGTCGCTCGCGGCCTTCGCCATGACCTCGTGGGTCGGCCCGTGCAGCGGCTCGGCCTCGCTCGCGAACTCCTCGAAGGCGAACGCCCCGGTGGTCCACAGTTCCGGCAGCACGACGAGGTCGGCTCCGGCCTGGTCCCGTACCAGTGACGCCACGCGCCGCCGACGCGATTCGACCGATTCGCCCTCATCCACGGCGATCTGGATCAAAGAGGCGCGCACACTACCACCGTCCTGGCATTCGAGCCGTCCCTTACGGGCCTACGATCGTCACACGAAAGCACTGCCGGGGTGCCTCACAGCAGCGTAACTTAGCGTTCCAAGACACCCGCCGACAGCCACCACTCCACTGGCAACGCCGCCATCACCAGCCCGTGCTCCGACCGCCGAGGGGTCCCGTTCCGTGAGTCTGCATCCCACCCTCCAGCCCTACGCCGACGCCTGGACCCACTCCATCGACGCGATATCCGAGCTGGTGACCCCCCTCGTCGAGGGGGAGTGGAATCGCCGTACGCCCTGCCCGGGCTGGTCGGTGCGGGATGTGGTGTCCCATGTCATCGGGCTGGACTGCGAGATGCTGGGCGACCCGCGCCCCATCCACACCCTCCCCCGCGACCTCTTCCACGTCACCAACGACCACCAGCGGTACATGGAGATGCAGGTCGACGTTCGCCGCCACCACACGGCGCCGGAGATGACCTCCGAGCTGGAGTACGTCATCATCCGCCGCAACCGCCAGCTGCGGAACGAGTCCCGCGACCCCGGCACCAAGGTGCGCGGCCCGCTCGGAACCGAACTGACGCTCGCGGACTCCATGCGCCAGCACGCCTTCGACGTCTGGGTGCACGAGCAGGACCTGCGCACCGCCCTCGGCCGGCCCGGCAACCTCGACTCCCCCGGCGCGCACATCGCCCGGGACATCCTCCTCGACGCGCTGCCCGACATAGTGGCCGTCAAGGCCGACGCGCCCCGCAGTTCGGCGATCGTCTTCGACGTGCACGGCCCCGTCGAGTTCCTGCGCACGATAAGGGTCGACATCCAGGGCCGCGGCACGCTGGAGACCGCCCCCGCGCTCGGCCCCGCCGCCACGCTCAGCCTCGACTGGGAGACCTATGTGCGCCTGGCCTGCGGCCGGGTGACCCCGGAGGCGGTGGCGGACCGCGTGAAGGCGGAGGGCGACCCGGAACTGACGTCGGCGATCCTGCGCAACTTCACGGTGACGCGGTAGGAATCGGGTGCGCGTGACCCGCGTGGCTACGCGGGGACGTGCACCGTCTCCACCCGGCTCGCCACCAGCCGCTCCCGCTCCCTGCGCGCCGCCCGCCCGCGCAGCCGCAGGATCTGGCTGACGCCGAGCGCCTGGAGCACGAAGACGGAGGAGAAGGCGACGGTGTAGTCGTCGCCGGTCGCGTCCAGGAGCACACCGACGGCGAACAGGGTGGTCATCGACGCGACGAAGCCGCCCATGTTGGTGATGCCGGAGGCGGTGCCCTGCCGCTCCGGCGGGTTCGCCGGGCGCGCGAAGTCGAAGCCGAGCATCGACGCGGGACCGCAGGAACCGAGCACCACGCACAGCACGATCAGCAGCCACATCGGGGCCCGCTCGCCGGGGTAGGCCAGCGTGGCCGCCCACAGCAGCGCCGTCGCGCCCACGGTGCCGAGCGCCAGCGGCAGCCGTGCGCCGTGGTGCCGGGCGACGACCTGGCCGTAGACCAGGCCGACGACCATGTTGGACAGCACGACGAGAGTGAGCAGTTCGCCCGCCACCGCCCGGGAGAGCCCCTGCGCCTCGACGAGGAAGGGCAGGCCCCACAGCAGCAGGAACACCATCGCCGGGAACTGGGTCGTGAAGTGCACCCACAGCCCGAGGCGGGTGCCGGGTTCCCGCCAGGACGCGGCGATCTGGCGCCGTACGTAGGCCGCTCCCTGGTGCGGGAACGGTTCCGGCTCGTGGCCTTCCGGGTGGTCCTTGAGGAAGAGCAGCAGCAGGACCAGGACGACGACTCCCGCGAGCGAGCTGCCCGCGAACGCGGCCGTCCAGCCGACGCCGTGCAGCAGCCGGGCCAGGACCAGCGTGGAGACCAGGTTGCCCGCCATGCCGGCGAGCCCGGCGAGCTGCGCGACCAGCGGTCCGCGCCGGGCCGGGAACCAGCGGGTGCCGAGCCGCAGCACGCTGATGAAGGTCATCGCGTCGCCGCAGCCGAGCAGGGCGCGCGAGGCGAGGGCGGTGCCGTACGACGGTGAGAACGCGAAGCCGAGCTGCCCCGCCGTGAAGAGCACCACGCCGAGCGTCAGCACCTTCTTGGTGCCGAGCCGGTCGACCAGCAGGCCGACGGGGATCTGCATGCCGGCGTAGACGAGGAGCTGGAGGATCGAGAAGGTCGACAGGGCCGAGGCGTTCACATGGAAGCGGTCGGCCGCGTCGAGGCCGGCGACCCCGAGGGACGTACGGAAGATGACGGCGACGAAGTAGACCGAGACGCCGATGCCCCACACGGCCATCGCACGCCGGCCGCCCGGTGGGTCGCCCGGGAGAGGGGACCTGCTCATCGGACCTCCCCCCGGGCCAGGTGGGAGAACCACTCGACGTGTCCGTGGATCAGGCCCACGACCGCCTCCGCGTCGCCGGAGCGCAGTGCCTGAAGGATCTGCTCGTGCTCGACGAGGGTCTTGGTGATGCGGTCCGGGTGGGCGTGCATCACGGCGACGCCCATCCTGAGCTGACGGTCGCGGAGCTGGTCGTAGAGCCGGCTGAGGATCTCGTTGCCGCCGCTGCGGACGATCTCCGCGTGGAAGCAGCGGTCGGTGACGGCGGCGCCGGCCAGGTCCCCGGCGGCGGCCTGCTCCTTCTGCCGCGCCAGCAGCTCCTCGAGGCGCGCGATGAGCTGCGGGGACGCCGGTACGGCCTTGCGGGCGGCGTGTCCCTCGACGAGCTGCCGGGTCTCGACGACGTCGGCGATCTCCTGGGCGGAGACGGGCAGGACCAGCGCTCCCTTTTTCGGGTAAAGCTTGATCAGCCCCTCGACCTCGAGACGCAGCAGCGCCTCTCGCACGGGCGTACGGGAAACTCCGACGGCCTCACCGAGCTCGCCCTCGGTGAGCAGGGTCCCGCCCTCGTAACGGCGGTCCAGGACGCCCTGCTTGACGTGGGCGTAGACGCGGTCGGCGGCGGGAGGCTGTTTCACGGCCAGGCTCATGCCGACAGCATAGATACAACACGTACGCATGAAGGACCGCCGTCCAGCATGCGGTCCCCTCTGTATCAACGGTGTCACAGAAGCACGACCCGCCTCATCCGGCGCACAACCATTCGTGCTAGATACGTGTCACAGACATGCGGCTCGCATTCTTTTCTCCCATCAACTTGGCCGCATCTCAGGGGCATTCGACGTAATCGGGGTATTTCAGTTGATTACCGCCATCATCGGCACCAAGGGCAGCCGCTTCCGCAAGGCCGCCGCGGTCAGTGTCACCGCAGGCGCCGTGCTCGCGTCCGGAGCCTTCGCCGCGGCACCCGCGCAGGCTGTCACCGCGCCTTCGATCGTGGCCAAGGGCGGCTACGTGATGAACAACGCGAACGGCAAGACGCTGTACACCAAGGCGGCGGACACCAAGCGTTCCACGGGCTCCACCACGAAGATCATGACCGCGAAGGTCGTGCTGGCGCAGTCGAACCTGAACCTGGACAAGAAGGTCACGATCCAGAAGGCGTACAGCGACTACGTCGTCGCCAACAACGCCTCGCAGGCCCACCTCATCGTCGGCGACAAGGTCACCGTCCGTCAGCTGCTGTACGGGCTGATGCTGCCGTCGGGCTGCGACGCCGCGTACGCGCTGGCCGACACGTACGGCACCGGCTCGACGCGGGCCGCGCGCGTGAAGTCCTTCATCAGCAAGATGAACAGGGCCGCCACGTCGCTCGGTCTGACGCACACGCACTTCGACTCGTTCGACGGCATCGGCAACGGCAACAACTACTCGACGCCGCGTGACCTGACGAAGATCGCCAGCAGCGCGATGAAGAGCGCCACGTTCCGCGCGGTCGTGAAGACGAAGAAGTACACGGCGAAGACCATCACCAAGACGGGCTCCACCCGCACGATGGCGGCGTGGACCAACACGAACGGGCTGCTCAGCAGCTACAGCGGCACCATCGGCGTGAAGACCGGCTCCGGCCCCGAGGCCAAGTACTGCCTCGTCTTCGCCGCCACCCGCAACGGCAAGACCGTCATCGGCACGGTCCTCGCCTCCACCTCGATCCCCAACCGCGAGGCGGACGCGAAGAAGCTCATGAACTACGGCTTCTCGACCATCTGACATCGCCTGCCACGAAGGGGCCCGTCGCCTGTGGGCGACGGGCCCCTTCGTCGCGGTGGACGAGGACCGCGGGTCACGCCCAGGTGATGAGTTTCTTCGGCTGTTCCAGGATCGCTGCGACGTCGGCGAGGACCTTGGAGCCCAACTCCCCGTCGATCAGACGGTGGTCGAAGCTGAGGGCCAGGGTGGTGACCTGGCGGGGCTTGACCTTGCCCTTGTGGACCCAGGGCTGGAGCTTGATCGCGCCGACGGCGAGGATCGCGGACTCGCCGGGCGGCAGGATCGGGGTGCCGGTGTCGACGCCGAAGACGCCGACGTTGGTGATGGTCACCGTGCCGCCCTGCATCGCGGCCGGCGAGGTGCGGCCCTCCTTCGCGGTGGCCACCAACTCACCCAGTGCCTCGGCCAGTTGCGGGAGCGTCTTGGCGTCTGCGTCCTTGATGTTCGGGACGATCAGGCCGCGCGGGGTGGCCGCGGCGATGCCCAGGTTGACGTAGTGCTTGAGGACGATCTCCTGGTTGGCCTCGTCCCAGGACGCGTTGACGTCCGGGTTCCGCTTGATCGCCACCAGGAGGGCCTTGGCGATCAGCAGGAGCGGGTTCACGCGCAGGCCCGCGAAGTCCTTGTCGTGCTTGAGCTCCTCGACCAGCTTGAGGGTGCGGGTGACGTCCACCGTCACGAACTCGGTGACGTGCGGGGCGGTGAACGCCGAGCCGACCATCGCCTGGGCGGTGGCCTTGCGGACGCCCTTGACGGGGATACGGGTCTCGCGGGCCGCGTCGTACGAGGCGGCGGGCGCCGCCGGCACCGCCGGGGCCTGCGTGACCGGCACCGGGGCCGGTTCGGCGGGCGTGGGTGCCTGGGTCGGGGTGGCCGCCGCGTGGACGTCCTCGCGGGTGATGATGCCGTCCGGGCCGGACGGGACCACCTGGGTCAGGTCGACGCCCAGGTCCTTGGCCAGCTTGCGGACCGGGGGCTTGGCCAGCGGGCGGGACTGCGCCTCCACCGGGGCCGGCCCATGGCCGTTCAGCTCGCTCGGCACGGCCGGCGCCGCCTGCTGGAGCGGCACCTCGGGGCCCTTGCGAGGGCGCCGCTTGGTGGAGGAGGCGGCCACGCCGTAGCCGACCAGGACCGGCTGGCGGCCCTGCGGCTTCTTCTCGTCAGCGGCGTCGGCCACCGGAGCCTCGGCCTCGGCCACCGGGGCCTGCACGGCCTCGGCAGGAGCCTCAGCCTGCGCCGCCCCGCCGCTCACGTCGATCGCGATGATCGACGTGCCCACGTCCACCGTGGTGCCCTCGGGGAAGTGCAGGTCGCGCACCACCCCGTCGTAGGGGATGGGCAGTTCGACGGCCGCCTTGGCCGTCTCGACCTCGCACACCACCTGCCCGTCGGTGACCGTGTCACCGACCTGGACGTACCACTTGAGGATCTCCGCCTCGGTCAGACCCTCGCCCACGTCGGGCATCTTGAACTCGCGTACGGACGTGTCCGTCATCGTCGTCACGGCCCTCTCCTCAGTACGCCAGAGCGCGGTCGACGGCATCCAGTACCCGGTCCAGACCCGGCAGGTACTCCTCCTCCAGGCGGGCCGGCGGATAGGGGGCGTGGTAGCCGCCCACCCGCAGCACCGGCGCCTCCAGGTGGTAGAAGCACCGCTCGGTGATCCGGGCGGCGATCTCCGCGCCGGAGCCGAAGAACACCGGCGCCTCGTGCACCACGACCAGACGGCGGGTCTTCTCCACGGAGGCCTGGATGGTGTCGAAGTCCAGGGGGGAGACCGAGCGCAGGTCCACCACCTCCAGGTTCTTGCCCTCCTCGGCGGCCGCGTCGGCGACCTCCTGGCACAGCTTGACCATCGGGCCGTAGGCGACCAGGGTCAGGTCGCTGCCCTCACGGACCACCCGCGCCTTGTGCAGCGGGCCGGGGATGGCCTCGGTGTTGACGTCGCCCTTGTCCCAGTAGCGGCGCTTGGGCTCGAAGAAGATCACCGGGTCGTCGCTCTGGATGGCCTGCTGCATCATCCAATAGGCGTCCGACGCGTTCGACGGCGAGACCACCTTCAGCCCCGCCACGTGCGCGAACAGCGCCTCCGGGGACTCCGAGTGGTGCTCGACGGCGCCGATGCCGCCGCCGTAGGGGATGCGCACGACGACCGGCATCTTGACCTTGCCCAGCGAGCGGGCGTGCATCTTGGCCAGCTGGGTGACGATCTGGTCGTAGGCCGGGAACACGAAGCCGTCGAACTGGATCTCCACCACGGGCCGGTAGCCGCGCAGCGCCAGCCCGATCGCGGTGCCCACGATGCCGGACTCCGCGAGCGGGGTGTCGATGACCCGGTCCTCGCCGAAGTCCTTCTGCAGGCCGTCGGTGACGCGGAAGACGCCGCCGAGCTTGCCGACGTCCTCGCCCATCACCAGGACCTTGGGGTCGGCGTCCAGAGCCCGGCGCAGCGACTCGTTGATCGCCTTGGCCAGGGCCATGTTCTTGAACGTCACAGTCTCCGCCGCCATGATCAGGCCCCTTCCCCGTCCGCGAACGACGCCTGGTAGGCGGCGAACGCGGCCCGCTCCTCGTCGACGAGCGCGTGCCCGTCCGCATACGCGTGCTCGAAGAGCGCGAAACGATCCGGGTCCGGCATCGCACGCACCACCTCACGCACTCGCCTGCCCAACGCCTCGGACTCCGCCTCCAGTTCCGCGAAGAATCCCTCGTCCGCGTGGTTTGAGGCCTCCAGGTACCGGCGCAGGCGCAGGATCGGGTCCTTCGCCTCCCACGCCTCGCGCTCCTCGTCGGCCCGGTACTTGCTCGGGTCGTCGGAGGTGGTGTGGGCGCCCATCCGGTACGTGTACGCCTCGACGAGCGTCGGCCCCTCACCCGCGCGGGCCCGCTCCAGCGCCCACTTGGTGACGGCCAGCGAGGCGAGCACGTCGTTGCCGTCGACCCGGACGCCCGGGAAGCCGAAGCCCTGCGCGCGCTGGTAGAGCGGGACGCGGGTCTGCTTCTCGGTCGGCTCGGAGATGGCCCACTGGTTGTTCTGGCAGAAGAACACCACCGGGGCGTTGTAGACCGCGGAGAAGGTGAACGATTCGGCCACGTCGCCCTGGCTGGAGGCGCCGTCGCCGAAGTACGCGATGACCGCGGAGTCGGCGCCGTCCTTGGCGATGCCCATCGCGTAGCCCGTGGCGTGCAGGGTCTGGGAGCCGATGACGATCGTGTAGAGGTGGAAGTTGTTGCTGTTCGGGTCCCAGCCGCCGTTGTTCACCCCGCGGAACATGCCGAGCAGGTTGGTCGGATCGACCCCGCGGCACCAGGCCACGCCGTGCTCGCGGTAGGTGGGGAAGACGTAGTCGTCGTCGCGCAGCGCCCGTCCCGAACCGATCTGGGCGGCCTCCTGGCCGAGCAGCGAGGCCCACAGGCCCAGTTCGCCCTGGCGCTGGAGGGAGGTGGCCTCGGCGTCGAAACGACGGGTGAGCACCATGTCGCGGTACAGGCCGCGGAGCTCTTCGGGGGTGATGTCGGCGACGTACTTGTCGTACTCCGCGTTCTTGACGCGCTTGCCCTCGGGCGTCAGCAGCTGAACCAGTTCGGGCTTGGTGCTCGGGGACTTCCTCGTCCCGGCGCTGCGTCGCGGCTTGCGCGCGGCAGTGCTCTCCACGGTCACGTGTGCTCCTCCGTCGGTCCGGCCCCCGGGGTTGCCGGGTGTACCAGTGCGGCTCACCTGTTGCCGACACCCGTGCACGGGGTGGGTGCCACTCGGCCGGAACAGGCGTGACAGGTGCCCCGGCGAGCGCCCTGCAAGAATCACGTTACCCAGTGCTCCACATTTCTGTGAAACCCCCTTTGACCTGGGATTTTGCTTGGATTTCCAAGTAAATCGAAAAAGGCCCGAAGGGATGCTGGTCACAGCCTTGCAGGAGGCCGGAGCAACGGCACGTTATCCCGTCTACCCAGGTCACCGGAAGAGTTTTCGTGTCCGACTTGCCGAGGGCGCGAAGAATGAAAAGTCAGGGCATTCCGCTTCGGCGCGACACTTCGAGGACGTCCCCATGACCGAAGGAGACCGAGCGCGACTTACTGTGGCGGTCTGTGACGTCCTGTGACAACGCCCAGCTCACGGCCCTGCCCGGTGCCCTAGCATCTGGCGCGTGCCGCGCTCTCCCGTACCACCCCTGATGCCTCACGCGCCCCCGCTGGGCGCCCTCCTCCGCCAGTACGCCGCCGGAACCGCCCTCGCCTGCGATCCGGTCGACCAAGGCCTCCTCAACCGCGGCTACCGGCTCCGTACGACCCGCGGCCGCTACTTCCTCAAGCACCACTTCGACCCCGAGACGGCCGCCCCCGAGTCCATCGCCCGCCAGCACCGCGCGACCCAGCGCCTGGCCGCCCTCGGCGTCCCGGTCGCCCCGCCCCTCCCCGTCCACGACGGCCGCACGGTCGCGGTCGTCGGCGGCCACGCCTACGCCCTGCACCCCTGGATCGAGGGCCGCCACCGCCACGGCGCCCAGCTCACCGCCGAACAGTGCGGACGCCTCGGGGCCCTGCTGGGAGTGGTCCACGCGAGCCTGGAGCGGGTGATGCCGGTAGAGGGGGGCGAACGGGCGGAGAAGGGTGCGCCGACAGCCGGGGGCGCGCGCACCGGGGGATGCGCCGAGAAGCCGGACGCCGCTCATCGACCGCCCGACCGGGACACCGGGGCCGCGCCCCCTGACGCGAGCCCCGTCGACGCCGGTGCCGACCCCGCCGCCACCTTCGCCCTCATCGACGACCTCCTCGCGCGCGTACGCCGGCACCGGCCCGCCGACTCCTTCGACGAGCTGGCCCGGCACCGGCTCCTGGAGCGGCGCGCGCTGCTCGAACAGCACAGGGGACGGCGGCCTCCGCACGGCGGGCCGGTGGGCTGGGTGCACGGGGACTTCCACCCCTTCAACCTGCTCTACAAGGGCGACGCTCCCGCCGCGATCGTCGACTGGGACCGGCTCGGCGTGAAGCCCCGCGCCGAGGAGGCCGTACGCGCCGCCGCGATCTTCTTCGTACGGCCCGCGGGGACGCTCGACCTGCCGAAGGTGCGGGCGTACGCGCGCGCGTACCGGCGTACGGCGGGCGCCGCGCCCTCGGAGCTCGCGGCGGCCGTGCACCGGGTGTGGTGGGAGCGCCTCAACGACTTCTGGATGCTGCGCTGGCACTACGAGCGCGGCGACACCCGCGCGGACCCGCAGTTCCCGGCGGCCTCGGCGCTGGTGGTGTGGTGGACGCGGGAGTACGACGCGGTGTGCGACGCGTTCGTGGACTGACGTCCCGGAGGTGCTGCGACGAGCACGCGCGCGTGAGGTCGGTTCCGGGCTCACGCGCGCGAGGACTCAGGAGTCGCCGCCCCCGCCGCCGTCGGTGACGCCGCCGACGACTCCGTCGCCGGTCGGCTCCGCCGTGTTCGTGGGCTGTGCCGTGTCCGTGGGCTCCGCCGAGTCCGTCGGTTCCGTCGCCGTCTCGGACGGCTGCGTCGCCGAGGGCGAAGGCGTGTAGGAGGGCGTGTACGACGGCGTGTAGGACGGCGTGTAGCCGGAGCCGCCCGAGCTGCCGCTGTCGTCCGTGGACGTGTCGGTCTCCTGGCTCGTCGCCTCGTCGCTCGGCGTCTCGCTGGGCGACGGGTCGTCGGTGGTCTGCGAGGTGGTCGGCGACACGGAGGTGCCGGTGCCGCCACCGTCTCCGCCACCGCCCCCGCCGTTGAGCGCCAGGGCGACGCCCGCCGCGACGGCGATCACCGCGAGAACGGCGAGGATCCACAGCTTGCCGCGGCCGCTGCCGCGGTTGCCGTGCCCCTCGAAGCCGCCGTCGTCCCCGCCGCCGTAGCCGCCCGGCAGGATCGGCTGGGGGATCTGGGTGGTGCCGGAGGCGGCACCGGGGTGCGGAAGCACACTGGTGCTCGCGAAGCCCGCGACCGGCGCTCCGCGGCCGTCGTGCGCCGTCACCGGGCCGGTGTTCCAGGTGCCGGTGTGGCCGCCCTGGTCGTACAGCATCTGCAGGCCGTACTGGACGAGCCCGCGCATCTCCTCGGCGGTCTGGAAACGGTCGTCCGGTTCCTTGGCGAGCGAGCGCATGACCAGGCCGTCGAGCTCCGGCGGGACGGAGTCGGAGACCTGCGACGGGGGCGTCGGGATGTCCTGGACGTGCTGGTAGACCACCGACAGCGGGGTCTCGCCGGTGAACGGGGGCCGCAGCGCGAGGAGTTCGTAGAGGAGACAGCCCGTCGCGTACAGGTCGGAGCGGTGGTCGACCGCCTTGCCGAGAGCCTGCTCCGGGGAGAGGTACTGCGGGGTGCCCATGACCATGCCGGTCTGGGTCATCGTCGTGGACGCGCCGTGCAGGGCGCGGGCGATGCCGAAGTCCATGACCTTGACCGCGCCGTTGTGCGTGATGATCACGTTGGCGGGCTTGATGTCACGGTGCACGATGCCGTGCTGGTGCGAGTAGGCGAGCGCCTCCAGGACACCGGAGACGATGATCAGGGCCTGCTCGGGCCCGGGCGCCTCGGCGTTGAGCAGCAGGTCGCGGATCGTCCGCCCCTCGACGATCTCCATGACGATGTACGGCACCGACTGGCCGCCCACGAAGTCTTCGCCGGAGTCGTACACGGCGACGATCGCATGGTGGTTGAGGCCCGCCACGGACTGGGCCTCGCGCGTGAAGCGGGCCTTGGAGGTCGGGTCCTCGGCGAGGTCGGCCCGGAGCAGCTTGACCGCCACGGTGCGGCCGAGCCGTACGTCCTCGGCCGCGAACACCTCGGCCATACCGCCCCGGCCGAGTCTGCGGGTCAGCCGGTACCGGCCGTCCCCCACCAGTCCGCCGTTACCCCACAGCTCCGGCGCATCTGACATTCCGCCGCCAGTCGCCTCGGGGTCGGACGGGCCCTGAGCGCGCTGCTGCTGTGCCATCGGTCCTCGCCGTCGTTTCTGCCCGCGGTGCGCGCGGTGTTGTTACGGTCTCCGTCGGCCACGCTACAGCCTTCGCGCAAGCCGCCGGTCCGGGATGAGCCCGGGGACCGGCCCGAGACGGACCGGCCATCAAACCTGTACTACGTCTCGGCGTGCAAATTCTGTGTACCGGCCGTAGGGCAGCTGTAACGCCTGCGCCACCTTTCTTTCGCGTACGGTCACGGAACGGGCACCTCGCCGACGCGTCGCCTCCGCGGGAGCGGGCGGGCCGTCGCGGCACCCCGTGGCCAAGGTCACGTCGGCCGATCCGCAGGTCACCGACCCGGACCCAGGCCCGCGAGGCAAGAGAACCCGAACGAGCGCTTCCGGGCGGGGACGTGAAAGGGCCCGGCAGCGTCGGCTGTCGGGCCCTTCTGCGTCGGGGAGTTACAGGTACGGTCCGCCCGAGCGGCCGCCCGCGCGCGGGTCGATGCCGTCCTCACCGCCGCCTACGCCCGGCGGGAGGGCGCGGCGCATCTGTTCCAGCTGGGCCCGCGCGGCCATCTGCTGGGCGAACAGGGTGGTCTGGATCCCGTGGAACAGGCCCTCGAGCCAGCCCACCAACTGGGCCTGCGCGATACGCAGTTCCGCGTCGCTCGGGGTCGACTCCTCGTTGAAGGGCAGGGAGAGCCGCTCCAGCTCCTCCACGAGCTCGGGGGCGAGTCCGTCCTCCAGCTCCTTCACCGAGCTGTGGTGGATCTCCTTGAGCCGGGCCCGGCTGGCCTCGTCGAGGGGAGCCGCGCGCACCTCTTCGAGCAGCTGCTTGATCATGCTGCCGATCCGCATGACCTTCGCGGGCTGCTCGACCATCTCCGTGACCGGGACCTCGCGGGACTCGTCGTCACCCCCGCCGCCCAGTGCCATCCCGTCCTGGCCCACGACCAGGATCTGGGGACTTTCCGGCGAACCTTCGTTCCTCGGCATCTCCATGCCGCCATTCTCTCGCACCCGTACACCTCCTCAGTGGGGTGCCCCCGCTATGCGCTGATCCACCGCCCCGGAAGCAGTTCGCCCCCATGGCGTCACCCGGAATGCCGGTGTCCTACCTGAATGCCAGTCTTGTCCCGTGACTCCTTGGCTGCGCGCGACGGTACTGGCGATCGTGGTGGGCGCGAGCGCGACCACCGTGCCGCCCGTCGTACGCCACCAGGGGCACCAGGGGCCGCATCAGGGGTACGTCACCGAGCAGGCGTACGCCTCCGTCCGGCCCCACACCGACGCCGACGTACGGTCGGACCCGACACCGGTGCACACGGCCGCGATCGCTTCCGGCTCCGGCTTGCGGCCGGCTGCCCGGGCGCCGGGTGCGGCGGAGCGGCTGTCCGCCCCAGGGGTGCCGCCGATCATGCGGACCGACGCATCGAGCGGACCGTCACCGGGGCCGGCTCACCGGCCGTCGCACGGGGCGGGGCGGCCGTACGGCCCGGGGGTGCCGCCGATCATGCGGGCCGTCTCGTGGAGCGGACCGTCACCGGGGCCGGCTCACCGGCCGCCGCACGGGGCGGGGCGGCCGTCCGCCCCGGGGGTGCCGCCGGGTACACGGGCCGACTCGTCGAGCGGACTGGCAGCGGGGCCCGGCCACCGGCTCCTGCGCGGGGTGGAGCCGCCGCACTCCCCGGGGACCCCGACGACCGTGCGGGCCGTCTCTTGGAACGGGCCGTCGACCAGGTCGACTCCCCGGCCGCCGCACGGGACGAAACCGCCGTACGCCCCAGGAACCCCGCCGAACACGCAGGCCGGCCCGCGGAGCGCGTCGGCGCCGGTGCCGGACCGGGGGCGGGCCGGCACCGCGGTGCCCTCGCCGAACGCGTCGGCCTCGGCCTCAGGTCGCCCGGCGAGTCCCGTGCCGGCTCATGGGCCGCGCCGGGCCACGACCGACCCGGCGCCTTCGTCACCGGGCTCCCCGGCCGCCCATGGGCCGCACCGCGCCTCCCCCTCGGCCTCCCTCGCCCCCTCTCCTTCCGCCGCAACCCCCTCGCGGGCCGGGAGCAGAGCCGGTGAGGGGCGGGAGCGGCCCGGGCGGCGGGAGGAACCGGTACCGGAGGACGCGGACGTCGCCGACACCGGCAGCGGTGACGGCGACCTCACCGCCGTGTCCGAGCCGCCCCACGAGACCGCCGCCGCTCCGCCGCGGTCCGCGCAGCGGGCGCCGGCCCGGGCCAAGGTGTTCATCCTGCCGCTCGGCACCGGGCTGGTGCTGGTGGGGCTGGGGCTCGGGCTCGGCCTGTTCGCGCTGCGGGTGCGGCGCGGGTAGGGCCGGGGCGGAACGCCTACCGCGTGACCAGCAGGACCTTGCCGATGTGGCCGCTCTCCTCGACGACCCGGTGCGCGGCGGCCGCGTCGCTCATCGGCAGCTCGCGGTCGACGACGGGACGGATGTGCCCGGCGTCCAGCAGCGGCCACACATGCTCGCGCACGGCCGCCACGATCGCCGTCTTCTCGGCCGCTGGCCGTGCCCGCAGCGAGGTCGCGCTGATCGCGGCCCGCTTGCCCAGCAGCGTGCCGATGTTCAGCTCGCCCTTGACGCCGCCCTGCATGCCGATGATCGCGAGCCGTCCGTTGACGGCGAGGGCGTTGACGTTGCGGTCGAGGTACTTCGCGCCCATGTTGTCGAGGATGACATCGGCGCCCGCTCCGTCGGTGGCCTTCCTGACCTCCTCGACGAAGTCCTGTTCCCGGTAGTTGATCAGGATGTCCGCGCCGAGCTCGGCACAGCGTTCCAGCTTCTCGGGCGTGCCCGCGGTCACCGCGACCTTGGCGCCGACGGCCTTGGCGAGCTGGATCGCCATCGTGCCGATGCCGCTGGAACCGCCGTGCACGAGCAGGGTCTCGCCGGGGCGCAGGTGGGCGACCATGAAGACGTTCGACCAGACCGTGCAGACCACCTCGGGCAGCGCGGCCGCCCGCTTCACGTCGAGGCCCTTGGGCACGGGCAACAGCTGTCCGGCCGGTACGGCGACCTTCTCGGCGTATCCGCCGCCCGCGAGCAGCGCGCAGACCTCGTCGCCGACGGCCCAGCCGGAGACGCGGGGGCCGATCGCGGCGATCCGTCCGGAGCACTCCAGGCCGGGGTAGGGGGAGGCGCCGGGCGGGGGGTTGTAGAAGCCCTGCCGTTGCAGGATGTCGGCGCGGTTGACGGCTCCGGCCACCACCTCGACCAGCACCTCGCCCTCGCCGGCCTCGGCATCCGGGACCTCGCTCCAGACCAGCGCCTCGGGTCCACCGGGTTCGGGAATCGTGATCGCATACATGGGCCCGACGCTACTCCCAGCCGACGGTGACCCCCGCGACCCGGCCGTCCCCGAAATTCCCTGTGCGCGACCGATGAGTTCGCGCGACGGTAAAGGTCTCCCCATGCGTAGCCCAAGCACGCGGAAGGAACCCCGCCCATGAGCCAGCACACGTCATCCCTGGCGATCGAGACCGCGGGCCTCGTGAAGACGTTCGGCGAGACCAGGGCCGTCGACGGAGTGGACCTCGCGGTGCCGGCCGGCACGGTCTACGGCGTCCTCGGCCCGAACGGCGCCGGCAAGACCACCACCGTGAAGATGCTCGCCACCCTCCTGCGGCCCGACGGCGGCGAGGCCCACGTCTTCGGCCACGACGTCGTCCGCGAGGCCGACGAGGTCCGCGGCCGGGTCAGCCTCACCGGTCAGTACGCCTCCGTCGACGAGGACCTCACCGGCACCGAGAACCTGGTCCTGCTGGGCCGTCTCCTCGGCCACCACAAGAAGGCCGCACGCGTGCGTGCCGGGCAGTTGCTGGAGGCCTTCGGTCTCTCGGAGGCGGCCGGAAAGCAGGTCAAGCACTACTCGGGCGGCATGCGGCGCCGTATCGACATCGCCGCGTCCATTCTCAACACCCCCGAGCTGCTCTTCCTCGACGAGCCCACCACGGGTCTCGACCCGCGCAGCCGCAACCAGGTCTGGGACATCGTGCGCGCGGTCGTCGCCCAGGGCACCACGGTGCTGCTGACCACGCAGTATCTGGACGAGGCCGACCAGCTGGCCTCCCGGATCGCCGTCATCGACCACGGCCGGGTGATCGCCGAGGGCACCAAGGGCGAGCTGAAGGCGTCCGTGGGCGCCGGGACCGTACATCTGCGCCTGCGGGACGGCGGGCGGCGGCCGGAGGCGGCGGAGATCCTGCGGCGGGCCCTGGACGCCCAGGTGGAGCTGGAACCGGACTCGGTCGCGCTCACCGCCCGGCTCGGTTCCGCGGCCGGTGACACGGCCGCCGAACAGGCCTCCCGCGCGCTCGCCGAACTGGCCCGCACCGGCATCACCGTCGACAACTTCTCGCTGGGCCAGCCCAGCCTGGACGAGGTGTTCCTCGCCCTCACCGGACACCCCACCGACGGCACCGACGGCACCGACGACACCGACGCCGAGGAGATGGCGGCATGAGCACCGCGACACAGTCCCAGACCGGCGCAGCCCAGGACCTCGCCCCCGTCAGCACCGAGTCGCTGGCCGCGCTGCTCGTCGCCGGGGAGCGGCCGCCGCGGCCGAGCGCGCTGTCGGCCTCGCTGACCTTCGGCTGGCGGGCGATCCTCAAGATCAAGCACGTGCCGGAGCAGCTCTTCGACGTCACCGCGTTCCCGATCATGATGGTGCTGATGTACACGTACCTGTTCGGGGGCGCCCTGGCCGGGTCCCCGGAGGAGTACATCCAGTTCCTGCTGCCGGGCATCCTGGTGATGTCGGTCGTGATGATCACGATGTACACCGGCGTCTCGGTCAACACCGACATCGAGAAGGGCGTCTTCGACCGCTTCCGCTCGCTGCCCATCTGGCGGCCGGCGGTGATGGTCGGCTATCTGCTCGGCGACGCCCTGCGCTACACGATCGCGTCCGTGGTGATGCTCACCGTCGGCGTGATCCTCGGCTACCGCCCGGACGGCGGGGTCGGCGGTGTGGCCGCCGGGATCGCGCTGCTGGTCGTCTTCTCGTTCGCGTTCTCGTGGATCTGGACGATGTTCGGGCTGCTGCTGCGGACCGAGAAGTCGGTGATGGGCGTCAGCATGATGGTGATCTTCCCGCTGACCTTCCTCTCCAACGTCTTCGTCGATCCGAGGACCATGCCGGGCTGGCTCCAGGCCTTCGTCAACAACAGCCCGATCACCCATCTGTCCTCGGCCGTGCGCGAGCTGATGGCGGGCGACTGGCCCGCCGACGAGATCGCCTGGTCGCTGGGGTGGGCGGGGCTGTTGGTCGCGGTCTTCGGCCCGGTCACCATGCGGCTGTACAACCGCAAGTGATCAACTCGACGGCATCGGGGGCAGCGGGCGGGCGTCGGGTGCCACCTGGGTGCCCGGCGACGCCCGCACGATCGTGATGAGACGGTCCGTCAGCTCCAGCGTCCCGACGGCCGGATCGTCGTAGCCGAGCACCCGGTGCCCGCGCACGACGCTGACCACCAGGTCGTCCGTCTCCCGTGGTTTCCGGCCCACCTCGGCCTTTATGACGGGCCGTTCGACGATGTCGAGCCCGCTGCCCTGCTGGATGAGGTCCTCCATCACCATGCCGGCCGCGGGGCTCAGCACCGACAGTCCGAGCAGCCGGCCGGCCGCGCTGGCGCTGGTGATGACCGCGTCCGCGCCGGACTGCTTGAGCAGCGGCGCGTTCTCCTCCTCGCGCACGGCGGCCACGATCTTCGCGCCCTTGTTGAGCTGGCGGGCCGTCAGCGTCACCAGGACCGCGGTGTCGTCGCGCTGGGTGGCGATGATGATCTTCCGGGCCCGGTGGACCTCGGCCCGCTTCAGCACCTCGCTGCGGGTGGCGTCCCCGATGACCCCCGCGTAGCCCTCGGCCGTCGCGGCGTCGATCACCTTGCTGCTGGGGTCGACCACGACGACCTGTTCCTTCTTCAGACCCGTCGCGCACACGGTCTGGATCGCCGACCGGCCCTTGGTTCCGAAGCCGACGACGACGGTGTGGTCGCGCAAGGTGGACCTCCAGCGGTTGAGTCGCCACTCCTCGCGGGTGCGCTCGGTGAGGACTTCGAGCGTGGTGCCGACCAGGATGATCAGAAACAGCACGCGCAGGGGCGTGATGACGAAGATGTTGGTGAGCCGGGCAGCGTCGCTGACCGGGGTGATGTCGCCGTATCCGGTGGTGGAGAGGGTCACGGTCGCGTAGTACCAGGCGTCCAGGAAGTCGACGGACTGGTCGGAGTTGTCGTTGTAGCCGTCGTGGTCGGCGTAGACGATCAGCGCGGTCGCCGTGAGGACCAGCAGAGCCATCAGCACCCGCTTGGCGACCTGGCGGAACGGGTGCTCCACGATCTTGCGCGGGAGCTTCACCTTGTGGGTCACGAGATGCTCGTCCGCCTGGCGGGCGATCGCGTCATGGCCCGGAAGTTTCACGTGAAACACACCCCGATCCCGGCGGACGCCCAGGGCAGATCGAGCAGTTCGGCCTCCTGACCCGGCCGGGAGCCCCCGGGCGGTACGACGGCGAGTGCGTCGGCGGCCGCGATGCCCCGCAGCATGGCCGGGCCGTTGTAGTGCAGCGGGACCGCGCTGTCACCGCGCAGGACGACCGGGACGAGCCGGGTGTCGTACGGGTGACCGTGGGCCTCGTCCCTCAGAGGCAGGGTGTACGGCTCCGGGGCCGGGCGGGCGGCCAGGGTGCGCAGCAGCGGTTCGGCGAGCGTGAGCAGGCCGGAGACGGCGGCCAGGGGGTTGCCCGGCAGCCCGACGAGGTGCTGGTTCTCCTTGGTGCGGGCCAGCAGCATGGGGTGGCCGGGGCGCACCTTGACGCCGTCGACCAGGAGCTCGGCGCCGATACGGGCGAGCACGGGGTGGACGTGGTCGACGGGTCCGGCCGCGGTGCCGCCGGTCGTGACGATCACGTCGGCGCCGGAGCCGGTGACCGCTTTGTGCAGGGCGTCGGCGGAGTCACCGAGCCGTCGTACGCCGATGACCTCGGCGCCGAGTGCGCGCAGCCAGGGCGGGAGCATCGGCCCGAGCGCGTCCCGGATGAGACCGTCGCGGGGAGCCCCCTCCGTGAGCAACTCGTCCCCGAGGACGAGGACTTCGACGCGGGGGCGGGGAACGGCGGTGAGGGTGTCGTACCCGGCGGCCGCGGCGAGGCCGAGGACGGCCGGGGTGACCAGGGTGCCGGGCGGCAGGAGCTGGTCGCCGCTGCGGCACTCCTGGCCGCGCGGGCGGATGTCCTGGCCGGGCACGACGGCCCGGGTGGCGTGCAGCCGGCCCTTCTCGTCCAGGCGCCCGTGCTCGCTGCGCAGGACGGCGGTGGTGTCCGGGGGGATGCGGGCGCCGGTGGCGATCCGGAACGCCTCGCCGTCGGTGAGGGGCGCCGGCTCGGCGTGCCCGGCCAGCACGCCCTCGTCCCGTACGGCCCAGGGGCCGGGGCCGGCGACCGCCCAGCCGTCCATGGCCGAGGTGTCGAAGGAGGGCAGGTCGGTGAGGGCGTCGAGAGGGGCGGCCAGGGTGAGGCCCAGGGCGTCGTCGAGCCGTACGGAGACGGGGGCGCGGCGGGCGCCTCGGGTGACCGCGCGGGCGGCCCGGGCGGCGGTGGCGCGGGCCTCGGGCCAGGGGGTCGCCTTGTGGTGGGCGTCCGACCGGGATGCCGGGGCGGGGCCCTGGGGTGGGGGCGCGGGAGGGCGATGACCGCCGGGGTGCGCGGGGCCGTTGTCTTCTCTCACCAGGGCCAGGGCCTCCTCGACGTCGAGATCGTCGGCGTCTTCGGTGTGCCCGGTGGGGTCGCCGGTGCGCACGGACCGGGCCGTCATCCGGCGTCCGGGCGGGTGCCGGAGTCCCCGTCGGGCGCGGCTCCGGTCTTCTCGTCGGCCTCGTCGGCCTCGTCCGCCCAGCGCAGGGCCAGGGCCGCGGCCTTGCGGGAGGCCTCGGCGACCGCCTCGGGGCCGCCGCCCGCCTGTGCGGCGGCATAGCCGACCAGGAAGGTGGTCAGCGGTGCCGCGGGCCTCGCCACGCCGTGCGCGGCGTCACGGGCCAGGTCGAGCAGCACGCCGGTGTCGACGTCGATGTCGATGCCCAGCTCGTCCTTGACTGCGGAAATCCATTCATCCAACACGTGCCCATGCTCCCTGATGCGTGCCCTGGCGGTGGCGATGTCGTCCCAGGTGTCGCAGTCGAAGGACGCGACGGGGTCGGGGACGCGGGTGAGGTCGAGCGCGGCGGTCAGCCGGCGCAGCGGAAGGCCGGTGAGGGCGCCGTGCTCCTTCGTGAGTGCGGCGAGTTCGTTGCGCAGCGAGGGTGTGCGGTACGCGGCCACCAGCGGCTGGTCGCGGCCGTCGGCGTCGGTGAGCAGCACGCCGTCGGCGCCGCCCGTGCGCAGGACGGTCAGCAGCAGCCGCGCGGTGGCCTCCTGGAGGAAGGGCAGGTCGGCGGAGAGCACCAGGACATACCGCGCCGTGGTGTGCCCGAGTCCCGCGTCCAGGGCGGCCAGCGGGCCGCCGCCGGGCGGGTCCTCGCGGGCCCAGGTCACCGGCCGGGCGGTGGGGCGGGGATCGGCGACGACGACGGTGGTGGCCGCGTCCGGGCAGGCGGCCAGGACGCGGTCGAGCAGGGCGCGTCCGCCCACCCGCACTCCGGGCTTGTCGGCGCCGCCGAGCCGCCGGGCAGCGCCTCCGGCGAGCACGACCACGTCGTACACGGTGCCGGCGCCTGCGGCGGGCGGGGGCTCGTACGAGGTCACCCCCTGAGTATGCGTGCCGTCGCGATCACAGGGAACGTGCGGCGGGGCCGCGATCACGGGGTGCGGGTGTTCTGTCCCCGGCCCAGCTCGCGGTCCCTCCCGGTCACGGTCCCGGTCGCGGCTGCCGCGGTCACAGGGTGCGCAGCAGCACCGCCGGTTGTTCCACGCAGTCCGCCACGTACCGCAGGAAGCCGCCCGCGGTGCCGCCGTCGCACACCCGGTGGTCGAAGGTGAGCGAGAGCTGGACGACCTGGCGCACCGCCAGCTCGCCCTCGTGCACCCATGGCTTGGGGACGATGCGGCCGACGCCGAGCATGGCGGCCTCGGGGTGGTTGATGATCGGCGTGGAGCCGTCGACGCCGAACACGCCGTAGTTGTTCAACGTGAAGGTGCCGCCGGTGAGTTCCGCGGGGGTGAGGGTGCCGGTGCGGGCCGCCTCGGTGAGCCGGGCGAACTCCGCCGACAGCGACTCGGCGTCCCGGCTGTGCGCGTCCTTCACGACCGGTACGACCAGTCCGCGCTCGGTCTGCGCGGCGAACCCCAGGTGGACGGCGTCCAGTCGCACGATCTCCCTGGCCGCCGTGTCCACGGTGGAGTTGAGTTCGGGGAAACGGGCGAGGGCGGCGGTGCAGATGCGGGCGAGCAGCGCGAGCAGGGAGATCTTCGGACCACCGGTCGCGTTCATCGCGGCACGCGCCCGCATGAGTTCCGTCGCGTCCGCGTCCACCCAGCAGGTGGCGTCGGGAATCTCGCTCCGGCTGCGGGACAGCTTGTCGGCGACCGCGCCTCGGACGCCCTTGAGGGGGACACGGGTCCCCGCGGGGGGCGTCGCCGGCGTTGCGCGGGCTGCCGCCGGGGTTTGCGGTGTGAGGGCCGGTGCCGGTGCCTGTGTCTGTACCGGTGCCTGCGCCTGCGCCGGGCGCCCCGGTGAGGCGGCGGCACGCAGCGCGTACTCGACGTCCGCCCGCAGGATCAGTCCGTCGGGGCCGGAGCCGGTGAGTTCCCTCAGGTCGAGGCCGTTCTCGCGGGCGAGACGGCGGACCAGCGGGGAGATCACGGGGACGGGTCCCTCGACCACCTCGGCGGGCGCCGACCGGCCGTTCACCTCCACGGCGACCTGCTGCTCCCGCCGCACCCTGCGCCGGCGCGCGGGCGCCTCCGAGGTGCCGTACCCCACGAGGACGTTCCCCGAGCTCTCGGCCCGCGCATCCGCGTCGGAGGCCGGTGCTCCCACCGCGACCGTGATGAGCGGTGACCCCACCGGGAGTTCGCTGCCCTCCTCGCCGAAGCGGGCCGTGACGACACCGGCGTAGGGGCAGGGGACGTCGACCATCGCCTTGGCCGTCTCGACCTCGACGACCGGCTGGTCGACCGCGACGACGTCGCCGACCTCCACCAGCCAGCGGACGATCTCCGCCTCGGTCAGGCCCTCGCCGAGATCCGGCAGCCTGAACTCCAGCACCTGCGCCATCAGCTCTCCGCCTCCCACTGAAGACGCCCCACGGCGTCCAGGATCCGGTCCACGCCGGGCAGGTGATGACGCTCCAGCATCGGCGGCGGATACGGGATGTCGAACCCGGCCACACGCAGCACCGGCGCCTCCAGATGATGGAAGCAGCGCTCCGTGACCCGGGCCGCGATCTCCCCGCCCGGCCCCCCGAACCCACCCGACTCGTGCACGACGACCGCCCGCCCGGTCCGCCGTACCGAGGCGGAGACCGTGTCGTCGTCGAACGGCACCAGTGAGCGCAGGTCGACGACTTCGAGGTCCCACCCCTCCTCGCGCGCGGCCTCGGCGGCTTCGAGGCACACGGGTACGGACGGGCCGTACGTGATGAGTGTGGCGCTCCGGCCGGGGCGCCGCACCACCGCGCGGCCTATCGGTTCAACGGTCTGCGGGTCGTCCGGGTTCCAGGAGTCCTTCGACCAGTACAGCCGCTTGGGTTCCAGGACGACGACCGGGTCGTCGGAGGCGATGGCGGCGCGCAGCAGTCCGTAGGCGTCGGCGACGGTCGCGGGCGTCACGACATGGAGCCCCGGGGTCGCCATGTAGTACGCCTCGGAGGCGTCGCTGTGGTGCTCGACGCCGCCGATTCCGCCGCCGTAGGGGACCCGGATGGTGATCGGGAGCGGCATCGCCCCGCGCGTGCGGTTGCGCATCTTCGCCACATGGCTGATCAGCTGTTCGAACGCCGGGTAGGCGAAGGCGTCGAACTGCATCTCCACGACCGGCCGCAGCCCGTACATCGCCATGCCGACGGCCGTGCCGAGGATGCCCGCCTCGGCGAGCGGGGTGTCCGTGCAGCGGTCCTCGCCGAACTCCTTGGCCAGTCCGTCGGTGACCCGGAAGACACCGCCGAGGGTGCCGACGTCCTCGCCCATGACGTGCACGGTGGGGTCGGCCGCCATCGCGTCGCGCAGCGCGCGCGTGAGAGCCTGCGCCATGGTGGCCGGCTTGAGGGCGACGGTGGTCATCGGTGCGTCCCCCCGTGGGAGTCGTGCTCGGCCTCGAGCTCGGCACGCAACTGGGCCTGCTGCTCGCGCAGTTGCGGGGTGGGCTCGGCGTAGACGTGGGCGAACAGGTCCATGGGGTCGAGGACCGGGTCCTGGTTCATGCGCTCACGCAGCCCTGCCGCGAACTCCTCAGCGTCCTCGCGTACGGCCTCGATGCCGGCCTCGTCGATCAGGCCTCGCTCGGTCAGTTCGTGCTCCAGGAGGGCGATCGGGTCGTGTCCGCGCCAGGTCTCGACCTCGGCCTCGCCGCGGTAGCGGGTCGCGTCGTCGGCGTTGGTGTGGGCGTCCACGCGGTAGGTGATCGCCTCCACCAGGGTGGGCCCGCCGCCCGCGCGCGCGTGCCGTACGGCGGCGCTGAGGACCTCGTGCACGGCGGCCGCGTCGTTGCCGTCGACCAGGCGCCCTGGCATGCCGTAGCCGACGGCCTTGTGGGCCAGGGAGGGGGCCGCGGTCTGCTTGGCGAGCGGGACGGAGATCGCGAAGCCGTTGTTCTGGACCAGGAAGACGACCGGGGCCTGCCAGACCGCGGCGAAGTTCAGCGCCTCGTGGAAGTCGCCCTCGCTGGTGCCGCCGTCGCCGACCATGGCGAGCGCGACCACGTCGTCGCCCTTCAGGCGGGCCGCGTGCGCGAGGCCGACCGCGTGCGGGAGCTGGGTGGCGAGGGGGGTGCACAGGGGGGCCACCCGGCGCTCGCGCGGGTCGTAGCCGGTGTGCCAGTCGCCGCGCAGGAGGGTGAGCGCCTGGACGGGGTCCAGGCCGCGGGCGACGGCGGCGAGGGTGTCGCGGTAGCTGGGGAAGAGCCAGTCACGCTTCTGCAGGGCCAGCGCGGCGGCGACCTCGCAGGCCTCCTGGCCGGTGCTGGAGGGGTAGACGGCGAGCCGGCCCTGCTTGGTGAGGGCGGTGGCCTGCGTGTTGTAGCGGCGGCCGCGGACCAGCTCGGCGTACAGCCGGCGCAGCAGGTTCGGGTCGGCCTGCGCGGCCGCGTCGGTGCCGAGGACGCGATGGGGTTCCGCGTCGGGCAGCAGGGGCGCGGGGTCCGTGCGGGGCTGCCAGGCGGGCGGCGGCGATGGCCGATACGCGCCCCGCTGCTCCATGACCGTCATGACGGCACCTCCTCGTGGGAGCGGCTGGTGGCGCACCACGGGTGTGAGGCGCCTCACCTACCGATTGTTCGGTCGTCGGCACATTTTGGCTACAGGCCCCCTCAGGCTGTGGACAAACGGTTCTCCACCGCCTGAGATGGACGCAGTACGTCCATGGTAGGGAGGCGGGGGGACATGGCACCTGAACAAATGGCCGAAGGCACGGAGGGCGGTGTCCCCCTTCCGCCCCCGCGTCCGCTCGACGCCATCGATCAGGACATCCTCCAGATGCTCCAGGCGGACGGCCGCGCGTCGATACGGTCGGTCGCCGAGCGGGTGCACGTCTCGCGCGCCAACGCCTACGCACGCATCAACCGCCTCGTCGAGGACGGCGTCATCCGCGGCTTCGGCGCCCGCGTCAACCACGAGCGCGCGGGACAGGGCACCTCGGCGTACATCACCCTGAAGATCGTCCAGAACTCCTGGCGCACGGTCCGCGAACAGCTCAGACAGCTGCCCGGGGCTTCGCACATCGCGCTGGTCGGCGGTGATTTCGACGTCCTGCTCCTGGTCCACACCCCGGACAACAGATCCCTGCGCGAACTGGTCCTCACCCGCCTCCAGGCCATCCCGGAGGTCCTCAGCACCCGCACCCTGCTGGTCTTCGAGGAGGAGGACCTGGAACCGCAGGGCTGACCCCCTCGGCCGAGCAGATGCGACCGGGAACGAACCCGCCTGCCGGAGGCCGGGCGACCGGCCGGGGCCGAGCCGTCGTGCTTGACGACAGCGGTCGGCGGCCGCCGGCACGTGTGGGTGAGAGCTCCTGCAGCCGTCCCCGGCGGTGAGCGGCCCGCGGGCAAGGGGCTTCCGGACGATCTCGCCGCCCTACGGGCAGCGGGGCCGGGCCTGCGCGAGGGGGCCGTCGCCACTGCTGCTGTCAGGACGCCCTGCGCAGACCCCCGAAGATCAACTGAGCCACCGCGTCCGCCACTTCGCGTTGGTTCATGCCACGGCCGTCCGGGCGGTACCACTCCACGATGGAGTTGATCATGCCGAAGACCAGCCGGGTCGCGAGGCGCACCTCCACGTCACGGCGTACGTCACCGTCCGCCGCGGCCGCCTTCAGGAGCTCGGCGACCCGGTGGTCGAAGTCGCGGCGGCGCTCCAGGGCCCACCGCTCGGTGCCCGTGTTGCCGCGCACCCGCAGCAGCAGGGTCACGTACGGCAGCTCGGCGATCAGCACCTCGACCATGCGCCGCACCACGTACTCCAGGCGGTCACAGGCGCGGCCCACGCGCGCGTGCTCCTCGTCGAGGATCCCGAAGAGGCCGTCCAGGGCCCGGCTGACGGCCCGGCGCAGGAGCTCCTCCTTGCCGGAGACGTGGTGGTAGATCGACGACTTGGAGATACCGGCGGCCTTGGAGAGGTGCTCCATGGAGGTGCCGTCGTAGCCGCGCTCGTTGAAGACCTGGACGGCGACGGACAGCAGCGTCTCCGGGGTGTACGTGTCGCGCTTGGCGGTCGTCATGAGGTGCTGCCCTCCCGCTTGTCGGAGGCGTACGCGTGCCGGTACAGCGCGAGCGAGGGCGCGTACCGTCCGGACGGGTCGCGCAGGTGCAGGTCGTCGAGGAGGGCGTAGGCCCAGTTGCGGCCGAGCCTGCGGCTCCACTCGAAGGGACCGAGCGGGTAGTTGACCCCGAGCCGCATGGCGGTGTCGATGTCCTCCTTGGTGGCCACGCCCTTGGCGACGGCGTCGTGCGCGAGGTCGACGATGCGGGCGACCGTACGGGCGACGATCATGCCGGGCACGTCCCCGATGACGCTGACGTCCTTGCCGAGCGCCTGGAAGAGCCCGACGGCCTCGCCGAGGGTCTGCTGCGAGGTGTCCTGGGAGGCGGACAGCGCGATACGGGTGGCCCTGCGGTAGTCGAGCGCGAGGTCGAAGTAGACGACGTCCCGGAACTCCACCGAGGTCTGCCCGTCGGCGAGCGCGAGCTGCCCGCCGCTCGGCAGGACCAGCCGGGTGCCGTGGTCCTCCTCGTCCTCGCGGACCTGGATGCCCGCCTCGCGGATCAGCGCGAGCAGTTCGGACGCGGGGCCCAGATCGCCCTCCGCGACGACGTAGGCGGGCGCCTGGGCCGGCTCCGCGGTGTGCGGCTCGTCGCGCTCGGCGCCGTCGGTGTAGTCGTACCAGCCCTGCCCGCTCTTGCGGCCGAGCCGGCCCGACTCGACCAGGCGCTGCTGGGCCAGGGAGGGCGTGAAGCGCACGTCCTGGAAGAAGGCACGCCACACGGAGTGCGTCACGGACTCGTTGACGTCCTGGCCGATCAGATCGGTCAGTTCGAACGCGCCCATCTTGAAGCCGCCGCACTCGCGCAGCACCGCGTCGATGGTGGCGGGCTCGGCGCCCTGGGCCTCGTAGACCGCGAACGCCTCGGCGTAGAAGGGCCGTGCGATGCGGTTGACGATGAAGCCGGGGGTGTCGGCGCAGGCGACCGGTGTCTTGCCCCACGCGCGTGCCGTCTCGTACGCGCGCGTGGCCGACGAGACCTCGGTGGCGAACCCGGAGACGACCTCGACGAGCGGCAGCAGGGGCGCCGGGTTGAAGAAGTGCAGGCCGACGAAGCGGCCCGGGTGGCGCAGGGCGCCGGCGATGGCCGTCACCGACAGGGAGGAGGTGTTGGTGGCGAGCAGACAGTCCTCGCCGACGATGTCCTCGATCGCGCGGAACAGCTCCTGCTTGACGTCCAGCCGCTCCAGGACGGCCTCGACGACCAGCGTGCAGTCCGCGAGATCGGTGAGCCGCTCGGCGGCGACCAGGCGGGCGCGTGCCGCGTCCCGGTCGGCGGCGGTGAGCCGGTCCTTCTCGACGAGCCGGTCAAGGCGGGCGCCGATCGCGTCGGCAGCCTCCAGGGCGCGGCCGGGGACGGCGTCGTAGAGCCGCACGGGGTGTCCGGCGACCAGCGCGACCTGGGCGATGCCCTGGCCCATGGTGCCGGTGCCGACGACGGCCACGGGGCTGCTGAGGTCGAGTGCTGTCATGTGCGCGATCCTCCCGCACGGGGTTTTCCACAGATGCGGCGGACCCCCTTGTCCCGACCGATCGTTCGGTTACTCTAACCCTGTCTGGCTGTTCCTGCCCATGTTTCTGCCCAGGTCATGAGCTCGACGAAGAGTTCGAAAGACGAGGAGTTGGTCCCGCATGGCCGCCGAACTGACCGCCCACCAGCTGATCGCCGAGCACCGGCCCACCCTCGACCAGGCGCTGGAAGCGATCCGCACGCGCGCGTACTGGTCCCCGCACCCGGAGCACCCCAAGGCCTACGGGGAGCACGGCAGCCTGGACATGGCGGCGGGCAAGGCCGCCTTCGACGCCCTGCTCGGCACCCGCCTCGACCTCGGCCAGCCCGGCACGGACGACTGGGTGGGCGGGGAGGTCTCGCCGTACGGCATCGAGCTGGGCGTCGAGTACCCGCACGCGGACATCGACGTGCTGCTGACCGCGATGAAGGCGGGCCAGAAGGCGTGGCGGGACGCGGGCGCGGAGATCCGCGCGGTGGTGTGCCTGGAGATCCTCAAGCGGATCAGCGACCGGACCCACGAGTTCGCGCACGCGGTCATGCACACCAGCGGCCAGGCCTTCATGATGGCGTTCCAGGCGGGCGGCCCGCACGCCCAGGACCGCGGCCTTGAGGCGGTGGCGTACGCGTACGTGGAGCAGGTCCGCACCCCCGACACCGCGGAGTGGACCAAGCCGCAGGGCAAGCGCGACCCGCTCGCCCTCACCAAGCAGTTCACGCCGGTCCCGCGCGGGATCGGCCTGGTCATCGGCTGCAACACCTTCCCGACGTGGAACGGCTATCCGGGCCTGTTCGCCTCCCTGGCCACCGGCAACGCGGTCCTGGTGAAGCCGCACCCGCGCGCGGTGCTGCCGCTCGCGCTCACGGTCCAGGTCGCTCGGGACGTCCTCGGCGAGGCCGGCTTCGACCCGAACCTGGTCGCGCTCGCCGCCGAGCGCCCCGGCGAGGGCATCGCGAAGGCCCTGGCCACCCGCCCGGAGATCCGGATCATCGACTACACCGGCTCGACGGAGTTCGGCGACTGGCTGGAGGCCAACGCCCGCCAGGCGCAGGTCTACACGGAGAAGGCCGGCGTCAACTCGGTGCTCGTGGAGTCGGCCGCCGACTACAAGGGGATGCTCTCCAACCTGGCGTTCTCCCTGTCCCTGTACAGCGGCCAGATGTGCACCACCCCGCAGAACCTGCTGATCCCCCGCGACGGCATCCGCACCGACGAGGGCCCCAAGACCTTCGACGAAGTGGTCGCCGACATCGCCCGCGCGGTCGACGCCCTCCTCGGCGACGACGCACGGGCGAACGCGCTGCTGGGCGCGATCGTCAACCCGGACGTGAAGACGCGTCTGGAGGCCGCGGCCGGCCTGGGCGAAGTCGCCCTGGCCTCGCGGGAGATCGCCAACCCGGAGTTCCCGGGCGCGGTCGTGCGCACACCCGTCGTCGTCAAGCTGGACGGTGCCAAGCCGGACGACGAGGCCGCCTACATGAGCGAGTGCTTCGGGCCCGTCTCCTTCGCCGTCGCGGTCGACTCGCCCGCCGACGCGGTGGAGCTGCTGCGCCGCACCATCCGCGAGAAGGGCGCGATGACGGTCGGCGCGTACACCACCGACGAGGAGGTCGAGCAGACCGTCCAGGAGGTCTGTCTGGAGGAGGCGGCGCAGCTGTCGCTGAACCTCGTCGGCGGGGTGTACGTCAACCAGACGGCCGCGTTCTCCGACTTCCACGGCTCCGGAGGCAACCCGGCGGCCAACTCCGCGCTGTGCGACGGGGCGTTCGTCGCCAACCGGTTCCGGGTGGTCGAGGTGCGCCGGGAGGCCTAGGAGCCGCCGAGACTCCAGTGGTAGAGGGTCATCGCGACGCTCGTCGCCAGGTTGTAGCTGGAGACCTGGGGGCGCATCGGGAGGGCGACCAGGTGGTCGGCACGCGCGCGCAGTTCGGGCGAGAGCCCGCTGCGCTCCGAGCCGAAGGCGAGGACGGCGTCGTCCGGGAGCTTCACGCCCCGGATGTCGTCGCCCTCAGGGTCCAGGGCGAACACCGGCCCCGGTGGCAGCTCGGCGACCGTCAGCCGCTCCACCGCGGTCGCGAAGTGCAGGCCCGCCCCACCGCGCACGACCGTCGGATGCCAGGGGTCGAGCGTGCCCGTGGTGACCACCCCGGTCGCCCCGAAGCCCGCGGCGAGGCGGATCACGGCGCCCGCGTTGCCGAGGTTGCGCGGATTGTCGAGGACCACCACAGGGGCGGTGCGCGGTGTGTGCGCCAGCTTCTCGAGATGGGCGGTCCGGGGCGGCCGTACGGCGAGAGCCGCGACCGCCGTGGGATGCGGGCGCGGCACGAGGGACGCGTACACCGGCTCCGGGACCCGCGTCAGCAGCGCGTCCAGAGCGTCCCGTACGTCCGGAGCCAGCTCCTCGGCCAGGGCGAGCGCGGCACCCCGGTCGACGGCGACCGCCACCGGAACCTCGGCCCCGAAGCGCAGGGCGTGCTTGAGGGCGTGGAAGCCGTCGAGCAGCACGGAGGTGTCGGCGAGCCGGTGCCACAGGCTCACGGGGCCGGGCTCGGGGGCGGGGGCGGTCATGCGGGGAAGCCTACGTGGCGGTGATCCGGGTTCTCGGGGTCGCCGGGGTCGGCTCCGGGGCCGCCCCCGGGGTGCGACGGCTTCGCGGGCTCCCGCTCCTTCGGCCCGCCCCGCCACCTGGGCCGCCGTTGCTCTCCTGGACCGCTCTGCCCCTCAGGACCATGTTGCCCATTAGGAGCACGTTGCCCTTTCGGACCACGCTGCCCCGGCACCCGGGCGCCCGCCCCGCCCCCGCCTCTCAGCCGTGCCCACAGCCGCCCCCGCGCGCGCGTGAGCAGATCGCCGAGTCGCCGCAGGAACGACGTCGGCAGGAAGACCGAGTCGGCGGCGATCATCGCGAGCGAGAAGAACGGCAGCCCGAGGACGACCGCGATCACCGCGTGCTCGGTGATCATGGCTGCCAGCAGGACGTTCTTGACCCGTCGGTTGAACAGCGTGAACGGGAAGGCGACCTGCACGGCGACCGTGCCGTAGGTCACCAGCATCACCATGACACCGTTCGCCGACAGCAGGTCGGCGAGGGCGGGCCACGGCGAGAAGGAGTCCAGGTGGAGGGGGTAGTAGACGGCGGTGCCGTCCTGCCAGCGGGAGCCCTGGATCTTGTACCAGCCCGCCGTCGCGTAGATGAGACAGGCCTCGGCCATGATCACGAGCAGGGCGCCGTTGTGGATGATGCTGGCGACCACGTCGAGCAGGACGCGCGGCTGCCCGGACCGGGCGAACCGTCCGACCGCCCACCACAGGGCCTGTGTCAGCCACAGGGCCCACAGGAGCGCCGGGACGACCCAGTCGCCGTTCAGCCTGTCCAGGAAGGCCGCCGCCACCAGCACGAGCCCGAGGACGCCCCACAGGGCGGGCCCGGCCCGGTCCACGACGTGCTCTCCACGCGCGCGTGCCTCCCGTGCGCGGCGGGCCCGCCGCTCGTCCAGCGACCAGACCTGGCCGCAGCGCGTGAAGACGAGGTAGATGCACATCAGGTGCAGGACGTTGTCGCCGCCGTCGCCCATGAAGATGCTGCGGTTCTGGAGCGAGAGCACGCCGACCATGAAGAGCGCGGACATCGCGCGCGTGCGCCAGCCGAGCAGCAGCAGAAGGCTCGCCACGGCGGCGAGCACATAGACCGTCTCGAACCAGAACTGACCGTCCGACCACATCAGGACCGTGAACGCCCCGTTGATCGAGACCAGCTGCTCGGCGAGGTTCCAGCTCCACGGACCGTCAGGGCCGTACAGCTCCTGGCGGTGCGGGAACTCACGCAGCAGGAACAGCAGCCAGGTCGCGCTGAACCCGATGCGGACCATGGCGGTCTGGTAGGGGCCGAGGGCGGACTCGGTGACGCGGGCGATGCCGGTCGACACGGCCAGGGCGAATCGGTTCACCGAAGGCTCCCCTCGGTGTCGTCCGCCGTCACGGCCCACCAGGGCAGCTCGCGGTAGACCGGCCGCACCGAGATCTTCTCCTCGCTCCACCGGGGCGGAGGCACGTTGCTGGTCCTGGAGCGGACCTGGACGCTCACGAGGACGCCGCCCCGCGCGGTCACGTGGTCGCGCGCCAGGCGCAGCACCACGACACGGCGCAGATACGTCTCGGACAGGGTGCCGCGCAGGCCGACCGGCCGGTTGTCGGCACCGTGCGTGGCGACGAAGAGGTCCCAGGAGCGGCGCAGCTCGTTCTGCTGGGTGTGGCTGGGCAGCAGATTGCCGTCGATGGCCCGGCCGTCCTGGGCGGACAGGTCGTACCAGCCGGTCGTACGGCTGCCGCCGTCGGCGCTCCGTATCCGTGCCCGGACCTGCACCGCGATGTCCTGCTGGAGGGGGTTGGGTGCGAAGAGCTTCCAGTTCTGCTCGAACTCCGGGTAGATCCAGTCGTCGACCGCCCTGCCGTGCTGCTTGGTCACCGTGTTCTGCGGCGCGACGTGCAGGAACACCATCCCGATGTGCACACAGACGGCGACGGCCACGACGGCGAGGGCCAGGGCGACCCCGGCCTGATAGCGAAGGGAGAGCGCGGCGACCCCGGTGCGGGGGCCCGGGTCACGGTCGGGGGCGGGGGCCGGGATCGAGGCGGCCGGGCGTATCGCGGCGGGCTCGGCATCCGGCGCGGGGGCCGGCGCTCGCGACTCGGTGGGCGCTCCAGGCTCACCTGGCACTTCCGGTCCGTGTGACCCGCCGGGCCCCTCCGGCTCAGGGGCATCGCCCGGCTCGCTCGGGGCGTCCGGCCGTCGCCGGGCGTCCGAGCCTCCGTCGTACGCGTCCATTCCGCCCCGCTCCCGATCCCGGTCCGTCCACCGCCATCCGGCCGCAGGGCGGCGGCGCCCGGTGGCCGGCGCCCGCACCCGCCTCGCCGCGGTGGCTCGCACCGGCACGGTACTCAGGCCCGACCGTCCCGCACAGCCCCTTCCGACCAGGCACCGCCGTGGCCGTGCTCACTCCCGGCCCGGTTTTCCACAGGAGGTCGCGGGGGGTCGCGTGGGTTTTCCACAGCGGTTGACACCTTACGGCGCCCGGCACACCATGGAATCGCACGAACCGAACGATCGGTCGGGAGCAGGTTCCGGCGGAGCCCAGGTCGAGGGGGCCTCATGGCGACAGCAGCCGCGCACCAGACGGCGAGCACACAGGCGTACGGCGCTCAGGGCGCCGTCGACGACACCACCGCGTACCAGAGCGTCTTCGACGCCGCCGTGGCCGCCGACGAGCGCATCGAGCCGCGCGACTGGATGCCCGACGCCTATCGCGCGACCCTGGTCCGCCAGATCGCGCAGCACGCCCACTCCGAGATCATCGGCATGCAGCCGGAGGCGAACTGGATCACGCGCGCGCCCTCCCTGCGCCGCAAGGCCATCCTGATGGCCAAGGTCCAGGACGAGGCGGGGCACGGCCTCTACCTCTACAGCGCGGCGGAAACCCTCGGCACCGGCCGTGACGAGCTCCTCGACAAGCTCCACTCCGGCCGCCAGAAGTACTCCTCGATCTTCAACTACCCGACCCTTACCTGGGCGGACGTCGGCGCGATCGGCTGGCTGGTGGACGGCGCCGCGATCACCAACCAGGTCCCCCTGTGCCGCTGCTCCTACGGCCCGTACGCCCGCGCGATGGTCCGTATCTGCAAGGAGGAGTCCTTCCACCAGCGCCAGGGATACGAGCTGCTGCTGGCGCTGAGCAACGGCACGGCCGAGCAGCACGCGATGGCCCAGCACGCGGTGGACCGCTGGTGGTGGCCGTCCCTGATGATGTTCGGCCCGCCCGACGACGAGTCCGCGCACTCCGCGCAGTCGATGGCCTGGAAGATCAAGCGCCATTCCAACGACGAACTGCGCCAGCGCTTCGTGGACATCTGCGTCCCCCAGGCCGAGTCCCTGGGCCTCACCCTCCCCGACCCGGACCTGCGGTGGAACGAGGAGCGGGGGCACCACGACTTCGGCCCGATCGACTGGACGGAGTTCAAGGAGGTCCTCAAGGGCAACGGGCCGTGCAACGAACAGCGGATCACCCAGCGCCGCCGCGCCCACGAGGAGGGCGCCTGGGTGCGGGAGGCGGCCGCGGCCCACGCGGCGAAGCACACAGCCGTGAAGCACACAGCCGTGAAGCAGACAGCGGTGCAGCACACCGGCGAGACAGGAGCGACGCGCGCATGACGAACACCGACTGGCCCCTGTGGGAGGTCTTCGTGCGCTCGCGCCGCGGACTGTCCCACACCCACGCCGGCAGCCTGCACGCCCCGGACGCGGAGTTCGCCCTGCGCAACGCCCGCGATCTGTACACCCGGCGCGGCGAGGGCGTCTCCATCTGGGTCGTGCCCTCATCCGCGATCACCGCCTCCTCGCCCGACGAGAAGGACCCGTTCTTCGAGCCGTCCGCCGACAAGCCGTACCGGCACCCGACGTTCTACGAGATCCCGGAGGGGGTGAAGCACCTGTGACCGCACCCGAGACGACCACCGCCCCCACGCCCTCCCCGGTCCACACGGCCGCCGCCCTGGCCCTCGGTGACGACGCGCTGGTGCTCTCGCACCGCCTGGGCGAGTGGGCCGGTCACGCCCCCGTCCTGGAGGAGGAGGTCGCCCTGGCCAACATCGCCCTGGACCTGCTCGGCCAGGCCCGGGTGCTGCTGTCCATGGCCGGCGACGAGGACGACCTGGCGTATCTGCGCGAGGAGCGCGCCTTCCGCAACCTCCAGCTGGTGGAGCAGCCGAACGGCGACTTCGCCCACACCATCGTCCGCCAGCTCTACTTCTCCACCTACCAGCACCTGCTCTACGCCGAACTGGCCGCGGGCGGCGGCCCCTTCGCCCCGCTCGCCGCGAAGGCCGTCAAGGAGGTCGCCTACCACCGCGACCACGCCGAGCAGTGGGCCCTGCGGCTCGGCGACGGCACCGAGGAGAGCCACGCGCGGATGCTGCGGGCGTGCGAGGCGCTGTGGCGGTTCACCGGCGAGATGTTCCAGCCGGTCGACGGGGTGGACGTCGACGGGGAGCGCATGGAGGCCGCCTGGCTCACCTCCGTGGGGGAGGTCCTGCGCCGGGCCACCCTGTCCGTCCCCGAAGGGCCGCGCACGGGCGCCTGGGCCGCCGGAGCGGGACGGCAGGGCCTGCACACCGAGTCCTTCGGGCGGATGCTCGCCGAGATGCAGCACCTGCACCGCAGTCACCCGGGGGCGTCATGGTGACGCTCACCCCGCTGGAGACCGAGCTGTTCGCCCTCGCCGGTTCGGTGCCCGACCCCGAGCTGCCCGTGCTCACCCTGCGCGAGCTGGGCGTGCTGCGCGCGGTGCGTGTCCGGGGCGCGGACTCGGTCGAGGTGGAACTGACCCCGACGTACACCGGCTGCCCGGCGATCGAGGCGATGTCCCTGGACATAGAGCGGGTGCTGCGCGAACACGGCGTGCGGGAGGTCACCGTCCGCACAGTCCTCGCGCCCGCCTGGTCGACCGACGACATCACGGCCGAAGGGCGCCGCAAGCTGAGGGAGTTCGGCATCGCGCCACCCCGCGCCGTGGCGGCGTCCGGGCCGGTCGCGGTGGGTCTCGGGCCGACGCGGACGCTCGACACGCAGGCCGAAGCCGTGCTCTGCCCGCACTGCGGTTCCGCGGAGACCGAACTGCTCAGCCGGTTCTCCTCCACCGCGTGCAAGGCACTGCGGCGCTGCCTGGACTGCCGTGAACCCTTCGACCACTTCAAGGAGTTGTGATGGCCCGCTTCCACCCGCTCCCGGTGGCCGCGGTCGACCGGCTCACCGACGACTCCGTGGCACTGACGCTCACCGTGCCGCCCGAGCTGCGCGAGGAGTACCGGCACACCGCGGGCCAGCATCTCGCCCTGCGCCGCACGGCCGACGGCAAGGAGATACGCCGTACCTACTCGATCTGCTCCCCGGCCCCGGACGCCCGGGGTCCTCGTGAACTGCGGGTCGGGGTGCGGCTGGTGGAGGGCGGCGCTTTCTCGACGTACGCGCTCAAGGAGATCAACGTCGGTGACGAGCTGGAGGTGATGACCCCGGCGGGCCGGTTCACCCTCGACCCGGCGCCCGGTCTGTACGCGGCGATCGTCGGCGGCAGTGGCATCACCCCTGTGCTGTCGATCGTGGCGACGCTGCTGGCGCGCGAGCCGGAGGCCCGGTTCTGTCTGATCCGCAGCGACCGCACCTCCGCGTCCACGATGTTCCTGGAGGAGGTCGCCGACCTGAAGGACCGCCACCCCGAGCGGTTCCAGCTGGTCACGGTGCTCTCCCGGGAGGAGCAGCAGGCGGGGCTGCCGTCCGGGCGGCTCGACCGGGAGCGGCTGACCGGGCTGCTGCCGGCGCTGCTGCCGGTGGACCGGGTGGCGGGGTGGTTCCTGTGCGGGCCGTTCGGACTGGTGCAGGGCGCGGAGAAGGCGTTGCGGGAGCTCGGGGTCGCCCGTACCCGGATCCACGAGGAGATCTTCCACGTGGACGCGGCCGCCCCCGCCCCGAAGGTCCCCGCGCCCGCGCACAGCACGGTGACCGCGCGGCTCGACGGACGTGGTGGCAGCTGGCCCGTCCAGGACGGTGAGTCGCTGCTGGAGACGGTGCTGCGCAACCGGCCCGACGCGCCCTACGCCTGCAAGGGCGGGGTGTGCGGAACCTGCCGGGCCTTCCTGGTCTCCGGCGAGGTGCGCATGGACCGCAACTTCGCGCTGGAGCCGGAGGAGACACAGGCGGGCTATGTGCTGGCCTGCCAGTCGCATCCGGTGACGGAGAAGGTGGAGCTGGACTTCGACAGGTAGGCCGGCGGGAGCCCGTTCCCTTCTTCTAGAACCTGTTCTATCTTGACGGACCGTCAGATATGGACGGTCGGATCAGGGCCGTCAGATCAGCGACCGGATCTGCCGACCCGTCGGAAGGACAGGGACCGTGGACTTCACCTTCAGCGAGGAGCAGCAGGCGGCGGCCGAGGCGGCCCGGGGGGTGTTCGCCGATGTGGCGCCGGACGCGGTGCCCTCTCCGGCGCTGACCCCGGGTGCCGTGGCCGACGAGTTCGACCGCACCCTGTGGGCCAGGCTCGCCGGGGCGGACCTGCTCAGCCTGCTCGTGGCGCCGGAGTACGGCGGGGCGGGGCTGGACGCGGTCGCGCTGTGCCTGGTGCTGCGCGAGTCGGCGAAGGTGCTGGCGCGGGTGCCGCTGCTGGAGAACAGCGCGGCCATGGCGGCCGTACAGGCCTACGGCGGCCCGGAGTTGCGGTCGGGTCTGCTGGAGCGGGCCGGGCGCGGGGAGGTCGTGCTGACCGTCGCCGCGAGCGGTCGCACCGGGCACGACCCGGCCGAACTCGCCGTCACCGCACGGCAGGAGGAGGGGGAGGGCGCCGGCTGGGTCCTGGACGGGGTGCAGACGGCGGTGCCGTGGGCGTACGACGCCGACTTCGTCCTGGTACCGGCGCACACGGCCGCGGGCCGGACCGTCCTCGCGCTGGTGCCCCGGAGTCATGACGGGGTCGCGCTCGGCGAGCAGTTCTCCACCAGCGGGGAACGGCTGGGCGAGCTGCGGCTGGAGTCGGTGCGGATCGCCGCGCGGGACGTGATCGACGTCGAGGGCGCGTGGGAGTGGCTGCGGGACCTGCTGACGACGGGGACGTGCGCGCTGGCGCTCGGGCTGGGCGAGCGGGTGCTGCGGATGAGCAGCGAATACACCAGCAAGCGGGAGCAGTTCGGCTTCCCGGTCGCCACGTTCCAGGCCGTCGCGGTGCAGGCAGCCGACCGTTACATCGACCTGCGCGCGATGGAGGTCACCCTGTGGCAGGCCGCCTGGCGGATCGCCTCGGCGGCGCCGGGCGCGCTGCCGGTCGCGGGGGACGTCGCCGTGGCGAAGATCTGGGCCTCGGAGGGGGTACGACGGGTGGTGCAGACGGCACAGCATCTGCACGGCGGGTTCGGCGCCGACGTCGACTACCCCCTGCACCGGTACCACGCCTGGGCCAAGCATCTGGAGCTCTCACTCGGGCCTGCGGCGGCGCACGAGGAGGCGCTGGGGGACCTGCTGGCGGCGCATTCCCTGGGGTGAGGTGCGATCTGGTGGGCGGCGCGGGGCGGCCCGCGCTGGACGCGCGCGGTGTCCGCCGCGACCCTCGCGGCGGGCGAGCCGGCCCGCCGTGCGAGCCGTTATGACCGCAACCCGGGCGGCCAGGACCCTGAGCCTGCTTCGCGATCCTCAGCAAGGCCCTCGCCGCACCCGCCGCCCGCGACCGCCGAAGGCTAGAGCACGAAGCCCGGGCGGCCGTCGTCGGTCACCACGGGGCGGCCCACCTCGGCCCACAGCTGCATGCCGCCGTCGACGTTCACGGCGTCGATGCCCTGCTGGGCCAGGTACATGGTGACCTGGGCCGAGCGGCCGCCGGACCGGCAGATCACGTGGACCCGGCCGTCCTGCGGGGCGGCCTCGGTCAGCTCGCCGTAGCGGGCCACGAAGTCACTGATGGGGATGTGCAGCGCCCCTTCGGCATGACCCGCCTGCCACTCGTCGTCCTCGCGGACGTCCAGCAGGAAATCGTCGTCCTTGAGGTCCGTGACCTGGACCGTGGGCACACCAGCACCGAAATTCATGGACCCGACGCTACCCGACGCCCCGGGGACGCGGCCCGGTCACTCCTGCGCGAGCAGCTCCGCGAGCTCCGCCTCGCGCGTGGAGACGTCGGCCAGGAGCTTCTCGGCGATCTCCTCCAGGAGGCGGTCCGGATCGTCCGGTGCCATCCGGAGCATCGAACCGATCGCGCTCTCCTCCAGCTCCCGGGCGACCACGGAGAGCAGTTCCTTGCGCTGCGCGAGCCATTCCAGGCGGGCGTAGAGCTCCTCGCTGGGGGTGGGGCCCTGCTCCGGCGGCTTGGGCCCGGCGGCCCACTCCTCGGACAGTTCCCGCAGGAGCGGCTCGTCGCCGCGGGAGTAGGCCGCGTTGACCCGGGTGATGAACTCCTCGCGCCGCGCCCGCTCGGTGTCGTCCTGGGCGAGGTCCGGGTGGGCCTTGCGGGCGAGCTCGCGGTAGAGCTTGCGGGCCTCGTCGCTGGGGCGCACCCGCTGCGGGGGCCGCACCGGCTGCTCGTTGAGCATCGCGACGGCTTCCGGGAACAGTCCCTCCCCGTCCATCCAGCCGTGGAACAGTTCCTCGACGCCGGGCATCGGCAGCACCCGGGCGCGGGCCTCCTCCGCCTTGCGCAGATCCTCGGGGTCGCCGCTGCGGGCGGCCCGGATCTCCGCGATCTGCGCGTCCAGCTCGTCGAGGCGGGTGTACATGGGGCCGAGCTTCTGGTGGTGCAGGCGGGAGAAGTTCTCCACCTCGATGCGGAAGGTCTCCACCGCGATCTCGTACTCGATGAGCGCCTGCTCCGCGGCCCGCACGGCCCGCTCCAGCCGCGCGGTGCCCGCGTCGGCTGTGCCGGGGGGGTCGGTTTCCGGGGACGTCATCCGGACAGCGTAGCCGTGTGGGGGCGGGGGGAGCGCCCTCCGGGGTGCCGGGCCAGGCGATCGGGCGGGTACACGGCGGGTACGGGTGGCGTGGTGGCTGGTCACGCCCCGCAGCGAAGCCGCCCCATGGACACAGCCCCGCACAGGCCCGCACCCCTTGGCGGTGGGTGCGGGCACGCCGGTCACCATGCTCCCGGCCTCCTCACACCCCTGTCTCCGCCGCCACCCTGCCCGCCCGGATCCCCGCCACCAGCTCCCCGTGGTCCGCCTCCGTCCGGTCCGCGTAGGTGACCGCGAAGGTGGCGATGGCCTCGTCGAGTTCGTCGTTCTTGCCGCAATAGCCGGCGACGAGGCGGGGGTCGGCGCTGTGGGAGTGGGCGCGGGCCAGGAGGGCGCCGGTCATACGGCCGTAGTCGTCTATCTGGTCGGCGGACAGGGCGGCCGGATCGACGCTGCCCTTGCGGTTGCGGAACTGGCGGACCTGGAAGGGACGGCCCTCGACGGTGGTCCAGCCCAGGAGGATGTCGCTGACGACCTGCATCCGCTTCTGGCCGAGGACCACCCGGCGGCCCTCGTGGTCGACCGGCGGGACGTCGAAGCCCGCGGTGACCAGGTGGGGCAGCAGGGCCGAGGCCCGCGCCTCCTTGACCTGGAGGACCAGCGGCTCACCGCGGTGGTCCAGCAGCAGGACCACGTAGGAGCGCGTGCCCACGCTGCCCGTGCCGACGACGCGGAACGCCACGTCGTGCACCGCGTGCCGGGCCAGCAGCGGGTGGCGGTCCTCCGAGAGCGTGGTCAGGTAGTGCTCCAGGGACGCGGCCACCGCCGCGGCCTCCTCGTCGGGCACCCGGCGCAGCACCGGCGGGGCGTCCACGAAGCGGCGGCCGCCGTCCTCGGTGAGCTCCGTCGACCTCGCCGCGAAACGCCCACTGGTGTTGGCCCGCGCCTTCTCCGAGACCCGCTCCAGCGTGCCGACCAGGTCATGGGCGTCGGTGTGGGAGACGAGCTCCTCGTCCGCGATCGCGTTCCACGCGTCCAGCACCGGGAGCTTGGCCAGCAGCCGCATGGTGCGCCGGTACGCGCCCACCGCCCCGTGCGCGGCCGCACGGCAGGTGTCCTCGTCGGCGCCGATCTCTCTGCCCGCGAGGACCAGGGAGGCGGCGAGCCGCTTGAGGTCCCACTCCCAGGGGCCGTACACCGTCTCGTCGAAGTCGTTCAGGTCGATGACGAGGCCGCCGCGGGCGTCGCCGTACAGGCCGAAGTTCGCCGCGTGCGCGTCGCCGCAGATCTGGGCGCGGATCCTGGTCATCGGGGTGCGGGCCAGGTCGTACGCCATCAGGCCCGCCGAGCCGCGCAGGAAGGCGAACGGTGTGGCCGCCATCCGGCCCACCCGGATCGGCGTGAGCTCGGGAAGGCGCCCCAGGCTCGACTCCTCGACCGCCTCGACGGCGCCGGGCCGGGAGATGTCGAGGTCGAGCGCGGCATGGGAACTGCGCGGCACGCTCTCCCGCAGGGCCTTGCCCTGCTTCTTGGGCGAGCCCTCCACGGGCCACTGGGCGAAGCCGCGCACCAGGGGCCGCCGGGCCGCCTCGCGCGCCTCGGCGCCCTCGTCGGACGACGCCCCCGCCCTCGCCTCCACACCGGCCTCGGTCACAGCGACCGCCTCCCCCGTGACTCGCACGAACATCAACTCGTGCTGACCGTACAACCACCAGCCGAAACGCGTCAGACCCTGTGGAAAACCCCACGGCTGTGGAAAGCCCGGAAACCCGGAGGAACGGCGCGCCTCACGCCCGCAGGTACGCCAGCACCGCCAGCACGCGCCGATGTGTCTCCTCCGCCGGCGGGAGGTCCAGCTTGGTGAGGATGCCGCCGATGTGCTTGCCGACCGCCGCCTCGGAGACCACCAGGTCCCGCGCGATCGCCCCGTTGGACTTCCCCTCGGCGATCAGCGCGAGGACCTCACGCTCGCGCGGGGTGAGCCGCTCCAGCGGATCGCGGCGGCGGCGCAGCAACTGCCGTACGACTTCGGGGTCCACCACCGTGCCGCCGTCCGCGACCTCGCACAGCGCGTCGACGAACTGCTCGACCTGGCCGACCCGGTCCTTGAGGAGATAGCCGACCCCCGTGCCGTCTCCGGAGTCGAGGAGTTCGGAGGCGTACGTCCGCTGCACGTACTGGCTGAGGACCAGCACCGGCAGTCCGGGGCGCCGCTCCCGCAGCCGGACCGCCGCGTGCAGCCCCTCGTCCTGGAAACCGGGCGGCATACGGACGTCCGTCACCACGATGTCCGGGCTGTGCTCCTCGGCCGCGACCAGCAGGGCCTCGGCGTCACCTACCGCCGCGACGACCTCGTGGCCGCACCTGCCGAGCAGGCCGATGAGCCCCTCGCGCAGCAGCACACTGTCCTCGGCCAGCACTATCCGCAGTGATCGGCCCGCGCCGTCACCCCGCTCGTCCCGCCCGCCTCGGCCAACTCGGTCACCTCGCAAGGGAACTCCACACGCAACAGGGTCGGACCGCCCGGCGGACTGGACAGGGAGAGTGTGCCATCCAGGACCGACACCCGGTCGGCGAGTCCGGTCAGCCCGCTGCCCGCCGAGGCGTCCGCGCCGCCGCGGCCATCGTCCCGCACCTCCAGCAGCAGCCGTCCGCGGGAGTGGCCGCCACGGACCTCGGCCCGGTCCGCCCCGCTGTGCTTGGCGACGTTGGCGAGGGCTTCGCAGACCACGAAGTAGGCGGCCGCCTCCACCGCCTGGTCCAGCCGCCCCTGCACCGACAGATCGACGTCGACCGGGACGACGGAACGGTCCGCGGCGTCGGCGACGGCGGCGGCCAGGCCGTAGTCGGTGAGGACCTGGGGGTGGATGCCCCGGATGAGCTCGCGCAGTTCGGCCAGGGCCTGGCCCGCCTCGTCGTGGGCCTTGGCGAGCTGGTCGGCGAGCGGTCCGGGCGGGGTGTCGAGGCGGGCCAGGCCGAGCGTCATCGTCAGGGCGACCAGGCGTTGTTGGGCGCCGTCGTGCAGATCGCGTTCGATGCGCCGGCGTTCCGCCTCGAAGGCGTCCACCAACCGCAGGCGGGAACGGCTCAGTTCGACCACCCTGGCGTCCAGGTCGCTGTCGCGGGAGGCGATCAGCAGCCGTGTCAGCCCTGCCCGGGCACCCGCCACGACGCCCAGCGTGTACAGGCCCGCCGCGAGAAGCAGCAGCCCGAGTACGGCCACCGCGAAGGCCGTCGGCCAGGTGGTGACCGTCCACTGCTTGAGCACCTTCGCCTCCCGGCCGTCCCCGACCGTGGCCATCAGCAGGGGGGCGGCGGCCATGGAGAGGGGGAAGAGCAGGGCGACGGTGAGCGCGAGGGCGTCGACCGGCCAGAGCAGCCCGGCGAACAGCAGGGCGTACCCGAGTTCGCGCCAGGTCGCCTGCTCCCTCAGACGGGTCGTCAGCCAGGCCCGCAGACCCGTGGCAGCGGGCTCCCGGTGCGGATCGGGCAGCGGGTCCGCGCCGAGGAGGCGCAGCCGCTGCCGTTCCATCCGGGCGACCACGACACCGGACAGCGCCAGCATGACGAGCAACGGCAGTCCCACGAGTACGGCGGTGAGCGCCCCGCCGGCCACCGCCAGCGTCACGAGCCCCACCAGCACGACCGCGCCGGCCACCGCACCGGTCAGCAGATAGCCGGCCGAGCGCCAGGGCCACGCCGACAGCAGGAAGCCCGGCCGGGACATGGCCTGCCACACATTCCGAGGATGCATGCGGATCACCGTAGAAGCGCCGCGCGGGGCGGGCCATGGGCCAGGACGGAGGAGTCGGGGTATGGCCGGCCCTACCCCAGGTGTCGGTCCTGCCGCACTGCGCCCGAGCCCCTGCGAACGGTTTCGTGGAACCACCGAGGACACCGGACGCCACGACCCGTGTCCGGACACGACGACATCTGACGAGCGGGGAACCCATGACCACCGACGCCATCAGCCTGCGATCCGTCAGCAGGACGTACGGCAGGGCGCAGGGCAGGACATACGGCAGGACGCGCAACGGCGACGGCAGACGCGCCTCACCCGACGACACCGCCGTGACCGCGCTCGACGACGTCACCCTCGCCTTCCCCCGCGGCACCTTCACCGCCGTCATGGGCCCTTCCGGCTCCGGCAAGTCGACCCTGTTGCAGTGTGCCGCGGGCCTTGACCGGCCCACCTCGGGCTCGGTCACCCTGGGCGGCACCGAGCTGACCCCACTCAGCGAGACCAGGCTGACCCTGCTGCGGCGTGAGCGCATCGGGTTCGTCTTCCAGGCGTTCAACCTGCTGCCCTCCCTCACCGCCGAGCAGAACGTCGCCCTGCCGCTCAGGCTGGCCGGCCGACGGGTACCGAAGGCCCGGATCCGCGAGGTGCTCCAGCAGGTCGGTCTCGCCGAGCGCGCCCGGCACCGGCCCACCGAGCTGTCCGGCGGCCAGCAGCAGCGCGTCGCCCTGGCCCGTGCCCTGGTCACCCGCCCCGAGGTCCTCTTCGCCGACGAACCGACCGGTGCCCTGGACTCACAGACCGGCCGCCAGGTACTGACCCTGCTGCGCACCATGGTCGACGGCGAGGGCCAGACCGTCGTCATGGTCACCCACGACCCGGTGGCCGCGTCCTACGCCGACCGCGTGGTCTTCCTGGTCGACGGCCGGGTCAACGGCGAACTCGTCGGCGCCGGCACCCACGACATCGCCACGCACATGACCAAGCTGGAAGCGGCTCCACCCGTCCGGCCGGCCGCCCCGCCCGCACCCGGCACACAGCCCGGTTCGGAGGGCCAGCCGTGCTGACCCTCACCCTCCGCACTCTCCGCACCCGCTGGTCCACCTTCCTCGGCACCTTCGTCGCCCTCTGTCTCGGCGTCGCCCTGCTCTCCGTGATGGGCCTGACCCTCGCCTCCTCGCTGGACGCACCGGAGCGACAGCCCGAGCGGTTCGCCACAGCACCGGTCGTCGTCCAGGGCCAGAACACGCTGAGCGTGCCGGCCTCGGTCGGCGCCCATGTTTCACGTGAAACACGCAGACTCGCCCACCCCCGCGCGGTCCCCGAGGCCACCGTGGCCACGCTGCACAGGCTCGGCACGGTCATCCCGGACCGCACCTTCCCGGTCCGTACCGAGGCCGGCCCCCACGAGCTCGTCGGCCACCCCTGGTCCACCGCCGCCTTCGCCCCGTACGAGATCACCGAGGGCCGCGCTCCCCGCACCGCGGACGAAGTGGTCGCCACCGGTGACTGGACGCACCCCGGCGACCGGCTGCGCACCGACCACGGCACCGTACGAGTCGTCGGCACCGTCCCCGCCCGGGAGTTCGAGACCGCCCTCTTCTACACCGACGCCCGCGCCGCCGAGCTGTCCCCGAAGAGCACGCAGCTGGTGGTGGAGGCGGACGCGCACGACGTCCGAGAAGCGGTAGCGGGCGAATCCGTGCAGGTCCTCACCGGCAGCGCCCGCCGGCTCGCCGACCCCGACCCGGGCCGCGACCGGGAGGCCCTCACCGCGATGAACGCCCTGTTCGGCACCGCCGGCGGAGTCACCGCCTTCGTGTCGGTGTTCGTCGTGGCGTCCACCTTCGCCTTCGCGGTCACCCAGCGGCGCCGCGAGTTCGGCCTGCTGCGCACCGCGGGAGCCACGCCCGGCCAGATCCGCCGGACGGTGTGCGCGGAGGCCCTGCTGGTCGGCGTGCTCGCCTCTGCCAGCGGCTGTGCGCTCGGCGCGTACGGCGCCCCACGCCTTGCCGCCCGGGTGGTCGACGCCGGTCTCGCACCGGACTGGTTCACCATCGGCGACGCCACGTGGCCGTACCACGTGGCCTTTTGGACGGGTCTGCTCGTCGCCCTGCTCGGTGTGATCGCCGCGTCCTGGCGGGCGGGCCGCACCGGCCCCGCCCAAGCGCTGCGCGAGGCCTCCGTGGACGCCGGAGCGATGACGTGGGGCCGCCTGCTGTCCGGTTCCGGACTCCTGCTGACCGCCGCGGTGACGCTGGCCCTGGCCCTGGTCACCGACCCGGGCGAGCTGCTGCACCGCAAGACCTACGTCAGCCGTCCGATGCTGCTGATCACCGCGGTCGCGCTGCTCGCGCCGGTCCTGGTGCGTCCACTGACCCGGCTGCTCGCCTGGCTGCCGGCCCGACTGCCCGGCGCGGGCGGGATGCTGGTGCGGGAGAACGCCGCCGCGGGAGTCCGCCGTACCGCGGCCGTCGCGGCTCCCGTCCTGGTCACGGTCGCCCTCACGGGCTCACTGCTCGGCGCGACCGCCACTCTGAACGAGGCGAGGGCCACCGAGTCGCGCGAGCGGACCACGGCCGACTACGTGGTCGTGCCGGCCGGGGACACCGGGCCTGCCACGGGCAAAGGCTCCACCGGCGATTCCGGCCCGGCCGGAGGCGGTCGCCCTGCCGACGCCCCGGGCTTCGACGCGCGGACCCTCCAGAACCTCCGCGCCATCCCCAGCACCACGATCTCCGCGAGCTCGTCGAGCGCCGTCTACGTCCTGGAGGACGGCGTGGCCCTCATCAAGTCGCAGGCCCGCGCCGCCGAGCCCGCACCGCTCGCGGCGACCGCCGACCTCCCCCTGGCCGCCGGAAAGGTCGGCGACCTCGACGACGGGTCGATCATCGTCAACGAGGAGTGGGAGCGGCACACCGTGGGGCAGACCGTGGACGTGTGGCTCGGCGACGGCACCAGGAAGGCACTGCGGATCGCCGCGGTGATGACTACCGGCACCGGTGACAACGGCGTCTACGTCACCCCGGCCAACGCCCCCGGCGCCCACGTCGACCGCGTGGACGTCGCCCTCGCCGGCGGCGCCGACCCCGCTGTCGTGGCCGGTGCGCTGCGCAGGGCGGGCGGGCACGTCCTCACCAGGGACCAGTGGCTGCGGGCGACTCACCCCGGCACCGACCCGACCACCGGCTACGGGTTTCTCCTGGTCCTCGGAATCGCCCTGCTCTACACCGGGATCTCCCTGGCCAACACGATGGTCATGGCGACCTCGGACCGGGTACGCGACCTCGCCGTGCTCCGTCTGGCCGGGGCCACCCGCCGGCAGATCCTGCGGCTGGTCGGCGCCGAGGCCCTGACGGTCGTGGCGGTGGGCGGGCTGCTCGGACTCCTGGTCGCCGCACTCAACCTGGCCGGGATGCAGGGAGCGCTCGCCCTGCTGTCGGTGCACGCTCCGCTGCGGATCCCGTGGCCGCAGCTCGGCGCGGTCACCGGCGCCTGCGCGCTCCTCGCCGTGGTGTTCTCGGTCGCCCCGGCCGCCTGGGCGACGCGTCTCGGGGCACTGGAACCGGCCGGCACGAGGCAGTGAGAGCGGCCTCACGGCGTGCGCCGCACCGCGCCCTGGAGGGACCCCAAGTCGCCCCAGGGGTGCACGGCTTGGGCGGGCTGCCACTGGTCGTCGGCGCACACTCTCGGCCATCGACTCAAGCAGTGCTAGTTTGTGTCCTCAGGGAACCCGAGTGGACGCGAGTGATCACATGACGGACCGAGCTCCCCGTAGCACCGCTGGACAGAGACCACGGCGGCGCGCCGCCCAGAACCTGTGGGGCGACACCCCCGCCGAACCGCAGCTCAACCGTGGCGAGATCGTGCGTGCCTCGCTCGATCTACTGGCCGACCAGGGGTACGAGGCGTTCAGCATGCGCAAGCTGGCGACCACGCTCGACGTCAAGAACCCGTCGCTGTACTGGCACGTCCAGAGCAAGGACGATCTGTTCGACCTCGTGGCCGACGCGATCGTGGGCGATTGCCGGCTGCCGGAGCCCGGTGGGCCCGAGGAGTGGTCGGAGCAACTCGCCGAAGTCGCCCGGAACTTCCGGACGGCGATCCTCGGCCACTCGGCTGCCACGCCGCTCCTGACCGGACGGCCGCTGCTCGGGCCCCACGGACTGCGGCTCGCCGATCACGTCATCGGCACCATGCGCCGTGCCGGCTTCGACGACCGCACCGCCGGATACGGCTATCTGCTGCTCACCTACTACGTCATCGGGTTCGTCAGTCAGGAGACCGCCTTCGGTCCCGGCGAAGTCGGCGAGGCCCGGCTGCAGTTCATGCAGCAGGCGCTCAGCGAACTGAGTGACGAGACGTTCCCCAACATCGCGGCGATCCGCGACACGCTGATGGAGCGCGGCCTGGACGACCGGTTCGAGCTTGGTCTGCGGGGGCTGCTGAAAGGTCTCGCCGAGGAGTTGCACAAGGCGTAGGCACCGAGGGCCGACGCTCGGGTGCCCCGCGATCCGCACCGCTCGGGTGGATCACGGGGCACCTGTGCTGTCCGGCGCGCTACGACCTCATGGCCTGGCGTCCTTGGCGGCGAGGGCCACATCGCCGTCGGAGTCCAGGTCGAAGATCGGCCGAAGCGAGTTGAGCCCGGAGATGAGAGTGACGAAGTCCTTGCGCGGGAAGAAGAGCTTCCCCGGGTCCACCAGCGCCTGCGCGTACTCGTAGTACGCCTCCCGGTCGAGACCGGCGTCGTAGAAGAAGCGGACGAACGACACGATGTCCGCCAGGAAGTCCCGGTACGAGCGTTCGTACCGCTCGGCCAGGGCGGTCTCGAGTTCCGGCTTCTGCAGCACCCTGTCGATCATCTCGGCCGAGGCGGAGGCGGCCAGCATCGCCAGCGTCACGCCGGTCGAGAAGAGCGGATCGACGAAAGCGGCCGCGTCCCCGACCAGGGTCCAGCCCGGGCCCGTGAACTGCTCGCAGGTGTACGACCAGTCGCGGGCCGAGCGGTGGGCACTGGTCCGGGAGGCACCCTTGAGCAGGCGCTTCACATGGGTGGACTCCTCGATCTTGGCCTCGAACAGTTCGGGCAGTCCGAGGCCGCTCCTGGACGCCTCGTCGGAGGGCGTCACGAAGCCGACGCTGTGCGTTCCGTCGAAGATCGGGATGTACCAGAACCAGCCGCCGGGCACGTGCTCGATGAAGATGTTGCCCGCCTCGTCACCGGTGAGGCTCTCGCCGTCCTGGAAGTACGTCCACACCGCCACGTTCCGCAGGTCCTCGTTCCACTCCACACCGGTCAGGCCGCGGCCCAGGACACGGGCCTGCCCCGAGGCGTCGATGACATGCCGCGAGCGGACTTCGTGCTCTTCGCCCCCGCGCTGCGAGTAGCGGAGCCCCACCACACGGCCGTCCTCGACGACGGGGCTCTTGACGACGGCCTCTTCCCGTACGCACGCCCCCAGTTCGCGGGCGCGCGTCAGGACGAGAGCGTCGAAGTCGGCGCGGCGGACGTTGTAGGAGTGGGTGAACTCCGGCTTTCCCTCCGCGAACTTGAACGTCCAGCGGCCGTCCTGGCCCCAGACCAGGCTCCCGCCGAACTTCTTGACGAAGCCGAGGTCCTCGACCCGCTCGCGGATGCCGAGTTCCTCCAGGACGACGACGCAGCCGGTGATGAGGGACTCGCCGATGTGGTAGCGCGGGAACTTCTCGCGTTCGAGGACGAGAACCCGGTGTCCTCGCCCAGCGAGCAGGCCGGCGGCCGAAGCACCGGCGGGTCCCCCGCCGATGACGACTACGTCGAATTCCTCGGTGGCCGGTTCATGACTGGGCATGGCGTATTCCCCTTTTCCCGGCCGGTTTCACGGCCGTAAGGACACTCACTGCTTGGTCCATCCGTGACACTCCTTTGCACAGAATCCCCCTGGCCTCTCAGAAGGTGATATGGGAACGGTGAAGAGACCGGCCGCGGCCCGGAGGAACGGCTCTTCAGTAGTTCCTCAGCGAGCTCAAAGAGCATCCGGAGATTCTGGAGACGTCCGGATTTCCCGTTCCACTCGAGGGGTTCACCCATGACGGCAACGATCACGAAGAAGGCCGGCCTGTTCACGATCATCAACGTGGCGACGACGACTCCCGAGAACCAGTCGACCCTGTTCGAGGCCGTCTCCGGGCTCGCGGACCGTATGAAGAACTCGCCCGGGTTCGTGTCGGCCAGCGTCCACCGGAGCCACGACGGCACCCGGATCATCGGCTACGCGCAGTGGGAGAGCAAGGAACACTTCGAGGCGATGCGGGCGAGGACGGATCTGGGCGACGGGTTCAAGGTGGTCCGCGAACTCACCAGCGATTTCCTCCCGATCACCTGCCAGGTCGCGTACACACACGACGGCGAGTGACGAAGGGCCCGCTCCGCTACTGACAGGCGGAACAGCGTACGGCTGCGGTCCGGACGAGTCGGAGAATCCCGTTGATTCTCCACATCGTCCGGACCGCAGCCGTATGCGCGTTTCCCCACGTGCCTTGTTGGATTTCCCCTTCTCGCGCCGTGCAGGAAAGAATCCGGGAACGAAGCAGCCCCCGGGGCGGGGGATGTACCCGGGGGCTGCCGTCCGTGCCGGGAGCGATCTCAGGCGGAGACCGTCCCGAGGTCGGGAATTCCGAGGTCGATGTTCGGCGTGTCGATACCGCCGTCGACCTCCAGCAGTTTCCCCGTCACGTACGACGAGGCCGGCGAGGCGAGATAGACGACGGCATCGGCGACGTCCTCGGGGCGGCCGGCCCGCCGCATCGGCGTGGCCTGTTCGAGCCGGCCCCGCAGGGCGTCGTCCTGCATCACAAAACGCAGGTTGTCGGTGGCGATGGAGCCGGGCACGACGCCGTTCACCCGGATCCTCGGAGCCAGGTCCCGGGCGGCCAGCCTGGTGTACTGGGCCAGCGCCGCCTTCGCCATGCCGTACGAGAGGAAACCGCGGGCTCCCACCCGGCCGACCGTCGAGCAGATGTTGACCACCGCGCCGGATCGCCCGGGGCCGAGCAGGTGCGGGACGGCCGCGCGGGTGAGCGTGTGGGCGGTGGCGACGTTGAGACGCATCGCCTCTTCCAGGTCGGTCCAGTCGGTCTCCAGGAAGGGCTTGATCGTCGCGGACCCGACGTTGTTGACGATCACGTCGAGACGTCCGAGCTCGTCCGCCACTGTCGTGGGCAACCCCGCCACGAACTCCAGGTCGTCCAGGTCGGCGGCGATCGCGTACGCGCGTCGGCCGGTCGCCGCGATCTCCTCGGCCACCTTCTTGAGGCTGTCCTCCGAGCGGGCCACGACGGCGACATCGGCACCCGCCCGGGCGAGGGCGACGGCGGTGGCCGCCCCGATTCCGCGACCGGCACCGGTGACGATCGCCACCTGGCCGTCGAGGGATGATCCGTGCTGTCCCACGGTCAGACTCCTTCCTTCGCGATCGGCGCACTCTCCGCCGCGGCCCTCGTGGCCGGCGTCCGGACGAACAGCACCGTGACGAGAGCGCCGGCCAGGGCGAGGCCGGCTGCCACGTACATCAGGTGGTTGAGGCCGGTGAGGAACGCGTCGTGCGCGACGCGGACGACGGTTTCGCGCACCGCCTCGTCGAGCGCACCGGCCACACTCGTGATCCTGCCCTCCGAGGCCACGTCGGCGAGTTGGTCGACCGGAACGCGCTGCCCGGCCAGCGCCCGCGACAGGGAGGAGTGGACCTGGGACTGGATCAGCGCGCCGTAGACGGCGATGGCGAGGGTCATGCCCACCTGGTTGGCGGTGGTGTTCACACCCGCGGCCATGCCGAGCCGACGGGCGTCGGCCACTTCCATGGCCAGTGCTCCCAGCGCCGGAAGCGCGAGACCCAGACCGAAACCGACGGCGATCATGCCGGGAACGAGTTCACGCACACCGTCGTCGGCGCCGATCCCGTGCATCATGATCAGGCCCGTGCCGATGAGCAGCAGCCCGACGGTCGGAAGCACCCGCGCGGGCAGCCGGTCCATGAACGTGCCGGCCACCGGACCGGCCAGCAGGATCGGGATGTTGACCGTCAGGAAGCACAGGCCCACCTTCATCGGCGAGTAACCGAGCTGGTTCTGGAAGTACAGCGACAGGTAGACGAGGAGTCCGAAGAAGCTGGCGTTGGTACAGAACGTGGCGATCTGCGTGGCGCTGAAGGTGCCGCTCCGGAACAGCGTCAGATCGAGCATCGGGTCCGGATGCCGGCGCTCGATGAGCAGGAAGGCCACCAGCGCCACCGCGGCTGTCGAGAGCATGACGAGCACCCGGGTGCTGGACCAGCCGTAACTCTCGCCCCGCAGCAGCGCGAACGTCAGCAGGAAGAGCGCGACGGTGAGCGTGACCAGGCCGCCCGTGTCCATCTTCTGCACCGTCCGGAGATCCACCTGGCGGGGGATCTTGATCCAGGCGATGGCCATGACGGCGATGACCACGGGGACGTTGATGAAGAAGATCCACCGCCAGTTCAGCGACGAGACCAGGGCGCCGCCGAGCAATGGGCTGATCACGACGACGGCACCGGCGGCCGACCCCCGGATCCCGAAGGCGGTGCCCCGCGCCTTGCCCTCGTAGCACTGGGCGATCAGGGCGAGCGTGGTCGCGAAGATGACCGATCCGGCGGCACCCTGCACCGCCCGCGCGGCGATCAGAAAGCCCGCGTCGCCTGCCAGGCCACAGGCCACCGAGGCCGCGCCGAAGGCCAGCACACCGCCCATGAACATCTGCCGGCGCCCCAGGCGGTCACCCAGGAAGCCCGAGGTCAGCTGGAAGCACGCGAGCGTGAGCGTGAACGCGTTGAGGATCCACTGGGCGTCCGTGAGGCTCGCGTGCAGATCCCGCTGCATGTCCGGCAGTGCGACCACGACGACGGTGGTGTCCAGCATCAGCATCGTCACTGCCAGCACGATCGCGATCAGCGGCCACCACCCCTGGGGCGCCTCCGCTCGTTTGGGATCCGTCACCGGTCCCGCGCCGACAGGCGAACCCTGCACGGTCATGGCCCTCACACCCTCCAGATCGCCTAGCAATGCTAGGTGGAGACTAGCAGCAGTAGACATTCCCTGGCAATGCTAGGGAACATCTCCCGTGGGGAGCGCGGGAGAGGCGAGATCCGCGGCCGCCGCGTCGTCCCGCGCCGTCGACGAGACCGCGGCCGGCTTGCGGGAACGGCTCCACCGGCGCATGGCGGGCCGCTCGACGAACCCGTGGATCGCGGCGGAGAGCGCCAGCGTGACCCCCAGGAGCAGCAGCTGAATGGCCACCGCCGTCCCCGTGCTCCACGTCCGGTCGAACCCGAAGGCGAGGTGCCCGAAGTAGAGGACGAGGAAGTGGACCAGGTACATCGCGAACGAGATCTCACCCAGCCACACCATGAGGCGGCCGCGGAACGGGCTGCCGCTCGCCCGGCAGTCGGCGACCGCGGCGGCGGGGATGACCAGCGCGAGCCCCACCACGGTGGGTGCCACCATGGCGTACGGAGACGGTGTGAGGTGCCACTGCAGGAAGCATCCCCCCAGCAGCACGGCGACCGCGGGCGCCAGACCCAGCCCGATCCAGCGGTCGGACATGACGATCCGCGCCATCAGGATCCCCAGCAGGAACTCGAGCATCCGGACCGGCGGCAGGGTGTAGACGCCCCAGTAGTCCCAGACCGACATGGGCAGGAACGGCGTCCGTGGAGTGTCCGGCAACAGCACCCTGGACAGCAACGGGACGCAGACGATGGCACCGACGACGCCGCCGGCGCAGGCCCACAGCCTCTTCGCCGGAATGGCGCTCACCCATCGCAGCAGCCAGGGGAAGCTCAGGTAGAACAGCAGCTCGCAGCTGAGCGACCAGCTCGGCACGTGCAGGGCGTCGATGACCTCGACGTCGGGAATCCAGGCGTGGACCAGGAACAGGCTGGGCACCGTTTTGGCCACCGTCGCGCCTTCGCCGGCCGGCTGCCCCGGCACCAGCACGAGCAGCAGCGCCAAGGCCCAGACCACCAGGTGGTTGGGGCCGACCTTCGCGATCCGGCGCCGCCAGAAGTGTCGGGGGCTGTCACCGGCTCGCGCCGACCACGTGAGCACGAATCCGCTGAGGACGAAGAAGAACGACACCCCCAGCCAGCCGGAGCCCGCACCGATGCGGAACAGCGACATGCTCAGGTGCATGTCCTGGTAGAAGCCCTGGATCGTCGCGTGGCAGAAGAAGACCAGCAAGGCCGCGATGAACCGCATACCGGTCAGCGACGGCAACCGGGAGGACCCGGGGTGGATCTGTGTGGCCACGGCCATCACCCTCTCGTCGGTCGATGAGAGGGCACAGTCTTCGGGGCGCCGGTGAAGAGGGGCTCGGAATCCGCTCAGGCCCCGAAGGGGCGGCGGCCGGCGAAACGTGAGGCCACGAAGAGAACCATGTCGTTGGCCTCCCGCTCACCCACGGTGACGCGTACGCCGTTGCCGGGGAACTCGCGGACCACGACATGGAGTTGGGCACAGGCCCGCCCGAAGTCCTCGGTCGCGGGACCCAGTGGCAGCCACAGGAAGTTGGCCTGGCTCATCGGGACTTCCCACCCCTGTGCGCGCAGTGCGCGGGCCATACGATCCCGCTCCCGGCCCAGGACGCGGACCCGGTGGTCCAGCTCGCTCTGCGCGGCCAGCGATACGGTGGCGGCGATCTGCGCCGGCCCGCTCACCGCGAACGGAAGCGCGGCCCGGCGGGCGGCGTCGGCGAGCCGGGGGGCGGCCAGCGCGAATCCCACGCGCAGTGCGGCCAGTCCGTACGCATGCGAGAAGGTGCGCACCACGGACACGTTCGAGCGCCCCCGCGCGAGGCCCACCCCGTCAGCCACGGATTCGCCGGCATCCGCTCCGGCCCCGCCCGCATCGGTGACGAACTCGCGATACCGCTCGTCGACCAGCACGAGGACACCGGGAGGCATCATGTCCAGGAAGTCCAGCAGCGAGCGGTGGCTCATGGTCGTGCCGGTCAGGTCGTTCGGGCTGCCGACCACGACCACACGGGTCCTGCCGGTGACCGCGGCGGCCAGTGCGTCCAGGTCCTGGACCGGGCCCGCGAACGGAACCTCCACGAGCCGCGCCCCGCTCCGCTCCAGCAGCGCCGACGCCCCCGGGGAGGGACCGGAGCAGACGACTTCGTCACCGGGCCCGACAGCGGCCCGCAACAGCATCTGGGTCACCGCGGCCCCGCCGGGCCCGACGACCACATGTGTGGAGGGCACCGAGAAGCGTCGCGCGAGGGCTTCCGCGAGACCCGCGCCGCTGGGATCCGGATAGCGGTTGAGCCGCTCGACCGCGTCGAGCACCGATGCCATCACCCCTGGCAGCGGGGCGAAGGGAACCTCGGTACGGTCGGCCCGGTAGGTGTCCGCCCTGCCCGGCTCGCCACGGCCCCGCCTTCCGCCCGGCCCGCCCGTGGACCAGGTACTCGCGTCTGTCATGTCGGCTCCATAACGTGGGCAGCCAAAAGGCCGTCGATGTCACACTCGGCACCGTCATGGTGACGGCGTGCACTGACAAAGTGCTGACATCGGGACGCCGCGAGCGAGGCGCCGCGGGCCTTATCGGCCCACTAGGAAGCCTTTATCGCGGGGTCCGTTCCCTGCCGTAGCGTCCGGTGACATGACGATGCCTCAACACACCGCCATGACCAAGAGCTGGCGGATCGGTGAGATGACGGTGCATCAGGTGGCGGAGGTGCCGCTCCGCGGTTTCGGCCGCTGGCTGCTGCCGCAGGCGACACCCGAGGTCGTGGCCGAGACCCCTTGGCTGCACCCTTCGCACGCCGACGCGGAGGGCCAGCTTCTCGGCTCCGTCAACGCCTTCGCGGTCGAGATCGGCGGCCGGCGCGTGCTCGTGGACACGGCCGTGGGTAACGACAAGTCGCGTCCCTTCCCGGCATGGGACCACCTGACCACCCCGTTCATGGAAGCGCTCGCGGCCGTCGGGTTCACCCCCGAGAACGTCGACCTGGTCATCAACACGCACTTTCACGCCGACCATGTGGGCTGGAACACCCGGCTCGTGGGCGACACCTGGCAGCCCACCTTCACGAACGCGCGCTACGTGTCGTCCCAGGCCGAGCACGACTACTGGGCCGGCATCGAACTGTCCGACGACGAACGCGAGATGTTCCAGGACTCCATCGAACCGGTCCGGGCCTCCGGCCGGCTCACGCCCGTGGAGGTCCCCGCGGACGGCACCGTGGTCACGCCCGGGGTGCGGCTCCTGCCGGCGCCGGGACACACACCCGGACAGACTCTGGTCCGGCTGGAGAGCGGCGGCCGGTCCGCCGTCATCTCGGCCGACTGCATGCACCATCCGGTGCAGTTCGTGCGCACGGCCATGTGCAGCACCGTCGACGTCGACCCGGACCAGGCCACCCGGACCCGCCAGGCGCTCTTCTCCGAACTGGCCAAGGACGACACCGTCCTGTTCGGCAGCCACTTCGACGGGACCGTGGCCGGACTCGTACAGCGCGACGGGGACTCCTACCGGTTCAGCCCCGTCGATCCCTCCGTGTAAGGCGGTCACGACGACCGCCGCGCACACGCCGGACCCGCCGCGCCGCGCCCTGAAGCACAGGACGACGGCGTGGCGGGCGTTTCCGTGTCACCACGACGCCCTCAGGCCGCCCCCAGACTGCGGCCGGTGGACGCGCGCCCGGTCAGATCGTGCAGATCGGACGCCTCGCGGCACCGCTCCAGGGTGAAGAGGCGGACGAGGTCCGGAAGGAGGTAGGCGTTCGTCCTCCCCGAGGAGTCGTCCATGATGAGCAGGCGCGCGTCGTAGATACGCTGCAGAAGCGATTCTGCATACGATGTGTCCACCTCGAGAAGGCCGGCCGCGTCGGCTGCGGAGAACGTCCGGCCCTCCTCCCGGCCGAGCAGATGCAGAAGAAGCTTCGCCTCGGCGTCCAGCTTCACGTAGCTCCTTTCGAACCTGGCGCGGACATCGACCCCGGCGGAAGACATCTCGCTCAGCCGGGTCCTTTCCTCGCTCAGACGCTCGACGAGCTTTTCCAGTGAGAGGTTCCCGGAATGAGCCAGCTTTCCGGCTATCGCTCTCACGGCCGCAGGAAGGTTTCCGCAGGAAGCCACGATGGAACGGACCAGGAGTCGCTCCTTGTCACTGCGCGGCATTCCGGCGATCCGGACGAAGAGCTCGAACGCCTCATCGCTCTCCAGGGGACGCAGTTCAACGTTCTGAATTCCGCTCAGACCATAGAGGGGTGAATTCCTGGTGACAATGACCATGCACTGCGGACCGCCGGGCAGAAGTGGCCTGACCTGATCCTCGTAGGCAACGTCGTCCAGCAGGATCAGGACCTTGCGATCGGCACACCAGCTGCGGAACAGCTGGCTGCGCGACTCCTGCTTCGCCGGAATCTGACTGGGGCTGAATCCGACAGCGAAAAGGAATTCACCGAGAGTGTCCCGGGGATCCACCACCTCACCGGTCGGCGAGGTCAGCTGGGTGAAGAACTGACCGTCCGGAAAGCGGCGGCGCAGCCGGTGGGCAAGCCTTATCGCCGTCGTCGTCTTTCCGACTCCGCCCATTCCCGTCACCGAGATCACGGGCGGCGCCTGTCCACCTCCGCCCGGATGCGCCAGAGACTCCGCCCGGGAGAGCACGAAGTCCCGGGCCACGAAGTCCGGGATGTCGGCCGGCAGCTGCGCCGGAACCGCGAGGACGGTGTGCTGACCCGGGGCCGCCTCGGCCGAGGCGTCGAGCGCGGGATCCGCCGCCAGCAGCGCCCGCTCCAGCTTCTGGATGACGCGGGACGGATCGATGCCCAGCTCCTCGGCGAGTGCCGACCGCAGGCGGCGGTAGATGTCGAGCGCCTCGTGGCGGCGGCCGGAGCGGTGCAGGGCGACCATGAGTTTGGCGTGCAGCCCCTCGTGCAGTGGATGGATGACGGTGAGCGACTGCAGCTCCCGGATGGCGTCGAGGGCGCGTCCGGCCTTGAGGTACGCCTCGATCCGCAGCTCGGTGGCCTGGGTCCGGGTCTCCTCCAGCTTCGCCGCGTAGGCCTCCAGCCAGTGGCCCTTCTGCACGTCGCACAGCGCCGACGCCCGCCAGACGGAGAGTGCGGCGCCCAGGGCCTTGAGGGCGCGGTCGTAGTCGCCCTGCAGAAAGGCGTCGCGGCCCGCGTGGAAGGCCCGCTCGAACACCGGGACGTCGACGCACTCGGCCGGCACCGAGAGCTGGTATCCGGAAGGCTCCGTGATGAGGGAGATCTCGTCTCCCTTGACGCCGCTGCCTATCCCCAGGAGTTTGCGCAGTTGATAGATGTACGTCTGGATAGTGGCCATGGCCGTCATGGGCGGATCGCCCATCCAGAGTTCATCGACGAACTGACTGGTCGGCACTATCTTGTTCTGTGACACCAACAAGAGAGCCAGAATTGTGCGCAGTTTGGGCGGGAGGGAGATCCTTTCCTCCTGCGCGACAGTCACCTCAAGATTACCGAGCAGCCCAAATTGCATGACACGCTCCCCCGTTCCCGTTGGAAGCCGCGGCCAAGTCCCGTGCCACCACGGCTAGGATACCGACGTGAAATTGCGTACGGACCCACCGAGCAATGGGCGCAAATAGCCGAGCAGGCACGCATCACACTGCGCCCCTAGCACTGCTCGATACGATAGCAGCGGAACCATATATTCCCCTGCGGCCATTGAGGTTTTGCTAGCCCTTTGCCTCCGCCCCCTCTCCTTCCTTTGCCGTGCGGGTAGCGGCGCATTGGAATTGTTCAGAAGTCAACATGGGGCAGGTAGTCGACCACGGGCATGGAAACGGCCACCATCAGCGGGTGATGGTGGCCTTCGCGCTGCTCACCGCAGGTACCGGCGCCCGATCGTGCGGGGCTCCCGGCCTGCTCAATGCCCGTTGAGCGTCCGCGGACCGCCGCCACGGCCCGCGTCGGCGTTCCGCGAGGAGCAGGGGACAGGAGGGTCCACCCGCTCGCCGGGCACCTCCTGCTCGACCCGCACCCGCCGCATCGTCGCCCGTAGCAACGGAGGTGCCATGAGCGAGGTCGCGATGGCCACCAGGACCACGATGGTGTAGACGGCGGAGCTCAGCACGCCCAGGCGCAGCCCCACCATCGCGATGACCACCTCGATGACGCCTCTGGCGTTCATGCCCGCCCCCAGCGCCAGCCCCTCCCAGTGGCCCAGCCGGCCGAGCCGGGCGCCCACGTAGGCCCCGGCGAACTTGCCCGCGACGGCGACGCACAGCACGGCGAGGCCGGTGAGGAGGACGACGGGCTCGGTCAGGGCGGTCAGATCGATGCGCAGCCCCGCGGTCGCGAAGAACAGGGGTGCCAAGACCGTCATCGTCGTCGTGCGCACCGCGGCCAGCCGCTCGGACGACAGTCCTGTGGAGCCCCCGACCACCATGCCGCCCATGAACGCCCCGAACACCGCCTCCAGACCCATCGCCTGGGTCGCGCCCGCTGAGAGCAGGATGACGGCCACCGCACAGGCCGGCCCGGTGTCCGCGCGCGGCGTGCCCTCGCCGCCGCGCAGCCACCGGCGCACGAACGGCCGGGCCATCGCCGCGACCAGCACGACGGTCGCGACCCACAGGACGGACACCACCGCGGTCTGCGCCCGCGCCCCGTGCGTCGCCAGTCCCGACAGCACCGAGAGCAGGATCCATCCCACGATGTCGTCGACCAGAACCGCGCAGAGGATCAGCCGGCCTATCTCGTGGCGGAGCAGTCCGAGCTCCGCCAGCGTCTTGGCGATGACCGGGATCGCGCTGATCCCCATGGCCACGCCCAGGAACAGGGCGAAGACGGAACGGTCGGCGCTCGCGGGCACCAGCGAGTCCGGCACGAGCAGCCCCGCGCAGATGCCAAGACCCGTGGGAATGACGACGCCCGCCACGCTCACGCTGACCGCGGAAACGGCCCGGCGGCGTATCAGTCCGAGATCGAGCCCGGCTCCTGTGAGCCCGACCAGCAGCAGCACCCCGATCTGACCGCTCGCGTCGAGCAGATGCTGCTGGGCGGGGTCCCGCGGCAGCAGCCAGTCCGCCACACCGGGTGCGAGGTGCGCGAGAACCGACGGGCCGAGCAGCACGCCCGTGCACAGTTCGCCGACCACGTTCGGCAGCCCGAAGCGCGCCGCCAGCCGCCCCATGAGCACGGCGAGAAGGATCAGGCATCCCACCTGAAGGATAAAGACGAGCAGTTGATGAGAGGCGATCGGGGGCACCGGATCGACGACAGCCAGCACAACGTCTCCAGAGGTCCGAGCAAGTGGGTCAGGCCCCGTGCGACGCGCGGGGGGTTTCGTGCTCCTGGGCGAGCACGGCGATCACCTCGGCCGTCCGTTCCAGGTGGAAGAAGTGGCCGCCGTCGATCAGGCAGAGCCGGAAACCGGCCCCCGCCAGCTCGCGCCACCGGATCATCACCTCCGGGCCGGCCACCGGGTCGTGCCGGCCGGCCAGGGCGATCAGGGGAACGGGCACCTTCGCCCGGCGGGGGAACCGGTAGTCCGCCAGCCAGCCGAGATCGGCACGCAGGACACGCGCGATCCGCTCGCGCAGCTTCCGGTGCGCCAGGACGGCGTCCGGCGTGCCTCCCAGGACACCCATCCGGTCGACGATCGCGTCGTCGTCGAGCGCGGCCCACTCGGTGATCCAGTGGCACTCCCGGTCGGGTGGGACGCTCCCGCCGACGACGAGCCGCAGCGGGAGCCGCGCCCCGCGCCGTGCCAGCTCGCGCACGGCCTCCAGGGCCAGCACACCGCCCATGCTGTGCCCGTAGAGACTGTACGGACGGCCACCGGCCCGGCGGATCACAGCGGTGGCCACCTCCTCCGGATCGAAGCCGGGATCCTCCCGGATCCGGTTCTCACGGCCGGGCAACAGAACCGGCTCGACCGCGATCCGGGGCGGGAACGCCTCGCGCCACGCGGAGTACGTCAGGCCCCCGCCCCCCGCGTGGGGAAGGCAGAACAGCAGCTCGTCGGCGTCCGGACGGGCCTCGGCAGCGGCGAACCACGCTCCCGGCTCCGCTCGCGCGGTCATCCGTGTCCCCGCTCACGTACCGTCATGGGTGTACGCCAGTTCGCAGAACACCGAGTCGATCTCGGCCAGTTCCCGGCAGCGCCGGAAGTGGTCCTGGACGCTGGGGTGGCGCTGCATGGCCTCGAACTCCTCCTTGCTGCGCCACTGCGCGTAGTTGACGACACGGATCCCGTCCTCGCTGAGGTGCACGTTGGCCGAGACGAATCCGGGGAAACGCCGGATGACGTCCGTGACGTCGACGATTTCGTCGTACATCCGCTGCTGGTCCTCGGCCCTGACGCGGAACATGTTGACCAGGGTGTAGTAGCCGTCGGACAGCGAAATGCGTCCCATGGTCGAGCCTCTCTCCCTCACATCGACGAACCGCGCACCACCAGCGCGGAGTTGAAGCCCCCGGCGCCGCGCGCCACGATCAGCGCCGCACGGATCGGCAGGGTTCTGCCCGCGCCCGCGACGACGTCGACGTCGTACTCCTCGGGTACGTCGGTCACGTTCGCGGCGGCGGGGATCACGCCCTCGCGGATCATCAGCAGTGCCGCCAGCACGTCGAGCGGCGCGCCGCCCGAGTACAGCCGGCCCGTCGTCGCCTTCGGCACCGCCACCGGGACCCCCTTCGGGCCGAAGACCTCGGTGATCGCCGCCGCCTCCAGGGCGTCGAGCTCGGGTGTCCCCTGGGCGTCGGCGACGACGACGCCGATGTCGCGCGGGCCCAGCCCGGCCTCGAAGAGCGCGTTGGTGATCGCCCGGGCGAGAGCGGGCGGCCGCCCCGACCCGGGGGCGGGATCGAACGTGGCCGCGTAACCGGCGATCTCCCCGTACGGCGCCCGGACTCCGCGCTCGCGAGCGGCGGACGCCTCCTCCAGGACGAGGAACGCGCCCCCCTCGCCGGGAACGTAACCGGACGCGGCCCGGTCGAAGGGCAGGTAGCACCGGTCGGGGTCGCTCTCCTCGCTCAGCAGCCCGTTGGGGATCTGGGCGGTGAGCCCCCAGGGACTCAGGGGTGCGTCCACACCGCCGGTCAGGGCCACACGCAAGGTGCCGCCGCGCAGCTGGCGACAGGCCGCGCCCAGCGCGTCCAGGCCTCCGGCCTGCTCCGTGACGACGACGGAGCCATGGCCGCGCAGCCCGTGGCGTATCGAGATCTGGCCGGTGTTCACCGCGTAGAACCAGGCGAACGACTGGTACGCGCTGACACGGTGCGGTCCCTCGCTCCAGAGCTTCTGCAACTCGTGCTGACCGAACTCGAACCCGCCGCAGCCGTTGGCGGTGATGACACCCGCGTCGTAGGCGCCGAGCTCGGCGGGGTCGATCCCGGCGTCCTCCAGTGCCCAGGCCGCCGCGGCCAGGGCGAACTGGGTGCTGCGGTCGGTCTGCGGGCGCAGGCGGGACGGTACGTGCGCCCGCAGGTCGAAGTCGGACACCTCGCCGCCGACCGTGACCGGGTAGCGGGACACGTCGAAACGGCTCAGCCTGCCCAGCCCGCTGCGACCGTCCACGACCGCCTTCCAGTAGGCGTCGACCCCCAGGCCGTTCGGGGCGACGGCGCCCGCTCCGGTGACGACGATCATGACGTCTCCGCTCGTCGCAGGATGGCGGCGCTCTGGAATCCGCCGAAGCCGCTGCCCACGGTGAGCGCCACGTCGACGGCGGTCTCACGGGCGACAAGCGGGACGTAGTCCAGATCGCACTCGGGATCGGGCTCGTGCAGATTGGCCGTCGGGGGGACGACCCCGTGCTCGACGGCCAGTGCGCACGCGGCGATCTCGATCGAGCCGACCGATCCGAGCGCGTGGCCGATCATCGACTTGATCGAGCTGACAGGAACGTCGTAGGCGGCCGCCCCGAGCGCGTCCTTGAAGGCCGCGGTCTCGTGGAGGTCGTTCTGCCGGGTGCCGGAGCCATGGGCGTTGATGTAGTCGAAGTCCTCCGGGGCGGCACAGGCCTGGGCCATCGCCGCCCGGATCGCCTCGGCCATCTCGCGGCCGTCGGGGCGCAGTCCCGTCATGTGGTACGCGTTGCAGCGGGTGGCGAACCCGGCCAGCTCGGCGTACATGTGAGCGCCGCGTCGCCGCGCGTGCTCGTACTCCTCCAGGACGAAGATTGCCGCGCCCTCGCCGAGTGCGAACCCGTTACGGGTCCGGTCGAACGGGCGGCACGCACCCGCCGGATCGTGGTTGTCCGGCGACGTGGCACGCAGAGCGTCGAAGCAGGCGTAGGTGATGGGTGACAGGGGGGCGTCCGAGGCTCCCGTGATCATCACGTCCGCCGAGCCGTCACGGATCAGGTCGAGCGCGTAGCCGACCGCGTCCAGGCCGGAGGTGCAACCGGTCGACACCACCGCGGCCGGCCCCTCGGCTCCGGCCGCCCAGGCCACCTCGCGGGCCAGCGGCGTCGGGACGAAGAAGTCGAAGAGGTGACCGGCCGCCAGCGTGTGGTCGACCAGCCAGTCCCGCCCGTGCGAGCTGACCTTGGCGTACTGGGTCTCCAGTCCCGTCGTGCAGCCGACCGCGCTGCCCAGGCTGACACCGGCCCGCTCGGGAACCGGGACACCACCGGCGAATCCGCTGTCCTCGAGGGCCTCCCGCAGCCCGGCGAGAGCGAACTGCACCATCCGGTCCAGACCGTCGGCCTGGTCGGGCCGCAGCCCGGCCGCCAGCGGATCGAAGTCCACCTCGCCGGCGATCCTCGACCGGTAGCGGCTCGCGTCGAAGTGGGTGACGGCCCGCGTGGCGGACCGCCCGGACGTGATCTGCTCCCAGAACGGCTTGGTTCCCACGCCCCCTGGGGCGATGACGCCGATTCCGGTGATAACCGCTTTGCGCATGGTCATTTCCCTACGGAGGGAGGTGCACCGCCGGGGTTGGGCGCCGGCTCGACCTCGACGTGGCCTTCTTCGGGGCTCGGTGCGAGCGGCGCCATCTGGAACACGACCAGCGCCGGCACGCTCCCCTCGTTGGTGATGCGGTGGGTGGTGGACTTGGGCACCATCGCCGCCTCGCACCGTTCCAGACGCAGTTCCTCGTCGTCGGCCAGCAGCGTCACGGCGCCCTCCGCGACGAAGACGAACTCCTCCGAATGCGGGTGGAAGTGCGCAGCGATGAACTCGCCGGGCTCCAGCGTCATGGCGCCCAGGAACCCGGCGCTGGCACCGACCGACGCCGGGGTGAGCAAGGGCCAGATGCCGCCGCCGAGCCTGCGGCTCGGGGTCACGTCCTTCATCGAAACCTTCGTCAGAGCGGACATGGCTCGACTCCTCAGCTCTCTCGCCAGTGGTAGAACTCCTCGGCCCGGGTGTCGGCGACCGTGCGGCACTCCGGGGAGAAGGGGCTGAGGTAGTCGGCGAGACGGTCCCTGGTCTCGACGAACAGCGGATCGGTGCGGGCCGAGAGGATGCGGTCGGCGAGATCGCCCTCCAGGTCCGGCCTCGCCTCCACCATGTGGACGTACAGACCGCGGAACCGGTACAGGGTCCGCGTCGCGACACCGATCCGCCGGGGGAGTCCCGTGCGGTCGTGCGCCTCCCAGACGGCGGACACCTTCTCGGCGTCCTCCGGCCTCATACGGTCGATGAACATCACGCGCTGCATGTGCTCTCTCCTTGGGTGTGGGCTTGCACGGACCGCCTCAGGAGACGGATTCCGCGAGGGCCCGTCGGTCGACCTTGCCGTTGGCGTTGAGCGGCAGCTCCGACCGGTGCGTCACCGATCTCGGCAGCATGTGCGGGGGCAGACGCTCGCGAAGCCCCTTGAGGATCAGGTCGCCGTCGGACCGCTCGCCCGTGAAGACGGCGTGCAGGGTGGTCGCTCCGTCCTCCCGGTGTGCGGGCACCACGACGGCGTCGCGCACTCCGGGCCAGGCGCGGATCGCGCACTCGATCTCACCGAGTTCGACCCGGTACCCCTGGACCTTCACCTGGTGGTCCAGCCGGCCCAGGTGGAGCAGGCCCCACCGGGTCCGGCGCACGAGATCGCCCGTCCGGTACCAGAGGTCCGCGGGGGGCGGATCGGCGTCCTCGCGCACCGCCGCACGTGATCCGTCGAAGGCCACGAACCGGCCGACGTTGTCCTCGGCCGCCAGATAGCCGTCGAAGCGCTGCGGGCCGCGCACGCACAACTCGCCCTCGTCCGCCGGGCGGCCCGACTCGTCGACGACGAGAGCCTCGTGCCCTGGGTAGAGCTCGCCGATCGGCACCGTCCCGTTGGCCGGCGCCGGCCAGTCGCGCGGTTCCGGGCCGAGCCGGTACTGCGCGCAGCTCAGGGTCAGTTCGGTCGGTCCGTACAGGTTCTCGACCACGCTGTTCGGCGCCGCCTCCTGCCAGCCACGGGCCTGGTCGAGGGTGAGCTGCTCCCCGCAGAACAGGCTCCATCGCAGCTCCGGCATGGATCCTGCCGGCAGCCGCCCGAGTCGCGCCGCGACGGAGACCACCGCGGGCACGGAGAACCAGTGGGTGATCCGCCGTCCGGCCACGAAGCGGACCGGAGCCAGCAGTTCCGCCCGGCTGGGCACCACGACCGTGGCCCCCGAGCACCAGGAGGCGAAGAGGTCGAAGACGGACAGGTCGAAGGTGAGGTCGAAGGTCTGCGACAGCCGGCATCCCGGTCCGAGGTCGTACCGGGCGATGACGTGGTCCAGATACGCCAGCACGTTCCGGTGCGCGATCGGCACCCCCTTGGGTGTGCCGGTCGAGCCCGAGGTGAACAGCAGATAGGCGGTGCTCGCGCAGGCGCCGGGCGCACCGGCCCGAGGTTCCCGGCCGGACCGTTCCAGCCGGTCGAGCGCCGCGTCGTCCAGTTCGAGGACCGGAACGTTGACCGGAGCCCCCGGTGACTGCGCGAGGACCGCCTCCGCTCCGGCGGCCGCCACCGTCCAGGTGGTGCGCTCGGCGGGGAAGCCCGGATTGAGCGGCACCGTGACGGCTCCCAGCCGCTGGGCGGCGAGGTAGCCGACGTAGGCGGACACATGACGCGCCGCCAGCAGACCGACGGCCCCGGGCACCCGCCCGACGGTACGGACGAGCTCGTCGGCCACCGCTCCCGCCAGCGCGTCCAGTCGGCGGTAGGAGTAGCTCTGCCCGTCCACCTCGAGCGCGGTCTCGTCCGGGTGACGGCGTACGACCGCCGCGAACCGCGCATACAGTGTGGTGTGTTCGTCCATGGCGTGGTGATCAGGCAGCCGCGGCGGCGCGCTCGATCTTCTCCTTGATCACCTGCATCTGGATCGCCGTGTTGTCGTTGATCCGCTTGGTGATGCCGGCGTCGTCGAAGGGCGCCGTCGGCTTGGCCTCGAACTCCTGACGCCAGCGCATCCGGGTGCCCCGGCCCTCCCCGGCGAAGTCCCAGTAGATGCGCATGTACTCGAACGGGCCCGTCTCCACACGGTGCGCCCGTACGGTCTTCGCCTCGTCGTCGCGGGTGCGCTCGCTCACCCAGCTCCACACGGTGCCGTCGGGGTCGGGCACCATCGTGAGCCGGAAGCGGACCGTGCTTCCCTCCTCGTGCAGCACGTCGACCGCCGCGTACTCGGTGAACAGCTGGGGCCAGGAGCGCAGGTCGTTCGTGAGCCGCCAGGTCAGGTCGAGCGGCGCGTCGATGTACACGGAGTTGTCCGTCGAGGAGGCCATCAGCCTTCGCCTTCCAGGGAGTTGATGTGGTGGAGGATCTGGTCGAGGGTCATGGCCGGACTGTCCTCGGGCAGGGTCCTGCCGAACTCGTCCTCCAGGACCTTGTCCAGCTCGATCACCCCGATCGAGTCGACACCCAGGTCGGTGAGGGTGGAGCCGCCGCCGATGGCATCGCGGTCGAGTCCGATGTGGGTGGCGAGGATCCGGTAGAGCTGCTCGCGTGAAACGGTCACCGTCGGCATGGGCGTGCCTCCGTGGCGGGGTGGCGGAAAGGGACGGGGCGTCGGACGCGCCGGGTCACAGCGGCCTGCACTCGAGCAGCGTCCAGTGGTAGATCGGCTCCGAGAGCAGTTCGAACCGGGCCTCGGCGAACAGCGCCTTCCAGTCGTCGAGGGTGCGTTCCCGGCCGCCGTGCAGGACGAGCATGTCGAGGTCGAGGAACTTGCCGTGGTCCCAGGCGTTGCCCGGGTCGAGGACGGAGTCGACGACGAGCAGCCGGGCGGCGGTGTCGTCTCCGATGGCCTCCCGGACCCGGCGCAGCACCAGGCCCGCCTCGTCGTCGGGCAGATCGTGCAGGACCGCCTTGATGAAGTAGCAGTCGTAGGAGTCCGGGATGGGCGCGGTCAGCAGGTTGCCGGCCTGAACCGTCACGCGGTCGGCCACGTCGTGCTCTGCGAGCACCTTCCGGGCTTTCTCCGCCATCCAGGGCAGGTCCAGGAGATGACCGGTCGCCTCCGGGTTCTGCCGGAGGACCTGGGCGAGGAAGAATCCGTCGCCGCCCCCGAGGTCGGCGATGCGGCCGAACCGGCCGAGGTCCCACTGCTTGAGCTCGTCCGCGACGAACTGCCGGCTCCAGTGCGACATGAAGGAGTCGTAGTACGCGTCGGTCTCGGGGTTCTGCTGGAGGTACTCGACGAAGGACATGCCGAAGACCTGAGGGAACGCCGGCTCACCGGTGCGCAGGCTGTGCATGAGTCCCGCGTAGGGCTTCTGGGTCAGCGCCGTCCGGTTGTACTTCGTCAGCGGCAGCACCCCGTCGGGGTTGCCGGCCCTCAGTCCGTCGGCCAGCGGAGTCAGATTCCACACCCGCGAAGGACCTTCGGCGAAGAGCCCCACGGAGGCGGCGCAGCGCAGGAGGCGGTGCAACGAGAGGGCATGCGTGCCGGTCCGCTCGGCCAGGGTCTCCACGGGCAGCGGACCGTCCGCGAGGACGTCCGCGACCTCGAGCTCGACCAGCGCCTCGACGATCCGCGAGAGCCGCCCGGAACAGGCCAGCAGGATCAGATGCTGGGCATGCAGGTCATCGGGAATCGGGTTCACCAGTTCTTTCCCACCACTCTCCACTATTTCCGCCTCCTGTCATTTCTCACGAATAACCACATTGATCGCTTCCAGTACTTCACGGGGCGTTCGGAAAGTACCCATCGTGTCGTCGGACAGGTCTATTCCGTACTGGTTCTTTATTTGACTGACCACCTCGAGAAGGGCGACCGAGTCGTATCCGAGATTCCCGAATATAACGTCGATGACATCCCCGTCGAGAGCCCCGTCCTCCGCCTCTCCGGCATAGGTCTTGGTGAGGACGATCAAGTCCTCCAAGGTCAGTTCCCGCATGTCACCCAAGCTCCAGCACCGCGGATCGGACTGTCAAGAGTATTCAGCGATTAGTCAGCGATCCTTTAGGACGGCCACCGGGAACTGGCCCCCTATTACTTCCTCAGCGTTTTTTCAGAACGCCAGGAAATCCTGCGGACAACAGTGATCGAGTAGGACAAGGATGCGGCCATGTCAGATGTCCAGGTTCCTGTGATGATTGTCGGCGGCGGCCTGTCCGGGCTCGCCGCCGCGCTCTTTCTTCGCCAGCAGGGTGTCGATTGCCTCGTCGTCGAACGGAATACGACGACGTCACAGCTGCTGCGCTCCACCCACGTCAGCCCCCGCACGATGGAGCTGTTCCGCACGGTCGGCATCCAGCAGGCGGTGTGGGACGCGGCGGAGAAGGTGGTGTCCGGCTCGTACTGGTCGCGCACGGACCTTCCGCCGCGCCATCTGCCCCGGGCCATCCTGCGGGCCGGCTCCCTCGCCGACGTGGTCGCGGGCAAGGTCGGCGTGATGGAGGAAGGCACCAACGAGTTCACCGACATCGGGCCGGTCGAGCCGGTCTGGTGCGGGCAGGACCGCGTCGAGCCCATCATGCTGAAGGAGGCCGTCGACCGCGGCGCGCAGATCCGCTTCAACACCGAGATGCTGCGCTACGAGCACGACACCACAGGGATCACCGCCGTGATCCGGGACCGCGGCACCGGCGCCGAGTCGACGGTCCGCGCTCAGTACCTCATCGCCGCCGACGGGGCCGGCGGTACGGTCCGCACCGGGCTCGGCATCGGCAGGAGCGGCAACGGGACCGTCGGACATGTGCTGAACGTGCTGTTCAAGGCGGACATCGACGCGATTCTCGGCGGCCGCCGGTTCCTCATCCTGTACCTGTCCCACCGCGAGGCCCCCGGCATGCTGTTCAAGCTCGACGACGAGCGGTGGATCTTCGGGCTGTTCTGCGGCGCGGAGGAGATCGAGGACGGCCGGATCAGCCACGAGGAGTGCGTCGAGCTGATCCGGAAGTCCACCGGCGTGCCCGATCTGGAGATCGACGTCGACATGACGATGGGCTGGTGGATGGCGCACGAGATCGTCGACGGCTACCGCTCCGACCGGGTCTTCCTCGTCGGCGACGCCTGCCATGTGCTGCCCCCGACCGGCGGCTTCGGCGCCAACGCCGGTGTCCAGGACTCGAACAACCTTGCCTGGAAGCTGGCCGGGGTCCTGAAGGGGTGGGCAGGTCCGGACCTCCTCGACACCTACGAGGCCGAGCGCCGCCCCGTCGGCCGGGCGACCGCGGACCAGGCATGGATGCGGCACATGCGCTGGAGTGCCCCGCACGACGCCACGGTGCACGACGAGCGCGACCAGACCGTGGTGACCACCGCCTACCGGTACACGTCGGCGGCGGTGCTGGGCGAGCCCTTCGACGAGGTGCTGGGCCACGACCTGGTCATCGACGGGCGTCCCGGCATGCGCGTACCGCACGTCTGGGTGACCCGGGACGGCGAGCGGATCTCCACGGTCGACCTGCCGGGCGACGCCTTCGTCCTGCTGGCCGGAGCGAACGGACAGGCCTGGACCGCTGCGGCGCGTGCGGCAGCGGATCGTCTGGGCATCCCGCTGCGCGCCTACCGCGTCGCCGCGGACGGCGACCTGGTCGATCCGGACGACGCGTTCGGCAAGGCCGCCGGAATCGGCCGGGACGGCGCCCTGCTCGTGCGGCCCGACGGATTCGTGGGCTGGCGGACCGAGGACGCCCCGGTCGCGGAGACGGCGCCCGAGCCGGAGCAGACCCCGGAGCAGACCATGGAGACCGTCCTGTCGCTCATCACTGCCCGCGCGAACACGACAACCGAATGACATCCGAGGAGCAGGCATGCGAGCAGTAGGAATCAGGGCTTTCGGAGGTCCGGAGAAGCTCTCCGTTCTCGACCTCCCGGTTCCGGAGCCCGGCCCGGGGCAGGTACGCGTCCGCGTGGCGGCGGCGGCGGTGCACAACTTCGACACGGTGGCACGCACCGGACGGCTCGGCCCGCTGCTGCCCGAGCGGGACCACTACGTGTTCGGCTGGGACATGTCCGGCGTGGTCGACGCGGTCGGCCGCTCCGTGGACGGCTTCGCCGTGGGCGACGCCGTCGTCGGCATCTCGGACTGGCTGGAGACGTTCACCGGCACGCAGGCCGAGTACGTCGTGCTCGATGCCCGCGCTCTCGCGCCCGCCCCCCGCAGCTGCGGGCTGATCGACGCGGCCGCCCTCCCGGTCAACGCGCTGACGGCCCTCCAGGCCCTGGACCGGCTGGATCTGAAGGAGGGCCGGACGCTGGCGGTGACCGGAGCGGGCGGCGCCGTGGGCGGCTACGCCATCGAGCTGGCGCGGGAACGGGGGCTGCACACCGTCGGCCTCTGCTCGGAGCGGGACAAGGAGTTCGTCACCGAACGCGGCGCCGTGTACGTTCCGCGGTCCGACGACCCCGTCGAGGCGCTGCGTTCCGCGGCCCCGGAAGGTATCGACGGGCTCCTCGACGCGGCCGCCATAGGACCGGACATGCTGGCCGCCGTCCGCGACGGAGGGGCGTTCGCCGGCCTGACCCCGCCCAAGACTCCCCGGCCCGAGCGCGGCATCGACGTACACCAGATCCATATGCACAGCGACGGCCCGCAACTGCGTGAGCTGGTGTCCCTCGTGGACCGGGGCCGTATGACACTGCGCCCGCCCCAGGTCTTCGGCTTCGACCAGGCCGCCCAGGCGCACGAACTGCTCTCCGGGGGAGGTGTGCGAGGGCGCTTGCTGCTCGTCCCATAAGCCCCTGGGCGCCCCTCGCCCCTCGCACCGCCCGCACGGCCGAGGCCGCCGCGAATCCTCGCGGCGGCCTTCCGCATGCCCGAAGAACCGCCACCTAGCATTGCTAAGGATAGACTAGCGGCGCTAGACTACACCTAGCGGCGCTAGCCACAGCATGGCCCGTGGAGCGCGCCGACACTCCTGAAGCGAGGTGTTGAGCCATGGAGGACGACCTGCGGTTCAGGCTGCTCGGGCCAGTGGAGGCCCAGTGGCAGGAACGGCTTCTCCCGCTGGGGGGAATCAAACAGCGCACCGCCTTGGCCGTCTTCCTGCTGCAGCCGAGCACCGTCATCCGGCTGGACGAGGTCGTCCAGGCGGTCTGGGGCCCCGACGCCTCCAGCTCTCTGCGCAACGCGGCGCAGGCCCACATCTCCAGGATCAGGCGTTCCCTGGCGCGCTGCCCCGGCGCCGAGCTGCGCACCCGGTCCGCCGGCTACGTGCTGGAGATCGACCCGGACTGTGTCGACCTGCACCGCTTCCGGCACCTCGTCACCCGAGCCAGGGCCGTGGGTTCACCGGCCCTGTACCGAGAGGCCCTGCACCTGTGGCGCGGACACCCCCTGGCGAACACCGAATCGAAATGGCTCCTGGAGCAGGCTGCCACCGGCCTGGAAGAGGAATATCTCGTCGCCGTCGACGGCTGGGCCGAGACAGAATTGAGAGCGGGAAACCACCACATCGTCCTCACCGTTCTGCCGAAGCTGGCAAAGGAACACTGTCTTCGCGAGAGCTTCCACGAATTACTGATCACCGCCCTTTGCCAGGCCGGCCGGCAGGCAGAAGCTCTTCTCGCCTATCAGGAAATACGGCGGCGACTTGCCACGGAACTCGGCGTCGAACCCGGTGCCAGACTGCAACGCCTCTTCGCCGAGGCCCTGCACTCGGGCGATCCCCTGGCCGTGATTTCTTCCGCATCCCACGCTCCCTGCCGGACCTGACCGCTTCCTCAGCGAATCCTGATGGGCCGGCTCCACCATGAAGTCATGGCCCTATGGGAGGAGCAGGCGATGGAAAAGGCGCGTCCGGCCGAAACGGACCTCGAGTTCATCATGGGTGTTGCCACCGGATTCTGGCGGGCCAGGGTTCTGTTCAGCGCCGTTGAATTCGGTCTCTTCACCAAGCTGGCCACAGGCCCCCGCAGCGGAGCGGAGCTCAGCGAGGAACTGGGCCTCGACCCGCGCGCGAGCCAGGACTTCCTCGATGCCCTCGTGGCGCTCGGACTCGTCCGTCGTTCCGACGGCAGGTACGAGAACTCCGAGGCCGCCGACCGCCTGCTGAACAAGAAGCAGGACACGTACCTGGGCGGCTTCCTCACCTTCATGGGACGTGCGCTCTACCCGGCCTGGGGCCAGCTGAGCGAGCTGCTGAGGACCGGCGAGATCCAGGAGGGATTCGACTCGTTCGGGGAGTTCTACCGGGACCGCGACCGGGTCCGGGGCTTCATGGCCGCCATGGACAGCGCGTCCGCCGTCGTGACGGACCAGCTCATCCAGCGCTTCGACTGGGGCCGGTACTCCTCCGTCCTCGACCTCGGCGGCGCACGCGGGAACCTGGTCGCCACCATCGTCAAGGCACACCCCCACCTCACGGGCGCCTGCTTCGACCTCCCGCCCGTGAGGCCGCTCTTCGACGAGCACATGGAAAATCTCGGAATGTCGGACAAGGTGACCTTCCACGGCGGCGACTTCCGGAAGGACCCCCTGCCGTCGGCGGATGTCATGGTGTTCGGCCATGTGCTGCACGACTGGGACGAGGATTCCCGCCGACTGCTGGTGCGCAGGGCCTTCGAAGCCCTCAACCCCGGCGGCACGCTGCTCATCTACGACGAGATCATCGACGACGACCGTTCCGGCCCCACGCACAGCCTGCTCATGAGCCTCAACATGAAGCTCGTTCGCTCGGGCGCGGCGGAGTACACCGCGGCCGAGGCACACGCCTGGCTGACCGCCGCCGGCTTCGCCGAGGTCCGAGTCGAGGAGCTCACGGCGACCGAACGTCTGCTCGTGGCGCAGAAGAAATGACACGCGGACTGCTCGATGTGGCGGTCAAGGCCGGGAACATCGCGTTCTTCTGCCTGGCCGCGCTCGGTCGGCAGTGGATCACCCCCATGTCGCCCGTGCCACCGTCACTCGCGCTCACGACGCCGGTCGCGACCGGCTACCGGCCGGGCACGCCGAACCGAGCACCGGTGACATCGGAGGGGAGCCCCTGACATGACCGCCGTGCAGGAGATCGCCCGCGGGGCCGTGGAGCCGGCGGACGCGCGGGGCCGTGTGGCCGAGCTGCACGTCCTGCGCGCGCAGGCACTGGACGGCCCGGGTGAGCGCGCCACCGAAGCCCAGCGCGCGAAGGGGAAGCTGACCGCCCGGGAGCGCATCGAGCTGCTCCTGGACGCGGGTTCCTTCCAGGAGGTCGAGCAGCTGCGGCGGCACCGGGCGACCGGGTTCGGCCTGGAGGCCAAGAAGCCGTACACCGACGGTGTCATCACCGGCTGGGGCACGGTGGAGGGCCGGACGGTCTTCGTCTACGCCCATGACTTCCGCATCTTCGGCGGCGCGCTGGGCGAGGCCCACGCCACGAAGATCCACAAGATCATGGACATGGCCATCGCGGCCGGAGCGCCCCTGGTGTCGCTGAACGACGGCGCCGGGGCCCGCATCCAGGAGGGCGTCTCCGCCCTCGCGGGCTACGGCGGCATCTTCCAGCGCAACACCAAGGCATCCGGCGTCATCCCGCAGATCTCCGTGATGCTCGGCCCGTGCGCGGGCGGGGCGGCGTACTCGCCGGCCCTGACGGACTTCGTGTTCATGGTCCGTGAGATCTCGCAGATGTTCATCACAGGACCGGACGTCGTCAAGGCGGTCACCGGCGAGGAGATCACCCAGAACGGCCTCGGCGGCGCGGACGTGCACGCCGAGACCTCCGGCGTCTGCCACTTCGCCTACGACGACGAGGAGACGTGCCTCGCCGAGGTGCGATACCTGCTCTCGCTGCTGCCGCAGAACAACCGCGAGAACCCGCCGCGGGTGCGCTGCACGGACGCCGTCGACCGCCGCGGCGACATGCTCCTGGACGCGGTGCCGGCGGACGGCAGCCGGCCGTACGACATGGCCGAGGTCATCGAGGAGATCGTCGACGACGGCGAGTACCTGGAGGTCCACGAGCGCTGGGCCCGCAACATCGTCTGCGCGCTGGCCCGCCTGGACGGCCAGGTCGTCGGCATCGTCGCCAACCAGCCGCAGAACCTCGCCGGTGTCCTGGACATCGAGGCGAGCGAGAAGGCGGCGCGTTTCGTCCAGATGTGCGACGCCTTCAACATCCCGATCGTGACGCTGCTGGACGTGCCGGGCTTCCTGCCCGGGGTGGACCAGGAGCACGGCGGGATCATCCGGCACGGCGCCAAGCTGCTGTACGCCTACTGCAACGCCACCGTGCCGAGGATCTCGGTGATCCTGCGCAAGGCGTACGGCGGTGCGTACATCGTCATGGACAGCCAGTCGATCGGCGCCGACCTGACGTACGCCTGGCCGACGAACGAGATCGCCGTGATGGGCGCGGAAGGTGCCGCCAACGTGATCTTCCGCCGTCAGATCGCTGCGGCGGAAGACCCCGAAGCCATGCGGGCCCGCGTCGTCAAGGAGTACAAGTCCGAGCTCATGCACCCCTACTACGCGGCCGAGCGGGGCCTGGTGGACGACGTGATCGACCCCGCCGAGACCCGCGAGGTCCTCATCCGGTCCCTGGCGATGCTCCGTACGAAGCACGCCGACATACCGTCCCGCAAGCACGGCAACCCGCCCCAGTGAGAACCGAGTTGGGAGCAGCCATGCCCACCGAGCGTGAAGGTTCCCCGCGGCCCCCGACGGACCCCGTCTCCTCCCCCGAGCCAGTGGTGCGGGTGACGCGCGGTCTCGCCGGGCCCGAGGAACTCGCCGCGATCACCACGATCCTGCTCTCCCGCGTGGCGCAGGGCCGGCCGGAAGACGGCGCCCTCACCCCGCACAGAGCGCCGGCGTGGTGCCGTCCACACCCCCGCAACCACTTCCGCGCGCCCCACAGTTGGCAGAACACGCTGCTGTGAGGCCTGCCATACGTCCGAGCCGTCCCAGACGAACAGGGGGTCTCGCCATTCGCCGGTCCTCGCCGCGCACACGCCCGAGCCGCTCGGGGCGCCCCCGAAGCGCGGCGGTCGAGCTCGCGATCATCGACGCCACTCTCTCCCTCCTCGTCGAGGTCGGCCCGGACGGCTTCTCGGTGGCAACCGTGTCCGAGCGAGCCGGTGTCGGCAAGGCCACGATCTACCGAAGGTGGCGCACCAAGGACGAGCTGCTGCTCGCGGCGATCCGCTCGCTCCGAGGCACGATGCCCGAACCGCCGGACTCCTCGGACCTGCGCGAAGCCCTGCTCCAGTGTCTGAAGGGGATGCAGCGCATGCACGACGATCCCCGCTACGTCCACCTCGCGGCCCACCTCTGCGGAGCGGCCGACACCCACGCGGAGCTCTACGCCGAGTACATGGACCAGGCGATCCGGCCGCGTCGCGACATCGCACGCGCCGTGGTGCAGAGGGGTCTCGGAGCCGGCCTCCTCAACCGCGACGCGGACCCGGAGATCGTGCTGGACCTCCTCTTCGGTCCGGTGCTGATCCGGTGCATGGGTGCGTCAGGGATGCGCGGAACCCCTGAGCAGGCCGAGGTGGATCCGGAAGCCCTTGTGGACCACGTCCTGCGCGGCCTCCTGCCCCGCTGACCGGCGCGTGTAAGAACTGTCACACCCCATGTCGTCCACCTGGACATACAGAAACGGGCTGATCGTTTTCCAGGGAGCGGGTCGGGGTGATCTCAATGGCGTACAAGTCAGTGCGGAAGAACCAGTCGGATGTCGATCGGTGAGCGGTCGGACGAGGGGACCTCGATGTTCAGGCGGTCGTGTTCCAGACGCAGCCGGACACCCCAGTGCCCCTGGTACCGGAGGGAGAACCCGTACGACGACAGTTCGGGCAGCGGCACCGGGTCGAGCCACAGGGCGCCCGCGCGGGTCTCCAGGCCGGTCTCCGGTGGTGCCTCCCTGGAGGTCTGCGATGTCCCCGCGCAAGGCCTCCTGGCAGTACGTCCAGGCCTCCGCGCGCCGCGCCCGGGCCAGCACCCAGCCGTGCACCAGGCCGCTGAGGGTGGAGCCGTGGCTGGTGCGGGCCAGGTAGTGGTCGACCGTGCGACGCCATGTCTCCTCGTCCAACCGGTAGCCCAGCCGCCCGAAGAGAGACTGGAGTTCGGCCGGTGAGAAGAGGTGGCCGAGCATCAGGACGTCGTGCCCAGGTAGTGCACGTCGTCCGCCGCGCACTCCGGAAGTGCTCCACGGGTGGCGAGGTATCCGTTGCCCAGGGTGCACAGCGAAGGGCAGCTCCGCGAGGTCGTGTACGACGAGGGCGAACCCACATGCGGCTGCGGGCACGCGGGCGGTGACGTTCCGCGGCACGGCTGCGATCACCTCGTGGGGCCGGACGGTCATTGCTGTTCCTCTCCCGAGGGGGCAAGGACAACGGTCACATCAGCTGTGGGACGACCGCCACCGGGCAGTGCGCGTGGTGCAGCAGGACGTGGCTCACCCGGCCGAGCTGGAGACCGAAGTGGCCCTGCCTGCGGCGCGCCCCGATGATCACGAGGTCGGCGGCGGCGGAGCGGTCCACGAGGATCCTGCGTGCGGGGCCTTCGACGGTGGTGCGGCGCAGACGGACGTCCGGATGTTCGGCCACGGCATCGCGCAGTAGTTCGTCGAGCTGGGCCGAGGCCTGCTCCTCGTGCCGATGCGTGGGTTCCTCGGCGAGGGCGGGGTGGTCGGCGCCCTCGTGCGCGGGGCAGCGCCAGGCGCGCACGGCATCGAGAGTGCACCCACGCGCCGCGGCCTCCTGGAAGGCGAAGCGCACGGCCTCACCACCGGCGGCCGGATCTCCCGCACCGAGCAGGATCCGCTCGTGCGTGCCTGCCAGGCCCGCCTTGTCGCCCCGGACCACGATCACCGGGCAGTGCGCCCGGGCCGCCACGGCAAGGCCGACCGAACCGAGCAGCAGTCCCTGCAGCTCACCGCGGCCGCGTGCGCCGGTCACCAGCGCGAGGGCGTTGCTGCCCGCACGCAGGAGGGCGTCAGCCGCTTCGGCGGGGACGATGTCGGTGGACACCTTCACACCCGCGTCGCGCCGTTCGGCACGTTCGGCCGCCGAGGCGACGATGTGCTCGGCCAGCACTTGCTCCGTGGGGGGTTCCTGTCCGGTCGACGGCAGAGCCCCCTCGTATCGCTCCCAGAGGGAGGCGTACACCAGTAGCAGAGGCACGTCGCGGCGGGCGGCTTCGTCCACCGCCCAGTCGACGGCCAGCAGACTCGCATCGGATCCGTCGACGCCCACGACCAGGGGGAGTGTCATCGTCGTCACCGCCTTCCGTCAGGCTGCCTCGCCGGACAGCCAGGGCTCTCCTCTCACGGTCCCACTCGTTGGTGGGCCGCATGAGGGGCGGGTGGGCCCTCTGCCTGGGACGTTCGGCCCATGCCGGGGGTTCAGGTGGTTAGAGCGGCCCCCGGGCATCGGCGGCCGCAGGCTCGACGGCGGCCGCCGAGTGATCCGATCAAGGTGACGGAATCCTCGGGTCGCGGCCCGAATCGCCTTCGCAGGAGGCCCTTTGAGGCTCGCCGGGCCGGGCCAGCGGTGCGCGCACGACGGCCGGCAGCGGCACGTCTCCGCCCCCACCCCCACCCCCACCATGCAGAGCTACGCCCCGTTCGGATTCGGCACCCACCACACCAACCTGGTGCCGCCGTCGGCCGGCCTGCTCAACTCCATCGTCCCGCCCAGCTGTTCGGCACGTTCCGCCATATTGAGCAGCCCGCTGCGGCGCCCGTCGGGAGAGATGCCGGTGCCGTTGTCCGTGACGGTGAGGCGGACCTGGCGGGAGTCGGCCGTGAGGGCGACGTCGGCGCGCCCGGCGTGGGCGTGCCGGGCGATGTTGGTCAGTGCCTCGGAGAGCACGGCCACCACGTGCTCGGCGATCTCCCGCGGTACGTCGGTGTCGACCAGCCCCTCCAGTCGCACGCTGGGTGCGAAGCCCAGGACCGGAGCCGCCTCGCCCGCGATCCGCACCACACGAGCCCGGAGACCGGTCCCGTCGGTGCCCTCGCGTGAGCGCAGGCCGAAGATGGTCGATCTGATGATCTTGATGGTCTCGTCGAGGTCGTCCACCGCTCGCACGACGCGCTCGGACGCCTCGGGGTGTTCGATGAACCGGCCCGCGCTCTGCAGGGTCATGCCGGTGGCGAACAGCCGCTGGATGGCCAGGTCGTGCAGGTCCCGGGCGATCCGGTCGCGGTCCTTGAGAACCGCGACCTCCTCCGCGTCCTGACGTCGTTCCGCGAGTTCCATCGCGACGGCGGCCTGCGCGGCGAAGGCCTGGAGGGTTTCGGTCTCTGTCGGGGAGAACTCCGGTCTGCCGGAACCGCGCGCCAGCAGGAGCACGCCTCGGACTCCTTCTTCGCTCGTGCCGATGGGCACGGCCACGGCGGGACCGAGGCCCTGGAAGCGAGGGGGCTCCGGAGAGATCCGATCGTCGTGGGAGACGTCCGCGCTGACCGCCGGGGCGGCGCTCGAGAAGGCCAGCCCCATCAAGGTCCTGTCCAGGCGCAGCACGAGCCCCTGGTGCGCCTTGGCGTCCATCCCGACGGCGATCTCCACGGCGAGTGACCCGGTGTCCTCCATGGGCAGCGCGACCGCGGACAGTGCCGATCCGGTGATCTCGGCGGCCCGCTCGGCGATCTGGCCGAGCACCTCGGTGCGCCCTCCGCCGGACATCAGGCTGTGCGTGATCTCGGCGTTCGCCCGCAGCCAGCGTTCCCGGAGCCGGGACTGCTCGTAGAGGCGGGCGTTGTCGATGGCGACGCCCGCGGCCACGGCCAGGGTCGACAGGACCGATTCGTCCTCCTGGTCGAACTGCGCCCCTCCACGTTTCTCGGTGAGGTACAGGTTGCCGAAGATCTGGTCGCGCACCCGGATGGGGACGCCGAGGAAGGTGTTCATCGGCGGGTGGTTGGGCGGGAAGCCGTACGAGGCCGGGTGCTCGGAGATCTTCGTCAGCCGCAGCGGCTCGGGATGGCTGATCAGCTCGCCGAGGATGCCGTGGCCCTCGGGGAAGGGGCCGATCCGGGTGATCTGTTCCTCGGTGACCCCGATCGTGTGGAAGGCGGACAGCCGCCTGCCGTCCGGACCGATCACGCCGAGCGCCGCGTACTCGGCGTCGACCAGCGCCGCCGCGGCTTCGACGATGCCGTACAGCGCCTGTTCCAGATCCAGCTCCCGGCCGACCGAGAGCACCGCTTCCAACAGGCTGTGCACCCGGTCCCGGGTGCCACGGGCGGCGTCCAGCCGCGCCTGCAGTTCCTCAAGCAGTTCGTCCAGCTGCAGATGCGGCAGTCGTACGCGGGCCGCCTGAGGCTCTTCGGGGCTTGCCACCAGCGCCTCCTCCGATCCCTCGGGCAGGCTGACACCAGCCGCTTCAGTTACGGGCCACGCTACCGGCCGACGGCGGGTGACGACATGGGTTCGGCCCCGGCGGCAGCGGGCCCGGCGGCCGCCTCCCCCGTGAACCGACGCTTGACGGGCGCCTGCCTTCACCCCACCGACGCACAGGGCCGTTCGGCCCTGCGAAGGGGACGGACAGCACCTGCCGGGCACGCCGGCGCCGTTCGACGCTGGGGCTGTGTCGTGACCGAAGTGCGGAACCGAGCCCGTCGCCCCGAGGAGTGCAGCGTCATGGTCCATTACGTGTACGACTTCCGAGAGGGCCGCAGGGACATGGCGGACCTGCTGGGCGGCAAGGGCGCCAACCTGGCCGAGATGACCCGCCTGGGCCTGCCGGTCCCGCCGGGCTTCACCGTGACCACCGACGCCTGCCGGGCCTTCCTCGCGACCGGCGCCGAGCCGGAGGGCATGTCGGCCGAAATCTCCCGGCACCTGACCGCGCTGGAGGACTCCGCGGGGCGCCGCCTGGGCCAGCGGGACGATCCGCTGCTGGTGTCGGTCCGGTCCGGGGCGCGGTTCTCCATGCCCGGCATGATGGAGACCGTCCTGGACATCGGCCTGAACGACGATTCCGTCCTGGGCCTCGCCAAGACGTCCGGCAGTGATCGCTTCGCCTGGGACTCCTACCGCCGACTCGTTCAGATGTTCGGCAGTACGGTCCTGGGCGTCGACGCAGCCGTGTTCGACGAGGCCATGACCCTGCTCAAGGAGGCCCGCGAGGCCCCCGACGACCTGCATCTCGACGCCCACGACCTGGCCGGCCTGGTGGAGACGTACAAGCGGCTGATCCTCGACCAGACGGGCCATGCGTTCCCCCAGTCGCCCGCCGAACAACTGCGGCTCGCGATCCTCGCGGTGTTCCGGTCCTGGAACGGCGAGCGCGCCCGCCTCTACCGCCGGCGCGAGCACATCCCCGACGATCTGGGCACGGCGGTCACCGTGCAGCGCATGGTGTACGGCAACCTCGGCGCCGACTCCGGCAGCGGCGTCGCCTTCACCCGTGACCCGGCCACCGGGCGGCCCGGCCTGTACGGCGACTACCTGGCCAACGCCCAGGGCGAGGACGTCGTCGCCGGTATCCGCAACACCGTGCCGTTGACGGACCTGGAGCGGCTGGACCCGGACTCCTACCGGCGGCTGCGCGACCACATGGAGCGCCTGGAACGGCACTACCGCGACCTGTGCGACATCGAGTTCACCATCGAACGCGGCACGCTGTGGATGCTGCAGACCCGGGTCGGCAAGCGCACCGCCGAAGCCGCGTTCGCCATAGCCGCCGAACTGGTGGAGGAAGGCCAGATCACTCCGCAGGAGGCGCTGGCCCGGGTGAGCGGGGACGGTCTGGCCCGGCTGATGTTCCCCCGCTTCGACACCGGCGCCACCGGCGAGGCACTCGCCCACGGCCTCCCTGCCTCCCCGGGTGCGGCGGTCGGCGCGGCCGTGTTCGACTCCGCCGAGGCCGTACGGCGGGCCGCCACCGGCCAGAAAGTGGTGCTCGTCCGCCAGGAGACCACCCCCGACGACCTCCCCGGCATGGTCGCCGCCGAAGCCGTGCTGACCAGCCGGGGCGGAAAGACGAGCCACGCGGCCGTCGTGGCCCGCGGTATGGGCAAGGTCTGTGTGTGCGGGGCCGAGGAACTCACCGTGGACACCGCGGCCCGGCGCTGCACCACCCGCGCCGGGGTCGTCGTCGAGGAAGGCACGGTCATCTCCGTGGACGGTTCCGCCGGAACCGTGTACGCGGGCGCGGTTCCGCTCGTCGCCTCCGAGGCGATGCGGTACCTGGAGACCGGCGAGCAGTCCGAAGGCGTCGTGGCCGCGGTGGCCGCCGCCCTCGAACAGGCCGACTCCGTAAGGCGGTTGGAGGTGCGGGCCAATGCCGACACCCCCGAGGACGCGCGGCGCGCCCGCCGGTTCGGGGCGCAGGGCATCGGGCTGTGCCGCACCGAGCACATGTTCCTCGGCGAGCGCCGCAAGCTGGTCGAGGACATGATCCTGGCCCGGAACGACGCCGAGCGCGAGCGGGCGCTGGCGGCTCTTCTGCCGCTGCAGCGACAGGACTTCGTCGGCATCCTGGAGGCGATGGACGGCCTGCCCGTCACCATCCGGCTGCTGGACCCGCCGCTGCACGAGTTCCTGCCCGACCGCACCGAACTCGCCGTACGCATCGCCACCGCGGAGGCCCGCGGCCGGCAACCGGAGACGCACGAGGTGGAGTTGCTCGACGCGGTGAACCGCATGCACGAGGAGAACCCGATGCTGGGCCTGCGGGGCGTGCGCCTGGGACTGGTGGTTCCGGGTCTGGTCGCCATGCAGGTACGAGCCGTCGCCGAGGCCGTCGTGACCCGTACGCGGGCCGGTGGCGCACCACGCGCCGAGATCATGGTGCCGCTCGTCGGCGCTGTGGAGGAACTGCGCATCGAGCGCGCGGAGGTGGAGCGGGTGCTCGCAGAGGTCTCCGAGGAGTCCGGCGTCCCCGTGCGGTGCCCGGTCGGCACGATGATCGAACTGCCCCGCGCCGCGCTCACCGCCGGCCGGATCGCCGAGGAGGCGGAGTTCTTCTCCTTCGGTACGAACGACCTGACCCAGACCACCTGGGGCTTCTCCCGCGACGACGTCGAGGCGGCCTTCTTCTCCGCCTACCTCGACAAGGGCGTCTTCCCTGCCTCGCCCTTCGAGACCATCGACCGTGACGGTGTGGGCCGCCTGGTCCGGATCGCCGTCGACGAAGGCCGGGCCACGCGCCCCGACCTGAAGATCGGCGTCTGCGGCGAACACGGCGGCGACCCCGAGTCCGTCCACTTCTTCCACGCCGCAGGCCTGGACTACGTCTCCTGCTCGCCGTTCCGGGTCCCGGTGGCCCGGCTGGAAGCAGGTCGGGCCGCTCTGCCCGCGAGCGAGGCCAGTGACAGCCGATGAGGCCGCCGGGGCCGATACCAGGGCCCATCGGCCCTACGAAGGGGTCGCGGTCCGGGGGACAGTGAACTCAAGGAGCGGCCCGATCCCCCGCGGTGTCGCTCCGGCCGTATCCCGACCCAGCAGTGAGCAGCACACCCTCGAACGCACGCCAACGGAAGCCCGTCATGGACCAGGACAACAATCACCGGCCGACCACGGTGGAACCACGCCGCCGCGTCGAACTCGACAGTGTCGAGGCGCTTCGCCTGCTGGGCAGCGTTTCTCTGGGGCGGATCGTCTTCACCCAGCACGCCCTGCCGACCGTCCGCCCGGTCAACCACGTCCTGGACGGCGGTGACATCGTCATCCGCACCCACGAGGCCGCGGCCCTGACCTCGCACGCCCGGCAGAACGACGGCCCCGGCGTCGTCGTCGCCTACGAGGCCGACGACATCGCCCCGGACACCCATCTGGGCTGGAGCGTGGTGGTGACGGGATACGCCCGCCTGGTGACCGACCCCGGTGAGCTGGCCCGGTATCAGGGGATGGTGCGCCCGTGGACGGAAGGGACCATGGACCAGGCGATTCGCATCCACCCGGACCTGGTCGCCGGCGTCCTGCTCACCGCGGACGGCCGCCCGGGCGAGGTCTGAACCACGCTCGGGCGGCCCGTTTGAACGGGGGGGAAGGGGCGTTCACCGGGTGGGGACGACGAGCACAGGGCAGTGCGAGCGGTGCAGGAGGGCGTGGGTGACCGCTCCGAGCAGTACGTCACGGCGGTCGGCGTCCGGTCGGTCGCCGCGTACGACGAGCAGAGGACTGCGCGTGTGCGCGGCAGGGCAGGCTCCGGCTCGTCACCGAGAACGGCGGTTTCCTGCGGGTTCTCCGCGCCGCCGGCCTTGGCGGGGTGTTCGAGCTGGGCACCCACCTGCCGCCTCCCGGGCCGAACGGCCCTGTTCCCGGCCAGGAACCGGTCCCGAGCGGCCCTGGAATGCCGACTTCTCGGCCCATGTGACCGTCCGCCCAGGACTGCCACCTTCGAAGGAGTGACGACTGGAGGAGGTGCGGAGGCATGGACGGCGACAAGCCCGCGCAGCAGAAGCGGTTCTGGCGCTGGCGGAGCAATCCGCTGCGACGCCACGACGACATCGTCGAGGCCTGGCTCGTACTGGCCGTGTGGGCGGTCGTCGCGGTGGGCGGCACGGCCGCCGGCCTGGTGACCGCGCACGCCACCTACGAGACGCTCGCACAGCAGCGTGCCGAGCGGCACTCCGTCCGAGCCGTCCTCCTCACCGATGCGTCCGAGCGCGCCTCATCGCTCCGCTCGTCGAGCGACCATGCCCTGGCCGGCGTCCGCTGGACGGCACGCGACGGCTCCGTCCGCACCGACCGCACCCTCGTCGACACCGGCCTGCGGGCCGGAAGCCATGTGGTGCTCTGGCAGGACGACCAGAGCCGCCTGGTCACCCGACCCCCGAGCCCCACGGAGGCCACGGTCGAGGCAGGTGTCCTGGGTGCCCTCGCCGGGCTCGCCTTCGCCGGCCCCGTTTGCGCCCTGGGAGCTGTCACACGATGGCGGCTGGACCTGCGGCGCATCGAAGCGTGGGGCAGGGAGTGGGACCTCGCGGGTCCGCAGTGGGGGCACAGGACCACCTGAAGGCACTGTCCGTCGTCCACTCGAGAAAGGGCCAACCTCATGGAGCACGTCATCGTTGCCCGCACCGACCGCCCGGAACGTGCCGGGGCAGTGGTCCGATGGGCGGAGCCGGAGGCGAAGCTTCTCGTGGCCGGCACCCCGGATGCCGGCCTGGGGGACTTCGCATGTCCTGTCGTCTTCGTACCGACCGCTCCCTTTCCCGAGCGTCCCGGCGCCGAGGTCGTGCTCGCCGTGAACGCCCGCGAACCCGCTGAGGCGGCCGTCGACTTCGCCTTCGACGCCGCCCGGGTGCGGGGCGTACGGCTGCGGGCGGTGCACGCCTGGCGATTCCCCTCCTGCTCGGCCGAACTGCCCTTCGGCGTACCGGAGGAGGACCGCGGGGCCGGGGAGGACCACGAGGTGCAACTGCTGGCCGACGTACTGCGGCCGTGGCGGAAGAAGTACCCGCAGGTGCCCGTACTGGAAGACGTCCGGCTGCTGCCTCCGGCACAGGCCCTGCTCCAACGGTCCGCGAGCGCTGGGCTGATGGTCGTGGGCCGGCGGCCCGGCGGCACACCAGGAGCGGTCACGCGGGTGCTCCTGCGAGAGTCCCTGTGCCCGGTCGCCGTCGTGCCCGCATAGGCCGGTTCGCCCTCCTCACGTCTCACGTGCCGTCAACTCGCCTGCTATGCCCCCTGCCCAGGTCTCGATCTGGGTGAAGTCCCGGAAGTCCCCGCCCTTTCCGGAGCGCAGGATCATCCCGGCCACCCATCCCTTCGCACCTTCCTCGAGGCAGCCGCCGAAGGTGACGTGTCCGTTCGCGTCCAGCTCCGTCATGGCCTTCCGCACGCCGGGCACGGGCGGGATGTCCCGCTCGGCGGCCGAGGCGTCGAGCGGCCCGCTGCTGAAGAGCCAGAGCGGGCGTTCGGCGAGACCTCGGCGGTGCCGACGGACGAAGCGGCGGGCGTCCTTGTGCCAGCGTCCGGCGTACAGACCGCCGCCGACCACGACGGCGTCGTACGGGGACACGCTCGTCACGGAGCGGGCGGGCAGTGCCTCCACTGTCAGACCGTCCTTGCGCAGGACCTCGGCGACGGCTTCGGCTATCTGTGCGGTCGAGCCGTTCGTCGTTCCGTAGGTCACCAGTACCTTGCCTGTCTTGCCTGTCTTGCCGGTCATGGTGGTCCGCCTCCTCTCACAGCTTGCGCAGCCAGTCGTCGGCCACACCGTGCAGTGCCTGCTCGTCGGGCCGGAGCCGTCCGTCGTCCAGGAGCCAGGTGAGGTTGTCGACCACGGCGACCACGCCGTCGATCTGTCGGGTCATGGAGACGGCGATCTCCGTCTCGCTCTTGCGCTCCATCTGGCCGGTGAGGGTGACGACCCCTTCCGTCACGGAGACGTCGATGCTGCGGGGCGGCACCCACAAGGCGCGAACCAGTACCTCCTGGACGACCTGTTCGCGGATCTCCGGGTCCGGCCGCAGGAAGACCTGGAGCAGGTCGCGGCGGGTGACGATGCCGACGAGCCGGTGTTCCTCGTCGAGGACGGGCAGCCGCTCCACGCGCCGCTGGGCCATCGTCCGGGCGGCCTCGACGATGCTGTCGTCGGCGTGCACGGTGACCGGCGGCTCGGTCATCAGCCGGCCGGCCGTACGCGCCTCGGCCTTCCCGGCCTGCTGCCGGGCACTGCGCGTCAGCGCCGGGAGCCACCGACGGCGCGGGGGGCCGAAGGGATCAGGGGTGGCCGCCTGGCGCACCACGAGGTCCGTTTCGGAGATGACGCCGATCACCTTGTCGTCCTCGTCGACGACCGGAAGTCCGCTGATGTGGTGGTCGGCGAGCAGCCGCGCCACCTCCTTGAACGGGGTCCCGTACGTGGCCCGGACGACGTCACTCGTCATCACGGAGCCGACCTTGTCGTGCTTCATGGCTGGTCCTCCTCAGCGAAGTCGGCGCAGATAGGGGTCGTGGGGCCGGCGCGGCAGCAGGCGGACACGTGCGTCGAGCACGGTGACCTGACCCGCAGCCGCGAGGACCGGGTTGAAGTCGGCCTCCGCGAGCTGCGGCAGATCTGCGGCCATCCGGGACAGCCGCAGCAGCAGGTGTTCCAGGGCTTCGAGGTCGACAGGGGCGCTGCCGTGCCCGCCGAACAGCAGGGGGGCGCAGCGCGGGGACGTGATCAGGTCGTGCACGTCGTGGTCGGTGAGCGGGGCGAGCCGGGCCGCGTGGTCCGCGAGCACTTCGGTGGCCGTACCGCCGAGGCCGAACAGGACCAGTGGCCCGAAGACCTCGTCCTGGACGACACCCGCGAACAGTTCGGTGCCGCGGGCGGCGAGCGGCTGTACGACCACCCCGGTCATCAGCCCGGCGAACCGCGTCTCCAAGTCGCGGAACGCGGACCGAACTTGGGAGTCACCCCGCAGGTCGAGGTGGACCGCGTGCTGCTGCGTCTTGTGCACGAGCCCCGGCCAATGGGCCTTCATGACCACCCGGCCGTCGAAGCCGCGCAGCCGGTCGGCCGCGAGGACGGCGTCCTCCTCGGTCTCCGCCCAGCCCCAGGGAATCTGGGGGATGCCGTAGCAGGACAGGAGTGCGGCGCAGGTGCGCGGGTCGAGCCGGCCGCCGTCCGGATGCGCCCGCAGATGGTCATCGACGATGGTGTGCGCGCGCCGGGTGTCGACGCCCGGGAGCTCGGGCACGGTGCCCGCAGGACGGGCGAGCCAGGCAGCGCGACGGGCGGCGTGGGCCAATGCGCGGGCAGCAGCGTGCGGTTCGGCGTAGGAGGGGATGGTGGCGCCGTCCGCTGCGGGCAGCAGCTCGACCGGCAGGGCCTGTCCCAGGCGTACGACGGCGACCGGCCGGGCCCGGTGTCCGGGTGCTCGGGTGAGTGCCCGTACCAGGTCGTCGCCGGTCGCCTCGGCGACCGCGGTGGGGACCAGGGCCACCAGTACGGCGTCGATGCCCGCGCTTGCCATGAGCCGGTCCACGCAGTCGCCGAGCTGTTCCTCCGTCACCGCGGCGGTGGCGTCGACCGGGTTGCCGATCGAGGCGCCGTCGGGGAGTACGGCGAGGAGCCCGTCGATCACTGCGGGGGTGAACGGCGGCAGGGCGAGCCCGGCCTCCGCGCAGGCGTCCGCCGCCAGGACTCCGGCGCCGCCGGCATTGGTGACGACGGCGACCCGAGAGCCCTCCGGCAGCGGCTGGGAGTGCAACAGGGCGGCGGTTTCCAGGAGTTCACCGACCGACCGGGTCGCCGTGATCCCGGCCTGCGTGAACAGGGCCTGGCGGGTCATGGTGTGCGTCGCGGCGGCCGCGCTGTGCGAGGCGGCGGCACGGCGTCCGGCGTCCGTGCGGCCGGCGTCGACGGTGAGCACCGGCATCCGGCGGGTCACCCGGCGGGCGGTACGGGAGAAGGCACGCGGATTGCCGAAGGACTCCAGGTGCAGAAGAGCGAGGTCGGTGCGGCCGTCGCTCTCCCACCACTGGAGCATGTCGTTGCCGCTGACGTCGTACTTGTCGCCGAGGGAGACGAACGAGGAGACGCCGATACCGAGCCGGGACAGCCCGTCCAGCAGGGCGATGCCGACACCACCGGACTGCACGGCGACTCCCGCCGTGCCGGGGCGCGGGTGATCCGCCGCGAACGTGGCGTCCAGGCCCAGTCCGGGGTCGGTGTTGGAGATACCCAGGCAGTTCGGCCCGACGAGACGCATGCCGTGGGTACGGCAGGCGGACAGCAGGGCCCGGGCCTGGTCGGCGTCCAGCCCCGCGGTGACGACCAGGAGGGCTCGTACGCCCGCCTTGCCGCATTCCTCGGCGGTCGCCGGGATCGCGGCGGCGGGTACGGCGAGCACCGCGAGGTCGGGAGTCCTGGGAAGGGAGCTGATCGCCGGGTGACACGGCACCCCCAGGATCGAGTGCGCCGCGGGGTTCACCGCGAACAGACGGCCGGCGTAGCCACCGGTGTGCAGATGGTGGAGGATCGCCCGGCCGACCGACCCGGGTGTGCGTCCGGCGCCGACGACCGCGACGGCCTTCGGCCGCAGCACGGGCTGGAGACTGGCCACGTCGGCGGAGCGGCCGCGGGACTCCACGGCCGACAGATAGGCGTCGTCCTCGTCGAGCGCGACCGTGCAGCGCACCTCCGGGCCCTCGAAGTGCCGGGCGGTGCGCAGACCGAGGTCGGCGAAGAGCCGGAGCACCTCGTGGTTCTCGCTGAGCGCGTCCGCGGTGAAGGTGGTGATGCCGTCCGCGCGGGCCGCGGAGACCAGGTGCTCGACGAGCAGGGTGCCCACACCCCGGTGGTGCAGCCCGTCGGCCACGGCGATGGAGATCTCCGCGGCGTCCTTGTCGTCGCCCGTGTCGTACTCGGCGAGGCCGATCACCCGGCCCTGGGTCTCCGCCAGCAGGGCGCGGTAGCCGGAGCGGGCCGGGGCACAGGCGCGGTCGGCGGCCAGCGCGGCCGAGTGTCGGCTCGCCGCGAAGAACCTGAGCCGCAGGTTCTCCGGGGACATCTCCTCGTAGAGCCCTTCCAGCTGATCGTGGTCTCCGGGCACCACGGGGCGGATGCACACGGTGGTGCCGTCCGCGAGCAGGGCGTGGACCGGGGACCGGTTGAGCACGTCGTCCGTCATGGGGGATCTCCTCCAAGCCTCTCGGCACTTCGAGCATCCAGCGGATCGTGGCCGGTTCCCATGGGCTGTCCGGGGTGCTCCGGGGGGCCGGTCGGCCCAACGTTTCCGCTGGTCGTCCCCTCCAGGACGTGTCAGTCGTCGGCGACGAGGGCCGTGAGATCGAGCAGCCGGTTGGTGTAGCCCCACTCGTTGTCGTACCAGCCGAAGACCTTGACGAGCGTGCCGTTGGCCTGGGTGAGAGCCGGGTCGAAGATCGGCGAGGTCGGTGAGGGAACCGTCCTCGACCGGAACACGGACCGCGATCCCGTCCAGCGCCCCGGCCAGCTCCGGCAGCACGAGCCCGACGGCGCGCGCGGCGCCCGTACTGGTCGGGATGATGCTCAGCGCCGCCGAGCGGGCCCGGCGCAGGTCCTTGTGCGGGCCGTCGATCAGGGCCTGGTCGTTGGTGTAGCCGTGGATGGTGGTCATCATGCCGCGGTCGATGCCGAAGACCTCGTGCAGCACCTTCACCATCGGGGCGACGCAGTTGGTGGTGCAGGAGGCGGCCGAACGATCCGGTCCTGGCTGCGGTCGTACGTCGTGTCGTTGACGCCCATCACGATGGTGGCGTCCGCGTTCTTGCCGGGCGCGGACAGCAGCACGGTGTGAGCGCCGGCCTTCAGGTGCAGGGCGGCCGGATCGCGTTCGGCGCTGACGGCGATGCGCCTGCCGTCGACGGTGATCGAGCTGTCGTCGTGGAGGACCTCGCGTCCGATGTGTCCGAACGTGGAGTCGTACTCCAGGAGGTGGGCCAGGGTGGCGGGCGAGGTGATGTCGTTGATGGCGACCACCTCGACGTCCTGGGTGCCCGCTTCGGCGCGGTCGAGTGCCGCGCGGAGACAGGAGCGGCCGATGCGACCGAAGCCGTTGATGCCGACCCGTACGGTCATGGCGGTGAACTCCTTTGCGGGAAGCGGCTTTCAGGCGCTCCAGGTCCAGTCGGCGACCTCGGGCAGGTCGGTGCCGTGTTCGCGGATCCAGGCGTGGTGCCGGGTGCGGGCGTCGGCCATCTCCTGTCGTACGGCGGCGGCGCGGACGGCGAGTCCGGGGACGCGGTCGATGACGTCCATGACGAGGCGGTAGCGGTCGAGGTCGTTGCGGACGACCATGTCGAAGGGTGTGGTCGTGGTGCCGGACTCCTTGTAGCCGCGTACGTGCAGGTTGGCGTGACCGGTGCGGCGGTACGCGAGGCGGTGGATGAGCCAGGGGTAGCCGTGGTAGGCGAAGATGACCGGCTTGTCGGTGGTGAACAGCCCGTCGTACTCGAAGTCGCTCATCCCGTGCGGGTGTTCCTAACGCGGCAGCAGCCTGGTCATGTCGACGACGTTGACCACACGGACGGCGAGCTGCGGCAGGTGGCGACGCAGCAACTGCGCGGCGGCCAGCACCTCCTGGGTGGGCACGTCGCCGGCGCAGGCGAGCACCACGTCCGGTTCGCCGCCGTTCTCCGTACCCGCCCAGTCCCAGATCGCGGCTTCAGGGGCTCGGCCTTGGGCATGAGTGGCTCCGGAAGTCATCGGTACGGGTGATCGGGACGGTGGCGTTGGCAGCGCGTCTCCGAGCAGCGGGCCGCCGCGCTCAGGCCTGTTCGGGCACGATCGCGACCGGGCAGGCGGAGTGGTGCAGTACCCCATGGGCCACCCGGCCCAGTTGGAGCCCGAACTGGCGTGGATGGCGCCTGGCCCCGAGGATCAGGAGGTCGGCGTGGTGCGAGGCCTCCACCAGCACGGTCCGGGCGGGACCCTCGACGGTGCGCCGGCGCAGTTCGACATCGGCGGGGGCGTCCTGGAGTGCCAGGTCCAGGGCCTCGACGGCCTGCTGTGCGTGCAGCCGGGCGGGCTCTCCGGCGAGCAGCGGGTGGTCGGTGCTCTCGTGCGCGGGGCACCGCCAGGCCCGTACGGCTTCCACCGGCACCGCGCGCCGCCGCGCCTCCTCGAAGGCGAAGCCCAGGGTCGTCCTCTCGCCCACCCCGACGACGATGCGGCCGTGCCGTCCGGACCGGGCCTGGTTGTCGTGGCTGCCCCGGACGACGATCACCGGGCAGTGCGCGTGCCCGGCCACGGTCAGGCTCACGGAGCCCAGCAGGGCCTCGGTCATGCCGCCGCGGCCGCGGGTGCCGGTCACCAGTGCGCAGGCGTTGCGGCTCTCGCGGACCAGCGCGTACTCGGGCTCCTCGAAGACGACCTCCGAGGTCACCTTCAGGTCCGGGTGGCGGGTGCCGGCGCGCCGGACGGCATCCCGGACGATGTCCTGCGGCAGCACCCCTCCGGCGGGCTTGCCGAGGTCGTGGGCGAGAGCGGCCCCCTCGTAGCGTTCCCACAGGCAGGCGTTCACGATCCGCAGCGGCACGCTCCGGAGGACGGCCTCGTCGGACGCCCAGTCGACGGCCCGCAGACTCGGCTCGGAGCCGTCGACACCGACGACCACCGGGAGATCCTTCGACATCGTGCTCACCGCCCCGCACCGAGATCGAAGACGATCCTGGCCCTGACCTGCCCGCGCAGCACGTCCTCGATGGACTCGTTCACGGAGGCGAGCGGGCGGGTCTCGGAGATGACCCGGGTGCGGCCGGCCGCGTGCAGCTGAAAGACCTCTGCGAGGTCCTGCCGGGTGCCCACGATCGAACCGATCACGCTCGTGCCGTTCAGGACCGTGTCGAAGATCGGGACCTGGATCGTGCCGTGCGCGGGCAGAGCGACCATGACGAGCTTGCCACCGCGCCGCAGCCCGGAGTTGACCGCGGTGAACGCCTCCTCGTTCACGGCCAGGGCGATCGCCGCGTGGGCTCCGCCGTACCGCTTGAGGGCCTCGCCCACGTCGTCCTTGCGGGCGTCGATCACCAGGTCCGCGCCGAGTTCGGCGGCGAGTTCGAGCTTCTCGTCGGTGACGTCGATCGCCGCGACCTGCGCTCCGGCGATCTTCGCGTACTGCACCGCGAGGTGCCCGAGTCCGCCGACGCCGGAGATCGCGACGAGTTGCGTGGGCCGCACGCCGGCCACCTTCAGGGCCTTGTACGTGGTCACGCCGGCGCAGGTCAGCGGGGCGGCGTCGACGGCGGTGACGCCGTGCGGCACCGGCTGGGCGAAGTCGGCCCAGGCCAGCATCTTCTCGGCGTAGCCGCCGTCGCAGCCGTAGCCGGTGTTGATCTGCCGCTCGCACAGCGTCTCCCAGCCGGACAGGCAGTGCTCGCACCGCCCGCAGGCCTTGCCCAGCCAGGGCACGGCGACCCGCTGTCCGACGGACAGGTGGGCGACCCCCGCGCCGAGCTTTTCGACCAGGCCCACGCCCTCGTGGCCGGGCACGAAGGGCGGGTTCGGCTTGACGGGCCAGTCGCCGCGGGCGGCGTGGATGTCGGTGTGGCAGAGCCCGGAGGCTTCGACACGGACCCGGACCTGGCCGGGGCCGGGTTCGGGGTCGGGGCGTTCCTCGATGACCAGGGGCTCGCCGAAGGCTCGTACGACCGCTGCCTTCATGGTTCAACTCCTCAGATCTTCTACGTCAGTTGTGCGGGACGACAGCGACGGGCGCGGTGGAGTGGTGCAGGACGGCGTGGGTGACGGGGCCGATGTGGGCGCCGAGCGCGGCGCGGCGGATCCGGCGGCCCACCACGACCAGGGAGGCCTCACGGGAGGCGTCGACGAGGTGGTTGCCGGGGCTGCCGTAGGAGGACTCCTCGGTGACCTCGACGTCCGGGAACTTCTTGTGCCACGGCCGCAGGACCTCCGCCAGGGTGGTGGCCTCGCGCCGGGCCAGTTCTCCGTGGAGTTCCAGGTCGACGGAGAGCCCATAGGCGTAGTACGGCGGCGGGTTCCAGGCGTGGACCACCCGCAGGGAGGTGCTCCGGCGGGCGGCGGCCGCGAACGCGAACTCGATCAGCTCCTCGTCCGGGCTCTCGACGTCGAGGCCGAGGACGACGGGCCGGAACGGGGTGGCGGCGGACGGGATGCCGGCCGGGTCCATCTCGTGCTCGTCGGCGGCCTGCTCACCGGCCCGGACCAGGACGACCGGCCGTTCGGCGTGGGCCACGGCCGACAGAGCGACGGAGCCGACCATGAATCCACCGATCCCGCTCAGACCGCGCGAGCCCAGCACCAGCAGCTCGGCGTCCTTCGCCGCGTCCGCCAGCGTGTCGGCGGGATGGCCGGACAGCTGCTCGGTGGCGACGTCGAGGCCCGGGTGGCGCAGACGGACACCTTCGGCCGCCTCGCGGGGAATCCTCTCGGCCCAGTGCTGATGGGTCTCGGCGCCCAGAAGCGGCGCCTGTGCCATGGGGGCCGGCACCGGCTCCCAGACATGCACCAGCTTCAGTGGCAGTCCGAGCAACTGTGCCTCGCGGGCCGCCCACTCGGCCGCCGCGCGGCTCTCACTCGAGCCGTCGAGACCGACGGTGACGGTGCGGGTCATGATCTCCACCTCCTGAATCGGGGGTTTTCCCAATTCGAGCTTCGTCTTCGGATGAGGCCCGTGGCAGGGGCCGCAGGTCCCTGCCACGGGCCGACCGGCCCAGGCCCGCCTTGGCGCGGCGGACCCTCGCTTGCCCTTGATGGGGCCCGCCGCGCCTCCCGCTGTCACCGCAGCCGGCGGCTGTGGCGGACCAGCGGGAGCCTGGCGCAGAACTTGCCGAGGCCGAAGGTGTCGCCGGCAGAGGCGGCGGCCAGGGCGATCAGGACGACCGCGTAGACGAGGTGGTAGCCGGCGAAGGGGTTCGTCGACATGCTCGGTGAGCCGTCGGAGAGGTGCTGGGCGGGCGGCCACTCGGCGACCCACATCAGCGCCATCATCGCGGTGCCGGCCACGGCCGCGAACCGCATCGCCACACCGGCGATGAGCGCGACACCGATCCCGAGCAGACCGAGCATGAACAGCCAGTCCGCCCACGGGTCCCCGGCCCAGGTCGGTGAGCCGCCGTCGATCCAGCCCTTGCCGGACCGGGTCGCGTAGCCGAAGCCGAAGGTCTTGTCGAGGAAGGCCCACAGGAAGACGAACCCGGTGAGCAGGCGCAGGGACGCGAGGACGTAGGCCTGCGCGGTGCGCGTGGCGCTGAGTGCCGACACGGCGGACTCGGATGCGGAGGCGGTCCGGTTCCTGCGGAAGGACGGCAGGTGGAAGCCGGAGCTCCGGTGAGGGTGCTCGTGCACGGCCATGGTGGTGATCCCTTCAAGGAGGGTGAGTCCGTTCGGTGTCTGTCGCCCCTCACTGCCGTCTCGTGCGGCGGTGGCCGGCGGATGCCGAAGGTCCGCGGGTGCAGGGCTGAACGGCCCTGTGCTCAGGGGCCGTTGGGGTGCATGCTCGGCCTTCGACGCGACAGGCGAGGCTCATCTGTCGCGAGGGGGTGCCTGTCGGGGGATCCTGAGACCGATCGAACGGAGAAGGGCGGCGCATGTCGCGGGACGCGGACAGAAAAGCTCCTGGGTGGCGTGACCTCGTGCCCGGAGCCGTCGCCCTCCTCGGATACCGGCGCACCTGGCTGAGGGGCGATCTGCTGGCCGGTGTCACCGTGGCCGCGTACCTGGTGCCTCAGGTCATGGCGTACGCGGGGGTGGCAGGGCTCCCGCCGGTCGCCGGGCTGTGGGCGATCCTGCCCGCCCTCGCTCTGTACGCGCTCTTCGGCTCCTCGCGCCTGCTCTCCGTCGGTCCCGAGTCCACGACCGCGCTGATGACCGCCACCGTGGTCGCCCCGCTGGCCGCCGGCAGTCCGGCGCGCTACGCCGCCCTGGCGGCCACGCTCGCCGTCACGGTCGGACTGCTGTGCCTGCTGGCACGGGCCGTACGGCTCGGCTTCCTCGCGGACCTGCTCTCCCGACCGGTCCTGATCGGGTACCTGACGGGCGTGGCTCTGATCATGATGGTCGACCAACTGCCCAAGCTCACCGGCGTGCAGACGACCGGCTCGGAGTTCTTCCCCCAACTCTGGTCCTTCGTACGGCACGTGGCCGGCGCGCACACGGCCACCGTCGCCCTCTCCGCCGCCGTGCTCGCGTTCCTGTTCACGGTGTCGCGATACGTCCGTGCCGTGCCCGGCCCGCTCCTTGCCGTGGTCCTCACCACGGTCGCCGTGGTCTCCCTCGACCTCGACGAGCGGTACGGCGTCAAGGTGATCGGCGAGGTCCCGTCGGGCCTGCCCACCCTCGCGTGGCCGGATCCGGGCGAGCTGCCCCGACTCGTACTGCCCGCGCTGGGGGTGCTCATCGTCGCCTACACCGACTTCATCCTCACCGCGCGGGCGTTCACCGGACAGGGCGACGACGGCCCCGAGCTGGACGCCAACCAGGAGTTCCTGGCACTGGGCGCGGCCAACCTCGGCTCCGGTGTCCTGCACGGCTTCCCTGTCAGCAGCAGCGCCAGCCGCACCGCACTCGCCTCCTCGGCGGGCGGCCGCAGCCAGGCGTACTCCCTGGTCGCCGGGGCCGCGGTCCTCGCGGTCCTGCTCTTCCTCAGTCCGCTGCTCAGCCGCACACCGTCCGCCGTACTGGGCGCGCTCGTCGTCTACGCCGCCGTCCGCATGATCGACCTCGCGGGTTTCCGGCGCCTCGCGTCCTTCCGCCGCCGCGAACTCCTGCTCGCCCTCGGCTGCCTGGCCGGCGTGCTCGCCCTGGACATCCTCTACGGCGTGCTCGTCGCCGTCGGTCTGTCGGTGGCCGAGCTGCTGACCCGAGTGGCGCGCCCGCACGACGCCGTCGAGGGAGTGGTGCCCGGGGTCGCCGGCATGCACGACGTCGACGACTACCCGCAGGCCCGCACGATCCCCGGCCTACTGGTCTACCGCTATGACTCGCCACTGTTCTTCGCCAACGCGGCCGACTTCCACCGCCGCGCCCTCGCCGCCGTCGACGAACAGACCGCCCCCGTCCGCTGGTTCGTCCTCAACACCGAGGCCAACGTCGAGGTCGACATCACCGCCCTCGACGCGGTCGACGCACTCCGCCGTGAACTCACCGGCCGTGGCGTCGTGTTCGCCCTGGCCCGGGTCAAGCAGGACCTCCTGGACGACCTGGAGGCGTACGGCCTGGCGGACTCCGTGGGTCCGGATCTGATCTTCCCGACCCTGCCGACGGCAGTGGCGGCGTACCGTCACTGGCTCACGGCCAACACCGGTTAGCCCTTGTCGCGGGGGCTCGTTTCCCTCCGCAGGCCCTGACCGGTGCGGCTCGCCACCTGACCGACCGCTTCACACCCGTTCGGCAGGCCATCAAGCCATGCGCGCGGAACCTCGCCCGTACCCGCTCGACCGCATCCCGTGCCGGGGTCGGCTCCACGGACTCCGAGTCGTCCGTCCAGCCGGGCACCAGAACGTACCTGATCCACATCCGGACACCGAGCCGGTCGAGACGGTTGGCGAAGTTCAGGGTGGGCGTGAGTTCACCGCCGGTAAGACGCCGGTAGGCTGGCGGTGGCCTCCGCCCTTGGCACCACTCGGTTCAGTGGTGCACCAGGGTCCGGCGCGGCCGGTCGGCCCAGTGAGGCGCCGTGGCCGTGCGGTCGTCGGTCTGCCGACGCTGCCGACGGCGCTCCTGGAGCCGTACGACCAGCGTGTCGAGCGCGGCACTCACCACACCCTCATGGAACAGCCGAGTCGGCGTGGCCGCAGCGTGCCGCAGGTCCCCTTGCCGGAGCCGAGTGGCCCGGCCCATGGACCGGGTGGCCCATGGTCTGCCGCCCGGCGTCGGACGGACGCTGGGCATGGCCGTTCCTACATCCCGTCGGGAGGCACGCCATGATCACCACCCCCACGCCCAGCATGCTGCGCGCCCTGCCGGCCGAGCACCGGCACCGGCTCATGCGCGTCGCCCGCGAGGTCTCCTTCCCGCAAGGGGCGCGCCTGTTCGAGGAAGGCGGCAGGGCCGACCGGTTCTGGATCGTGCGCACCGGCACCGTCGAGCTCGACATGCACGTGCCCGGTCGCCGCGCGGCCGTCATCGAGACGCTCCGGCACAACGAGCTCGTCGGGTGGTCCTGGCTGTTCACCCCCCATGTCTGGCACTTGGGAGCCGAGGCGACGACCCCGGTACGGGCGTACGAGTTCGACGCCACGGCCGTTCGCCTGATGTGCCAGGAGGACCCGGCCATGGGCAACGCCGTCGCCCAGTGGGTCGGTGGTGTGCTGGCCCACCGCCTGCGCTCCGCCCGTACGCGATTGCTGGACCTGTACGCCCCGTACGGCGCGGGCAGCCACGTCTGACCGCTCACACGGGCCTGAGCGACACGAGAGGGAGCCACCATGCACGGCACCCCGCACATCGTCAGCGACGTCATGACCCACACGGTCGCCGCCGTCGGCCGCAAGGCCACCTTCACCGAGATCGTGCGGCTGATGCAGGACTGGAGAGTCAGCGCCCTGCCCGTGCTCGAGGGCGAGGGGCGCGTGGTCGGCCTCGTCTCCGAGGCCGACCTCCTGCCCAAGGAGGAGTTCCGCGACAGCGACCCCGACCGCTACACGCAGCTGCGCCGCCTGTCCGACCTGGCGAAGGCCGGCGCGGTCACCGCGGAGGAACTGATGACCTCCCCGGCGCTCACCACCCGCCCGGACGCCACCCTTGCCCAGGCCGCCCGGACCATGGCGCACTCCAGGGTCAAGCGGCTGCCGGTCGTGAACGAGCTGGGCATGCTGGAGGGCATCGTCAGCAGGGCCGATCTGCTCAAGGTGTTCCTGCGTGGTGACGAGGAGATCGAGGAGGAGGTCCGCCGCGAGGTGGTGGCCTACCTCTTCCCCCCGCCGGGCTCGGCGATCCGAGTCCGGGTGCACGACGGCGTGGTGAAGCTCGCCGGGCGCGTCCGGGACACGTCCCTGATCCCCGTGGCCGCCCGTCTGGTACGTGCTGTGGAGGGCGTGGTGGACGTGGAATTCGAGCTGGCCGGCCGTGAGCAGTCCGCCGGTTCCCCGGACGCCCAGGCCGCAGAGCCGGGGAAATCCGCTCCCGCTCGGTGATTCGAGACCTGGCCGTACCCACAGCCGTCAGGTGTCCGGAGGATGTGCGGTACGCGGAGGTGGATGCTCGGTGAGCCACCCGCGCCCCACGGTCACATCGGTCGACCCCTCTGGCAGCAGGGGCCATCAGGAGATGCGCACGGGGCCGGTGAGGGCACGTTTCGACGCCGAGCGGGGCCGGTCGGCCCTGGTGCATCACGGGAACCCGCAGCCCGTCCGCCACCGACGACCGTTGTCACCCGAGGCCGCCGACTATGCCCAGGTCAACTCGCCCGTGGTGGGGACGAGGGAATCGAGGACGTCGAAGACGTCGTCTGCCGTGTCGATGACGCTCGTGTTCGGTCTGGTGGCGTACTCGCGCGCCCATTCATGCGTCATGGGAGAACGCATCAGGAAGACGCGGCGACCACGACCGTGGCCAGGCTGTATCCGCTCAACTGGGAAATGACCAGCCCTCTCTCAGCGATCTCCTGTTGCAGACGAGCATTCGGCGCAGGGTATGAGCGGCGCAGGCCCGTACCGATGACGGCGACCGTCCGGCCTCCGACAGCGAGAGCCGTTCCATGGGCGGCGGTGTCGATTCCGGCAGCCAGTCCGCTGTCTCGCGCTCGCCCGTGCGCCGGCACTCGGGAGCCGACCTGCTCGGCGATGAGCCGCCAGCAGTTCGGGCACTGGGTGACGTCCTCGTGCTCGCAGTTCAGGACACCCTCGACGAGCTCCAATGAGATCCGGGTGGCGGCGATCCTCGATCGGAGCTCTTCGGCCTCGGCACGCAGGATCTCGTGCCGGGCAGAGGGCTCGACGGTCGTGAACAGGCTTCTGATGATGTCAAGGCCGGGTGAGGTCGTCCGCGCCGTAGCGGCGGCGTCCGCCTGCGTCCCGTACGGGATGCAGCAGACCCATCGACTCCCAATGCCGCAGGACGTGCGTGGCGAGACCGAACCGTGCCGCGAGAGCGCCGATGTTCATCGCGCTCACGCCTTTGTCTCCGCTTGACTTCATGTTGAGGTCTTCGCCGAGCCGATCGCGCCGCGGAACATCCCCGACGGCCTCCGACTGCGCTCGGTCACCACCACAAAGCAGGGCCTCACCGCCCACTTCTCCGGCAGGTCGGTCCACCTTCCGCCGCGACGACGCCCGGGACACCTCGTCGAACGGGTCGGCCGGAGAGAAATCAGGTGCCGTGGGCCGGGAGAGCCGTAGCCATCGCCGACGCGACCTCCTCGACCACCGCGCTCGCCCGATCCTCCGGCACACCGGCCGCGATGAGGGTGGCCGTGGCGATCCGGTGCCCGTCGTCCTCCAGCGCGCCGGTGTTGACGGACTCCACCAGAGCCACGATCAACGCCATCAGACCTGCGCTCTGCACGGGCGGCGACAGATGGGAGTGGAAGACGCCGTCCCGCTGCCCGCGCTTCAGGATCCCGATGACAGCCTCCCGGGCCGGAGCGAGCACCTCGGCGAAGCGCTCGGAGCCGAGGTCCCGCCGGGTGAGCGCCACCAGCATGCGGTAGCGGTCGCCCACCCGCCACAGCCGGAGCACGAACCACGCCAACGCCCGCTCGGCCGACTCCCCCGGCTCCGGCCCCGCCTCCATCGCGTTCCGAAACGTCTCGGCGGCTTCCTCGGCGAGCGCCTCCAACAGCGCCGCCCGCCCCGGGAAATGCCCGAAAAGGGTGCGCCGGACGACCCCGGCCGCCCGCGCCACCTCCTCCAGCGTGACATCGGGGTTCCGCCCCAGCTCCTCACGGGCCGTGGCCAGGATGCGCGCCCGGTTGGACCGCGCGTTACGGCGCAGCGGCTCGCGGCCCACGGGCTTGCTCACGAAGAACCTCGCAGCATCAAAGGACGGACGAACGGCCCCCCTCATTTTGTCACGCCGAGCCGAAGCCCCCGTATCACGCCCCAGCGGCCGCTGCCTCACGCGGGACCCGCCCCACCTCATGGCCCCGAAGCTCGGCCGAAGCGGAACCGAGCGCGCCCGGTGAGGCCCTCGCGCTTGTTCCTCGACGAGAGCCCCGGCGCGCCGGGCGCCGGGGCTCTCGTCCGACGCGGCCATCGCACCGGCCGGAACACTGCCTGCCCGTCGATGGTGAGCAGGGCCGGCCCGGTGTCGGACGGGTCGGGGAAGACCACGGTCGAGTGCGCGTAACGGCCGTCGTCGACGAACATCTCGACGCACGTGCGGTCGACGAGGACGCGCACGCGGACCGTGCGGGCGGACAGGTCGAAGGGCGTCCGGCTCTGCTGCCAGCGGCCCGAGGCATCGGGGCGGAGGTGTAACCGCGGTTGACGAAGGCGTAGTCAGGGGTTACTTGTCACCTGGTTCGCCGCTCGTTGACAGCACCCGTTGTTCGCCCGCCCCGACGCCTGAGAGCCACCCCTCAGGCTGGGGACTCCGGTGTGGCGTCATGTTTTGCTCCGGAGCGCTCAGTGCTTCGGAGCGCCCGCCAGTTCGCGCAGGCGAGTGTTGTTCTCCAGCGCCCACCGCACGGTCCGCGGTGGGCGCCCGAGCAGGGTTTCCAGTTGGTCGGAGAGGACGTCGTACCGCCCGCCGGCGACCAGCCTGGTCTGGATCCTCAGGTGCGCCGCCACGTGCCGGGCCGCAGCCGGATCGCCCAGGGCCTCCTGCAGGACGGTCTCGTCAATGAAGGCCTCGCTCCAGGCCTCCACTTCCTCAGGGATGTAGACGACCTGGCGTCCCAGCGCGGCTGCGTAGTCCTCGGCGAACCCGTACATGTCCTTCAGCTCCGGGCCGGTGAGCGCGTAGGACTTCGAGATGTGCGGTGCGGGGTCGACCAGTATCTTCACGCAGACCTCTGCCAGGTCGTGAACGGCGATGGGCGCGAGCCGCTGGTTGCCGTAGGGCAGGCGCAGTTCACCGTTGCTCAGCGAGCCCAGGAGCATCCAGGTCAGGTGGGGGGACTCGGCGAACATGGTCGCACGCACGTTGACGGTCGGGAGGCCGGACCAGTCCAGCACCCGCTCGCAGACCCAGTGCGCCCGCTGCTGCGGTGACCAGTCCGTGACCAGTCCGCCGAGCCAAGAACGCCGCTCCTCATCCGCCGTGGTCATCTTCTCGAGTGTCATGTACGACTGCTCGTAGTTGGACAGGTGCACGAAGGCCTCGATGTCGCCCTGGGCTCGCGCCGCCGCGGCCATCAGGGTGAGGGCATCGGCGTAGTACGGCGCCGCGCTCATGCTGAAGTAGATGCGCTTGACACCCTTCAACGCGGCGGCCACGTCCGCGAGTTTGAGCAGGTCCCCGACGAAGACCTCGGCCCCGGCCTCGCGCAGCGACTGTGCGCGTTCGTCATCCCGTCGCACGAACGCGCGCACCGGGTGGCCCTGTTCGAGCAGCATGTCGACCATCACCCTGCTCACGCCACCGACCTGGCCGCCGGCGCCGGTGATCAGAATGGGATTGCGTTCCGTCATTGTTGTGTCCTTCATCTCGTGGGGGGGGTGGGTCGGCAGTTCAGGAAGCCGAGGAGGGTGGCGTTGACCTCGGCGCTACGCTCCTGCCGCCTGCCGGCCGGGCATGACTGAAAGCCGTCTGGAAACTGATTGGGTGAGGCGTAGTCGGAGGACGACGGAAAGCCGTCGACGACGGAGTGTCGTGGCCTGGCACCGTCGTCCCGGCGGCGGCTCGGCTGCGTAGCCACGACCTGCCGCACGGTGAACGGGCGGCTTCGCGCGCGCGGAGCTGCCCGTTCGGCATTGAGGGTTCAGGTACGCGCGCCGGGCGTCGTCTGCAGGAACAGCTCCAGCAGTGCCAGCAGCGTCTCGGGAGCGTCCTCGGTCGGGAAGTGACCGGCGCCCGGGATCTCGACCACGGGTGCGTCGGGGTAGCTGAGCTTGAACGACGGAATCACGTACTCGGGCAGCAGTGCGGTGTCGCGCATCCCGACCGCCAGCATCGCCGGTACGGCGCGCAGCGCGGCGACGGCTTCCATGGGCGGCGGGCCGGGCGGGGTGCCCTGCGGGCCCTCCAGGACCTGCCGGGGGAAGGCGATGACGCCGCGGCACTCGGCCGGAGTGGGGAAGGGGCTGGAGTACGCGCGGATCCAGGTCGGCGTGGCGATCTCAGGCCGGGCGACATGCTGCAGGTCGATCATCAGGTGGGCGATGGTGCGACCCGCGTTTCCGAGGATCTGCTCGAACGAACCGTCCGAGAGCGCCGACCGGGCCCACTGGAACCATCGGCTCTCGTCGGCGTTGCCCTTCATCAGGGGGGCCATGTCGTCCGAGAGGGGCAGCACGGTGTTCACCGCGAAGATCCGGGAGATCCGGTCGGGGTGACGCAGCGCGAACCCGGTGCCGATGGGGCCGCCCCAGTCACGGACCACCAGGGTGATGTCCGTGAGGTCGAGCGTGTCGACGAGCAACGATTCGAGATTCAGGATGTGTTCGCTCGCGTCGTACGTGCGGTCCTGCGGCGTCTCGCTCTTGCCGAAGCCCATGTGGTCGGGAACGACCACCCGATGGTGACGTGACAGCGGCCCGATCAGGTGGCGCCACTCGTAGCCCCACGTGGGCTCGCCGTGCAGCATGACGATCGTCTGACCGGGCTGCTCGGGGCCCTCGTCGACGTAGTGCTGGCGGAAGCCGGCCGCCTCGTTGAAGCGGGCGGGATACGGCCACGTGCCGTCGAACGTCTCGTCAGCGGCAATCACGGGACATCGTGCCTTCCGGTGCGGTGTTGTACGTACTGACCGCGGTCATGAGCTCCTCCGAAGCATTTGGTTCTGAAGCGGCCTTCATCGGCTGGCTCGCTCTTGCGCCGAGCTGCGTGCGACGCCCTGAACGTCATGAGTTCAACGTCCAAGCCGCCTGCGCGGCATCCGGTCCTGCACGCCCGGACCAAGCCTGTTCGGTGAGCTCAGGACCGTTATGGACTGAACGGTAAGGAACCTAGGCGGTTCTGTACTGGGTTGTCAAGAAGGGTGGGTCGGCTTTACCTTCGACGCGTGGCCAGACCACGAAGCTTCGGCCCCGCCGCCACCGGCCTGGGCCGCGGCAGCCTCTACGCCGCGTTCGACGGCAAACACGGCGTACTGTCGGCCACCAACGCGATCCTTACCTGAAGCACCGAGTTATTACGGCCTGACGGTGACCGCGCTGCGTCGTGCCGGCCGGCCCATCGACGATGAGCTGGTGGCGCACATCTGGCCCAGCCACCACGCCGACGTCAACTTTTACGGAACTCACTCGGTGGACATCGACGGCGAGTCGGCCAAGCTGGACACCGACGGCTACCGGCCGCTGCGGCTACCCAGGCCCGCCCGCGGCTGATCTGTGCTCTGTGCTGTGGCTGCTCGCCTTACAGGCATGGCCAGCGAACTGCACGACGCATACACCGGCCGGCTGCGTTCGTTCCTCAACAACGCACGCACCAGCATCGGACCCGGCTCCTTCGTCGTCCGCGGCAGACTCGGTGGCGGCGATTCCACGACCACGCCGCGGCGCCGATGACCCGCCTCGCCCACCGCGTCGTGCGCTCTGAACCCGCCCAGGGCCCGCTGCAGCTCCACCGCCTCGACCGCAAGACCGGGATCGCGTGCAGCCGATGCGGCCCCCGCAGCCAGACCACGGTAGTCGCCACCCTCGACGCAGACTGGACCAGGCTCGTCGACCGCGGCTGCTGCAACGCGTGGAACAAGCAGCTCGGGTGAACCCCGATGCAGCGGCTAACAGCCTGCTCTCCGGTACATGCCTCTCCCGGCCATCCCCGCAACCTGCGTCCGAGCATTCGTCGACGAAGTTGCGGGCCCAGACGACCTCGTTCTCCCGCTCGTATTCGAGGAACTCCACTCACGCTGCGGCGGCGATATCCAGACCTTTCATCTGCGCACTCTTGGCCCTCGTCCTGGCGAGCAGCCGGCCGGCGATCGGCAGCCGGCCGAGGCGGATCATCACGGACCGAAGCAGCAACTCGGCGCGGTTGCCCGGGGTGAAGAAACTGCGCTGGCTCACACCGCTGCCGAGGTGGTGTTCGATGAACGGGCGCAGGTGGTCCTCCCAGTCCTGCAGCGCTCGTGGCACGTCGTGCGGGTGGCGTTCCAGCATGGTGCCGAGCAGGTCCGCCCCGGCCAGGCCGGTGGATGCCCCCATGGCGGAGTAAACGGTCAGGCACCACGCGGCGTCGCCGACGAGCACGACCCGGCCGCGGTGCCAGTGGTCGAGGTGCACCTGCTCGGCGGAGTCGAACAGGTGGTCCGGGGCCTTCTCGAACTGGTCGAGCAGCCAACCGAGCGTGGAGCCGGTGGGCTCGGGGCCGTAGGCGGCGCGCAGCGAGTCGATGGCCGGCCGGGTGAACTCGGCGTCCACGTCGTCGGTGCGGTAGGAGAACAGCACCGACGGCGTACGGTCGGCGAACGGGAACACCCATACCGATCGGCCCGCCTCGGTCATGCTCAGCCCGTCCTGTGGGCGGTAGCCGGGTATCTGCTCGGGCAGTCTGTACACGGCGATCATGTAGTTCAGCCGACGGATCGGGCTCTGCTCGGGCTCGAACGCAAGCCGGCGCACCGTCGAGCGCAGTCCGTCTGCCCCGACCACCAGGTCGAACCGTTCGACGGTCGTCGTCTCCGTCGTCAGGTCGCGGATCTCGACGTCCACCCCGTCGAGGTACTGGTCCAGCGCGGTCGGCACGGTCGAGTACCGGATCTCGACCTCGTCGGGCAGGGCGGTGAAAGCCGCGTCTTCGACGTCGCCCCGCAGTACCATTCGAGACCCGCCGAACACATCGGCGTAGCCCAGACCGCGGCGGCGCCGGCCCGTGCGGTCGACGTCGTAGCTCACGCTTTCCGGAGCGAAGCGATTGGGCACCGCATCGGCGATGCCCAGCCGTTCGGCGGCGGCGACCCCGGTCCCGAACAGGGCGATGAAGTATCCGCCGCGGCGCCGCTCGGGGGCCTTCTCCAGCACCACCACGTCCCAGCCCGCGCGATGCAGTCGCAGCGCGGAGGCGATCCCGCTGATCCCGAGGCCGACCACCAGGGCCCGCTGTCGCGCTGTCGTGTTCTTGTCCATGGGATTGCGCTCCGACATTGCCGTGTCCTTCATCTTGTGGGGGGTGGGTCGGCCGTTCGGGAAGCCGAGGCTGTGGAGTCGTCGAGGCGGGCGAGGAGGTCGAGAAGGGGGCGTTGACCTCGGTGGGACGCTCCTGCTGCTTGCTTGCCGGGCATGACTGAGAACCGTCTGGAAACTGATCAGCTTCCAGATGGGAGAACAGGTCGGTTTCCTCGCCGGCGAAGGTGGGGCGAGCGGGTGACGGGCTGGGATCTCAGGGCTTCGAGATCATCGAGTGGCCGCTTCGGGGCTTGCCTCGGCGATGGCGTGGAGGGCCGCGTCGGTGTCGGCGGTGGCCAGTGTGCTGTTGATGTCGGCGCCGGCCAGTGCGCCGGCCGCTGCGGAGGCCCCGACCTGGGCGACCAGATCGGTGGCGTTGCCGGCCACCCACACACCCGGCACCTCGGTGGCGCCGGCCATGCCGGAGGCGAAACCACGGCCCTTCGGCAGGTCCTGCACCGGCAGGCCCAGACCTTCCAGGCCCTTTGTGCGGGCCTTCATCGGCGCGGCGACGGCGACGACGCGACGGGCCACGACCTGGCCGTCGGCCAGGCGCACCCCGGCGAGGGCACCGTCGGCGTCGTTGACGACCTCGGTGACCGGGGTGTCGATGACGCGGATGCCGCGGGCGGCGAAGCGGGCGCGGCTGTCCTCGTCCAGGTCGGTGCCGTGGGTGAAGTAGGTCAGGTCCTCGGTCAGCTGACGGAACAGATACGCGTGGTTGATGGAGACCGGTCCGGTGGCGAGGACGCCGATGGGCTCGTCGCGCACCTCCCAGCCGTGGCAGTACGGGCAGTGCACCACACTGTGTCCCCAGTGCTCGGCGAGTCCGGGTACCTCGGGGAGTACGTCCGTGAGGCCGGTGGCGATCAGGATGCGGCGGGCGGTGATGTGGCGGCCGTCGGCCAGGGTGACGGTGAAGCGCAGGTCCCCGTCCGCCGACGGGGCGGCGGGCTCGGCCGAGACCACCTCGCCGTTAACGACGCGTCCGCCGTACTGGCGCACCTGCTCCCGGCCCAGTCGAAGGATCTCGGACGGCGGGGTGCCGTCCAGGGCGAGCAGGCCGTGCACGGCCTCGGCGGGTGCGTTGCGCGGGGAGCCGCTGTCGATCACGACGACCGAGCGGCGGGAGCGGGCGAGGATCAGTGCGCCGTTCAGCCCCGCGGCGCCCCCGCCGATCACCACCGCGTCGACGGTTTCCTCGGCCAGTGCGTCGCTCACGTACGGAGGAGTCGCCACAGCCATGGCCTCCTGCCTTTCCTTGTCCGTCATGGTTTCGGTCAGCCCTTCGAGTTCCGGGTGGTTGGTTGGAGGGGGTCAGCCGTTCACGGGAAGTGCCCTGCGCCGGGATGGCCCCGTACAGGTAGAGCGACGGGACGGTGAGGCGCCAGGCGTGCACGCAGCCTGTCCGGTGAGCTCAGGACGGTTATGTACTGAACAGTCAGAAACCTAGGCGGTTCTGTACTGAGTTGTCAAGTGCGGTCGGCTTGGGCCGCGTCTTTCTGAGCTGGAAGGATGCATGTCATGCCGAAGAAGGTGGATCCCGAGCTGAGGCCCGAGCCGTCCGGCTTCCTCGATCGTGACCCCGGGCGCCTCTCCACCGTCAATCTCGGCCTGAGCGCCCCGGCGCCACAACGACTGGAACGAGGAGATCCGCCGGCTGCGTGAGGACGTGGCGATCCTGAAGGCGGCTACAACATTCTTCGCCGGGGAGCTCGACCCCCGCAACGGCTGATAGTGGCCTTCATCGACGAGCAGCGTTCATCTGACGGTTCTGACCGACCGGGTTGAAGGTTGCACGCCGGTCACCGGGCGGAGATCCGCCCCATCCCGGAGCCGCGAGGGTCGAGTGATCCGCTACTCGGCCCATGCCGCGATCCGTTTCGCGACCGCCTCGGGGGCCTCGATGTGCGGGAAGTGACCGCCGTCGGGGACGATGCCTGTGCGACGGGGCCGGCCGTGTCCTTGTCAGGGGTGGCGGGGGCGGGGCAGGAGTGCGAATGCGCTTTCCGCGATCGAGGTCAGGCGGTCGGGGCTGTGGCCGTATGCGCCGACGATGTCGCTCCCGCGGATGATGGTCAGCAGGAGGTAGGCGAGGTCGTCGGGGTCCGCGTCGGGGTCGATGTCGCCGTTGCGCTGGGCCGCTCGTAGGCAGTCGGC